>NZ_JBGLQV010000012.1:0-142192 GCF_041402525.1 Aeromonas sp. S18(2024) | reverse complement strand
TTCTACTCAACCGCCTTCTCGAGTCAAGCCTTATTTTCACAGGCTTTTCGATGCTACCGACTTGGCTGTTTGCGTTGCCGCTTGCCGTGTCGATGGAGGCGCATTATAGGGCCGCGAATCAGCTTGGCAAGGCGTTTTTTGAAGATTATTGCCAATATCGACTCAACCGCTCAAATACCAACCAAACTATGCGTTTTTCGATGGTTTTTACATCAAGGCATCATCAGCACTGATTTAAATTGAACATTTCAAAAGTCATTTTATAATTAACTTTTGAAATGTTTATTTGAGGTTGTCGTCATGCATCAGATTCTGGATAGCCGCAAGGAAGAGCGGATACTCCCCCTGTTTCGTTTGGGATTTCGGCCTTTCTTCCTGTTGGGCGCCCTGTTTTCTACGCTAGCCATGCTGGGCTGGATAGGGCAGCTCAATGGCTGGCTGTCGATGCCCGGTATCGGCAATCCTGTCTGGTGGCATGCCCATGAGATGCTGTTTGGGTTTGGTGCTGCCATCGTCGCGGGATTTCTGTTGACCGCAGTACAAAACTGGACGGCTCATCCTGGCGTGCGAAGCTGGCCATTGGCGCTGGTCGTGGCTCTGTGGGCGATGCCACGAGCGCTGTTGCCCTGGCTTGGAGAAGAAAATACCGTTTTGATGGTGGCGGATCTTGCCTGGCTGCCACTTTGCGCCTGGTTCCTCGCCAAGCCCATCATCATCACCCGACAATGGCGCAACCTCTTCTTTGTTCCATTATTGCTGGTATTGACGCTGCTCAACGGAACAAGCTGGATATGGCATGGCGAGTGGGCCCCCCTAGAACATTTGTTGATCACCACGGTATTATTGTTTACCACCCTGATTGCCGTGATGGGAGGACGGGTCATTCCCTTCTTTACCGCCAGAGCCACTGGTTTGGATAAAGCGGTTCCGCTGGTATGGCTGGAACGTGGCGCGCTCGCTTCTTTGTGGTTGCTCTTGTTGATCTGGCTACTCTTGCCAAATCAATGGACGACCAGCGTTTATATGACGCCTCTATATATAGTGGCGGCAAGCTTGCACCTGTGGCGCCAGCTGCGCTGGCGGTTACCTACAACCTTGGGTCATCCCCTGCTATGGTCGTTGCACCTCGCCTATCTGTTCATCCCTTTGGGCTTGCTCGCGCTCGCGGCTCAAGCTGCCGGGATGTCCATTAGCCTTTCCTTGGCCAGCCACCTGCTTAGCGCAGGCTGTCTAGGCACCATGATCCTGGGCATGATCGCACGGGTTTCTCTCGGCCATAGCGGTCGCGCCTTGCAAGTGGGACGCCGTATCCGCAGTGCTTTTGTCCTGATCATTGTGGCAGCGCTGTTGCGGGTGCTCGTTCCGCTGCTTTGGCCTGCTTACACCCTGCATGGCTGGAACTTGAGCGGCCTGGCCTGGAGCCTGGCTTATGGCCTGTTTGTCTGGGTGTATGCCCCCATCCTGACCAGCCCCAGAGCGGATGGCCGCCCGGGGTAATCGCCCGGAAGATTGTTCATGACCGATTAACCGGATAGTGGATCAGGTTATGAAAGATTGCGGGAGCCACACCCAGATTGCGATAACCGTGGGGGGAGTCGGCTGCAAACCGAACCGCCTCCCCCTGGGTCAGCGAGCGCCACTCCCCTTCCACTAGCACCTCCATCACGCCACTGATGACAATGACATGCTCGGTCACCCCTGGCTCATGGGGGTCGGATTCACGCTGATAGCCAGGTAACAGAGTCAATTCAAGCAACTCGAAACCAAACCGGCTCTCATAGGGAAAGAGAGGAGCAACCTGCATTCCCTCCCCCGCCGGCTGCTGACGGATGGCATCGGCAGTACGATAAAGCGCCTCTCCCTGAGTAACCGGAGCGGGTTCGATAAAACTGGAGAAGGAAACCCGAAAACCGGTAGCAATCTTCCACAGGGTCGCCACCGTGGGGCTGGACTCTCCCCGCTCGATCTGCCCCAGCATAGCCTTGCTGACTCCGGTCTCCCGCGCCGCTATATCCAGGCTCCAACCCAGCTCACTGCGCAACCCCCTCAGGCGATGGGCCAGATGCTGATTTATCTCTTGCATGGTTACCCCTCTATAGATCCTGCGTAATTCGATTGTGCGCTATAACGCACAACGATATAGTTGGCGACATATTGTACGCTATAACGCACAAACCGACAGGAGTCACCCATGCCCTTCGCGCTTCCCCATATAGTGGCAGGCTTTATTGCCGTGATGGTCGGCTATACCAGCTCCGTCATCCTGATCATTCAAGCGGCAACGGCAGCCGGGGCGGATGCGGCTCAGGTCTCCTCCTGGCTATGGACGCTCGGTATCGGCATGGGGATTAGCTGTATCGGTCTCTCTCTTTATTACCGCATCCCCGCGCTCACAGCTTGGTCCACCCCGGGGGCAGCCCTGCTGATCACCAGTCTCGGCAACTTTACTCTGGCTGAGGCCATCGGTGCCTTTATCATTTCCTCTCTGTTGATCACCCTGTGCGGCATCAGTGGCTGGTTCGATCGGCTGATGCGCCATATTCCAGCCCCACTGGCCGCCGCCATGCTGGCCGGGGTATTGCTCAGATTCGGTCTGGATCTGTTCAAGGTTGCTCCGCAGGATCCCTTGCTGCTTGGCTCATTGTTGCTGGCCTTTTTGCTGGGCCGCCATCTTTGGCCCCGTTACACCATGGTGCTGGTACTGATGAGCGGGATAGCGATCTGTGCCTTGCGAGGGGATCTGCAACTTGGCGACGTGCACTGGCAACTGGCCACTCCGGTCTGGATCTCACCGACTTTCTCCCTTGATGCCCTGCTTGGCATCGCTCTGCCGCTGTTTATCGTCACCATGACCTCCCAGAACATGCCCGGGATAACTATCTTGCGGGCTCATGGCTATCAACCAGCGACCTCTTCTCTTATCAGCTGGACCGGCCTGACCGGCCTGCTGCTCGCCCCCTTCGGGGGTTATGCCTTCAACCTGGCAGCCATCACCGCAGCCATCTGCATGGGAAAAGAGGTGGATCCTAATGCCAACCGCCGCTGGCCGGCTGCGGTGTGGGCGGGCTGCTTCTATCTACTGACCGGTTGCTTCGGCGCCACGGTCGCGGCTCTGTTTACCGCCTTCCCTGCGACACTCATCACCTGCGTGGCTGGCTTGGCGCTGCTTGGCACCATAGGCAGCAGCCTGCACACTGCGCTGCAACAAGATGAGGCGCGAGAAGCGGCTCTGCTCACCTTCATCATCACGGCATCCGGCATCAGCCTGCTCGGTGTCGGCGCAGCCTGTTGGGGACTGCTCGTCGGGTTTGGCCTGCACCTGATCCAGTCACGACCGAGGGGGCGCGCAAAGCAGTAAACCAGGCAAAACTCACAGACACACCTGGTAACCCCAACCAGCCGGGTTGATCTCAGGAGTCCAGATCATATCTTCATAGCCCCTGCCGGATGGTGGCCGGCCGCCATAACAAAAACAGCCAATGAGAAACTCATTGGCTGTTTTGATCTTGCACCTGTTGTATCAGGCTTGTCCTTTCGGCCTGACCCCAAGGGTATGGCAGATGGCATAGGTCAGTTCGGAGCGGTTCAGGGTATAGAAGTGGAAATCTTTCACCCCTTCCTGACTCAACACCCTGACCTGGTCGATGGCGATGCTGGCCCCGACCATGTTACGGGTCATCTGGTCATGCTCCAGCCCCTCGAAACGCTGGTGCATCCAGCGCGGGATCTTCACGTTGGTAAACCCGGCAAACTTGGCCAACGTCTGGTAGTTGGAGACCGGCAGGATCCCCGGCACGATTTCGGCGTCGATGCCGATGGCAGCACAGCGATCGCGAAAACGCAGGTAGGTCTCCACGTCGAAGAAAAACTGGGTGATGGCACGGTTGGCCCCCGCATCTATCTTGCGCTTGAGGTTGAGCAGATCCGACTGCGCACTTCTCGCTTCTGGGTGCCCTTCCGGATAAGCCGCTACCGAGATATCGAAATCGGCCTCGGATTTGAGCAGGGCAACCAGGTCGGTGGCATACATGTCCGGCTTGTCGACCCCCTGAGGCAGGTCACCACGCAGCGCCACTATGTGGCGGATGCCGCTATTCCAGTAATCACGGGCGATAGAGCGCAACTCATCACGACTGGCATCGATACAGGTCAGGTGCGGCGCCGCGATCAGACCGGTCCGCTCCTTGATGTCCTTGATCACCTTATGGGTGCGATCCCGAGTGCCGGAGTTGGCGCCATAGGTCACGGAGACGAACTTGGGTTCCAGCACTTTCAGGCGCTCGATGGACTGCCACAAGGTATTTTCCATGCCTTCGCTATTGGGCGGAAAAAACTCGAAGCTGACCGATATATCGCCATTCAAATCCGCCAGACTCTGGTTGAGCGCCTCAACCTGACGTGCACTGTGAAATCCCATCTGCTCTTCTCCCTGTCCTGCAATCCATCTGTGTACGTCAAAACGGATGTTTGGACGTCTAAACGTCTCTATATTTATGAGCAAAGCGTCCCAAAGTCAACTCTGATTTGTCACTCTTCCACTCGGGCCGTCCCATATTTACAAAATTAACGGTAAGTAACCCCCTGACCCCATCCCAAAATCACCAAGGTCGAGTTATGATGAAGCCGGATCGTCCTGGACGTTCTGAATCTGCGTGTGATTGTTTGGCCGGAGGTTTCTCCGGCCCCTTTTCCTCTTCCTGCTCTTGCCGATAACAGATTGAATCTTTGCAGGAGTATCACCATGGACACCCACCCCGGCTTTGCCACGGATCTGCTGTTCGACCGCTATCAGGGCGAAGTCACCCGGCATGACGAGTTCTGGGCCGTGCGAACTCCGGATGCCCCCGACTACTACTTCGGCAACTATCTGCTGCTCTCCACCCCTCCCAGTGACAGGGACAAGGGCTGGCTCGAAGCCACTTTCGATCAACTGATCGGCCAGGATCCCAGGATCCGTCACCGCACTTTCCAATGGCCGCTGGCGGAAGGACAAAACAGCCGAATAGCCGGATTTGTAACAACGGGTTATCAGTATCTGGAGTGTGTGGTGCTGGCACTCGACGAGCAGAGCTGGCAACCAGTGATGCTTTCTCATCCGGGTCAGGAACTTCGTGCATTTCAGGCAAGCGACTGGCAGACGTGGCTCGACTTCGAACTCCATGAGCGAGACATGAGTCATGACGAGGCCAGCTATCTCGCCTATCTGCACTCACGACAACGGCTTTACCAAGCCATGATCGCCGATGGACTCGGCGATTGGTGGGGGATCTGGCAGGAGGGCCAGTTGATCGCCAGTTGTGGCCTCTTCTTTACCGATACCATGGGGCGTTTCCAGCTGGTGCGCACCCACAGGGCGTGGCGCAACAGGGGGCTATGCCGCCGACTGCTCAGCCATGTGGCACGACAAGGGCTGAAGCGGGTAGAACGGTTGATCATAGTGGCCGATGAGCACTACCACGCCCAGCGGATTTATCGCTCGCTCGGATTCACTCCCGTGGCCCGTATCGGCAGCCTCTGCCGCTGGCCCTCCGATACCTGAACCGTCAGACTCGCCAATAAAAACGGGAGGCTGATGCCTCCCGTTTTCTGCACACTCAGAATCTACTGGCCATGCTCTACTGTTGCGGTGTTTCCAACTCGCTGGAAAGCGCCTGCTCGACGGCATCCTGCGCGGCAGGTTGCGGCGCCGTTTGCGTCGCAGTCACGGCACTTGTCTGAGTCACGCCGGCATCACACTGGCACTCCTGCCCCGCAACCTTGCTGCCCTGATGGGGGGCATACCAGCCTTTAAGCCCTTGTTCCAGTCGTTCGGCCGCCGCTTTGGGCTCCATTTTGCCCAGCAATACCGCCTGACTCACCTCGGCCAGCTCATCCCCCAGCTTGGGTGTGCCGCGAGAGAGGATCTGGGTAGCCACCCGTATGGTGGAATCACACTGATCCCGCCACTCCATCATCTCTCTGGCCGCCGGATTGGTGACGTCGAAGAAGTGGTTGGAGAGGGAGAAAAAGCCCGGCAACGCGTTGGTGTAGAGCTCGGCAAACTGGGGCGTAGTCAGCCACTGCAGGAATGCCATGGCGGCCTCCTTGTTTTTGCTCGCCGGGTTCATCCCCATGCCGATGTCGGTGTGATCGGTGAAGAAACAGCCAGCCCCCTGCTTGGCGACCGGCGGGCGCATGACGCCGAAATCGACCTTGCCGGTGAAAGGTGCTATCTCCCAGGAACCGGCCACATAAAAGGCGGCCTTGCCCGAGGTGAACAGCTCGTTGGTGGCAGCATAATCCCGACTCTCACCCCCTTCACCCAGATAGGGGCGCCAGCGAGCCAGCTCCTCGAACACCTTCACATAATGCGGGTTGTCGAACCGCTCGTTTCCGCCGATCAGCGCCAGGCGCCCGTCTTCCCCTTTCCAGTAGTTGGGACCAATGTTCTGGAAACCCAGTTCAGAGGAGACCCAGCTCTCGCCGCCGCTCATGGCCAGCGGCACATAACGGCCATCGGCCTTCACCTTGTCGAGCGCGGCGAAGAACTCGTCGCGGGTCTGCGGCAGGGTCAGCCCCAATTCACTGAAGATCTTCTTGTTGTAGAAAAAGCCGTGAATAACGGACGCCATGGGTACGCAAAACGTCTGGGCACCGGAGTCGGTCTGCCAGGGCGACTGGGCGAAGCTCGGGAAGTTCTCCATCCCCGCCATCTCGGTCAGCTCGGCCAGATGACCGGCCTTGAACAGCGCGAGGGAGTCATCAAACGGGCGGCAAGTGATGAGATCCCCCGCCTTGCCGGCCTTCAGGTTCTCCAACAAGGCAGGCATATAGTTGACATTTTGCACCGGATGAAACGTCACCTTAATCCCCGGATGCGTCGCTTCGAACGCCGGGATGATCTTCTGCTCCCACAGCGCCTTGTCATCGGCACGCCAGCTCTCGATCACCAGCTCGCTGGCCATCAGCTGGCCACACAACAGGAGACTCAGGGCTCCAATCCACTTGTTAGCCATAAGCCCTCCTAGACCTTGAAATGTGCGATAAGTTGTTGCTGCTTGGCGACCAGATCCGCCAGCACTTCACTGCTGCTGGCTGACTCCCGGGCCTCCCGTTCCGTCTCGTAGGCCACATCGGCAATGCCGGCGATATGGCGAGCCACCCCCTGGCTGACGGAGATCTGCTCCTGGGCGGCATTGGCTACCTGATCCGCCATCGATTTGATGGCGCTCATCCGATCGGCGATGGATTGCAGTGCCGCATCCATCTCGCGGGTCTGCTCAACGCAGCTATGGGTCTGCTCCTGGCTGCGCCCCATCACTTCCACCACATGCTTGCTGGAGCTCTGCAAGTTTTCGATCATGCTCTGGATCTCCTCGGTCGA
Source organism: Aeromonas sp. S18(2024) (assembly GCF_041402525.1). Taxonomy (NCBI): domain Bacteria; kingdom Pseudomonadati; phylum Pseudomonadota; class Gammaproteobacteria; order Aeromonadales; family Aeromonadaceae; genus Aeromonas; species Aeromonas sp. S18(2024). Next base: position 134,829 of record NZ_JBGLQV010000012.1, on the reverse strand, counting down.
GGTCTGGGTCCGGTTAGCCAGTGCCCGTACCTCGTCGGCCACCACGGCAAAACCGCGACCGGCATCGCCAGCCCGGGCCGCCTCAATGGCCGCGTTCAACGCCAGCAGGTTGGTCTGCTCGGCGATGCTGCGGATCACGTCGAGAATGCTGCCGATGTTGTTGCTGAATTCCCCCAGCTTGTAGGTGATTCCGACCGCCTCTTCCATGGCGCTGGCCAGCTGTTCTGTGATGCGACGGGTGGTCGCTACTTTCTGGCGGCCGCTTCTGGCCTCCTCATCGGCCAGATCCACCTCATGTTTGGTACCATCGGTGGAACGGGCCACCTCAGTGGCACTCACCTCCAGCTCGGTGATGGCAGCCGCCACCTGATCGGTCTGGCTCTTCTGATCCTGTACCCGGGACATGGCCCGTTCGCTGATTTCGGCGGCGCGGCTCGCCTCCTCCACCAGATGACGGGAACCCGCATTGATCTGGGAAAGCAACTCTCCGGTCTTGCCCGCCAGCGTGTCGATGGAGCGGGAAAGGCTGCCAAACTCGCAACTGCTGCGGTAATTGATGCGGCGGGTCATGTCCCCGGCCGCCATGTACTCCAGCTCCCGGTTGATCATCTGCAACGGACGCTGAATACTGCGTGCCGTGGTGTAACCGATGAGCAGCGCCGCAGCCGCCGAGACGGTGGCCACGATCAGGATCCAGAAACTGGCGCTGCTGACGGCGGCATCGGCATTGACGCGGCTCTCGCTGGCAATGGAACCGGCCGACTGGCCCATTTCGTCCAGCAGGCTCAGGCTGCTGGCCAGGCTGGCATCCAGTTGCTGGTTCAGACTGACCAGCGCCAGCTCCAGTTGTTGTGCCTGACGCATGGTGGCCAGCAAACCTTGCGGGCCCAGTGCCAGCTCCTGCATCCGATCCAGATTGGTCACGAAACGCTGCTTCACATCATCCGGCACCAGCACGCGTTCAAGGCGCTTGCGGGCCATCTCGATGTCCTTGCTGAGCACCTTTTCCAGCTCATTGAGATCCGTCTTGGCATCGGCCCGGCGAATATTCTTCAGATCCCGTGCGATACCCGAGGTGATGAGCTCGGCTTTGTTGCGCATGGAGCGCTTGCTGGCACTCTGCTGCAACAGCAGATCGGCGGCCCACTGATAGGTGTCCTCGAGCCGGATAAACTCCAGCTGCAATTTGTGCCGCTGCGCCAGGGCATCGACCCACTTGCCATGCTGGGCCAGTACCTGTTCCGCCAGGCTATAAAATTGGCCGGTCGCACTCTCTACCTGCCGGAAGCGGGCACGCGCCTCCGCCACTTCGGTAAACTTACCCATCTCCTGGCTCAGCTGGGTGAAACGGGCTTGCTGCTCCTTGAACTGGTTGGCGAACTGCGGCAGTTGGGCGGCATCTTCACTGGTGCGATAAACCAGCACCCAGCGATTGCTCTCTTGCAATGCCCCCTTGAGATTGGCTACCGCCACCACCAGGGGGGTCGCCCGATCGGAGACGGCGGAGAGGCCGTCATTGATACCCTTGATTTTAAAGGTGCTGATCACACCAAGCAGGATCAGCAACAGCAGCATCAACACAAATCCGGCGATGATCCGCTGCACAATAGATAAACCCATGGAGACATCCTCGCTCGTGGGGAAAGGTAAAGTGAACATAGTCACTATCGGCAGAAACGGCGCATTATAGAGGGAGGAGAGGAGCTATTTTATTGATCTGCCGAGGCTAATTAATCATTTTGTAATTAATGGCAGACATAAAAAAGCCCGGACCGGGCCGGGCTGAAAGGAGACGTGCTTAGCTATATATCTGCGGCATTACGCCATCAGAATCCGGTTATTAGAAGCGATAGCCGACGCCGACCATAAAGACCATGGGATCGATATTGGTCTTGAAGGTGCCGACCCCTTCAACATTGACATCAGTATCAATATCCATGATCCAAGCCGAACCGTTTACAAACCAGCGATCGGTAATCGCCATATCGATACCGACCTGGCCAGCCAGGCCCCAGGAATCGTCAAGGTTGATATTGGCGCCATCGAGAGCCCCTACTCCTTTCTCATCAAAGAAGGTGGTGTAGTTCACACCAACCCCGATGTATGGACGAACTTTGCTCTGGGCATCGCCAAAGTAGTATTGGCCCATCAGTGTCGGAGGGAGATGTTTAACCTTGGCTATCTCACCCAGGCCAGGAGTGCTGACCTTGTGGGAGAAAGGAGTAGCAGCCAGCAACTCGACGCCCCAGTTGTCAGTGATCATGTAGCTCAGAGTCAGTCCCAGCTGCGTGTCATTCTTGATGTCGAATTCACCTGTGCCCAATACGTCATCGCTGCTCTCTTGAGGAGAAACTACCGCGACACCACCACGCACCAGAATATCGCCAGCCTGGTGTGCCATGGCGAAGGGAGAAGTCAGGGCTGCTGCAATCATCAGAGGAAGAATCTTTTTCATCACTAAGTCCTTTTTTTGTTGTCATTCGATGCTGTAAGCGTGCTGACTATAAAAGCTTGTAAGTGCATGGTTATTGATTTGGGACAAATGTTAAGCAGAAATAGATTGATTGACATGGCATCTTTATTGGCAAATTTTCGTTGCCGTCACACTATTTGCGACACACCAGCCATCACTCACACGACTTTATTTCGCCCGTCTGATTGCGACTAAATATGCCGAATTGAGGCATCTTATCCATTTTGCGGAATAAACAATTAACAGTTGTGTGCAAGGCCTGACGAGCGTATTTTTGTAGCACGCAAGTTACTGGAAAGTAATTATTTATTTATGAAGAATGAGTCGAGATGGCAAAAGGTGGGGGCATTTCTCGCCGCCGTGTGGGGGATAGGATCCTTTCTCTTTATCCTGATCGGTTTTATCGTCGCCATGGCTTATCTGGTACTGGTGCGGCAGGGCTGATCCCGGAACTCCAGCCTGTTCAGCTGCAGATGATCGCCATCGACAATCTGCTCGGGAGTCAGCGTGATCGCATCTGGTGGCAAGGTTCCCGTGTAACCCTGCCACTGGTTGCGCCCTTCCTGCTTGGCACGATAGAGAGCCATATCCGCCAACTTGAAGCTATGGCTCCAGAAGCTGTCGACCATCGAAGGGTGTAACGGATAACGGCAATATCCCAAGGAAACCGTCAGCCAGAGCGGTGTCTCTTCCCTGCCGAAACGATGACTGGCGACGCGCAGCCTGAGCCGTTCCACCCACAGCGCAATCTCGCATTCGTCTTCGACTTGCAACAACAGCAGAAACTCTTCTCCCCCCAGCCGGACGATCGGCCCGACATCGGTTGTCACCAGTTTTCTGAGCAGCTCTGCCAACTGTTGCAGCACCATATCCCCGACGTCGTGACCAAATTTGTCGTTGATCCGCTTGAAGTGATCGAGATCCAGCAGCAACAGCGTACAGGGTTCAGCCCTGTGATCCTGTAACCACCCCTCCAGGTAACGGCGGTTGAAACAGCGGGTCAGGGGATCCGTAAAGGCCGCCATCTCCATAAGGTTGGATCTGGCCAACAACTCATCGTGTTGCTGACTCACCTTGCCAGCCATTTCACGCATCTTGCTGCTGAGAGTCGCCAACTCGGTACTGCTGTCGATATGGGGGATCTGCGCCACATCCGGCTTGTCGCCAAAACGCTGCAACGCCGTCATCAACTGATGCAGGGGAGTCAGCACTATGCTCTTCAATCTGTGCATGGCGAGCAGCATGCACAGCGCACTCACGACCAGCATGCCGGCAAACGTCAGCAATGCCCCCTCCAGGGTGGCTTGCAGCACCTTCCGCTCCTCTTCCAGCACCAGGGTCACCACCGGCTGGCCAGCATTGTTGAGCAGACGCCCCTCACCACGAACCCGTTGCAGGCCGAGATCGATGAGGCGATAGGTCATCTGCGCCTGCAGTGGCTGAAAACCCGTCTCCCCCTCACCCTGGCGAGCGGGGGCAATCATGATCGGTAGTGCGGTACGCTCGGAAATCTGCTCGATGTAGGGACGATCCAGCCAGCGCAATGCCAGCAGAAAACCGTTGGGCGTACCGCTGCCATCACTGAGGCGGATAGGCTGCCAGGAGAAGATGAGGGGCCCCCACAGGGAATTCCGGATCCCGTGCAGATTGACCGTGCCTTGCGCCAAGGAGTCCTGACGCAGCTGACGTTTCAGATCATCGAGGAAATTGGGCAACTCGGTGGCCGTGGTACCGGAGTCGTTATTTTCCGGCAACTGGGTGTGGGTCCAGATCTCGTTCCCCTGAAGGTCCATGTAGCTGATCAGGTTGAGACCGAAATCCCGCATCGGCATGTCGCTGAGCAGATTGGCCTCGATATAGTCACGGTTGTGATGGGTGATGAAGTAGTAACTGTCATCCCAGATCCCCCAATCCCGGGTAAAAGCATCCACCGCTCTGATATCGAGTTGAATCGCCTTGAGCACTCGCACCAGATGCTCTTTCACCCGCTGCTCTTCGATACGGGTGGCAGCCGGTACTTGCGTCAGCGCGATCAACACCAGCAACATCAAGATGGCCCCGACCCAGATGGGGATCATGGAATATGCCAGCAGATGATCGAGGGAGCGGGGAGATCTGGTCATACGTCACCATGTAGTTGCCAATGGCAGTTCAGTAGCCTGTCGGCATTGAAATGCCTCTTTCAATCTAGTGGATTTGATAGCAGAGAGGAGCCGATGGCCCCTCTCTCATTACGCAGTTTATTTCGCCAGCATCGGCCCTAAAAAACGCGCCGTGTGGGATTCCTTGTTGGCGCAGATCGCCTCCGGCGTGCCGGTGACCAGGATGCGGCCGCCCCCCGAGCCCCCCTCCGGGCCCAGATCGACGATCCAGTCGGCGGTTTTGATGACGTCCAGGTTGTGCTCGATGATGACGATGGTGTTGCCGCGATCCCGCAGCTGGTGCAGCACCTTGAGCAGCTGCTGGATGTCGTGGAAGTGCAGCCCTGTGGTCGGCTCGTCCAGGATGTAGAGGGTCTGACCGGTGTCGCGCTTGGAGAGCTCGCGCGCCAGCTTGACCCGCTGCGCCTCGCCCCCCGAGAGCGTGGTGGCCGACTGGCCGAGGCGGATGTAGGAGAGGCCTACGTCCATCAGGGTTTGCAGCTTGCGCGCCACCGCAGGCACCGGATCGAAGAAGGCGCGGGCGTCCTCCACCGTCATCTCGAGGATCTCGTGGATGTTCTTGCCCTTGTACTTCACCTCCAGGGTCTCGCGGTTGTAGCGCTTGCCCTTGCAGACGTCGCACGGTACGTAGACATCCGGCAAGAAATGCATCTCCACCTTGATGACGCCATCCCCCTGGCACGCCTCGCAGCGGCCCCCCTTCACGTTGAAGGAGAAGCGGCCCGGCTGGTAGCCGCGCGAGCGCGCCTCCTGGGTGCCGGAGAGCAGCTCGCGGATCGGGGTGAACAGGCCGGTGTAGGTGGCCGGGTTGGAGCGCGGGGTACGGCCGATGGGGCTCTGGTCGATGTCCACCACCTTGTCCAGGTGCTCCAGCCCCTCGATGCTGCGATAGGGAGCCGGGGTCGACTCGGTCGCCTTGTTCAGTTCACGGTGGGCGATGCGAAACAGGGTGTCGTTGATCAGGGTCGACTTGCCGGAGCCGGAGACCCCGGTAACGCAGGTCATCACCCCGATTGGCAGATCCAGGTTGACGTTACGCAGGTTGTTGCCGCTCGCCCCTTTCAATTTCAACCACTTGCCGGTGAGCGGCGTGCGCTCGGCCGGGATGGCGATCTGCTTGCGACCGGAGAGGTAGTCACCGGTGAGGGACTCGGGGTTCGCAATGATCTCCGCCGGTGTGCCCTGGGCGACGATGGCGCCGCCGTGCACCCCGGCCCCCGGGCCGATGTCGAGCACGTGGTCGGCGAGGCGAATGGCGTCCTCGTCGTGCTCCACAACGATCACCGTGTTGCCGAGATCCCGCAGGTGAGTGAGCGTCTTGAGCAGCCGCTCGTTGTCGCGCTGGTGCAGGCCGATAGAAGGTTCATCCAGCACATACATGACCCCCACCAGACCGGCGCCGATCTGGCTGGCCAGCCGGATCCGCTGGGCCTCGCCACCGGAGAGGGTCTCGGCGCTGCGCGACAGGCTCAAATAGTTGAGGCCGACGTTCACCAGGAAGCCGAGCCGCTCGACGATCTCTTTCAAAATCTTCTCGGCGATCTGGGCGCGCTGGCCTGTCAGGGTCAGGCCGGCGAAGAAGGTGAGGGCATCGCCGATGGAGTCCTCGGCAATGGCCGGCAGGTTGCGGTTCTCGATGAAGACGTGGCGCGCCTCTTCCCGCAGCCGGCTACCGCCGCAGCTGGCGCAGGGCTTGTTGGCGATGTATTTGGAGAGCTCTTCACGCACTGCGTTGGACTCGGTCTCCCGGTAGCGGCGCTCCATGTTGTGCAGGATCCCCTCGAACGGGTGCTTGCGCACCACCACATCGCCGCGGTCGTTCATGTAGCGAAACTCCACGTCGCCGCGCCCGGAGCCGCGCAGGATCACCTCCTGCACCTTGGGCGGCAGATCCTCCCAGGGCGCCTCCAGATCGAAGTCGTAATGCTCGGCCAGGGATTTGAGCATCTGGAAGTAGTAGAAGCTGCGCTTGTCCCAACCGCGGATGGCGCCACCGGCCAGGCTCTGGCCCGGATCGTGGATCACCTTGTCCGGATCGAAGTACTGCTGCACCCCGAGACCGTCGCAGGTGGGGCAAGCGCCGGCCGGGTTATTGAAGGAGAAGATCCGCGGCTCCAGCTCCGAGACCGAGTGGCCACACTCGGGGCAGGCGAAGTTGGCCGAGAAAGTCAGGGTCTCCCCCTCCTCCCCGTCCATGGGCGCCACCAGGACGATGCCGCCGGAGAGAGTCAGCGCCGTCTCGAACGACTCGGCGAGGCGTTGCTGCAGATCGTCACGCACCTTGAAGCGGTCCACCACCACCTCGATGGTGTGCTTCTTTTGCAGCTCCAGGGTCGGGGGATCGGAGAGATCGCACACCTCCCCGTCGATGCGGGCACGGATATAACCCTGGGCCGCCAGGTTCTCCAGCAGCTTGACGTGCTCCCCCTTGCGGTTGCGCACCACGGGGGCCAGCAGCATCAGTTTGCTCCCCTCCGGCTGGGCCAGCACCTGGTCCACCATCTGGCTGATGGTCTGGGCGGTGAGCGGGATGCCGTGGGTCGGGCAGCGCGGCTCGCCGACCCGGGCAAACAGCAGACGCAGGTAGTCGTAAATTTCGGTGATGGTGCCGACCGTGGAGCGCGGGTTGTGGGAAGTGGACTTCTGTTCGATGGAGATGGCCGGGGAGAGCCCCTCGATGTGGTCCACGTCCGGCTTCTCCATCAGGGAGAGGAACTGGCGGGCATAGGCGGAGAGCGACTCCACATAGCGGCGCTGCCCCTCGGCATAGAGGGTATCGAATGCCAGGGAGGATTTGCCCGAGCCGGAGAGGCCGGTGACCACGATCAGCTTGTCGCGGGGCAGGGTCAGGTTGATGTTCTTGAGGTTGTGGGTGCGGGCACCCCGGACCACGATCTTTTCCATCTTGTTGCACGCTCGATACACAGACCAGAGCGAGCCAGTATGGCACAGAGACTACTGGATGAATAGACAGGCATTATCTATCGCGGTTATCCTTTTTGACGATAAGCGGCCACGCCGGAGCGGGTTGTCAACAGAGACCCTTCACCCGCCGCCTGACCTGCGAGTACGCTCGCTGGAGGATGCGCAGGGGCGCATCAGCTGTTACTATTGTGCGCTAAACCTGTGCCAGGTAATCAGCGATCATCAGCCTGACTGCTACAAGGGTTATAGAAAACCATGTTGTTCAATGCGATAACAGCATGGCACAGATAAAAATCGCGGAACTCATTTGGTTGGCCCAGGCTTGCTGCCTGGCCGGAATATAAAGGTGGAAGAGAGATTATGGCCAGTCGAGGCATCAATAAAGTCATTCTGATCGGTAACCTCGGGCAAGACCCGGAAGTACGCTACATGCCGAGTGGCGGTGCTGTGACCAACATTACCCTGGCCACCTCTGAAACCTGGCGCGACAAGCAAACCGGCGAGCAGAAAGAGCGCACCGAATGGCACCGTGTCGTCTTCATGGGCAAGCTGGCCGAGGTCGCCGGCGAATACCTGAAAAAGGGTTCCCAGGTCTATGTGGAAGGCAAGCTGCAAACCCGCAAATGGCAGGACCAGAGCGGCCAGGAACGCTATACCACCGAAGTGCTGGTCGACAGCTTCAGCGGCGTGATGCAGATGCTGGGTGGCCGTCCGCAAGGCGCCGGTCAGGGCATGGGTGGCCAGAACCAGGGTGGCTGGGGCCAGCCGCAGCAGGCCATGCAGCAGCCGATGAATCAACAGCGTCCCGCTCCGCAGCAGAACATGCAGCAGCAGGGTGGTTACGGCCGTCCGGCTCAGCAGCCCCAGTCAGCTCCGCCGGTCTATAACGAGCCGCCGATGGATTTCGACGACGATATTCCGTTCTAAAATGAAGCAATGCAAAAGCCCTGCCTAGCCAGGGCTTTTTTGAGCTGCCAGTAAGCAGAACTTTGCCTGTTTAAGGCACTCCAACCAGATTGATGTATCGACAGGATCGTTCGTACGAGGTGCGATGAAGCTGATTGTCCATGTCCTGCTGTTGCTGATCGCCCTAGCCCCCGGATGCCTGCTGGCAAAACCTCTCAGGGTCGGAGTCAGTTTTGCCATCCCTCCCTATGTCATCGAAGGGGAAAAGCGTGGCATAGAACTGGATCTGCTGACGCAAGCCTTTACCGGCACCCAATACCAGCTTCAGTTCGAATTTCTGCCGCTGGAGCGCACCTTTCGCATGTTCAAGTCCGGCAAACTGGATGCCATCATCAACGTCAGACCCGGCATGATGGATAGCCGCTTCCTGACCCAGCCTGTCATCACCTTTCATAACCGGGTTTTTACCCTGTACGACCACCCCGTCACCACCCTGGATGAGCTGCGACACCTGAGAGTCACCTCTTTTCAGCGCGCAAAAGTCATCCTGGGAGAACACTTTGCCACCATGGTCAGCCAGAATCCCCGCTATGAAGAGGTTGCCAAGCAGCAAGGCCAGGTACACCAGCTGCTGCGTGGCAGAGTCGATGCCATCGTGCTGGAAGAACGGGTGTTCTACTACTATCTGGACCAGCTGATCACCCATCCTCATTCCGGCGAACGCTATCAACGAGCCCAGATCAATCAGGCGGATCTGTTCCCTCCCACCATCTATCACTTTGCGTTTCGCTCACCCGACACACGGGAATTGTTTGACCGCCAGCTCGCCGCCATGAAGCAGGATGGTCGCTATCTGAAAGTATTCGAGACATACGGCGCCACGCCCTGACGCACAAACATAAAAGCCAGCCCATCACAGGCTGGCTTTGTACTGGCTCCGGAGGAACAACAGCAAGAGGAGCGTTACTTCATTGCGCTGCCATTTTTCAGCTCGGCTTTTTGCCGCTTGGCTTCGCGTTTTTCCTTCAGTGACATCTGCGGTTTTTTCTTGGCATCTTTGCCGTTGTGATGTTCTTTGTTACTCATCATCAAACTCCAAAAATGTTACCCAGACAGTTGGTCCCGTGAGGGCGCCAGCATGTCATCCGAATCATCAACATCAGTACGCTTGGTGCGATGGCGCAAGGCCATCACCAGAGCCAGCATACCCCCGCCATGCCCCGGGATCCAGCCCGGTTTCCGCGCAAACTTGCCGCTGCGACAATTTTCCGATCGATCTGTTCTGGCAATAAAAAAACGCGATTAACGATCGTCATTTTGATATGACACCGCCAAATAATTTATATGCATTTGCCAGATGAAATATATGTGACTGCAAAGAACAATATTTTAATAAGCATTCTCACTATCACCGGAAACATAATATTACAAAGTGGCACGGGTTATTTGGTGGCTGAAATATATAATGCACCACTTTGCAAATGCCGTTATTGAGTCAGGAACCCGAATCATGTCCCGAAAATCTCGCGCAGCCCTGGTCTCCGTCTGTTCCAATATCAGCCTGATCATCATGAAGCTGGTGGCCGGTCTCATCAGCGGGTCGGTCAGCATCATCTCGGAAGCCATTCACTCGGCCATGGATCTGGTCGCCGCCCTGATCGCCCTGTTTGCGGTGAAGAAATCGGATCTGCCCCCCGACGAGCACCACCCCTATGGTCATGACAAGATTGAAAATGTCTCCGGCGTCATTGAAGCGCTGCTGATCCTGCCGGCCGCAGGCTGGATCATGGTTGAAGCCATCGGCAAGCTGCTCAACCCCTCCCCCATAGAGAGCATCGGCTGGGGTGTGCTGGTGATGGTGCTCTCGGCTCTGGTCAACAGTGTCGTTTCGGCATACCTCTACAAGGTGGCCAGAGAAGAGGAGTCCGTCGCCCTGGCTGCCGATGCCCTTCATCTCAAGGCCGACGTACTCACCTCTGCCGGCGTGGCTGCCGGGCTTGGCGGTATCTGGCTGGCCAGCCTGTTTGGCTACTCTCTTGCCATCCTGGATCCCCTGGTGGCCATCGGTGTCGCGCTGTTTATCGTCAAGGAAGCCATCGCCATGCTGATGGAAGCCTTTCACCCCCTGATCGATCGCAGCATGAGTCCCGAGGAACTGGCGATGACCAGCCGCATCATCACCGACTGCTGCCCACCGGGTGCCGATTTTCACGATCTGCGCAGCCGCCGAGCGGGTCGTCGTCGCCATATCGATTTTCACCTCACCCTGCCGACCACCATGAGCATCGGCGAAGCCCACACCATCTGTGACCGGGTAGAGGAGGCCATCATGCAGCAGCTGCCGCACGCCATCGTGTTGATCCACGTCGAACCTGATGAACAGAGCGGGGCTCTCGCGGCAACCCCCTGCTGATGGTCCTATCAGGCGGAGCTGGGTTTCTCACTGCCTTGCTCCCGCCTGTTCGCCCTTCCACTTCATTTCTGCGCAAATGATCCGCCACTCCCTTTGACAGGAAAAATGAGATGTGATGGCATTTCTCGAAAATGCAAGAACATTATCCATTGTCTCTATGCGATTGAAAAATATCATCTTTGTGACGCAACCAAGGAAAACTTGCTGTTACATATGTGCGATTTCAAGATAAAGTTTGCTTTAGAAATGGGAGAGTGTTCTAATCCTTCACGATGGTTCGGCAGTTCAGACCTGTTTATGTTAGGCAGACATTTTAGTAAAGCAGTGATTACAATAGGCATTATCTTTATAATTCCTGTCAAATAATTCTCCTTCTTTAGTGCTCCCCATACGTATTGCTGACGAATAATCACCGACTGCCGTAATGGCATTTCAAACACTATTTAAAGAGAAATTATTATGTCTAACAAAGTGACTGGTACTGTTAAGTTCTTCAACGCCGAGAAAGGTTTTGGTTTCATCTCCCCGGTTGACGGCAGCAAGGACGTGTTCGTTCACTTCTCCGCCATCCAGTCCAACGGTTTCAAAACCCTGGAAGAAGGTCAGCGCGTAGAGTTCACCATCGAACAAGGCCAGAAAGGCCCGGCAGCTGCCAACGTCGTTGCCCTGTAATTCAGGTCAAACCGTCTGGCGATGACTCATGCCATTGGCTGAGTACACTGCAAGCATTGAAAAAACCCGCCTTGGCGGGTTTTTTTGTTATCCATATGTCACTCCTTTAACTTCCCACCAGACAACCGGCATCACACATGCCTCTCCTGCTCGAGTCGCTTTGGCTCGAAAAAAATCCCGAATGGCTCCTTATGTGGAGATCTTGACGAAAATTTCGGGTTATCCGCTGCTTTTGTCGCGATTTCTTGCTATTTTGCGCGCCACTAACGCAAACGATTTCCTTCACACTTTCAGGATTAGTTATGGCAAAGCAAGATATGGCCGCCCAATCAGGGAACGGCGGCTTTCTGGACTCTTATTTTTCCATTTCTGCGCGCGGCAGTAGCGTGCGTCAGGAGCTGGTTGCGGGGCTGACCACCTTCCTGGCCATGGTCTACAGCATCATAGTGGTGCCGAATATGCTGGGTGCTGCCGGCTTCGAGCAGGGTCCCGTCTTCGTGGCTACCTGCTTGATCGCCGCCTTCGGCTCCCTGCTGATGGGTCTGTGGGCCAAGCTGCCCATGGCCATCGGTTGTGCCATCTCCCTCACCGCCTTTACTGCCTTCAGCCTGGTGCTGGGGCAAGGGCTGAGCATCCCGGTCGCCCTCGGCGCCATCTTCCTGATGGGTGTGCTGTTCACTCTGATCAGCGTCACCGGCGTGCGTCAGTGGATCCTGGACAACCTCCCCTCCGGCATCGCCCATGGTACCGGCATCGGGATCGGCCTGTTCCTGCTGCTGATCGCCACCAACGGCGTCGGCATGGTGATCAAGAACGAAGGGGCCGGTTTGCCGGTCCAGCTCGGTGAAGTGACCGCCTTCCCCGTCATCATGACGGTGCTGGGTCTGGCCGCCATCTTCGGCCTGGAGCGCCGCAAGGTGCCGGGCGGCATCCTGATGGTGATCATCGCCATCTCTATCCTCGGCCTCATATTCGACCCGAAAGTGACCTGGCAGGGCTTCTTCGCCATGCCGAGCCTGACCGGCGAGAGAGGCTCTCTGGTAGGCAGCATGGATCTGCTGGGCGCCCTCAACCCGGTGGTCATCCCCACCGTGCTGGCACTGGTGATGACAGCCGTATTTGACGCCACCGGCACCATCCGTGCCGTAGCTGGCCAGGCCGGCCTTATCAACGAGCGTGGCCACATCATCAGTGGCGGCAAGGCCCTGACCGCCGACTCCGTCAGCAGCATGGTGGCCGGCGCCGTCGGTGGTGCACCGGCCGCGGTCTACATTGAATCGGCCGCAGGTACTGCCGCCGGTGGCAAGACGGGTCTGACTGCCACCCTGGTTGGCGTGCTGTTCCTGCTGATGATCTTCCTCTCTCCGCTGAGCTATCTGGTACCGGCCTACGCCACCGCACCGGCCCTGATGTACGTGGGTCTGCTGATGCTGGGCAACGTCACCAAGCTGGACTTCAGCGATTCGGTCGATGCTCTCTCCGGCATGCTGTGCGCCGTCTTCATCGTGCTGACCTGCAACATAGTCACCGGCATCATGCTGGGCTTCGTGGCGCTGGTGATCGGCCGCCTGTTTGCCGCCGAGTGGAAAAAGCTCAACATCGGCACCGTCATCATCGCCGTGGCGCTGGTGATCTTCTACGCCGGTGGCTGGGCCATCTAATACCTACGGTTATAGAGAAGGGCCCTGCGGGGCCCTTTTTCGTGGTTGTGACCCGGCTAACATTTCCCCTTCATTCCAACCGTCGGCGTTTCAGTTTGGAACAACCAGCGCCCTCAGGCTGTTTCAGATCCGAACCGGAACGGCCGTCATTTTTCTCCCGCTTTCTCTCGCTAGACTGGCTCTACCAACCATTTGCCCACCATGCGGTGGCAAGCCAAGGAGTGAGCCATGAAGAAACTGATCAATGCCGTCGATGCCGTGGTCCGTGAACAACTGATGGGGATGGCTGCCGCCCATCCCGAGCTCAAGGTCCGTATCGAACCCCACTACATCACCCGCGCCGATGCCCCCGTACAAGGCAAGGTGGCGCTGGTCTCCGGCGGTGGCAGCGGCCACGAGCCGATGCACGGCGGTCTGGTGGGCAAGGGCATGCTGGATGGTGCCTGTCCCGGCGAGATCTTTACCTCTCCTACCCCGGATCAGATGTACGAGTGTGGCCAGGCGGTCGACGGTGGTGCCGGCGTGCTGTTTCTGGTGAAGAACTACACCGGCGATGTACTCAACTTCGAGACCGCTGTCGAACTACTGCACGGTGACGGGGTCAAGGTGGGCTTCGCCCTCATCGATGACGACGTAGCGGTCAAAGACAGTCTCTACACCGCAGGCCGTCGCGGCGTCGCCACCACAGTGCTGTGTGAAAAACTGGTAGGTGCCGCCGCCGAGGCGGGCTATGACCTGGCGCGCTGCGAGGTACTGGCCCACCGCGTCAACAATCAGAGCCGCACTATTGGGGTGGCCATGCACGCCTGCACAGTGCCGGCCGCCGGCAAGCCCTCCTTCACCCTGGCAGACAACGAGGTGGAATTCGGCGTCGGCATCCATGGCGAGCCGGGCATCGAGCGCCGCCCCTTCACCGACCTCAACGCCCTGGTGGATGACATGTTCAAGGAGCTGACTGACAACCTCCCCTATGGCCGTACCCTGCGTCACTGGGATCGCGCCAGTGGCAGCTGGCAGGAGGAGCACACCTTTATCGAGCCGCTCAACAAGGGCGACCGGGTCATCGCGCTGGTCAACAGCCTGGGGGGAACCCCCATCTCCGAGCTCTACGGCGTCTATGGCCGGCTCGCCACCCTGTGTGAAGAAGCGGGCATTCATCTGGTGCGCAACCTCATCGGTCCCTACTGCACCTCTCTCGACATGACCGGCATCTCCATCACCCTGCTCAAGGTGGATGACGAGCTGATGACCCTGTGGGATGCCCCCGTTAACACCCCCGCCCTGCGTCGCGGCTGCTAAGGAATCTCCATGTTAAGCAAGCATCAAATCGTCAACTGGCTGCTCGACTGCGAGCACATATTCACCGATCAGCGTGACTATCTCACCGCGCTTGATACCGACATCGGCGATGGGGATCACGGCCTCAACATGCAGCGCGGCTTTGCCAAGGTGGCCGAAAAGCTGCCAGCAGTGGCGGACAAGGACATCGGCCAGGTGCTGAAAACCACCGGCATGACCCTGCTCTCCTCCGTGGGGGGCGCCAGCGGCCCCCTCTACGGCACCTTCTTCATCCGTGCCGCTGCCAGCAGCGATGCCTGCCAGAGCCTGAACCTGAACCAGCTTTGCAAGATGTTGAGCGACGGGGTGGAGGGGATCGTCTCCCGCGGTCGCGCCGAGCCGGGCGACAAGACCATGTGCGACGCCTGGTGGCCCGCCCTGGCTGCACTGCAACAGGCCGAGCAACAGGGTCTGCCGCTGCCCGAGGCGCTGGACAAGGCGGTGGCAGCCGCCACTGCCGGCACCGAGGCCACCATACAGATGCAGGCCCGCAAGGGGCGCGCCAGTTATCTCGGCGAGCGCAGTATCGGCCATCAGGATGCCGGGGCCACCTCGACCCTGTTGCTGTTGACCGCCCTACGTGACAGAGCGAGGTTGTAAACATGATAGGAATCGTAGTTGTCTCTCACAGCGCCACCCTGGCGGCCGGTCTGCAGGAACTGGCCGGTCAGCTGGGTAGCCCGGCCCGGTTGCGGCTGGCGGCCGGGGTCAATGACCCCGACCACCCCATCGGCACCGATGCCATCGCCGTGATGAGTGCGATCGAAGAAGCGGATGACGGCAGTGGCGTGCTGGTGCTGATGGATCTTGGCAGCGCTCTCTTGAGCGCCGAGACCGCCCTCGAGCTGCTGCCTCCCGAGCTGGGCGCCCGGGTGCGACTCTGCCCTGCCCCGCTGGTCGAGGGCACCCTGGCCGCCGTGGTGGCAGCCGGCTCCGGCCTCAGCCTGGACGAGGTGGCCGCCGAGGCACTGGGGGCCCTGGGCCCGAAACAGGCCATGCTGCCGACCAGCGCGCCCCAAGACACTACCGACCCAACCCCGGCAGCCGAGCAGGGCTGGCTGCGCTGCGAAGTGGTGGTGGAGAATGCCCACGGTCTGCACGTGCGCCCCGCCGCCCGTCTGGTAGCCAGCCTCAAGCCCTTCACCGCCGAGTTGAAACTGCAAAAGGGGGAGAAAGAGGCCAATCCCCGCAGCCTGACCCGGCTCGCCATGCTCGACGTGCGCCAGGGGGATCGCCTGACCCTGCTGGCCCGCGGAGAGGATGCCGAGGCCGCACTGGCCTGCTTCCGGCAGCTTGCCGATGAGCGTTTCGGCGACTGACAGCCGCTCACCAGTCTGCTGTTTCAGGCGCCGTATCGGCCCGATTTGCCGCACATTTGGCGCCTTTTCAAGACGAGGTGCTCCGGGGCTATCCCCGGACACTTCGCCCCGATTCTCACAGAAAGAGGGATAGAAAATGGATCGCATCATCATCAGCCCTAGCAAATACGTACAAGGCAACGGGGCCCTCGCCAATCTCGGCAACTACGTCAAGGCGCTCGGCAGCAGGCCGTTGATCCTGGCCGATGCCTTCGTCACCAGACTGGTGGGTGACACGGTCGCCACCAGCTGCCACGGGGCCGGGATCCAGCCCGAGTTCGACTGCTTCAACGGCGAGTGCTCCCGCCCCGAGATCGACCGGCTGCTGGCCCGCTGCAACCAGACGCCCTTTGACGTCATCATCGGCATCGGCGGCGGTAAGACGCTCGATACCGCCAAGGCTGTCGCCTTCTACCAGAAACTGCCAGTGGTCATAGTGCCGACCATCGCCTCCACCGATGCCCCCACCAGCGCGCTGGCTGTCATCTACACCCCACAGGGGCAGTTCAGCGAATACCTGATGATCCCGACCAACCCCGACATGGTCATCATGGATACAGGTGTCGTCTCCCGCGCGCCGGTGCGGCTGTTGGTCTCCGGCATGGGGGATGCGCTCTCCACCTACTTCGAGGCGCGCGCCAACAAGGTCTCCGGCTGCCAAACCATGGCCGGTGGCGCCTCCACCCTGGCGGCCCAGGCCATCGCCGAGCTCTGCTACCAGACCCTGCTGGCCGATGGTTACAAGGCCAAGCTGGCGGTGGAGCAGGGGCTCTGCACCAGAGCGGTGGAGAACATCATAGAGGCCAACACTTATCTCAGCGGCATCGGCTTCGAGAGCAGTGGTCTCGCCGCCGCCCACGCCATCCACAACGGCCTGACCCAGCTTGATGAGTGCCATCACCTCTACCACGGCGAGAAGGTGGCGTTCGGTACTCTGGTGCAACTGGTACTGGAGAATGCCCCCATGGCGGAGATCGAGACGGTGCTGGGTTTCTGCCGCTCCGTGGGCCTGCCGACCAACCTGCATATGATGGGGGTCAAGGAGCTGGATATGGCACGCCTGATGGAGGTGGCCAGGGCCTCCACCGCCGAGGGCGAGACCATCCACAACATGCCGTTCAAGGTCACTGCGGAAGATGTGCTGGCGGCCATCGTCACCGCCCACCAACTGGGGCTGTAACGACACGCTGGCCATATGAAGAGGCCCCGCCATTGCGGGGCCTTGTTGTTTTGCGACTTTCCGGTGGCACAGACCAATGCACAGCCGTTACCCGTGGTAGTCGGCGGGATCGATACCCAGGGTTTTCAGCCGCCGCCAGAGGGTGGTGCGGCCTATGCCAAGCTGCCTGGCCATCAGACTGACCTGCCCCTTGCAGGCGTGAGCGGTGCGCAGGATGGCCTGGCGCTCCAGCTCGGCCAGGGTGAGCAGCGGCTGCCCTACCACCTCGTCTTCAACCAGCCGATAACCATGACGAATGGCGGCCGGCAGCGCCTCCGGCGGGATCTGCCCCTGGCTCGAGTGGAGCAGGGCATGCTCGATGGCGCTGCGCAGCTCCCCCAGATTGCCGGGCCAGGAATAGGCCAGCAGACAGTCGAGGGCCGCCGGGCTGAAGTGGCGCACCGGCTCACGCCCCTGCGCCGCCAGCTGCTGGCTGATAAGCCCGGGCAGATCCGCCGTGCGCTCGCGCAGGCTCGGCAACCAGAGCTCGCACGCCTGCAGGGCATAGAGCAACTGACGGCCGAAACTCCCCTCCTGCACCTTCTGCTCCAGCGGGGCGCTGCTGGTGGCGATGATCCGCACCTTGAGCGGCAACACACGAGCCGAGTCGAAACGCTGGATGCGACCTGTCTTGAGCAGCTGCAGCAGGGCTGCCTGCATGGGGGCTGGCAGAAACTCGATCTGTTCCAGCACTAGCGTGCCGCCGTGGGCCAGCTCGAACTTGCCGGCCCGCTCCTGCCCCGCCTCGTCGGAGCCCATCAGCTCCAGCGCCATCCGCTCGCTCGGCAATGCCTGACAATTGAGGGTGACGAGGGGACCGGCGGCCCGATCGCTGCCGAAATGGATGGCCTCGGCCAGCTGGGCCTTGCCCACCTCCTCCTCGCCGCGCAGCAGGACTGGCCCCTGCCCCTGAGCCGCCTGACGGGCGTAGCGCAGCAGCTTGCGCATGGCACTCGACTCCCCCACCAGCGCCGAGAGCTCGGGCACCGTCTGGCGCAACTGATGGATGGCGCGCAGCCTGTCGACCGGATGGAGCAGGACGATAAAGCTGACCCCATCCGGCCCGGGCAACGGCTTGAGGCTCACCAGCGCACTGATGAACTCCCCTGTGCCCGTGCGCTCCAACGTCACCTCCACGTGGCTGAGCGGCATCTGCCCCTTGATGGCGAGTTGCAGTCGCTGGGGCAGCAGCAGGTGCAGCTCCAGCGGCTGGCCGAGGCAGAGATCCGGCTCGAGCCGCAGTCGCCTGGCCGCCAGGGCGTTGAGGTAGCGCAGCCGGCCCTGGGGATCCCAGGCCAGCACGCCGTCATCCATGCCATCAAGCAGGGCGTAAAGCTCGCTCAGATGGTGCTGGGACTCCTGCATCAGGCGCTCCGCCTGCAGCAGATGGGCCAGTTCGCGGCCAGCGCTGACGGTGAGCGCCAGATCCCCCGCCGTCGCCGCCTCCACCTTGCAGATCAGGGCAACGATGGCGACCTGGCGGCCATTGCTGTTGTAAACCGGGCTGGCGCAGCAGTGCCAGGGATGCAGGGTGTGGTTGAAATGCTGGGAGCCGCTGACGCAGAGCGGCATCCCCTCCAGCGCTGCCAGATTGATGGCATTGGTGCCGATGCGCCCCTCGCTGAAGAAGGCGCCGGGGCCAAAACCCAGCGCATCGAGCGCCTTCAGGGTCTCGCCGTGGCCGGTGCGGGCCAGCAGGCAGCCGCTCTCGTCGGTGAGCAGCAAGGCACAGGGGCGTCCTTCCATAAATTCGTAGAGATCTTCGAGGGCCATTTCGCCGGTGGTGAGCAGCTCCCGCTTGCGCTGACGCAGGCTTTGCAAAGTTTGCCCCCTGGCGCAGTGAGGCGGGTGCCAGAGTGTCGCGCTGGTCTGGTGGGCGCAACGCAGCCAGGAGGCCTGCAGATAGTCAGGCCAGGCCCGGGCTGGCGGCATGGAGGCGGACAAGATGGTCACGACAAGATCCGGCAAAGAGACGAACACCCATTTAACCACCCTTGCCGGCCAGATTCAGTGACCTGTCTCAGAGGGTGACAACCCCGCCCTCCTCCCGGTCGGGTTCACCCCAGAATTTGGCGAAAAGGTTGCCGCTGGTGGTGGTATTCGCTGCATCACCCTGCACCAGCCCGCCTGACCCCCCTAACGACCGATAACCTAGGGCGTTGCCACGCCCCGGGTTATCTCACCATGCCCATTTTTGTTAACCACAAGCCCCTGACCAGCCGCCCTGTATCTTGGCCACTACGCCATATGGCGTGTCACCGCGATCACACTCCCGAGTTATTCAGAGGCTGAGACTCGGTGGCGCTTTCCATGGGGGCTCCAGAAGTGTATTTTTGCCCGATGGCCAAAAGTAGAGCCAAAAGAGGATGCGCGGCGAATACGCTCAGCATCAGAGGCAGGCCGGTAATGTTGTTATTTAAAATGCATTTTTCGTGGCGGAGCTCAGGGCGATCCGGAGTTATATGGAAGGCTCTATTAACGGATTAGAACCGCCGTCCATCTAATCATTGCTATACCTCTAGGGAAAGTGCCACATGAAAATCTTCGCACCGTGCATAGAATGCCAAAAGGAACTAGGGCACCCGTCATTTGAGCCGATAATTGCAGATTACTACGAAGGAGCTGTGGCTTATATAGAGTGCTCCAGAGGGCATAAATCCGCAGTCCTGCTACAAAGCCAGAAATTCGAAATTCTACTTGAGTCAGCTGCAAACGCACTTCTTGAAGGCTACACGATCGAGGCAGCATCAAGTCTCTCGGCGGCCTATGAAAGATTCTTTGAGTTCTCTATCAATGTCTTTTGCAAAAAGAACTCAATCACTAAGCAGGCCCTTGAAGAAACATTCAAGCAAGTTTCCAAACAGTCAGAACGCCAAATTGGAGGTTTCCTTTTCCTCCACCTCATAACCTTTGGCAGCAGCTATACGCTTAGCAAAAAAATCCCGGAACTGAGAAATAAAGTAATCCATCAAGGATATATACCTACACCAGAAGAAGTAATCGCCTTTGGAGAGCTAATTTATCAAGAGATTTACTCAATAACTCAGCTGTTAAAAATCACTATGCATAGTGAAATGCAGCAGGTCATTATGGACGATTTACAATCAAAGAACGAAAAAATACCACCCGAAACACCCCGCGCAACTTCTACTGGCGCAATGTTTTTTTCCTTGTCCATGACAGAGCAGAAGAAAGATTTCCATGAGGCTCTTGCTTCGTACAAGGAAGCTAAGGAAGTAATTTCTGGCTCAGTTCCATACATGAAGCTACTCAATAAGGCAGTTTCGTTATATACAAAATTGCGTGCCGGGGCATAACAACTGGTCCAAATCGCTCGATCATTGGGACGGGCTTAAGCCAGCCCCTCAACCAAACGTTATGTGTAATTATTGAGAACGGAAAAAATGAAGCTTTCACAGTCTTTAGAAGACTCTCTTAAAAAAGACAATCTAAGTGATTTGGCAGTAAATCTTGGTGAAGTAGGCATAGATGCAATTTTAGATAATGGTGTTTTGAGAGACATCCCGATTCTTTCTAGCATTCTTGCTGGCATCAATGCAATTGGTAGCGTACGAGATGCTCTGTTTACCAAAAAGCTTGTTGCTTTCCTTTCTGAGTTGTCTGACATTCCGATAGAACAACGTCGACATATGATCGATTCAATTGATAATTCGAATGACTTCAAAGTAAATGTTGGAGAGAAGCTTATCTATATCATAGAGAAAGCAGAAGACCACTACACGAGTAAAATTATTGCAATTTTCTTCGCGGAGTTTCTTGTCGGAGAAATTACATATAATCAATTCCTAAAAATCAGTCGAATTATCGACAATATGTTTATCGGCGATTTCCTTGAGTTTGCGAATAAATCTTCACAGCTAATTGACTTTGACTCTGAAAATACATTTATTAACACAGGCTTAGTCGATGTCTATTTTGAGCCTGTGGTTGTTGAAGATAGTGATGATTACAAAAGTTATAGAAAGTACGTAACAAGTGGTGGTGCAAGCCTGTACATCACTCCTATCGGTGAGTTAGTAAGGTCGGTACTCAAGGGAAAAAATTTCGCATAGCAAACGCCTCAAGAGAGACTATCAACGCGTGGCGTTTCCAGCCCGTAGATTCGATTAGCCGTCAGGCGTAATCGGACATTCGCGTAAATCGATTATCCCGCGATAACGACCACCCGTATTTCCCCTCTGACAGATGCCGTTGACTCACGGAAACACCGGGGCAACGGCATCTCGATCATCCGATTACGCTTCGCTAATCGAACCTGCATGGGACGGTAATAAACAAAATAGCCGCCCATTGGGCGGCTCTATGCATCAGCTATTTATGGCTGAATCGTCACTCAGCCTTGGGCGGTGCAGCGACGGCGGTCGACTCTGGCAGGTGATCTCCTTCCTTTATCCAGGCATCCAGCAGGGTGTAACCCACCGCCAACACCACGGGGCCGATAAAGAGACCGATGATCCCCATGGTCAGCAAGCCGCCGATAACCCCCACCAGAATGAGGATGAGGGGCAGGTCGGCACCGCGCTTGATAAGGAAGGGGCGCAGGAAGTTGTCCATGGTCCCCGCAATCAGCGACCACACCAGCAGGAAGGTGCCCCAGGTGGTATCACCGCTCCAGTAGAGATAGCCGATACAGGCCAACAACACGGGGAAGGGGCCGATCTGGGCGACGATCAGGATGAACATCACCACCACCAGCACCATGGTGTAGGGAATGCCGGCAATCCACAGACCCAGACCTGCCACCGAGGATTGTACGATGGCGGTCACCACCACCCCCATGGCCACGGCGCGGATCGCCTGGGAGGCCAGCACGGTGGCATTGTCGCCGCGCTCCCCCGCCAGACGATGGGCAAAGCGGCGGATGCCGGTCGCAACCATTTCCCCCGAGTGATAGAGCACACCGCAGATCCCCACGGTCAGCAGGAAGTGGACAAACAGCAGGCCCAGATTGCCGGCCTGGGAGGCGAGCCAACGGGCGGTCTGGCCAAAATAGGGGGCCAGCTTGGCAAACAGCACCTGACCACCGCTAGCCAGGATCTGCTGCCAGAAGTCATAGAGTTTGGCGCCTACCAACGGGATCTGCTGCAGCCAGAGCAACTCGGGCGGCGGCGAGTGGCTGATACTGGTACCCAGCTCGATCAGCATGGGCGCCTTCTCCGCCACGTTCGCCAGGGTCATGAACAGCGGGATGACGAACATCAGCAACAATCCCAGCGTCATGGTCAGCGCCGCCAGCGTGCGCTTGCCCCACAGCAGGCGCTGCACCATCAGCATCAGCGGCCAGGTCGCGATGGTGATCATGGTGGCCCACACCAGCGCGGGCAGAAAGGGGCGCAGCACCATGAAACAGGAGATGATGAGGATGCTGATAAACAGCACCCCCAGGGTTATCTTGGCCAGATCCACTTTTTTCATATTCATAGCGTTCCCTTATCGGGGCCCATTCCCCGGGGTAGAGAGTCAGTATTCAGGAGAGACAGTATCCACCAGAGACCGGCGCTCAACCAGAGCCCCAATCCGAAAAAGAGCGACAGCTGGCCGAGCAGGATCCCCAGCGAACTGCTGGTAAGCAGCGGCAGGGCCCACAGGCCGGTTCCCAAAAGCGCGCCACCTGCCAGCGTGACGACACCGGTCAGCACGGGAGGATGGCCACCTCGCGCCAGCGAAGCGGTTCCCCCCAGCCAAAGCCCGAGGGCAACCACGCCAATCCCGGCCAAATGAGTCGACTGGGCCCAACCAGCGCTGACCAAGGCAAACGTGGTCAGCACCAGCCAGCCAGTGGCTCGGGCATCATGGCGCCAGGCGCTTCGCATCGCCAGCACCAGGGCGCCAAGCAGCAGCCCGACGGCCACGTCCGAGATAAAGTGCACACCGAGCCAGACTCGCGCCAACCCTGTGGTGAGAGCCAGCACCAGCGCCAGCAAGGTGGCCCGCCAGCGGTGCGCCGGCCACAACCAGCCGAGCAGCGCCCCCCAGAACACCATGGCCGAGGCGGTGTGGCCGCTCGGCATGCCGAATCCCTGGGCACTGCTGGCCGCAAGCTCCGGCAACAAATGGAAGGGACGTGGCCAGCCGATGCTCTCCTTGCCCACCTGCACCAGCAGGCCGAGCCAGAGCATGGCAAACAGCAGTTGGCGCAACCGTGGCCAGCCCAGCAGAGGCAGCAGCAAAGGTATCAGGGCAAGCTGAAAGCCTCCTGAACCAAACAGGTTGCTGACCGAGAGCCACCATACATCAGGCCCCAGCCACTGCTGCAACCGCACCATCAGGGGGATATCGGCCCGGTGCAGGCTACTTCCCTGCGCCACGAAGTCCGCTTGCCAGCTCACCTCGCTCTCGGGCACCTCGTCCAGCCGCCCCTGCAACCAGTCGAGCTGATCCGGAAAGCGGCGCTCTGCGGCGGGCAGCTTATCGATGGCAATCAGACGGGCGTTGAGGATCTCCCCCCCCAGATTCGGGGCCCGCAGGAGGGAGACAAACCCCGAGCCTTGTTGCGCCACTATCGGCTCCAGGGTGCGGCAGGCGAAGATCTCCGCCCGCTGCCAGCGCCCCAGTGGTTTAATCACCTCGCCCGAGAGTCCGGTCTCTTCATAAAGCTCTCGCAGCGCCGCCCGGGCCGGCGCTTCCCCTTCGTCGATATAACCGCCACTGAGGCTATAGCGGGAAGAGATGCGATCCTGCACCAGCAAGACGTCACTCTGGTGCCGAATCGCGCAAACGGCAGCACTTGGCGCCGTTTGCGGCGGCAATTCGGCCCCCTGAACCGGCAGGCCGGCCCCCAGGGCAATCAACAGTAACAACAGGATTTTCAACATGATCCGTCACTCAGACAAGCTGGGTGACAAGCCTCCCAGAAATCCGTCAAACGGGCAATGCCATCGCACCGGTCGCCCCTTGCCAGCCCGGGCTTGTCCCCACTCCTGCGCCGCCACGATTGCGGTCAGAGGAGTGACTCCCTACTATTGAGGGCTAACCTCAATGTCACACAGCAAATGCTGGAGCCCTTAATGAGACAGTTCGGCTTTTTCCTTGGCATCTCCCTCGGTGTCATCCTGATCCTGTTTGGCAGCATCGTCATCTTCCAGGCCCTGCCCGCCGCCCTCGACGTGCTGGAGATGCCGAGCCGCATCCCCTTCGTGCGCGAGGTCTACACCTGGCTGATGAGCAGCGCCAGCGGCCTGACCGCCAATCTGGAACAGAACTTCCTGGAGGCGTTCCAGACAGTGCTCAAGCTGATCCTGCTGATCGCCTTCATGTGGGTCTGCGTCAAGCTGGTCAACATGGGGGTGCTGATCATCCGCGCCGGGGTGGATCTCATCCGTACCGCCATCGAACACAGCGAAAAAGAGCAGGGCAGCAAGCCAGAGCAACAGGATCGTTTCTGATCCCGGCCCCGCCGCCCCTCGATGCCGCCCCACCAGGCGGCATTTTTATGCCTTCGACACCGTGTTGCGCCAAGCCCTGACGTTTATCCAGTCTGGCAATATTTCTCCTTTTCAATCAGCAGGCTGCCAACATGATGGTGACACGGATGCCCGCCGATGCCGGCTCCCCTGTCGCCCGGTTTCTATCCCGGCCATCGCCTCTGGTATAATCGACCGCCTCTTTTCCCCGTTATGGAGCCCGTTCATGTCCAAACATGCAGAAAGCACCCTCGAGGTTCGTCTCGACAAGTGGTTGTGGGCGGCACGCTTCTACAAGACCCGCTCGCTGGCGCGGGATCAGATTGACGGGGGCAAGGTGCACTACAATGGTCAGCGCAGCAAACCGGGCAAACATGTGGAAGTAGGGGCACTAATCCGCTTCTGGCAGGGCCAGGATGAACGGGAAGTGCGAGTGCTGGCCCTCTGCGAGCAGCGCAAGTCGGCACCGCTGGCCCAGCAACTCTATGAAGAGACGGCTGACAGCCTGAAGAAACGGGCCGAGAACAGCGAGGCCCGCCGTTTCAACAGCCAGTTTGCCCCGAGCCCGGAGCGTCGCCCCGACAAACAGGAGCGGCGCCAGTTGCTCAAGGTCAAGCAATACTGACCCGACCCATTTAACGACGGGCTGGCCACCGCAAGGC
Source organism: Aeromonas sp. S18(2024) (assembly GCF_041402525.1). Lineage (NCBI taxonomy): Bacteria > Pseudomonadati > Pseudomonadota > Gammaproteobacteria > Aeromonadales > Aeromonadaceae > Aeromonas > Aeromonas sp. S18(2024). The sequence goes on along the minus strand of NZ_JBGLQV010000012.1, from coordinate 109,616 downwards.
AGGAGCCAACCCGACCGATTTACCTCACCGAACAACCCAGGAATACATGATGAGCAACCAAGATCTGCTGTATCGCTATCTGTTTGAAGAGTACGAAGTACGTGGCGAGCTGGTCCAGCTGGATCACACCTATCGCCATGTGGTGGAAGCCCAGAACTACCCGGTGCAGGTACAAAAGCTGCTGGGTGAGCTGCTGGTGGCCACCAGCCTGCTGACCGCCACCCTCAAGTTCGAAGGCTCCATCACGGTGCAGCTGCAGGGGGACGGCCCGGTCCGTCTGGCCGTCATCAACGGCGACAACAACCAGCAGTTGCGTGGCGTGGCCCGCTACGAGGGCGAGCTGCCGAACGACGACAAGCTGCAGAGCCTGATCGGCAACGGCCAGCTGGTCATCACCATCACCCCGGAGCAGGGCGAGCGCTATCAGGGCATCATTGCGCTGGACGCCGACACCCTGGCCGGTTGCCTAGAGCACTACTTCGCCCAGTCCGAACAGCTGGCGACCAAGCTGTGGATCCGCACCGGTTACCATGAAGGAGCTCCGCGCGCGGCCGGCATCATGCTGCAGGAGCTGCCCGCCCAGAGCGAGGATCACAGCAATGACTTCGACCACCTGACCCAGCTCACCAGCACCATCAAGGATGAAGAGCTGTTTGGTCTGGAAGCGGAAGAGATCCTCTACCGCCTCTACCACCAGGACAAGGTACGGGTATTCGATCCGCAGGCGGTCGAGTTCCGATGCACCTGCTCCCGCGAGCGTTGCGAAGGGGCCCTGCTGCAGATCGAGAAGGAAGAGGTGATGGATATGGTGCAAGAGCTCGGCAAGATCGACATGCACTGTGATTACTGCGGCGCCCAGTACCAATTTAATGGGATCGACGTCGAAACCCTGTTCAGCAGGGCTCCCGGCAATGATGCAAACAAGTTACACTAATTAAAGGCGGGCAAAACCCGCCTTTAACTTTAATAACAAAAAAATACCCTATTTTATAAAGTTTGATGGCGATCGCTAAACTCTACCACCTAAGTGATAGGATGGACGCCAGATAGAACCCTACAACCTCTGACCCCAGGAGAATACAATGACAATCGTGGCAGAACCCACCCTGGCCCAACAATTAGGTCTGGACCAGTACGGCATCAAAAACAGCCAGGAAATTGTACGCAACCCCTCTTACGAGCAGCTGTTCGAGGAAGAGACTCGCCCCGACCTGGAAGGATTCGAGCGCGGCGTAGTGACCGAGCTGGGCGCCGTCAACGTCAACACCGGTATCTTCACCGGCCGCTCCCCGAAAGATAAATATATCGTCAAAGACGCAACCACCCAGGATACTGTGTGGTGGTCTGACCAAGGCAAGAACGATAACAAGGCCATCACCCCGGAAGTGTGGTCACATCTGAAATCCCTGGTAACCAAGCAGCTCTCCGGCAAGCGCCTGTTCGTGGTCGACGGCTTCTGCGGCGCCAACCCGGACACCCGCCTGGCCGTACGCATCATCACCGAGGTGGCCTGGCAGGCACACTTCGTGAAGAACATGTTCATCCGCCCGAGCGAAGAAGAGCTCAAGACCTTCAAGCCGGACTTCGTGGTGATGAACGGTGCCAAATGCACCAACCCGAACTGGAAAGAACAGGGCCTCAACTCCGAGAACTTCGTCGCCTTCAACATGACCGAGAAGATGCAACTCATCGGCGGCACCTGGTACGGTGGCGAGATGAAGAAGGGCATGTTCTCCATGATGAACTACTTCCTGCCCCTGCGCGGCATCGCCTCCATGCACTGCTCCGCCAACGTGGGTCAGGACGGCGATGTGGCCATCTTCTTCGGCCTCTCCGGCACCGGCAAGACCACCCTCTCCACCGATCCCAAGCGCCAGCTGATTGGTGACGACGAGCACGGCTGGGACGACCACGGTGTGTTCAACTTCGAAGGGGGCTGCTACGCCAAGACCATCAAGCTCTCCGAAGAGGCCGAGCCGGACATCTACCACGCCATCCGCCGCGATGCGCTGCTGGAGAATGTGACCGTGGCCGCCGACGGCACCATCGACTTCGACGATGGCTCCCGTACCGAGAACACCCGTGTCTCCTACCCCATCTATCACATCGAAAACATCGTCAAGCCGGTCTCCAAGGCGGGTCACGCTACCAAGGTGATCTTCCTGACCGCCGACGCCTTCGGTGTGCTGCCGCCGGTCGCCAAGCTGACCAAGGAGCAGACCAAGTACCACTTCCTGTCAGGCTTCACCGCCAAGCTGGCCGGTACCGAGCGCGGCATCACCGAGCCGACTCCGACCTTCTCCTCCTGCTTTGGCGCGGCCTTCCTCTCCCTGCACCCGACCAAGTACGGCCAGGAGCTGGTGAAGCGGATGGAAGCGGCGGGCGCCGAGGCCTACCTGGTCAACACCGGCTGGAACGGCACCGGCAAGCGCATCTCCATCAAGGACACCCGCGCCATCATCGACGCCATCCTGGATGGCTCCATCGAGAAGGCGCCGACCAAGGTTCTGCCGATCTTCAACCTGGAAGTGCCTACCGAGCTGCACGACGTGAACCCGGCGATCCTCGACCCGCGCGACACTTACGCCGACAAGGCCGAGTGGGATGCCAAGGCTCAGGATCTGGCCCAGCGCTTTATCAAGAACTTCGAGCGCTTCACCGACAACGACGAGGGCAAGCGCCTGGTGGCGGCTGGTCCGCAGCTGTAATAACTCCTCGCGACGAGTGAATCATGCCGGTCAGCCTTGCTGACCGGCATTTTTGTTTTTTACACAGGCTCCGAACGCTGCTGGCATTGGGCTGGACGCCCGTAAACCTTGCCTTGCTCGCCCCAACGGGGTAGATTCAGCCAAACTTTATACAATATACAATTTCGTAACGCGCTATCGTGACCCTGCCATGACCCCACCCTACAAAACCCGAACCCAGATGGTGATGGAAAACCTCCGTGGCCGGATCCTCCGTGGGGAAATTCCCGCCGGCGCCCCCTTGCGCCAGGATGCCATCGCCAAGGAGCTGGCGGTGAGCCGCATCCCGGTGCGGGAAGCCCTGATGCAGCTGGAGGCCCAGGGGCTGGTGAAGTTCGAAGCCCATCGCGGCGCCGTGGTCACCATGCTGGACGCCTCGGCCATCGAGGAACTGTTTTATTTGCGAGCGTTGCTGGAAGCCGATACCCTGTTTCATGCCGTCGACAAGATGACCGAAGCCACCTTCGCGCAAGCGGAGGCGATCCTCGCCCAGTTCGATCACGCCCTGGAGTCAGGCACCCAGATCGAACACTGGGCCGAGTTGAACCACAGCTTCCACGCCACCCTCTATCAGGCTGCCGGCCGCCCCCAGGCACTGGATCTCATCGCCCAGATCAATCTGAGCTGTGACCGTTATGTCCGCTTCGAGCTGCTGTTTGCCAGCGATGGCGTGGACAAGGCGGAGCGTGAACACGCCCAGCTGCTGGAGCTATGCCGCGCCCGGCGCAAGCACGAGGCGGTGGTGCTGCTCAAGCAGCATATCGAGGCCGCAGGCCAGTCGATCAAGCGGATCCTGGACAGCAGCCACAACAACTGAACACTCATATAGCAACCATCTGGCATAACGATATGAATAATTTCGAGTTGATTGAAACCCGCGTCGCCCAAGTCAGGGCCGAGCTGGCCATGCAGGAGCTGGACGCCTTTATCATCCCCCACGATGATGAGCACCTGGGTGAGTACATCCCCGCCTACGCCGAGCGACTGGACTGGATCACGGGTTTCAACGGTTCCGCCGGCGTCGCCATCATCATGGCTCAGCGCGCCGCCCTGTTTGTCGATGGCCGCTATACGGTGCAGGCCCGCATGCAGACCCCTGCCGAGCTGTTCGAGTTTCTTCACCTGAATGACAACCCCCACGTGCAGTGGTTGGCCGAACAGCTGCCGTCCGGCGCCCGGGTCGGTTTCGACGCCCGTCTGCACAGCCTGACCTGGTACAAGCAAGCCAAGGCGCTGCTGGCCGAGCGCGGCATCGAGCTGGTGCGCGTCGAGCAAAACCCCATCGATCTGCACTGGACCGATCGCCCCACGCCGACCAAGAGCCCGGTCATTCTCTACAGCGAGGAGCTGGCTGGCCAGTCCAGCCAGTCCAAGCGTGAGCTGCTGGCGGCGGATCTGCGCAAGCGCGGTCTGGATGCGGTGCTGCTGACCCAGGCCGAGCCCATCAACTGGCTGCTCAACCTGCGTGGCCGCGACATCGAGCGCCTGCCGGTGGTACTGGGCTTTGCGGTGCTGTACGCCAACACCACAGTGGATTTCTTCGTCGATACCGACAAGATCGACTGCTTCGCCTTCAGCCAGCACGTGGGTCAGGACGTCTCCGTCTACCCCATCGACAAGCTGGGTGATGTGCTGGTACGCATCGGTGAGGATCAGCAGAAGGTGCTGGCAGACCCGGACAGCGCCAACGCCTGGACCCAGCTGGTGATGGAAGAGGCGGGCGCCATCCTGGTCGCCGGCCAGGACCCCACCATGCTGCCGAAAGCCTGCAAGAACGAGGTGGAGCTGGCGGGCATGCGCGCCGCCCACCTGCGCGACGGCGTGGCCGTGACCCGCTTCCTCGCCTGGCTGGATCGGCAGATCGCCGCTGGCTCCTTCGAGGGCATGGACGAAGGCACCCTGGCCGACCAGCTGGAAGCCTTCCGCCGCGAGCAGGAACACTATATCGAGCCGAGCTTCGATACCATCTCGGCGCTGGGCCCCAACGCCGCCATGTGCCACTACCACCATGGCAACGGCACGCCGCGCCCCTTCGGTCAGGACAGCCTCTATCTGGTGGACTCCGGCGGTCAGTATCTGGACGGCACCACCGATATCACCCGCACCATCAAGGTGGGCGAGGTGACCGACGAACAGAAAGCCATGTTCACCCGGGTGCTGCAGGGCCACATCGCCCTGGATCAGGCCCGCTTCCCGCGCGGCACCGCCGGCATCCAGCTCGATGTGCTGGCCCGCATGCCGCTGTGGCAGGCCGGCTACAACTATGACCATGGTACCGGTCACGGGGTCGGCCACTTCCTCAGCGTGCACGAAGGTCCGCAGCGTATCTCTCCGAAAGGGAGCATGGTCCCCCTGCAACCGGGCATGGTGCTCTCCAACGAACCGGGTTACTACCGGGAAGATGCCTTTGGCATCCGCTGTGAGAATCTGGTGGTGGTGACCGAGCAGGAGCAGGTCGGCGAGCTGCCGATGCTGGGCTTCGAGCGCCTGACCTATGTGCCGTTCGATATCCGTCTCATCGATCGCAACCTGTTGAGTCCGGACGAGTTCCGCTGGATCAACGAATACCATGCCGAGGTGTTCCGCCGCCTGAGCCCGCTGCTCGACGGGGACGATCTCGCCTGGCTTGAGCAGGCAACCAGCCTCATCTGATGACACAGGGCCCACGGGCCCTGTTTTTTTGCCCCCCCTTTTGACCTGTATCAACACCCTCGGCGGGCGGGTCAGGAAAATGGCGCCCATGAAAAGTCATCATGCCAGCCCAGCCGGGGGCTCACACGCTGCTACTCACAGCGAGACGAGTGACCACCCCAGACTGATGCGCGAGCAAAAGACGGTCAGCGCCATGATCCGCCTCTACTGCCAGCATCATCACCAGGATCCCCATTGCCAACGCTGCCACCAGCTCAGGGATTTTGCCTACCAAAGGCTCAATCGCTGTCGCTATGGCCACGATCACAAACCAACCTGTGCCAACTGCAGCATCCACTGTTACGCCTCCGTGATGCGCAAGCAGATCCTCCAGGTCATGAAATGGAGCGGCCCGCGCATGTTGTGGCATCACCCCTGGCTAACCCTGCGCCACCTGCTCGACCGCTTGCGCAAGGCGCCCAAACTGCCCCACAGTCGCCCGCTGCCGCCCTGAATGCCCCCTTGCATCGGGCAAGGGATGGCCAGTACCCTATGGCTCCTTTGTTGCCGTTGACCTCCCGCTCAACGGCGAACTGCTGTAAACATGGAGTCCTGATGCACCACACCCCGCCCGTTTTGCGCACCGCCACCCATGCCGACATGCACGGGATCTGGCAGATCGATGCCAAGGTCTTTGGCGAGGATCTCTATCCGGCTTTTTTCTTCCGCCAGGCCATGGATCTGTGGCCACAACTGTTGCTGGTGGCTGAGCATGAAGGGCATCTGGTGGGCTATGTGCTGGGGGGATTTGGCCAAGATCGCGCGCAAGGCTGGGTGCTGTCGCTGGCGGTGCTGCCAGAGGCACGCGGATTCGGTCTGGCCGAGCGGATGATGCGCCAGATGGAGGTGAACCAGCGCGCCCTGAACGTCGACGAGCTACGCCTCACCGTCGATCCCGTCAACCCGGCCCAGCGTCTCTACTACCGCCTCGGCTACCAGCTGATGGAGGAAGTCGCAGGCTACTTCGGCCCGGGAGAAGATCGCCTGGTGCTGGCGAAAAAACTCTCTGGTACAGGCTGGATTCAAGGACAAAGCCACCCTCAGGACACATAATTGGTTACATTTTGCCAATTTCATGTGCAACCGGGTTGGAGTAAAGTGCGACTCACCAACCAGATTGTTCAAATTGCGTGCAGTGCAGGAGAACCACCATGTTTAAACGTATGACCATCATTGCCATGCTTGCCGCCACCACCATCACTGGCTGCGCCAATAGCGATGTCTACTCCGGCGACGTCTACACCAAGGATCGCGCCAAACAGGTACAAACCGTCAGCTACGGCACCATCATCTCGACCCGCCCGGTCAAGATCCAGGCCGAAGAAAACGCCCTGCTCGGCACCATAGGTGGCGCCGTGGTCGGCGGCCTGCTGGGCAGCACCATTGGCGGCGGTACTGGCCGTGACCTGGCTGCAGCCGGGGGCGCCATCGCCGGTGCAGCCGCAGGCAAGGCCGCCGGAGACAAGTTCAACCAGGTTGATGGCGTCGAGCTCGAGATCAAGAAAGAGACCGGGGAATCCATCGTGGTGGTCCAGAAAGCCAGCCCGACCTTCGTCCCGGGCGCCCGGGTTCGCATGACCCAGGGCAACGGCACCATCAACGTCGCCGTGGTCAACTAAGCAGCTCGCCCTCTCTCGATAACAATGAAAAACCGCCGGTCTCCCGGCGGTTTTTTTGTGCTCTGGCATAACCAGGATCACATGCTGTAGGCCTTCTCGCCGTGGGTGGTGACATCCAGACCCTCCCGCTCGGCATCGTCCTTCACCCGCAATCCAATCACCATGTCGATCACCTTGTAGGCCACCGCAGCCACGGCGCCGGACCAGAGGATGGTGACCCCTACCCCGATGGCCTGAACCTTCACCTGGACCAGGATGGAGTAACCGTCTGCCACCTGGTTGGAGACATAGTCCCACACCCCGGTACCGCCCAGATCCGGGCTGGCAAAGACACCGGTCAGCAGGGCACCCAGGATGCCGCACACCCCGTGCACCCCGAATACGTCCAGGCTGTCGTCAGCACCCAGCCAGCGCTTGAGACCGTGCACCCCCCACAGGCCGGCTACGCCGCTTATGAGGCCCATCACCAGACCGCCACCGACCCCGACGAAACCGGCCGCCGGAGTGATCACCACCAGACCGGAGACGGCACCGGAAGCGGCGCCCAGCAAGGAAGGACGTCCCTTCATCACCCACTCGGCCAGAGTCCAGGAGAGGGCTGCACCCGCCGGGGCCACCCAGGTGTTCACGAAGGCCAGCGCGGCCGTGCCATTGGCCTCCAGAGCCGACCCCGCGTTGAAACCGAACCAGCCAAACCAGAGCAGGGAGGCCCCGATCATGGTCATGGTGAGGCTGTGGGGAGTCATGGGATCGCGACCGTAACCCAGGCGTTTACCCACCAGATAGGCGCCAACCAGACCGGCCACCGCGGCGTTGATGTGCACCACTGTGCCGCCGGCAAAGTCGAGGGCCCCATGCTGGAACAGATAACCCGCGGTGGCGTTGGCGGCATCAGCCGCGGCGGCGTCCGTGTAGGCATCGGGGCCCGCCCAGTACCACACCATGTGGGCCAGCGGGATATAGGCGAAGGTGAACCAGATCACCGAGAACAGCAGCACGGCGGAGAACTTTATGCGCTCGGCGAAGGCTCCCACGATCAGGCCGCAGGTGATGGCGGCAAATGCCCCCTGGAACACCACGTAGATGAATTCGCTGATGCCGACCCCCTTGCTGAAGGTGGCGGCGATGGAATCAGGTGTGACCCCCGCGAGCAGCACCTTGCTGAAGGAGCCGTAGAAACTGCCTCCTTCGGTGAAGGCCAGCGAATAACCGTATATCACCCACAGCACGCAGATGAGGGCAAACAGAGTGAATACCTGCATCAACACGCTCAGCATGTTCTTGGCGCGAACCAGGCCGCCGTAGAAGAGCGCCAGACCGGGGATCGACATCAGGATCACCAGCGCTGCCGACAGCAGCATCCAGGTATTGTCCCCCTTGTTGATAGTGACAGTGGCCGCAGCCTGCACCTGAGCGACCTCTTCGGCCCAACTTGGGGTAACCAGCAAGGCAGACAGTATTGGCAAACCCGCCATCATCCATTTTTTGACCATAGAGCACTCTCCTTCCCTGTCGTGCCGGTTCATGACCGGCTCCGTTTCCTTGATTGAATCCGTGGCGGCCGCAGCACTGTTCACGGCTTGCCAAAATCACGCCCGTGCCCGGCACGGGGAGGAGTCTGCACAGGAGCGCCATCATGACTGCTGTCACCGATGGCCGCAGACACCACCTGACAGATAAAAAGCATAAAGTGAGCCAAAAATTAAAATTCAATAAAATCAAGTGATTAACTTATAACCAAGCACTTTGCGCACCAAGTTGGCGCACGAGATGCGCCATCCAGCCCTCGACCGCCCCGTGACAGGGCAGGTCATGGCGGGCGCACCAGAACGGCGCAGCCAAACCAGGGACGCCTCTTGGCCGCTGGCGAGCCAATATCGGGAAGATCCGTCATCACCAGGAATAATCTGGCTGCGATATGACAGGAAAACGGGCGTGACCCACGAACAGGACAGATCTGGCTGGATATGAGCGCAGGCATTCGGATACTGGCGCAAGGAAAGAGTGCAGCAAGAGCTCACTGACACCGGGCATAGGGTCAGGCTCATCCCCTGGCGAAGGGCATCCCTCCCCTGATCATCTGCGGATAAGAGACATTAGAGACATGGCTGGCACCAAGCGACCTAAGTCGCATCCTGCTTCTGTGCCAGCAACCCGGCGTTGGCAAGAGCAAAGTCATGCATCTGTTGCAACAGGGGCAGCAGAGCCGTACCCAATTGTGTCAGGGCATACTCCACGCGGGGAGGCACGCTGGGGTAGAGGGTCCGGCTGATGATACCGTCACTCTCCAGCTCCTTGAGCTGGGCGGTGAGCACCTTCTGGCTGACGGCGGGCAAACGGCGACGCAGATCGCCAAAACGCAGGGTCTGGCTTTGCAGATGAAACAGGATGGCCGGTTTCCATTTCCCGTTCAGCAGTCGCAACACCTCGTAGGCAGGACAGAGGGGCTGGTTCAAGGCGTACCTCGCTAATGGTTACTTCAGGGTAACTATGCCACGAAAATGTGCCTTCTTGCAGCCAAAATGCCGGCTTCCTATGATGCGACGAGTCGAATCATTCAAGAGGAGAAGCCGTCATGCCCAGTTTGCTGCAAATCCATTTCACCTTTCCCGCCGAGCAGATGGGGCCGGCACTGACCGAGGCCGCCGTACCGCTGGCCGAGTCCATCACCCGCGAGCCCGGTTTTATCTCCAAGATATGGACGGAGAACCCGCGCACCGGCGAAGCAGGCGGCATCTATCTGTTCGAGGATGAGGCGAGCGCACGGCAATACGTGCAGATGCACGAACAGCGAGTGCTTGCCATGGGCGCCAGCGACGTGCAATACAAGCTGTTCGACGTCAACGAGCCCCTCAGCCGCATCACATTCGGCATCAAGTGATCCGCTCGCCCCGCCGCCCGATCGGGGCGGCGCTTCGCTATCTGCTCCCCCTATTCATCCGCTATTAACCTTGCCCCCGTATTCTGACGCGCAACCGGGTCATGGTGACCCTCAGCACTCATCAGAAGGACATCAGGCATGGTTGCCGCGCAACTCAAAGATCCACAAAGCACGCTCTCGGATACCCTGCGATCCACGGCACACGCCATCGACGAGAGCCACATCAGCCTGCGCCAGATGCTGACCCTGGTGGGAGAACAGGGCATGCTGCTGTTTTGCGTGCTGCTCACCGTGCCCTTTCTGCTGCCGGTCTCCATTCCGGGCGTCAGCACTCCGTTTGGTCTGCTGATCCTGTTTATCGGCATCGGCATCACTCTCAACCGGGTGCCCTGGTTGCCTGCTTTTCTGATGGAACGTCGCTTCGCTGCGGATCAGCTCAAGCCGACCCTGCACAAGGGGGCGGATCTGCTGGCCCGCATCGATCGCTTCATCCGCCCGCGCCTGCTGTTGCTGACGGGCAGCACCACCATCAACCGCTGCAATGGCCTGCTGATCATGCTGGCGGCCCTGCTGCTGATGCTGCCTCTGGGTGCCATCCCCTTCACCAACGCCATGCCGGCCTGGGCCATTTTACTGCTAAGCACCGGCATGCTGCAGCGCGATGGCCTGTTCGTCGCTGGCGGTTATTTGCTGGTCACGGCGACCCTGGTCTGGTTCAGCGCCCTGGCCATCGGTCTGCTGATGGCGGGACAGAACATCTCGACCCTGTTTGGCTGACAGCCAGAAATATGAAAAGGGCGGCCATGGGCCGCCCTTTTTGCTTTGTGCCGGATCCGGTTCGTCAGAACAGATCGTAGATAAGGGCCGAGATGGCAAGCAGCCCCATCACCAGCACAAACAGGGTGCTCGCCCCGCGATAGCGCTTGAGCGCGGGCAAGCGATAGATGGAACAGGCAGGCAGCAGAAACAGGATCACGGCGATGAGCGGCCCGCTGATGCGCTCTATGATGTCGAGCACGTTGGGATTGAGGTAAGTGATGACCCCGGTCACGACGAACAGGATCAGGGAGGAGACCCGGGTAATGGTCGACTCCTTGAGGGAGAGCCCGAGCCCCTGACAGGCGCCACTCACCATGCTCACCGTTCCCTCGCTCACCCCCATGGAGGTGCCGAGGAAGGATTTCGACATGGCCAGGATGGCGATAAGCGGTCCCACATAGGCAATCAACGGGTTGGAGAACTTGTTCGCCAGCGCCGACAGCACGGAAATATTGTCGGTACGGGCCAGCGCCATCTCGGCCTGGCTCAGGCTCATCACGCAGCTCACGACAAAAAACATCACGCTGCCGCAGATCAGCAGGCTGCTGCACTTGATGATGCGTCTGCTGAGCTGGTCCGCATGCTGATGATCCCGCTTCTTCTGGGCGGCGCTGAATGAGGAGATGATGGGAGCATGGCTGAAAGAGAACACCATCACAGGCACGATAAGCCAGAGGGATTTCCAGAAGGCGGGATCATGCCAATCCACCGCCTGGCTCTCGGTAAAATAGGAGAGGCTCCACTGGGGCAGCAGATAGAAGGAGAGGCCAAGCAGAAACGCCACCATGGGCAGGGCCAGCACGCTGATGGCCGATACCACTATATGCTTGCCCGCCAGCAGGATCAGGTGCAGACCCAGCATGACCCCGAGTACCAGCCAGCCACGAGGGAGAGCTGCACTCCCCAGCTGGTTCACCAGGAAGCTCTGGATCGCATTGGTGATGGAGATGCTGTAGACCAGAATGATGGGGTAAAAGGCCATCAGGTAGACCAGCATCAGCAACTGGCCGGCTCTGGCGCCAAAGTGCTCCACCACCACATGGGTGATGTCTCCCTCCCGATGGGAACTGGAGAGCACAAACCGGCTCAGCGCACGGTGAGAATAATAAGAAAGTGGAAACGCCAGTAATAAAATAAACAGCAAGATAACCGGGGAGTTACTGCCTACGGTAATCGGGAGAAATAAAGTGCCGGCCCCCACAGCTGTGGCATATAGCCCCATGGTCCATACCGAATCACTTTTCTCCCATTTCAACTTTGAAACAGTATTACTCTTTTCTGCAATAGCAAGACTCATTGCGATACATACCTTATTGTTCTGTCATCATTATTTTTATTGGCCAGAAATAACTGGCAAGCGATATTCAATAAAATATCGAATACTTCGTACCATAATAAATCCACCGACATTCAATAATGCACGCCGGGGCAATACGAAAATGCCGTTTTACCATCATTGAAATCATCATCAAGGTCAAGGTTAATAATTCATGACCGTTTAAACCGAGATGTTTCAAAAAAAACAATAAAATGTATCATTCCAGTCTTGTCAGGGCTGTGCGACAGCGCCCTGATAACATAATGGTAAAGCCACGGCTTTTTTCTCAACAAGATTAATGAGAACTAGCCGACCTATTAATATTAACATGATGGCGTAAAAAACCTTCAATAAATAAAATGAGCTTAATTCCACCTCAATGAAATAATAGCGAAGGTGGACGATATTATTAATCGCTGATGGCCGGCCATCAGCGCGATGGGCAGTGAGCCACCCGGTTGCGCCCTGCCCGCTTGGCACGATAGAGCCACTCGTCGGCGCGCGCCAATGCCAGATTGATATCCTCACCCGGTCGCACCAGCGTCGTACCCAGACTGACGGTCAGCGTAACAGGGTCGGCGGCCAAGGCTGCCACAGCCGCACGGATCCGCTCCGCAATGCGCAATAACGTCAGTTCGTCCAGTCGCGGCAGCAGCACCAGAAACTCCTCGCCGCCGCTACGAACAAAGAGATCCTCGCTGCGCAACTGGGTCGCCACACACTCGCAGAAGCGTTGCAACGTCCGATCCCCTTCCTGATGGCCGAAACGATCGTTGACCTGCTTGAAGTGGTCGATGTCCAGCATGATGAGGCCATGACCCTCCCCCTGCTGCAACCGGGCCCAGTGATCGAAGAAGAATCGCCGGTTGTAGAGACCGGTGAGCTGATCGGTTTCGCTTTGCAATTTCAGTCGCTGTTGCAGCTCGTGCTGGCAGGTAATATTGCGGGTTACCCAGACGACCGCTCGCTTCCCCTCATACAGAGAGGGCAAGGGGGCAATCTTGCCCTCGAATCGCTGCATCCCTTGCGGCCCGACGGCTGCATCGATCCCCGCCACCTCAGTGGCCGCAAGATCATACTCCACCACCTGGATCTGGCCACTATCCAGCGCCAGCATCACCTGTTCCATCACCCATTGCGCCATCACCGCAGGCAGTACGTCGAACAGTCTCTTTCCCGTCAGGGGGTTGCCGTCCTGATAGGACTGCTCCTCCATCCCGCCCAGATATTCGATGTAGTAGCCATCTTCGCTCAGGATAAAGAGAGGATCCGGCAGTTGGGCCACTACTTCATAGAGTTGCTTGACCGAAAGCTCCATTCCGTCTCCTCCTGCGAGCCTCAGGCAGCGAAAGGCTGGCTGACTGTCAAAATATCGTACCGTGCCGGACCCGGAGCGAACATCAAATTCAATCAGTGATGAATCTTGATGCGCAAATAATGTTCAACCAGGTAATCAACCGCGCTCTTTGTCGGTATTCAGCAACACCAGCATGAGGGGCACTGATTCATTTTGGCATCTGCCATGAGCTGACAGCAGATTGTTTGAGTCTCCAGGTTCCATTAGGCTGATACCCCAGAGCTCCTTCTGGTCCCCGACCAGGGCTCCTCAAGCTTGAACCCACCAACGGAAAAGGAATATCCGGATGAAGAAGACCCTAGTCACCGCCAGGTTCGATGTCGTCAACCCAGAGGGTGAGCAACTTCGCCTGAAGATCGCCATCCACAGGCCCAGACCTGACACCAGATCCGCCAACGGTGACTATCGCTGCAAGGTGAAGCTCGCCGGCCTGCGTGACAAGACCTTTATCCATGGTATTGATGCCCTGCAGGCCATGAGCCTGGCGCTGACATTTGTCGAGAGCGAGCTGCGCGCCTTCTCGGACGCCGGCTGGCAGTTTTATCAACCGGGTTGCCCGGATCAGCCCGTCGATATCTCCGCCTGCTACTTCCCGATGCTCTGAGACAAGGTGGCGTGCTACCGACTGCCATGGCGGCGCTGGTGTGAGGAATTGTTGATGATGGCAAGCGAGCAATCACTATCGGCCTCGCTGGCCATAGCGTATGCGCAGGGGAAAGGGTAAAGGGTAAAGGAACGCGACAACCGGTATCTACTGAAGGGGGGCCATCCCCCCACCGGCCCGCAAGGGTCACCTCTGGCCTGGTGCCGTGGTGACCCCGACAAAGTCCAAACTATCGGCTGGCGAAGCGGCTCGCATTCCAGAGCAGTTCACCACTGCGCAGATCCATCAGGCTCATGGCAAGCCGATAGCGTCCCCCCTGTTGCACCAGATCCCCGTAGAGCATGTAACCCGCCCCGGTCTGGCGCCCCAAGCGGACCAAAGAGGCAGGATTGACTCCTCCTTGCTGATATTCGAGCTGGCTGGTGATGGCTGCGACCTGGCCCGGGTCGACGAAGCGAAACTCGCTTTTGGACTGGATCCGCTTGATCATGGCCGCCGCCATGGGGCGCGTGTCGAGAGATTCCCCCGTTCCATTCTGGGGTGGCGTGAGCAGCAGCACAGGGTTGCCATTGGCCAGCTCCCGCACCTCGGGGGCCTGGACGAAGGCATCCGCCATGGCCACAGCCAGCGCGGTCGGTGCCACCGGTTTTTGTACCGGCGGTTTCACTTCGGGTTGAGTCACGGGAGGCTGGGTGACTGGCTCGCTCGGGGCAGGCGTCTGGGGCTCACTGCCGGGCCAACGATAGGGATTGACGCTACACCCGCCCAGCAGCAGGACACTCAGCAACAACAGGGGACGCATTTTCATCTTGTGGATTCTCTCGACAGTAAAGTAGCGGCGGCATGTTTGGCTCGCCAAAGTTTCCATGCTAGGTAAATTTTCGTGGAAGATCGATGCCCGCAGCATTGCGGGCGACAGGGGCTGCCCCAGCGATCCGTCCGCCTTCGCAGGCCAGTACAGAAGTCAGTTACAACTCGAAGATTACCCTGTTCTTGCCGGCACTCTTGGCTTGATAGAGCGCCATGTCCGCTCTTCGCAGAAGATGTCCGATCTCGACATCCGCAGGGGTGGAGACTGACGCCCCTATGCTGGTCGTGACTTGAATGGTGTATTCGCCATATTCGATAAGCAACTCTTCAATCAAAGCCCTTATTTTTTCAAAAATATCATCGCTGTCATCATGGGAGCCCCCGGCAATAATCAATGCAAACTCTTCCCCGCCAATGCGGGCAAATACATCATGCTCCCGGACGACGGTGCAAACGGCAGCGGCCAACTGCCTGAGCACGAGATCTCCCGCCTCATGCCCATAACGATCATTCAACTCCTTGAAATTGTCGATATCAAGAATCGCCACGGTACAGGGAACCCCCGTCAATAACGAATGGGCGACCCGGCTCTGCCCTTCCGCCATGAATGCCCTGCGGTTGTATATGCCAGTAAGATAATCGGTAGAAGCCAGCACTTTCATTTCATCGACTTGCAGATAGAGCTGGATATTGAGGGCAAGCCAATGGGCCAGACACTGCAAAATGACAGCGTCTCTCGTTGAGTAAAAAAATTTATCCTGATGCGCCACATTCAGGGTGCCGATACAGTTGTCACCTTGCAGCATGGGGGCATCCATGCAACAGCCCATCCCCTTGTGATACAACATCTGGCAGTCCAGTTTGTCAGACATGCTCAAATCATCACAGATGGCCAAACGACCCGATGAAAATACACCACCGACAAATGTATCTTTAATAGGCATAAGAAAATCAAGAGGAATGGCCCGATTACCGGAAATGGAATAAAGCTTCAGGAAATGTTCATTTTCTTTAATTGTAATACTGACTCGTTCTGCTTTAAATAAATGGTGAATCCAGTTTGCCACTACATTCAATACATCTTGCAGTGATTTGGAACGAGATATATCAAGAATAAATGATACTGGCATGGTTATATCACCGCCGGAATTTAATTTATCCAGTTCGGCTGTATCAAGATAACGTTCATTATGCATAACATTCCCCATATATCTCATCAAATAGACTGCATTTAATTGTTCTATCAGCTATAAAATGAACTTCAACTGCATAACAAAACAACCATTCAAATAAATATAGAACAGATAAACCGCATTGTAAATGTCGATTATAAAGTAATTAACTTTATTATTTACTATAGCCAGTCATCTGCAGATTAATAATGAGGAAGCGATATTCTCCGGCCATCCAGGCCCCGGATCCCCATAATGGATCAAGGTGGAACCCTGTTTGCGGATGAGATGGCTTGACGCAACAAACAGTCAACGCCCGGCGACAGATGGTGACGGCCGACGACAGCAACAGGCGAGCCGCTCGTCACCATGACGAAACGGATAAAAAAAAGCCCAGCTTTTCAGCTGGGCTTTTGTGTTGGCTCCTCCTACTGGACTTGAACCAGTGACATACGGATTAACAGTCCGCCGTTCTACCGACTGAACTAAGGAGGAATTGTAAGTGGTGCCCAGAGACGGAATCGAACCGCCGACACGGGGATTTTCAATCCCCTGCTCTACCGACTGAGCTATCTGGGCAAATGGTGCCGGCTACCGGAATCGAACTGGTGACCTACTGATTACAAGTCAGTTGCTCTACCTACTGAGCTAAGCCGGCACACTTCAAACCATTGCGCATGAACAAATTTTTATTTCATGACACCAAAATTTGGTGCCCAGAGACGGAATCGAACCGCCGACACGGGGATTTTCAATCCCCTGCTCTACCGACTGAGCTATCTGGGCGTGGGCGCTATTAAACGGATTTTAGGGCTGGTGGTCAACGGGAAATTTCACTTTTTGTCTCGTTCGTCTCTTTTTTGCTCAACGCGCCCCATTTCCTCCACTTCCCCCTCACTGGCCCTGCGCTTGCGCCCCCACACCCTGGGTTCTTCCCCCTTGAGCAAACGGGCAATGTTCTCGTGATGGCGGATCAAGATGAGGCAGGAGAGCAGCGAAACCGGCAAGGTATATTCGGGTTTGAGCAGGTAGGTAAAGAGCGGCGTCAACAGTACGGTAATGATGGAAGCCAAAGAGGAGTAGCCACTCACCAGCAGTACCAGCAGCCAGGTACCTATCACGGCGCCTCCCATGCCATAACCGATGGGCAGCATGGTGCCCAGCGCCGTCGCTACCCCCTTGCCTCCCCGGAAATGGAAGAAGAGGGGATACATGTGGCCCAGGCAGGCCGCCACGCCGATAAAGCCGAGATAGACGGGTTTGATTTGCAAAAACCAGGCGAGATAGACGGGGGCCATTCCCTTGATCACATCGAGCAACAAGACCACCAGAGCCGCCATCCGGCCACCGAGGCGCAGCACATTGGTCGCCCCCGGATTGTGGGATCCGTGATCCCGCGGGTCAGGCAGACCGGTGAAGCGGGAGACCAGCACAGCACTGGATAGTGAACCACCCAGGTAGGCCAGAATAATCATCAAAATCGTCAGGGCCGTCATCTTGGTCGTTTTTACCACGATATGAATGGGGTATGATGCGGGCCACATACGCTGGCTTGGACCCTTTGCCCAACCAGACAGCCTCGGCAAGCATGTCGCCCGGCCAGCATCCCTGCGCTGTCATCACAGCCCATCAAGAGTAAAGAAGAAGTACAGTCATGGACAAGGTGTTTATTCGCGGACTCGAGGTTTTGACCACCATAGGTGTATATGAGTGGGAGAAGGGCATTCGCCAGAAACTCCGGTTTGACCTTGAGATGGGGTTCGACAACCGCCCCGCCGCCGCAACCGACGATATCAAGCTGGCACTGGATTATGCCGACCTCTCCAACCGGATCTGTGAACATGTCAGCGGCAAGGTAGTCGAACTGGTCGAAACTATGGCTGAGCAGGTCGCCACCCTGGTGCTTGCCGATGAGCGGGTACTGTGGGTCAAAGTGACTCTCACCAAGCCCGGTGCCGTACCCAATGCCGAAGGCGTCGGCGTCGAGATCCTGCGCCATCGCACACCGGTAGCGAGCGCCAACTGATGACCACCCTCTATATCAGCCTGGGCTCGAACATAGAGCGGGAGCGCCATATCCGCGCCGGTCTTGATGCCCTGTACGGCGAGTTTGGCGAGCTGCTGGTGTCACGGGTATTCGAGAGCGAGGCGGTGGGCTTCAATGGTCGCCCCTTCTACAACCTGGTGGTGGCGGCGCAGACCGATCTTCCACTGGCGACCGTCTGCCAGCGCCTGCGCGCCATGGAGTTTGCCCACGGCCGCGAACCGGATGCCAAGAAGTTCGCACCCCGCACCCTGGATCTCGACCTGCTGCTCTATGGCGATCTGGTTTGTGACACACCGATCACCTTGCCCCGCGGCGAGATCCTCACCAACGCCTTCGTGTTGTGGCCACTGGCCGAGCTGGCACCGGCCCTGCGTCATCCGCTCGATGGCCGCACCATGAACGAACTGTGGCACGCCTATGACAAGGCCTCCCAGCGGCTCTGCCCCATTCCCTTTCACTGGGAAGCACCGGCATTGCAGCACAGCTGATCGACAAGGGCACCTCGGTGTCCTTGTCGCTTATGACAGATTAGAAAGCATGATTGGCCCTTGCCCTGTACTGCTAGCAGGATAATTCCCATGAAAAGGAGGAGTAGATGCCACTCGATACCATCCATCACTTCAATTGCCAGCTGCTCGCCGATCTGCCCCATCAGCGTTATCAACACGAGCCCATCCTCGATTACGCCACCGACGAGCAGGTCAAGGCACGCCTTGGCTGGCAGGCGGAGTTCAGCAAGACCCTGTTTCTCAAGTTCAAGGATGGCCGTTTCGCCCTGTTGCTGACCCACAGGGACGGGCGGCTCGACAACAAGGCCGTCAAGGCCACCCTGGGAGCCAAACCCTCCATCTGCACGGCCGAGGAGATGCAGGCGCAGATCGGCTGCCTGCCGGGAGCCGTCTGCCCCTTTCTGCCGCGCGCCGACATCCCGCTGCTGATAGATCCGCTGCTGCTCGCCCATCACGCCTTTACCTGGACCCCGGGTCACCCGGAACAAACCTTTCTGCTGGAAACCGCCCACCTGCCCCGGGTGCTGGCACAGCTGCCCTGTGAGGTCAGCTATCTGCCCGTGGCAACGACCTGAATCCGTCCCACTCCTATGGGCCCAAGAGCCGTGTCACCGCTCCGGGATGCGGCCTTATGCCACGTTCACGACAACCATCACCATGAGGACTGTCTCCCCTCTGCCATGAGGAAGTACTTCCTCACTTTGTGGGCGGCTAGCCACCAACAAAACAACTGCCTGATCCCGAACGAGATTGTCTGGCCTCCTCACAAGTTGTCGAGTGGTAGACAAAGCGGCAACTTATTGACAATAAACATAATATTAAAGTTTTTGCTCGACTGAACGATAATGACGAGTACTTCCCCTGTTGCTGTGAGGCAGTAATGAGCGTCAAACAGAAGTTACTTTGGTCCGCCTTCCTCATCACCCTGATCCAGCTGCTGCTGGTCGGAGGCCTATCCTACTTCTCGGAGCGAAACGAGCAGCTTGCCATGGCACAGCGACTGACCCAGCAGCTTGACTCCGAACGCACCCAGCTGGCGCTCGACGAGAAGCTATACCTGCTGCGCAAGGATCCCTCCCTGATCACCGAGTTCGCCGCCCAGAGCCAGCGGATCCGGGAGACCATCCAGCAGCTCCAAGGCTACCTGCCTGCGGAGATGGACGCACACCTGACCGTGCTCGGTGGTGCACTCGATGACTACCAGGCTGAATTCAAACGACTGCAGAGCGAGCAGGAACGGATCGGCCTCACGCCGGAGGCAGGCCTCTACGGCAAACTCAGGGCCGCCACCCATGCGCTTGAGTCGGCCCTCAAGGAGCGCGACGATCCCCGCCTTGAAGTCATCTTGTTGCAGCTGCGCCGCAACGAGAAGGACTTCATGCTGCGCCGGGATGCACGCTACCTGGATCAGCTGGAAGCCAACGCAACGCCGCTGGCCGAGGCGCTGGCCGCCAATCCGGAACAGGCCGAGCTGCTCCAGCGCTACCGCCAGTACTTCAAGGAGCTGGTTAGCGCTGAACAGCAACTGGGTCTGACCGGCAAGGATGGCCTGCGCGCAAGCCTGATCCAGAAAGAGCAGCAGATGGCCTCGGCAAGCGCCACCCTGCTCAAGGAGCTGACCACCTACGTCAATGCCCAGCATGATCGCCAGACCTGGATGATGATCATGTTGTGTGCCGTTGGCATCATCACCGCCCTGCTGCTCAACCTTGCCATCGGTCGCAGCATCATGAGCGGCCTCGACAAGCTGGCCGACGTGATGCGTCGGGTCACCAGCAACAACGATCTCACCCTGCGTGCCAGATTGACCGGCAAGGACGAACTGGCCGCCATGGGCCGTGACTTCGATACCATGCTGGATCACTTTCACGCCCTTATCGAACGGGTTAAAGGCTCGGTCGGGCACCTGGAGTCCCAGACCCGGCTGCTGAGCCAACAGGCAGAGCTGACACAGCAGGCCTTGTCAAAACAGCTTGAGGAGAGCGATCTGGTGGCCAGCGCCGCCACCGAGATGGAATCCACCATCGCCAATATTGCAGACAACACTGAAACCGCTGCCGCCAGCGCTCGCGACACCCACAGCGCCGCCGAACAGGGCCGTGACAGCGTGCAGCAGACCGGCCAGACCATACGCCAGCTCTCGGAGCGGCTGGATGAAACCGGCCATGAGGGCGAAGCCCTGTCGCAGGAGAGCCAGACCATCAGCAGCGTGCTGGACGTGATCCGGGCCATCGCCGAACAGACCAACCTGCTGGCCCTCAACGCCGCCATTGAGGCGGCCCGGGCCGGGGATCAGGGGCGAGGTTTCGCCGTTGTGGCCGACGAGGTTCGCAGCCTGGCGATGCGCACCCAGCAGAGCACCACGGAGATCGCCACCATCATAGGCAGCCTGCAGTCACGCACCGCCAGCATGGTGGCGCAGATTGGTGAGTGTCGCGACAATGGCGAGCAAAGCGTCTCGGCGGCCCAGCTGGCCGGAGAGCAACTCAATCTCATCACGGAGCGGATGGAGGCAGTGCTCGACATGAATACCCAGATCGCCACCGCCGTGGAGGAGCAGAGCTCGGTCGCCGCCGAGATCAACCGCAACGCCGTGATGATCCGCGATATCGCCAACCAGGTGCGTGGCCAGGCCGAAGAGTCCCTGTCCGCTACCCTGCAGGTGGAGCAACAGGCCAGCGAGCTGGCCAGCGCCATCGATCAATTCCGGGTCTGAGCCCTCTCCAGCTGGGCAAAGATGAGCGCCGCCAGCATGGAGAGCAGGCCGACGCAGAGATAGGTGAGGTGAAACCCCGCCAGCCACTGCCCGCCGGCGGCGTCAGCCCCGGCGGAGAAAAGCCCAAGCAGGCTGGCGGCGATGGCGACCCCCAAGCTCATGGAGAGCTGCATCACCACCGACAGCAAACCATTGCCGCTGCTGGCATAGGTCGGGCCGAGATCCTGCAGGGTCAGGGTATTCATGGCGGAAAACTGCAAGGAGTTGAGCGCGCCAAAGAGGGCCAGCCAGCCCAGCAGCACTTCGTAAGGCAGCTGGTTGTCGATGAAGTAGAAGCTGGCGATCATGGCTCCCAGCGTCAGGGTGTTGCCGATCAGGATCCGGCGATAACCGATGCGCGGAATGAGCTTGTTCACCAGCGTCTTGGTCAGCATGGCCCCCAGCACGGTGGGAATCATGGTCATCCCCGCCTTGCTCGGCGAGAATCCCAGTCCCAGTTGCAAAAACAGTGGCGTGAGAAACGGCATGGCGCCGCTGCCGAGGCGAGCAAACAGGTTGCCCCAGATGCCGATGGCGAAGGTGTTGGTCTTGAACAGCGCCAAGCTGAACAGCGGTTCCTGCGCATTGGCCGCGTAGAGCCAGTAGCTCGCCATGGCCGCCAACCCGAAGATGAGGGCAAACAGCGCCCAGCCGGTGGAGATGCTGTGCTCCCCCAATCCCTGCAAACCTACCGACACCAGCACCATGCCGATGCTGAACATCACGAACCCCTGCCAGTCGAATTTCGCCGTCTCCTGGCGCAGATCGGGCATGAAGTGCCAACTGGCAATAAAACCGAGTACCCCCACCGGCAGGTTGATGAGAAACACCCAGTGCCAGCTCGCCACCTCTACCAGCCAGCCCCCGAGCGCCGGCCCCATCAAGGGGCCAAGCAGCCCCGGAATGGTGACGAACGACATCACCCGCAGCAGTTCGTGCTTGCTGTAGACCCGCAGCACCGCCAGCCTGCCCACCGGCATCAGCAGGGCCCCGCCTATCCCCTGCAACACCCTGGCGGCCACCAGCACAGGTAGGGTATTGGCGGCGGCGCAAGCCAAAGATCCCAGGGTAAACAACAAGATGGCCGCCAGATAGATGCGACGGGTGCCGAACCTGTCCGCCAGCCAGCCGGAGGCGGGGATGAGCAGCGCCACCGTCAGCATGTAGGCGATGACCACGGACTGCATCTGCAGCGGGCTCTCCCCCAGCGCCTCGGCCATGCTGGGCAGGGCAGTGTTGAGAATGGTGCCATCCAGCGTCTGCATGAAGAAACCGACCGCCGTCAGCAGAGGCAGCCACTTGCGCTGGGCCGGGGTAACCATGTGTGTGCTATCGGGCATGAGCAGCCACCTCCTCTTCAGACAAAAAAAGACCCGCACAAAAGCGGGTCACATCAGACTATCAGGCATCCGGCTGGCCGAGCATGGCTCTGAGCTGCTCTTCCAGACTGGGTTCGGGCGCCTTGAGGGTGTCCAGAAACAACCGCTCTATCCCCGCCTTGTCTTGGCTCTTCACGATGAACACCAGCCGCGACTGGGCCTTGCCCTCCGGCCAGTCCCCCAGTGCCTGCAGCGGATAGAGCTGACCGTGCACGCCGTGGATCACCACCGGCTGGCTCTCCCCTTCCAGCTGCAAGATCCCCTTGAGCCTTAGCAGGGCATCGCCGTACTGCGCCTGCACCGCGTCGATGGCCGCCAGCAGGCGGGAGGGCTTGAGCGGCTCGCCGATACGCAGGGAAAAACTCTCTATGTTGCCATGCTCGAAATGGGTCGCCGCAGCCGTCCCCACCTTGGCGGCGAATGGTTTCATCTTGGGTTGCATCGGCGAGGCCAGCCCCTGTTTGGGGGACTCGGTGCGCAGCCAGGCCAGCAGCTGGCGCACGTCGCGCCCGGCCGCCTCGTTGTAGGCGCCCAATTTTTCCAGCACAACCGGTGACAGCTCGCCGTTGATCACCCGCTCGATGGGGGCCGCCGGATTGAGGGCCGCCAGTTGGGCTTCGACCCGTGCCAGAGTCCCTTCATCCACCAGGTCGCCCTTGCTCACCACCAGCAGATCCGCCAGCGCCACCTGCTTCACCGCTTCATACTGTTGGATAAGCTGCTGCTCGATATGACCTGCATCGACGACTGTGACGGTACCGTCGAAGCGATAGCGCTGGGCGATAAAGCCCTCTTCCCGCAGGGTAAACAGCACGGGGGCCGGGTCCGCCAGCCCTGTGGTCTCGATGATGAGCCGCTTGAAGGGTTTAATCTTGCGCTGGATGGCCTTCATAAAAAGCCCCTGCAGCGCTTCTACCAGGGAGCCCTGCACCGAGCAGCAGATACAGCCGGAATCGAGCAGTACCACCTGTTCGTCCACCTGCTGTACCAGATGATGATCCAGCCCCACCGAGCCGAATTCGTTGATCAGCACGGCACTCTCGCCGAGCTCGGGCTGCTTCACCCAATGGTTGAGCAGCGTGGTCTTGCCGCTGCCGAGAAAGCCGGTCAGCAGGGTCACAGGGATGCGGGTATCTTGCATATCGGTCATGTCAAATCCTTAAAACCTGGCGTGATGAGAGGGCTAACCACCCTCACTTGTTGGCAAACAGATCCGCAAGCCAGCGGTTTTCGAAGCGGCCATGGGGGTCGAGCTCGCCCTTGAGGGCCAGGAAGTCGTGCCAGCGCGGCAGCAAGGCCGGGAAGTCGTAGAGATCCATCGCCAGGTGCTTGCCAAAATGCGGAATGCCACCGAGGGGCACCAGCAGTTGTTGCAACTCGCGCATCTGCTCCATGGAACCGTTGACGAAGGTGCCGTCCCCCGCCAGATAGACAAGGAAACCGATCCAGCAGACCGACTGGCCATAGGCGGCGCTGAGCCAGGCCTCGGAGGGGCCGGTGCAGCGCAGGATAAAGGGGTAGTGCAGCACGCCGGGATTGGCCTCCTGCCACGCCTGCAATATCTCCAGCGCCTCCTGCATGCGATGCAGCGGCACCGCCACCTCGCAGTTGATCTGGGGGGCCGGGATCCCCTTGCAGAGGATCTGGTAGACGTTGCCCACCAGATCCGAGGCGTCCTTGAAGCGGCGTACCGTCTCGAAGTGCTCCCCCGCCAGCGCCTCGTCCTTGGTGTCCTTCGCCATCTTCTGCAGGGTCGCGTCTATGGTGGCGTTCATGCGGCCGTCGATGTCCCCCTCCAGTTGCAACGGCTCGCTGCCGGCGGCGCGGTAGCGGGCCACCTCCTCGTCGCTGGCGGGATCCACCAGCCAGATGTGGCTCTCCCCGGTCCAGGCGAACCACCAGCTCTTCACGAAGGCGTGCTCGCGGTTGAGGCGCTCGTTGTGTTCCAGCAGGAAGGGGTAGTCGGTGGTGAACTTGGTGCAGCGCATGATGCGGTTTGGCACGGTGCGCAGGGTGACGTCGAGCAGGATGCCGAGCATCCCCATCCCCATCACGAAGGCGCCGAAGCGCGGGTCGGTGCGATCCACCCGGATGATCTCCCCATCGGCCAGCATCACGGTCAGCGCCTCCACCGCGTCGCACAGGGCGGACTGGTGCAGCCCCTGACCATGGGTACCGGTGCTGAGCGCCCCGCCCAGGGTCTGGATGCCGATGACGCCGGGGGAGGCCGGCAGCATCCGCTCCATGGCAATCAGTTCGGCGTAGACGCTATCGAGCGGTGTGCCCGCCTGATAGGTCACCGTATCGGCGGTCTGTGCCAGCTGGCCGCGCAAGTGGTGCAGGTCCACCAGCAGCGCCTGATTGCCCTCGGCATAGACACTGTGGATGGGTTCGAAGGAGAGGCCGGAGCCGATGAGCCGCAGCTTGCGCTCCGGGAATTCGCGCAGCAGCGCCTGCAGCTCGTCGCGATGTTTCGGGCGCCACACCTGCTCCAGTGCCCCGAGCGGATTGGTTCTGGACCAGTTGAACAGCACCTCCCGATTGTCGATCGCCTTGATGCTGTGAAATGCCTGGAACTGAACCGTCATACCGCGCCTCATCTCTATCTGACGTCAAAATGAGCGACGATTCTACCGAAAAGTCCGCGCCAAGGCATGAAAAACAAGCCCTTGCGATCAGGAGGGGAAATGCGTCGTGGCGGCCATTCAAGCACCTTTCGTCATTCGATGAGGAGGAAGTGCGGGCACTTATTTACGCCACAACAAAATAATTGTTTGCTTTTTATTCATTTCACGGCCAGAATGCGCGCCGGCTAGTTAATCAGCCCTGTTTATGTTTACCCTGCAATGCTTCACCTCACGATGAATCCTGTCAGTACCCGCATAACCTTCTTCTGATTTACTCGCCTCGAGAACCGTCAGGCTGTCCGCCTGCGTTGCCCGGCTCTCACGGCGCAGACCCGATCTGCCCACCCATGTGAACCATGCATCCGCATATTCCTTGGCATATTCCTTGAAAGTGCAGACGCCCGTGAGACGGGCTGGGTATTCCTGCGCGCCTGTCAGCCATCCGGGCTGACCGCGCCCATTGACCTGTCATTTGCCAACACAAGGAGCAAACATTTAATTTATATAGAGAAATACCATGATGAAAGCAGTAAAAACACACAAGCCCCTGCGTCGCAGCAAACCCATCAACCTGCCTGTGCAAGAGCACGATGACGATGGGTTTCTGATCCAGTTCAGCACCCGCTTCAGCGGCGGTTTCGCCATCTCCTGTGATGGCATCGCTGGCGAGTTCTCCATCGAAGACCTCCACTGATCCTGCCTGCCACACGGCAGCGCCCGATGCAGACAGGCCGCAACTCACGGCGGCCTCTTTGCGACAGCCATCTCCCTTACAACCGAATAATCAGCCTCTCCGATCAGAGAACCGCTCTCAGATCTGGCACGGCTCGACGTCCGCCGCCTCCAGCAGCAGGCACTCGTCGGCATCTTCTGCGAGCTTCACCAGACGGCTGCGCACCAGCCCCAGCTTGGTCAGCAGACCAATGGAACGCTCGTTGCCCGGGGTGACGATAGCGATGACCCGCTCGATCCCGAGCCGCTCACGACCATCCTGCAAGGCGGCATGTGCGGCTTCGATGGCATAGCCCTGCCCGCGATAAGCAGGCAAAAAGGCATAGCCGATATCCTCGCAGGGCAGGCTGTCGCGTCTGATCAGGCCGCACATGCCGAGCCTGGCGCCATCTTCCTGGCGTTCCACCAGATAGAGGCCGTGACCGTGACGGGCATAGCTGACTGCGGGCCCCTGCTGGATATACTCCTGCGCCTGCTCCAGGGTACGAACTCCCCGGTCGCCGATGAAGCGGTAAAAATCGGCATCGTTGAGCAGCTCGAGGATAAAGGGGGCATCGGCGAGATTCATTTCACGCAGGGTCAGACGGGGTGTGAAGATCATGACAACGGCTCTCAAAACAAGGAGATAGAGAGCAAAGAGTGCTCCCCTCATCCCGTACTGGCAAGCCCGCGTGGCTGTCGGCATGAAAAAGGGGCCGTTTTCGGCCCCCTTTGCAACCCCGTAGCGTCAGGCTGCCAGCAATCCGGCGTAGCCATTGCCCTGCTCGCGCAGTGCGGTGAATTCGGCCGCGCAGTCAGCCCAGGGCAACCCCAGCTTGTCGGCCACCTTGTCAGGCCACTCTGGGGGCGCCGCCTCCCCCACATCCGACTGGGCCGCCAGCACGATGGCCAGGTGAATAAGTCCTGCCTCGGTAGAAAACTCCTTGGCCAGCATGGGGTTGTAGTGGTACTCCACCGCGCTGCAGATGGTGTCGGGAAACTTCCACAACTTGGCCATGGC
Organism: Aeromonas sp. S18(2024); assembly: GCF_041402525.1. NCBI lineage: Bacteria > Pseudomonadati > Pseudomonadota > Gammaproteobacteria > Aeromonadales > Aeromonadaceae > Aeromonas > Aeromonas sp. S18(2024). The sequence goes on along the minus strand of NZ_JBGLQV010000012.1, from coordinate 82,549 downwards.
CGCTCCCACCTGGGCATAGTTGAAACCGACCACCAGCTCCTCAGCCTTGGCCCGCCCCTTGTGCAGTTCCAGATCCTTGATGTGCAGCACAGTATTTTCCGGCAGTCCCACATGCATGATGAGGCGCCCGAGATCGTGCAGCAGGGCGCAGGTGAAAACCTCCTCTCCTTTCATCCCTTTTCGCACCGCCAGACGGCGCGCCAATTCGGCCACGTTGAAGACGCAACCCCAGAAGTGCCTGAGGTCGAGGCCGGGCACCGCCTTGACCGACTCGGTCAGGCCGCAGGCCAGTACCATGTTGCGCACCATGGCCAACCCAAGCCGGACCGTGGCTTCGTTGACAGTGGCAACCTGGCGACTGCCGCCGAATTTTGCTGAGTTGGCCAGGCGCAGCAACTTGGCCGAAATGACCGGATCCTTGGCAATCTGCTTGCTGATCTTGCTCAGATCCGGCTCCCTCTCGTTGAAGGTCTGGATCAGTTCGCGCATCACTTCGGGGATCTGGGGCAGGTTGTGTGGCTGTGCCAGCAGGGCATCTATCGTAGGCATAGGCTTATCCATCCATCTGGTATGTGTGCAAACCTGTTTGCGGGGCAAACGCCTACTAATTATGAGTAACAAGCCAGCGCTATAACGGATTCTTTATTTGCCCATGACTCAAGGTGTTAGCAAGCATTCGGGCTATACTGGCCGCCACATTCACTGTTGCGGATATCCCATGAACGACGACTCTCAGGAATTTTTCGACGAAGCCGCCCTGCTGGAGATGGTGGACAACCAGCTCGCCGACGGCCAGCCGCCCCAGGTGAAGGCGACCCTGATGCGGCTGGTGATGACGGGCACCCCGCGAGAAGAGGCGTTGCAATACATCGCCTGCGCCCTCGGCGCCGAGCTGATGGCGATGGAAGCCGAACAGGGCCCCTTCAACCTGACCCGTTACGGCGAGTTTCTCGACAGCCTGCCCGAGATGCCCTGGGCCGACTGAACCACGTCTCCGTACGACGAGCAAACAGAAGGGCGGGTGCCGATGGCCCCGCCCTTCTTTCATGAATCAGCTTTTGACCGATCAATACTGGGAGTTGATGATCACCTCTTCCCCCAGCGCCCCCGCCAGCGGCAGTGGCCGGTAAGTGGAGTTGGCTGCCCGCAGCAGGCGGATGCCGCGAATACCCGCCGCCTGCGCCGCCTTGATGTCCCCGTCGGCATCGCCGTAGAAGACCTTCATTTTTTTATCCTTGAGCCACTGCACCTTGGTGTTCTGCCCAGGCTGGTCACCGGCAAAGATCACCGGATTGAGCCGATCGGCCGGGATCCCCATGGTCTGCTGCAGGGTTTGGGTCACCGTCTCGGTGCGGGTAGCCGAGCGCCCGGTGACGAAGTAGATGCTGTCGCCCCGCTTGAGGTGCATGGCGATCAGCGCCTTGCCCACCTGTTTTGGCACACTGAACGCATCCCAGCCATTGTTCATCTTCTCCCAGAAGGCGGGGTTTTTGAGATAACTCTCGTCTTTCGGGGAGAACTCCTGCTTGCCGCGATAGAAGCCGGGACTCGAGAAGAGCAGGGTGTCATCGATGTCAAAGCCCACCGCCATCGGCGGCAGACCATCCAGACTGGCGGCAATCTGGGCCAGTGACACCCAGTGAACGAGCGCCTGCTCGGCCAGCGAGGCGGTGGTCACGCCGGCAGGGGCCGGTTGGGGTGTGGCGGTAACGTCGGCAACGGCCGGGAGAGAAAGGACGGCTGCCAGCAGGGAGGCGAGCAGCACGGGACGGGAAACAGATTTCATCGCACGTCTTCTTCTTCAAACAAAAGAGGGGGCTCATGGTGCCCCCATCCCCTTGTCCAAACTGTGAGTTACCCTACAAAAGGGAGCGTTTGACGCCCAACAATCAATCGGTGACTGGCAACAGGTCGGTGAAGATGAAACCGTCCCGCTCCACGGTTTCCCCCACCCGGATTGCCAGCGGGCGCCGGAACATGGGCCCGTCGTAGGCCAGGGTGTGAAACTCGCCGTTTTCGCCGCATGGGTCCACTCCCTCGGGCAAGGCGGCGAGCAGGGCCGGATCGAAATCATGGCCACCCAGACCGGCATCCAGCTTCTTCGGATCCAGCGCACTGATCCTCGCCTTCATGCCTGCCGCCATCATCTCCCGCGCCAGCTCGGGCGTCTTGCTGCCCCACAGCGGAAACAGCGGCTCTATGCCGGTTCCCGCCAGCTGCCGCTCGCGATAGGCCCGCACATCCTCGAGGAAGAGATCGCCAAACGCCATGTGACGGATCCCCTGCGCCAGCACATCGGCGATGAAGCCTTCCATGATGCGGGCATAATCCTCGTTGCTGCAGGGCCAGGGCAGATCGATGCAGATGATGGGCAGCCCCACGCACTCGGCCTGCTGCAACAGCAGTTGCTTGCGCACACCGTGCATCGCCACCCGCTCAAAGGCCTGATTGAGGGTGGTGAACAGCCCCACCACCTCGATGGCCGGATCCTGGCGCAGGCGATGCAGCGCCAAGGCGCAATCCTTGCCGCTGCTCCAGGAGAGCAATACCCGTTTCTTTTCCATGATTCTTCCCCCTGACGGGCGTCAATATGCCCCAAAAAGATGCAAGACAGTGTTGCGAATTGCGCGATTTACATACCGGGATGCAAAAGCATACCCTCGAAGAGGAGCGTGTCCCCGGCAAGGATGGGGAACAATAACTAAAAAAAGCGATGGGAAACATAAGGATATGACGACAGCCACACAACACTACGATCACAGTCGCCCCCTCAACCGACAGGATTACAAGACCCTGAGCCTGGCGGCGCTGGGCGGCGCGCTGGAATTTTACGACTTCATCATCTTCGTCTTCTTCGCCGTGGTCATCGGCGAGCTCTTCTTCCCGGCCGATATCCCCGAATGGTTGCGCCAGTTCCAGACCTTCGGCATCTTCGCCGCCGGCTATCTGGCCCGCCCGCTGGGGGGCATCGTCATGGCCCACTTCGGCGATCTCATCGGCCGCAAGCGCATGTTCACCCTGAGCATCATCATGATGGCGCTGCCGACCCTGTTGATCGGCCTGCTGCCCACCTATGCCGCCCTCGGCATCGCCGCCCCGCTGCTGCTGCTGCTGTTGCGGATCCTGCAAGGGGCCGCCATCGGTGGTGAAGTGCCAGGGGCCTGGGTATTCGTGGCTGAACACGTGCCCGCCCGCAGAATTGGCCTAGCCTGTGGCACCCTGACCGCCGGGCTGACAGTCGGCATTCTGCTCGGCTCCCTGGTCGCCACCGCCATCAACCGCAGCATGAGCCCGAGCGATGTGAGCGAGTGGGGCTGGCGCCTGGCCTTCGTCCTCGGCGGGGTATTCGGCATCGTCGCCATGTACCTGCGCCGCTGGCTGCACGAGACCCCGGTCTTTGCCGAGATGCAGGCCAACAAGTCCCTGGCCGAGGAGCTGCCGCTCAAGACGGTGCTGCGCGAGCACAAGGGCAGCGTCGTCGTCTCCATGCTGCTGACCTGGCTGCTCTCCGCCGGGATCGTGGTGGTGATCCTGATGACCCCCACCTACCTGCAGAAGGTGTATGGCATCACCCCCGCCGAGGCGCTGACCGCCAACTCCCTGGCTATTGTCGCGCTCACCCTGGGCTGCATCGCCTATGGTCGCCTCATCGACAGCCTCGGCAGCGGTCTGACCTTCATGCTGGGCTCCCTGCTGCTGGCGGGTTCCACTTATGCCTTCTACCACGGTCTGTTGGCGGGCATGGCCCAGCTGGTGCCCCTCTACATGCTGGCGGGATTTGCAGTCGGGATCGTCGGCGCCGTCCCCTATGTAATGGTCAACGCCTTCCCGGCTGTGGTGCGCTTCTCCGGCCTCTCCTTCTCCTACAACGTGGCCTACGCCATCTTCGGCGGCCTGACCCCCATGCTGGTCACCCTGTGGATGAAGAGCGACGTGCTGGCCCCCTCCCACTATGTGATGAGCCTGTCGGCCCTCGGCTTTGTCATCGGCCTCTGGCTCTGGGTCCAGCAGCGCAACCAGCGCCAGACGCTGCCCCAGGCGGCCTGATACCACTCTCAGTTCAGCCCCGACCCAGGTCGGGGCTTTTTATACGGCCTGGGTTCAGTTTGCAGGGCATAATATAACCATCCTTTCGAAATCGGCCTGGTGCCGGCTTCATCCATCTACCCCTGTTCATCCGAGGCAATACATGTACTTTCAGGTCGTTCTGCTCGCCTTGCTGGCGTTGCTGCCCATGGTCAATCCACCCACCACGGCCACCCTGTTGCTGGGGCTGAGCAAGGGAATGTCGCGAGAACATGTCCGCCGCCAGATCAATCTGGCCGCCATCTACCTGTTCTGCACCCTCTGCATCACCTTCTTCATCGGCTCTTCCATCCTGGATCTGTTCGGGATCTCCATCCCGGGTCTGCGGCTGGCGGGAGGTCTCATCATCGGTTTCATCGGTTTTCGTATGCTGTTCCCGGCACCGAGCCAGGCCGACGGGGTGGATATCAACCAGAGCATCGCCTTCGTGCCGCTCACCATGCCCAGCATGTGCGGGCCGGGAACCATGGCGCTGGTGATCAGCGGCGCCGCCCAGATCGCGGAACTGCCCGATGACTACAACCGCATGACCATCTATGCCGCCATGGTCACCGCCTTCGCCCTGATGAGCCTGCTCAGCTGGGGCGTGCTGAAGCTGGCGGATCCGGTCTGCAAGATCCTGGGCGCCACCGGCATCGACGCCATGACCCGGATCATGGGTTTTCTGCTGGTGTGCATGGGTATGCAATTTTGTATCAATGGAATCAAGGAGGTAGCACAAGATCCGGTATTCCATGAAGCGCCGACTACCCAGGCGATCACGGCTCCCGCACCTGCTCCCGTCAATCTCGAGCAACTGCCGGGTGCCCGCCAGCACTGAGTGAAAGCGTTATCAAAACAGGCTGACGATCTGCATTGATCTTGTCCCTGATCATGTTATTGACACACAAATGAGTTAGTCTGTTTTTCATACAGACTCTATTCAGAAGGACGCTGGTAGGTTTGTTGGTGAATACCCATTCAATTTCAGGAGAGTATGCTGATGGACAAGATGCTGACCGAAATAGGGAGCCATAGCCTGTTTCACGAGTACCTGAATGTGGTTGGGATCACTAGCCCTTCCCTTGCCAAGATCGAGCAGCGCTGGGAGTACAAGGATCAGGAGCACCTGGTCGCCAAGATCCAGATCGACAAGCAGGGCAATGCCCGCTACTTCATCGACGCCCGCGCCATCTCGGTCAATTGATACCAATGATTGGATCCGCCCCGGCCAGCTGACCGGGGCTTTTTGTTTGCCCGCCGCCAACCCGCCAGCAAAAACCCCGGCACAAGGCCGGGGGTTTGAGTTTGCGCTCACCGCATCGATTGACGCTGTGAGCAGGCCAAGCCGACTTACGACGTGCCGCCCACGGTGAGCTGATCCAGCTTGAGGGTTGGCTGACCCACTCCGACCGGCACGCTCTGCCCCTCCTTGCCACAGACACCCACCCCGCGATCGATCGCCAGATCGCTGCCCACCATGGAGACCTGGCTCATGGCCTCGGGGCCATTGCCGATCAGGGTCGCCCCCTTGATGGGGGAAGTGATCTTGCCGTCCTCGATGAGGTAGGCCTCGGAGGCGGAGAAGACGAACTTGCCGGAAGTGATGTCCACCTGACCGCCGCCGAAGTTGGGGGCATAGATCCCCTTCTTCACCGAGGCGATGATCTCCGCCGGATCGTACTGACCCGCCAGCATGTAGGTGTTGGTCATGCGCGGCATCGGCAGGGCTGCGTAGGATTCGCGGCGGCCGTTGCCGGTGAGCGGCACCCCCATCAGGCGGGCATTCTGCTTGTCCTGCAGATAGCCCTTGAGAATGCCGTTTTCAATCAGCACGTTGTAACCGCCCGGCGTCCCCTCGTCGTCGATGGAGACGGAGCCGCGCCGACCCGGCAGGGTGCCATCATCGACTATGGTGCAGTGTTTGGAGGCCACCTGCTCGCCGATGCGCCCGGCGAAGGCGGACGAGCCCTTGCGGTTGAAGTCCCCCTCCAGACCGTGGCCCACCGCCTCGTGCAGCAGCACGCCGGGCCAGCCTGCACCGAGCACCACCGGCATGGTGCCGGCCGGCGCATCGATGGCCTCCAGATTCACCAACGCCTGGCGCACCGCTTCACGCACATAGCCAAAAGCCCGGCTCTCCAGCCCGTCCAGTTCGAGGAAATAGTCGTAGCCGAAGCGGCCACCGCCACCGGCACTGCCGCGTTCGCGACGCTCGCCCTTTTCGGCGATGACGGTCACCGAGAGGCGCACCAGCGGGCGCACGTCGGCGGCCAGGGTGCCGTCGGTGGCGGCCACCAGCACCTCTTCATAGACGCCACTGATAGAGGCCATCACCTGATTGATGGCGGGATCCAGGCTTCTGGCGAACTTGTCCATCTGCTCCAGCAGGGCGATCTTCTGCTGCTTGTCGAGGGTCTGCAGCGGATCCAGCGCCGGGTAGAGCAGGTTTGCCGAGGTTCTGGCCCACGCCTTCACCTTGCCCTGCGCACCGGCAGCCGCGATGCCACGAGCAGCGGTCACCGACTGCTGCAGCGCCAGCAGGCTCAGCTCGTCGGAGTAGGCGAAGCCGGTCTTCTCGCCGCAGACGGCGCGCACCCCGACCCCCTGATCGATGTTGTAGCTGCCATCTTTTACGATGCCATCTTCCAGCATCCAGGACTCATGCCAGCTGCGCTGGAAATAGAGGTCGCCGAACTCTACCTGATGGCTCATCAGGCTGCCGAGCAGCTGTTGCAGGCGTCCTTCGTCGAGATCGTTCGGGGCCAACAGGGAGGCACTAACCTGGCTCAATAGACTCAAATCTTTCTCTCCACTCTCGATGCGAGATGTCGTAACAGTTAATTCGTGCGAATCGACCAGAGGGTCGATTGGCGAAGCGTAATCGGACGCCAAAGACACCATGGGGTTCGCGAGCGTCCGCTCCCCCCGCCACAGGGCGGATCGAACCTGCGCATGTTCACAGCCACCAGGCGTGTTGCAGCACCGACAAACGGCTGCGTTTCAATTCTTCACCACACCATCAGAGCAAACGGGCGTGTTACAGCACTGGCAAACGGCTGCGTTTCAGTTCTTCACCACACCATCAGAGCAAACGGGCGTGTTACAGCACCGGCAAACCGCTGCGTTTCAGTTCTTTACCACAGCATCAGAGCAAACGGGCGTGCTCCATTACGGGCATGGTGCGTTTCAATTCATCGACAAGCCCGCCATCCATCTGCGCCAGCACGGTGGCGCGCCCCGCGCTCTGGCAGGCCAGCACCCGACCCCAGGGGTCGATCACCATGCTGTGACCCCAGGTCTGGCGTCCCGTCTCATGGGTGCCCCCCTGGTTGGCGGCCACCACATAACACTGGTTTTCGATGGCACGAGCCCGCAGCAGCGGCTCCCAGTGCGCCTCACCGGTCACCGCGGTGAAGGCAGCGGGCACCAGCAGCACCCGGGCACCGGCACGGGCCAGCTGGCGATAGAGCTCGGGAAAGCGCAAATCATAACAGATGGAGAGGCCGAGGGGACCAAAGGGGGAGTCCACCGTAACGGCAGCATCCCCCGGGCTGAACGTCTCCGACTCCCGATAACGCCCCTGATTGTCGGCCACATCCACGTCGAACAGGTGGATCTTGTGGTAATGCCCCTTGAGCACGCCAGCCGGATCAAACACCAGCGAGCTGGTGTGGATGTGATCCGATCCCGGGATCCTGGTCGGCATGGCCCCGGCTACCAGCCAGATGCCGTGTTCGCGGGCCCACGCGGCAAGCTGTTGCTGGATCGGCGCTGCTCCGCTCAGATCGGAGCCGATCGTCTCAGCCCCGTCCAGATAGCCCTGGCGCTCGCCAAACAGGGCAAAATTCTCAGGCAACAGCACCAGCAGCGGCCGTTCGGCCGGCAATGCCGCCAGCTCGGCGGCAATCTGCGCCCGGTTATCCTGCCAGTGACGGCCAGACACCAGCTGTATTGCGGCTAACCACATGACTCACTCCTTGAGATTGGGGGCACCATCAACGCTGGTCCGGCCCGCTGTGTTTGGGGGTCAGCAGGAAGGGGCTGACCTCGTTGGCAGGCAGGGTGGGCACGACCTCTTCCACCGCCTCTTTCTGCTGCTGGTTGAGCTTGATCCTGGCCCTGTCACGCCCCGCCTCGACCAGTTTGGGAGCATCGAGTGGACCGGAGATCCAGAAATCGATGCGGGTCACCACATCCACCACGGGCTCCAGCAATTTGGAGAGAGCCAGCACATAGAGGCCAGTCACCGGGGTGAGGGAGAAAGCCGCCACCACCGGCAGGGTTCCTCCCAGATTGGGGGAGAAGCTCAGCTCGTAGTCGAGCCGCCAGCGCACCAGATCGGCCACCCCTTCCCCGCGCAGGTTGCCTGCGGCGCCCTTCATGTAGAAATCGTCGTTGCTCACCTGCCCCTGCTTGATGTTGACCGAGGCAGACATGGATTCGAAGTAGAAGCCCTTGTCGAACACATCGCGAAAATCGAGGCGCAGCTTGCGGATCAGGGAGTCCAGGCTCAGCAATGAGAGCAGCCGTGCTCCCTTGTCGCTGACCTCCCGCAGTGTGCCCCCCTCCAGCTGGTAGTTGGCGCTGCCCGCCAGGGTGGGCAGGCTCAGACGATAGGGAGCATCCTGCCAGTTCACATCGAACGATAGTGAGCCCGGCGCGTCGCTGATGGGGGAGGTATAGCCAAGGCGCTTGACCAGCAGCTCGCTGTTGTTGCTGGTCAGCTTGCCATGGGCCCGGGTCTGCATCCGCCCGCCATCGTTGCGCCAGTCGACGCTGCCGGTCAGCTGGCTGCCCGCCAGTCGCATCTCCAGTCCCTTGAGGCTCAACTTGTTGGCCCCCGGGATCAGCTCCCCCTTGACCTCGCCCAGCGGCAACTCGCCGAAACGGCAATCCACGCAGCTGAAGGTGAGCCAGGGGATGGAGTCCATGATGGCCTTGTCCTGCTTCGCATCGGGCTCGGGGCGCAGATCCGAACTCTTGCCTGACCAATAGATGCGGGCAAACTTGGCATCGACCGGCTGATTGGGGACAACCGGCAGGCGGATCACCCCCATCACGTCGGGGCTGTCGATCATCACCTCGGTGGCCTGCTTGACCGGCCCCACAGTGAAACGAGTCGCCTTGAGAGTGGCGCTGCCGATATTGGCGCGGGCCAGCTGGCCATCCACCCACCAATCCTGCGGCAAGAAGGAGGGACCGACCACGGCGTTACCGCCCTTGCCCTGGGCCGGCAGCCACTGCTTGAGGCGGGCCAGCCAGCCTCCCACATCGGCCTCCTGCTGGTTGATGGCCAGCAACATGGGCACATCCCGCAATATCCTGGCACCGGGCTGCCCCACATCGACCCGCACCCGGCTGAGATGAGGTTCCCCCTCGCCGTACACCAGCCGGGTCTGCATATCCACATCGGCTCCCAGCACGGCGCGAATGTCGGCACTGCCGTCGCGGCCCCGCGCGGTCACCTTGAGCGGCAACCGCTCCGGAGCTGCCTTGGTCAGCGGTTTGGGCAGCTCCAGCCCCATCCCCTGCAGGTTGGAGTCGAGCGCCAGATGGAAGCTGAATGGCTTGTCATCGGGCAGGGCCAGATCGAGCTTGCCGCTCCAGTTGCTGCGGCCGGCGAGGATGCCGTACGAGGCGATGGCCGTGGGTTGGCGACGGCTGTCCCACTCCCCCTTGAAGCCGAGGTCGACCTGATAGCGATCCGGGTGCTGACGGCCCTGATAGTTGAGGGTCAGCGGCTGGTTCCACAGGGTCGCCTTGAGATTGCTGAAACGGGTCTGTTCGTTGTCATACTCAAGCTTGCCCTGCACCTGCTCCAGCGGCAGATCCAGGCTGGCAACCCGTACCTTGTTGTTGTTGAAGGTGGCATCGCCGCTCGCCTTCACCTCGCTCTCGCCATCGAGGGGGATATCCAGCTTGACTGTCCCCTTCAAGGGGCCGCGCACCTCGACCTCCCGCAGCGCCTGCCCCACGGTCCCCCCCAGCGGGGAGTCCTGCAGGTAGTCGCTGATGGCCTTGCCCTCGCCCGCCACCCTGGCATCCACATAGAGATGGGCCCCCGGATAGAGATCCGGGATCCAGGCATGGACCGAGTCGGAGCTGGCCTTGCCGAGGCGGGTGGAACGGCTGCGCATGTCCAGGCTGGCGTTCTGGAACAGGAGATCTATCTGCAGGTCGGTGAGCGGTTGCCAACCGGGAAAGAACTCGTAGGTGGCCTTCTCCAGCGGCACCGCCACCTGGAAGATCCCCTCGCCCTTGCTGTAGGGGAAATCCCGGAACTCGCCGTACCAGAGCAGGTCAGCCCCCTTCGCCTTGCCCCCCTTGATGGCACCGCTCAGGTAGTCCACCAGCTCCTTGTCCATCGCCTGCAGCGGGAAGTAGCGATCGGCGTTGCCCGCATTCTTGACGTCGATGCGACCGGTCAGGGCGAGGAAGGGGTGTTCGAACAGATCGAGCCGAAAACGGCTGGCGAGGCGCAGATCCGGGTTGTCCAGTGCTATGTCCTGGCCATAGAGCACCCAGCCCTGCGATTCGCGCCACCAGTCGAGGCGGGCCGAGAAGCTGTCGATGGGGATCACTTCCTTGAAGTGACGGGCCGGATCCAGCTTGTCCTTGCCCAGCGCCAGCCTGGCGCTGCCGCCGCTCGGGGTGAGCCAGAATTCGCCGTTGAGGTCCTGCACCCCGGGCACATCCTGCCAGGCATTGACCTTGATGTGCGAGAAGTTTCCGCTCAGCGACAGCCCCTGCCAGTCGGCCTTTGCCTGCAGAACGAGATCCTGGATCTTGCCGCTCGGGCTGGTGCGCTTGAGGGTCTCGGCCAGCTCGGGATAGAGGCCTGAGACCAGCTGGCTCAGGTTGGTAACCTGATCGAGATCGATCTGCGGCACATAGCCGCGGATCCGCGAACTGACCCGCTCGAGCTGCAACCGGCTGCGCAGCCAGGGCTTGTCATCGAGCTTGAAGGTCACGTTGTGGCTGGCCAGTTGCCAATCCTCGCCATCCCGGCGCAGCTGGATCTTGCCGCCGTCGAGGGCGAGGCGATGCAGTTTGCGCTTCTTGGGATCTTTCCAGATCAGGTAGTTGTTGCCAAAGGCCAGCAGGCTATCCCCCAGCTGACCATCGGCAAACTCGCTCCAGAGCTGGAAGTCGAGCTGGCCCGCAATCTTGGGCTCACCGGCATGGATCCGCGCCAGCAGGGGGGTGATGTCGAGCTGGCTGGCCCCCAGATAGAGCCGCCCCTTGAGGGTATCGAGCCGGGTACTCGACGCATCCACATCCAGGATAAGATCGAGGGTGCTCTCGCCTACCCCGTTGATGAGATAGGCCTTGCCGACCCCCTGATGACGCTTGCCCCGGTTCTGCCAGCGCAGCTGGGCGATATCCAGCGCACGCAGCTCGCCGAGAGCGGTGGTGACGTTGAGGCGGGTATTGAGCACATCGAAGGTGGAGAGCTGGGTCAGCAGGAAGCGCAACAGCGCCCGCTGCTGGGGATCGTGGCTGGATGGGGTCTTATCGGCCGGCTGGCTGAAATCGAGGGTGATCTCCCCATCCCCCAGAATCAACTCGCCAAAGACCGGCTTGAGTTCGTTGAGGGAGCGCCAGAAGTCGAGATGGGCCCAGACCTTGCCCAGTTTGACGGCAAAACGCCCCGAGTCCGGGGCGATGGAGAGTTGCTGCAGTTCGAGGGCAGGGCCGGCACGGGTCCAATCCAGCCCTACCTCTCCCACACTTACCTTCAGCTGGCTGTCGGCCAGCAGGGTATCGAGCAGTGCCTGACGGTGCTGATTGAGCAAAGGACCCCCAACCCGTACCAGCGTGACCATCATGGCCAGCAGTACGAACAGGATCCCCAGGGCCAGCCAGCCCCGACTCAGCCAGCGATAGACCAATTACATCATCACCACGTCAAACTGCTCCTGACCACAGAGAGGTTCGCTCACCACCCGAACCTGCTTGCCGATGAAGACTTCCAGCTCCGCCAGGCTGTGGGACTCTTCGCCGTGAAGATAGTCGGCTACCGCCGGGGCAGCATAGACGGTGAACTGATCCGCATCGTAGGCGCGGTTGACCCGGATGATCTCCCGCAGGATCTCGAAACAGACCGACTCCACCGTCTTGACCCGACCGCGCCCCTTGCACTCTGGGCACTCGGAGCAGAGTACGTGCTCCAAGCTCTCGCGGGTACGTTTGCGGGTCATCTCCACCAGGCCGAGCTGGGAGAAGCCATTGACGTTGGTCTTGGCTCTGTCCTTGGCCAGCGCCTGCTCCAGGCTGTGCAGCACCCGGCGACGGTGATCTTCCGACTGCATGTCGATGAAGTCGATGATGATGATGCCGCCGAGATTGCGCAGCCGCAGGTGACGGGCGATGGCCGCCGTCGCCTCGACGTTGGTGTTGAAGATGGTCTCTTCCAAGTTGCGATGGCCGACGAAGGCACCGGTGTTGATGTCCACCGTGGTCATCGCCTCGGTCTGGTCGATGATGAGATAGCCGCCGGATTTGAGCTCCACCTTGCGCTCCAGAGCGCGCTGGATCTCGTTCTCCACGTCGTAGAGATCGAAGATGGGAGACTCGCCGGGGTAGTATTCCAGCTTGCCGGCCAGCTCCGGCACATACTCCTCGGTGAAACGCTTGAGCTGCTCGAAGCTCTGGCGCGAATCGACCCGGATCTTGTCGAGCTCGGTGCCGACGAAGTCGCGCACCACCCGAAAGGCGAGGCTGGGATCCTCATAGAGGATCTTGCAGGGGGGATACTTCTGCTTGCGCTCGAGGATCTTGCGCCACAGGCGTTTCAGGAAGGCGGCATCCTGCTCCAGCTCCTGCTCCCCCACCCCTTCGGCGGCGGTACGGATGATGTAACCACCCAGCTCGTCCACATAGCCAGCCACGGTGCGCTTGAGGCGCTCCCGTTCCGCTTCGGACTCGATGCGCTGGGAAACCCCCACGTGAGCGCTGCCCGGCATGAACACCAGGTAGCGGGAAGGCAATGTGATATCGGTGGTGAGACGCGCCCCCTTGGTGCCCAGCGGGTCTTTGACCACCTGCACCATGATGTCCTGCCCCTGGCGCACCAGTTCGGCGATGTTGCCGACCTGAAACTGCTCCTTCTCCTTCACCGCCACGCACTCGGTGTGCGGGACTATATCAGAGGCGTGCAGGAAGGCCGCCTTGTCCATGCCGATATCGACGAAGGCCGCCTGCATGCCGGGCAGCACCCGGCTGATCTTGCCTTTATAGATATTGCCGACGATGCCGCGCTTGGCCTGACGCTCGACGTGCACTTCCTGCAGCTGGCCGTTTTCGACCAGGGCGACCCGGGTTTCGGAGGGGGTAACGTTAACCAGTAGTTCTACCGACATAAGTAACCTTGCCTGTTCCAGTTTTGAATTCTATGAAGCCAATCCGGCACAACTCGCGCAAGGAAGACGCAGCAGAGCCCAGCTGACGGGAAATTATTTGAGCTGTTCCAGATGATGTTTGATCAGCAGATCCGTCTCCAGTAGGGGCAGACCGACCACGGCGCTGTAGCTCCCCTCCATGCGGCTGACGAACTTGCCCGCAATACCCTGAATGCCGTAAGCCCCGGCCTTGTCACAGGGCTCGCCGGTTTGCCAATAGGCCTCGATCTCGGCCTCATCCAGCTTGCGGAAGGCCACGTTGGTGGTGACCAGTCGCACGTCGCAGCGCTCCGGAGTGGCCAGCGCCACCGCTGTCATCACCTGATGCACCTTGCCGGAGAGCGCCTCCAGCATGTCTTTGGCATCCAGCAGATCGGACGGTTTCTCCAGCACTCGGTCGCCCAGCACCACTATGGTGTCGGCCCCCAGCACCGGCAACGCCGTCGGCGCACACGCCAGCCCGGCCATCGCCTTGTCACGGGCGAGGCGGCAGACGTAATCCTGCGCCTTTTCCCCCTCCTCACGCTGTTCCGGCACGTCCAGCCTGAGTACCTCAAAGCGGTAGCCCAGCTGGGTCAGCAGTTCATGACGGCGGGGCGAGCCCGAGGCGAGATAGAGTTGCGGTTCGTTGTTCTTGTTCATATTTACCTGATATTGAAGCGGCGCCGCACCTTGCGCAGCACCAGAAACACCCAGGGCCATATTAGCATCGTCGTCAACGTCGACCAAAAATAGGCGAAGTTGAGGCTGGCCCGGCTGAACAGGTGTTCTGCCCAGAATACCGTCACCTTGCCCACCAGTGACAGGCCGCCGATGATCAGCGCCTGTTGCCACAGAGAGAAGTTACGGATCTTCTGGAACTGGAAGGCCGCCAGATAGGTGGTGATGGCCATCGCCATGGCCCGCACCCCGAGCGTGCTGCCCAGCAGCACGTCCAGCAGCAGGCCGGCCACCCAGGCGGTGCCGACGTTGGTTCGGTGCGGCAGCGCCAGCGCCCAGTAGATCAGCACCATGGCTAACCAGTCGGGGCGGAAAGGATCAAATTCGAAAGGAAGCGGCAGGATCGACAGGCTCAAGGCCAGCAGGATGGAAATCCAGATCCAGACCCTGCCGCTGGCGGGTTGTAACATCAGCGGGTGGCTCCTGCGGCGGACGCTGCCGGTGCGGCCCGTTCGCCTTCCTCATCATCTCGTACGTCAGGTTTCTTGTCAGTCCACAGCAACAGCAGGTAGCGCAGGCGATCCAGCTCCACCAGCGGCTTGGCCTCGACCTGGGCGAAGGGCTTGCCCTCCACATAGTCGGAGCGGGTTACTGTGGCCACCGGGTAGCCTTCCGGGAAGCGTCCGCCAAGGCCGGAGGTGACCAGCAGATCGCCGACCTGCACGTCGGTATTGCGCGGCAGGTTGCGCAGCTCCAGCTTGTCCAGCTCACCACTGCCGGAGGCGATGGCGCGCAGATCGTTGCGCAGCACCCGCACCGGAATGCCGTGGCTGGAGTCGGTGATGAGCAGCACCCGGCTGGTTGTGGAGCCCACGTGCAGCACCTGGCCGATGACCCCCTGATCGTTGATCACCGCCTGGCCGTTGTAGACGCCATCCAGCGCCCCCTTGTTGATCAGCACCTGGTGGCTGAAGGGATCGGAATCCACCGACAGCAGCTCGGCCACCATCTTGCGGGAATCCTTGTGCACCGGGGAACCGAGCAGCTCGCGCAGGCGCTGGTTCTCATGTTCCAGATGATCCATCTTCAGCAGGCGCGAGCGCAGGGTGAACAGCTGCTGCTCCTGTTGCTTGGTCTGCTCGATGAGATCGGCCCGGGTCTGCACCTGGGTCGACATGGTGTCGAGCAGGGTACCGGGGGCATTGGCCATGTATTGCAACGGACTGACGAGTGAACTCAGGTAGACGCGGACATGGGTAAACACACCGAAGCGGGAGTCCGCGACGATGGCTGCGATGGAGATGATGACGGCGAGAAACAACCGTAACTGAAGCGAAGGGCCTCTACCAAAAATGGGTTTCATGGGTCGTCAAAAAAGAGCCGGCACGCTGGCCGGCTTTGGGTCTTATTCGTAGTGGAACAGATCGCCACCGTGCATATCGATCAGCTCCAGCGCCTTGCCGCCACCACGGGCCACACAGGTGAGGGGATCTTCGGCGACGACCACTGGGATGCCGGTCTCTTCCATCAGCAGACGGTCGATGTCTTTAAGCAGGGCACCACCACCGGTCAGCACCATGCCGCGCTCGGAGATGTCGGAGGCCAGCTCGGGCGGAGACTGCTCCAGCGCCACCATGACGGCCGCGACGATGCCGGAGAGCGGCTCTTGCAGCGCTTCCAGGATCTCGTTGGAGTTCAGGGTGAAGCTGCGCGGTACCCCTTCGGCCAGGTTGCGGCCACGGACTTCGATCTCGCGCACCTCTTCACCCGGATAGGCGGAGCCGATCTCGTGCTTGATACGCTCGGCGGTGGCTTCACCGATCAGGCTGCCGTAGTTGCGACGGACATAGCTGATGATGGCTTCGTCGAACTTGTCGCCACCGATGCGCACGGACTGGGAGTAGACCACACCGTTCAGGGAGATGATGGCCACTTCGGTGGTACCACCACCGATATCCACCACCATGGAACCGGTCGCTTCGGAGACCGGCAGGCCGGCACCGATGGCGGCAGCCATGGGTTCGTCGATCAGGTAAACCTCACGGGCGCCGGCGCCCAGTGCGGATTCCTTGATGGCGCGACGTTCCACCTGGGTGGAGCCGCACGGTACACACACCAGCACGCGCGGGCTGGGGCGGAAATAGTTGTTGTCGTGAACCTGCTTGATGAAGTGTTGCAACATCTTCTCGGTCACGTAGAAATCGGCGATCACACCGTCTTTCATCGGGCGAATCGCGGAAATATTGCCCGGGGTACGGCCCAGCATCTGCTTGGCGGCATGGCCAACGGCAGCGACCGATTTGGCGTTCCCGCGCTCTTGGCGAATGGCGACAACTGAGGGTTCGTTAAGGACGATCCCTTGATCTTTTACATAGATCAGGGTGTTGGCAGTTCCCAGGTCGATCGACAGATCGTTGGAAAAAACGCCTCTGAGCTTTTTGAACATGGCTACGGGAAATCCTAAGAATTGGGAGGTGCAGAAAATCGGCTAACTTTACCAATGCCCACCCCAATGGGCAAGCGCTCAAACTGTCGCCAATCAATCACGCACGACAAAAATGCGAGTCGTCACTCACTGTCCCGGGCTTATAAACGCTCATAAACCGAAAATCAGGGGAAAGGTACTCACCTGTTCCCCTGTCGGATTCTGTCAGTTCAAAACTTCGCGTCGATAAATAATCCGGTCATTGCCCCGCGCCGAGCCAAAAATGCCCTCCCCCTGCAGGGAATCGGGATCCTTCAGCCACAGAGGTGCCGAAGGCTGTTTGTCCAGCTCGATCCGGTAGGGAATGCGCACCGCTATCCCGGGTGAGGCGAAGTGGAACAGGAGCTCGCCATCGTTGGCGATGGCAGACACGCCACCGGGGGCCGAGCGCCCCAGCCCCAACCTGATCTTGCGGTTATCCCCCAGATCGAGATCCCGACTGGCTTCATCAAAGCTCTGGCCCGCGCCAGAGAAGCTGAATCCCCCATTGGCCAGCGAGAGCACGGTACATTGATCCTGCGTGTTCAACTGCCAGTTACCGAATTCGTAATATTGCAGTTGCTGGACAATGGCGAGCGGCGCCGAGGCAAGCCCCGCCTCCGAACCCGCACTCACGCGACCAAAATAGGCGGTCATGGCGGCAGTATCGATCAACCTGGCATTGCACTGGCCGCTGCTGCACGCGCCCTGCACCGCCTCGTTGAAATCAGGATCGGCAATCAGGGTATGGTCACCATCGTGATCGTGCATATAGAGGCCGAATAACAAGGAGCGGTAGGGCCCATCCGGCTGGGTATCGGAGAGGCGCACAAACTCGCTCACATCATCCAGCCGGGCCAACCCGTTTTCCCAGGAAAGGGATGGCAAGCTGCGCAGCCGGGTTGAAAGGGAGTGACCATCCCTGTCATTGGCCGTGGTCAGATAAGCACTGCCCTTGGCAAAGGCATCCTTGTAGTTTTGAGTCTGCCCCCCGGCCCGATTGCGCGCCATGATCTCCAGCTGGACACCAAAAGGCTGACCCATATAGCTGAACTGGCCACAGGCCGGGATGATATCCCCGCGAACCAGATTAAAATCCCAGGGCACAAAGCGCCCAATGGGACTGCTCCAGCGCAAAGGCACCTCCAGTTGTGGTGACTCGGTCTGATAACCGGGATAGGGGATAAAATTGCTGACCCCCGCTTTGAGCACCCCCACCTCATCCCATTGCGCAGCGGTAAGACTCATACCGTTAGCGACAGATAGAGATGTCGGTGACGGTGTGCCACTGCCCCCTGAGCTCGGAGCCAAGGTCGCCCACTGCAAAGGCAAGTTTGTCGCCCCGAAGCCGGCCGTGGTCACGCCCTGTCGATTGATCGCCTGAGCCAGTAGTGTGTAGGTTTCCCCCGCCTTGCGATATACGCCACAATTCCCCATATAGCTGGCATCATCCGAACCACTACAGGCCGGTTGATCCTGACCGCGCAAGAGAATGGCACTTGGCAACACGGCCACCGTATCGCTGCCGGTCAGGGTCAGGGTACCGGTGGTATCGCTCTTCTGAAAAGTGGCATCCAGCCGCAACACGCCGGCATCCGGATACTTCAGCGCCAGCTGGCCCACCCCGTTGCCATCGAACAGCACGCTTACGCTGCCAGTTGGCGTCAACGCACTGTCATTGATCGACGGGACTGAACTGCTGGTCGGCTCGGACACCAGCTTGGCGTGGCCAAACTGAAGGGTCTGGTTACCCGTCAGCAGGGGGACGCAGACCCGGGTTGCTCCGGCATCGTTGGAACGGATAGCCCGGATCGTCGTGCTGGCCGTGTCACCGGCATAAAAGGTAGAAAAATCAAAGCGCAGGGCCGCATCGGTAAAACTCATGGAACAACTGTTATCAAGCACTCCGTCCCGATAGCAGCGCAATGGTGCGCTCGGGGCGCTGCTCGTCAGTCCTAGGGTGACATTCCCGCTGGTCAGGCGGGAGAGAGTCAGCGCCGCCAGGCCAGACGCTCCAATAGTCACCGGATTACTGCTCCAGCCACTGGCTGGAGACAGGGTCACCTGGGCTCCGTTGACGTAACGCTGGCTGCAATTATTGTTCTGGCAGGCCAACAGCTGGATTGATGCCCCTTCGCAGGTCAATGACTGCGAAGGGTAGTAAAGCTCGTAATGATCCAGGCTGTCGCCAACATAGTCCTTCTTGTTGATCTGCGATTGCCCTTCCATAAACAGGTAGCGGCTGGTCACACGACCGTTGATCAAGGAATTGTTGTTCATGGCAAGCTTGTTGTCGGAGTAGACATAGCCGTTGATCTGGCTGTTGCCTGTCATGGTCAGATCGCCATAAGCAACCAACAGCAGGCTGCGTTTGCCATCCATATTCATCAAGCCACTGCTGATGACGGCATTCTTGTTGATAAAGAGCCGCGCATCCCCCTGCAGGATGAGTTCTCCCCCGTCAGTGATGGAGAGCCGATCAACCCAGTAATCCCCCTGAGTCAGGACCAAGCGGGCACCGTTACCAAGCTCCAGAGTGTTGAAGCGATACTCCGAGTAGCGGGCGCTGACCGAGGCCGTGCAGCGAGCATAGAGCTGCACGGTACCATACTGATTGCCGTTGCTGCCCAGCGATAGCGTGTCACCATTGCTGCAACTCCAGACGCTGCCGGCAGCACCACTGCTCCCCAGAAAATAGTTGTAACCATCGACTTTCAAGCCACGAATATCGTAGTTGGTATCGGAGCAATAGCGGTTTCCCCCCAAGGCCGTATCACAGCCGGTGGCGGGGCGCTCATAAGTGGAGTTGATGCCGCAAAATTTCAGATCCCTACCCAGGGTGCCATTGATCCGGCTGCTGTTGTATTGCTTGAACTGGGGAGAGTTGATCTGATGGCAGAGGTTGCTGTTGTCACCATGATGCCCCTGAACCACATCGGGAAAATAGGTGCCGATATCCACCGCATCGAAAGCGACCGCCCCCCCTGAGGCCAACATCGCCAGGCAGGCCAGCGCCATCCCTTTTATTGTCATGGGGATACTCCATCAAAAACTTCGATAACCAAGGTGCGACTGACGGCAAAATCCGGGTTGGCACTGGCCAGATCATCCTGGCCGCAGGTCCCCGTGCTGAGCAGACGGTAGCCGTTTACTGTCTCTCCCTGATAGGTGATGGGTAGTTGCACACACTCGACTCGAACCTGACAGCTGGCCAGGCCCTGATCACTGCCAAAGGTCGGGGGCACATTGACCAGATCGCAGAGGTTGGCCGGGGCGGCTGGGAGCTTGGGGAACAGTTGAGACAAGGCCATCTCCAGCCCGCTCTGGGCCGCCAGCAAGGCACGCACGCTGCGCACCTCCACGGTATTTTTCTCGCTGCTGTCCGTCAGCATGCGACCGAGCGCCGCCGCCAGCAGGGCCATCACCACGATGACGAACAGGGCGATCATCAGGGCGCTGCCCCTTGCGCGGGTCGGCCTTCTCACGTCAGGGCACATTGCTCACCCCTATCTTGTGGTTGAAGGTAACCGACTCCCCCTTGCGCTCGAATACGAACCGGATACCAACCTCCCCCGAAGCATTGAAGGCGGCAGGCTCCCGATAGAAAGTACCGCTACGGATCCACTCCGCCATCAGACTCGGTGAAGAGAGCGCCTCGTCAATCGGCCCGCTGCTGCGAAGCAACCGCCCCCCTTCCACGCAATAACGCACCTGCTGGCGCGCGAAGTAGACCCGGTTGGCAGGGGAGAGGCCATCCAGCAGCTCGGAAGCGACATAATGAACCGCTTGTACGCCGGTCACTGGCGCTAGCACGTCTCTCACCTCGGCCACGCAGTTGCCATAGATGCAACCCTGTTTTAGGGAGTCGACATCGCCGCGGGGGATGGGAAACACGACCAGCAGATCACGGTTTGCCGCCACGGCACCGCCATCATCCTGCAACGGATTGGCCGCCGAGGCCGGGGTCTGCATCAAGAGTTCCAGGGTACCGGCACTGCCGGAGACGGCACGGTTCAAGGTGAGATAACGACTGGTGGCACTGATGGGCCAAAAACGCAGGCAGGAGCCGCTATCCACCCAGTCGCCTGTCGCCGTTTCAATGCGCACCGAGCCGGGCACGGCATCGCGCACCTCGCGATTGAGTCGTTCCATGGCAAAGCGGGCATCGCTCATCAGCTGCTCGCGACTGCTGGCATCGCCGTAGATCTGGCTGCCGATACCGATAAACTGGCTGCTGAAGGTCGCCATGATGCCAAGCAGCAGGATCACCATCACCAGCTCAACCAGGGTAAACCCGCGCACGGACTGCCGGGGGGCGCCAAGTCTGCACGACCCGGTTGCGGAGTGTCTCGTGAATATCGGGTTGCCCATCAGTAGTTCCCCCGATAGAGGGAGAAGTCGAGTACGCTGCGATCGGGCAGCCGTACTTGCAGCTCGATACGCTTGCCCACCGAGCAGGGTTCGCTACAGCTTTTAAAGCTGCCATCGCTGAAATCGACGCCGCTCACCGCGATCTTTACCTGATAGTTGGGGTACTCGTCGCCACTGACGCCCGCCGAGGTCTGGGTGAAGCGATTGGCATCGACCCAGTTGCCTGCCGTATCGAAGTCATCCACATCGTTGTAGGCGTAGGGCGCCGGCTCACCGTCCGGGCCATAGCTGGTCGAGCAGGCCGGGATGGTGACACCGGTGACCGTCTCGCCACAGCGGTAGCGGCCACCGTTGTGATCCGACTGCTCATCGAAGGACTTTTGCAGGATCTCGCCGGCAAGGCGCTGGGCCAGTTGGGCGGCGCGCACCTGCTGCACCGGATCCACCGCCCTGGGGGCCTGGTTGATAAGCAACCCGAGTATGCCGGTCAGCGCCACCGCCAGCAGCACTATGCCGACGATCAGCTCAATCAGGGTAAAGCCGCGCTCAGGGGATCTCATGGATATACCCCTCGGATTCAATCTGGATACGACCGGCTTCCCGCCCATCACTGACCTGCACTATGCACCCATTGCTGCAAACCCCCAGCGGGCGCCCCATCCGATCGAAGCGCAACACAAAACTGCTGTTGTTATTCAAGGAGATCGTCATGCCGGCTGAGGGGATGACAGGGCGGCCTCGCGTACGCAAATTGTCGCTCCAGCCAGCAATGGAGCCGGGCGCAGGGCAAGTAGTGCCGGCCATGGACTGGGTGATATGGGCGAATCGGGAAGCGTCGACCACCAGCTGGGTACAACGGTTGGCGGGTTCATGCATATTGACTGTCTGTACCAGCCGCAGCCGGGTCAGCAGTTCATCGCGCAGGCTTTGGGTTTCAACGCCGCCTTTGCCCAGCCATTTGGGCACGGCAAAGGCGGCCAGAATCCCGAGCAGCAGGATCACCACGACCAGTTCAATCAGGGTAAAGCCCTTGGTTGCAGCCATGGGTCTTCTCATCAGGTAAAAGAGAAAGCGAGGCCGAAGCCTCGCCTTGTCACATCACTGTACCGCAGCACATTGGCTGCTGGCATTGATTTTACCAAGTGCCGATGTCGCCGGAGCATTGGAAGCCGCTTGTGTATAGAGCACGCAATCAGCCTTCTCCTTAGCATCGGCTGGCGCAAAGCTGAAAGTATTGGCTGCACTGGAGACAGCTTTCCAGGAGCTGTCGATGGTCACTGCTTTGGCAATGCCATCGTCAGAGGCTTTGGGATAGCCATAGACCACGGCGATCGCGGTACCATCAGCGCTGGACACGGAACCAGTGGCAGCAGCCTCAATGCCTTCCAGAGCGGATTTGCTGTATACCAGTTGGGAAGAGCTCTGCACGGCAGCCAGTACGCCACTGGCTGCGGCCGTTTTGGCATCATCCTGCAGATTCAGGAACTTGGGTGCAGCAGTCACCGCCAGAATGCCCAGAATGATGATCACGATGACCAGCTCGATCAGGGTAAAACCCGCCTGTTTTTTCATTTCATTTTCCTCTGTTAATTGATGTTGGTGGTCACCTGGCCGGAGGCCGGACGGTAACTGAAACTCATAAAGGCATCCGTGCTGCCCTGCGGATCCTGATACTTGCCATCGCTGCCCTTGCTCAGGCTGTTGACCAGATAGTAACGGCAGACCGAATCCAGACCGTTATTGGTCACGCTGACATAATATTTCAGGTCATTGCCACTACTGCGCACTTCACTGAAACTTGCCGTCGCCTTGGGCGGGTTTTGCAACAACCCCTCCCAAATTTTGAGGCAGCGCTGGGCGCTCAGGTTGGCCGGATCCACATCTATGCCACCCTCGGCGGACGTATCCATGGGATAGCCTGGCGAGAGCTCGCCATTGCTGATCTGGGTCTCGGTCGGCGTGGTCAGGTAGAAGCGGGAACCGTCATAGAGCACGGTATTGAGCCCGTCCTGCTTGGCACGCCCCTCGGCCTCCCACTGGGCCCGCACCAGCGACACGCCGGTGGCAAAGCCGCCAGAAACCCCTTCCACGCTCGCCTTCTTGGCCTCGTCGGTCACGTCGAGAAAGCGTGGCAACGCCGTCACCGCCAGGATCCCCAGGATCACGATGACGATCACCAGTTCGATCAGGGAGAAGCCGGCAGCCAGCTTCACTATCCCTCTGTTCGGGATTGTTGATGCCCTTGATTTCATTGCCATACTCCCTCCGAAATGGGCGTTATTATTTCATGTGAGTTCAAAAAAATCATGTAGTTGACCCATTTATCAGGCCTCATTCAGAGCGCTTCGTCACACGCCCGTCAGAAAATTGATACATCAGCCAATAACCGTCCCAACCAATTTCGCATCCGCTGCCATCCGGACGGGCCAGAAACTGCAGAGGCGGCATGCCGCTCTCCGCCTCCCCGACCAGTGTCAACCAAAGCTGACGGCAGTTGCCGGAGGGAGATTGCGGCGGCATCACCGCAAGCGGCCAGCCCCGCTCATCGAACTGCCACGCGAGATCACCGGCATGGAGCAGTGACGGTCGCCGCGTGTCGAGCCAGAGACCGTGCAAGCGCTGTACCCGCTCGGCAAACTGCTCCCCGAGCAGGGTGAGGGTGACTCGCTGCGCCTCCTCCCGGTTGCCCTGATAGCTCTGCACCAGGGTAGCGACGATGATCATCAGCAGGATCAGGGTGATCCCCAGCCGATAGCCGCTCAACCAGCGTTCATCCTGTTGTGACTGCCTGCTCATCTTGTCCCGTACTCCCCGGCCATCCATTGCCGCGACGACTCCATCACCACTTGCAATACATATCCCATCCTATGGCTGTGAAGATGCGTCTATTTACCGCGAACGGCGCCCATCATGTCCCACCATATGACCGTAAAGATGCGGCCTATTGACCTCGAACGGCCCGCATCATGTCCCACATGGGCGTAAAGATACCGAGCGCCAGGATCAGTACCATGACCGCCACTATCCCGATCAGGATGGGCTCGATGCGGGCGGTGAGGCTCTTGAGGTCGTAATCCACCTCCCGCTCGTAATACTCGGCTGCCTCGTGCAGCAGATCGTCCACCTGACCTGTCTCCTCCCCCACGGCGATCATCTGCATCACCAGCGGGGTGAACAGGCCGCTGCCACCGGCGGTGCGCAGCAGGCTTTCGCCCCGCTCAATGCCGGCCCGCATATCACGGATCCGGCCCGCCATGTAAGCGTTGTCCACCGCGTCGGCCACCAGGGTCAGCGCCGTGTTCAGCGGCACCCCGGCCTTGAGCATCATGGAAAAGCTGCGGGCGAAACGGGCCAGCAGGGAGCGCTCTATGATGGTGCCGACGATGGGCAGTTTCAGCTGCCATCTGTGCCAGGTCAGCTTGCCCTGCTCACTGGCGGTCCAGCGTCGCCAGCCGAATACCATGGCACCGAGGATGGCGAGCAGCAGCCACCAGTAGTGAACGAAGAAGTGAGAGGTGGCGAGCAGGATCCGGGTCGCCAGAGGCAGCTCCACCCCGAACTTGGCGAACATGCCGGCAAACACCGGGATCACCATGACATTGAGGATCACCATGGCAATACCGATGGCGATCAGCACGAAGCTGGGGTAGCGCATGGCGGTCTTGATCCGCTTGCGGGTCTCCAGCTCCAGCTCGAAATAGGTGGCGAGCTGCAGGAAGGCCTCTTCCAGCTGACCCGTGTTCTCCCCCACATGGATGATGGCGACGAACAGGCTGCTGAATACCTTGGGATGGGCCTGCATCGAGCTCGACAGCGGCCGGCCGTTGCCCAGATCCTCCCCCAGCGCGTGCAGCGCCCGCTTGAGGGGCTTGCTGTGGGTGCTCTCCTCCAGCCCGGCGATGGCGCGCAGGATCGGGATCCCCGCCCGGGTCAGGGCATACATCTGGCGGCTGAAGATCACCAGCTCCTCAAGCCGCACGCCCCCCTCCAACAACAGTGACCAGTCGATGGACGCCGATTTGGCCTTGCTGGCTTTCAGCTCGGTGGGCATCACTCCACGGCGCATCAGCTGCTCGGCTGCCGCCATCTCGTTGGCGGCCTCCACCACGCCGCTGGTGGCATTGCCCTGGCTGTCGCGTCCCTTGTAGGCAAAGTTGGCCATCGCTTACCCCAGATCCTCGGCCAGCCTCAACACCTCATCTACCGAGGTGATTCCCTTGCGGGCATAATCGAGCGCGGTCAGCGCCAGCGGCCGATAGTGTTCGTGTTCGCGGGCAGCTTTGGCGAATCCTTCCGCATCGTTGCGGCGCAGGGCATCCATCATGGGCTGATCCAGCTCCAGCAGCTCGTAGACCCCAATCCGGCCGGAATAGCCGGTGAAGTTGCAGCTCTGGCAGCCACGCCCCTTGTGATAGCGGTGCTGGCCGGGCGCTTCGCCGGAGAGCACGGTAAGCCAGGTGGCCTGCCCCTCGTCCGGCGCCTTCTCCTCGACGCAGTGTTCGCACACCCGCCGCACCAGGCGCTGGGCCACCACGGCCCGCAGCGCGCTCGCAACCAGATAGCCGGGAGCCCCCATGTCGATGAGGCGCAAGGCACTGGTAACCGCATCGTTGGTGTGCAACGTGGTCAGCACCAGGTGACCCGTGATGGCGCCGCGCAGACCTATCTCCACCGTCTCGTTGTCCCGCATCTCCCCCACCAGCAGGATGTCCGGATCCTGACGCAGGGTGGAGCGCAACACATGGGAGAAGGTGAGCCCTATCTTGGGATTGACCTGCACCTGACTGATCCTCGGCAGGCGATACTCCACCGGGTCTTCCACCGTGATGATCTTCTGGCTCGCCTGATTGAGTTCGGAGAGGGCGCCGTAGAGGGTGGTGGTCTTGCCGCTCCCGGTCGGGCCCGTCACCAGGATCATGCCATGGGGACGTTTGAGCTGGCGGCGAAAGCGGGTCAGGATCTCCGGCGGCATGCCGGTCTCGGTCAGCGACAGGATGCCGGAGGATTGATCCAGCAGACGCATCACCACCGACTCGCCGTATTGCACCGGCATGGTGGAAATCCGCACGTCCACGTCACGCCCGCGAACCTTCATGTTGAAGCGGCCATCCTGGGGCAGCCGCTTCTCGGAGATGTCGAGCCCCGCCACCAGCTTGAGGCGCAGCACCAGCGCCTGGGCGATGCGCACCTCGTTAAGGATGTTCTCGTGGAGGATGCCGTCGATCCGCTGGCGGATGCGCAGCACCTTCTCGTCCGGCTCGATATGGATATCCGATGCCCCCACCTGCACCGCGTCCTCAAACAGGGAACGCAGCAGCTTGGCTACCGTCGCCTCCCCCTCATCTGCCGCCCCCAGGTTGCTGGCCCCCAGCTCGAAGCCGGTGTCCTGGTACTCCTCCTGCAACTGCTCGGCGAAACTCTCGATCTCGCGGGTACGGCGATAGAGGCGGTCGAAATACTCCAGCAGCTGACCTTCCCGCGCCACCGCCAGCACCATCTCGCGGGGGCTGAGCAGGGCGGCGATGGCATCCATGGCGCTCAGATCCGCCGGATCCGACATGGCCACCGTCACCCTGTCATCCCTGAGGTTGACCGCCAGCGCCCGATAGCGGCGAGCCTGTACCTCGGGCAGCAGGGCCACCGCCGCCGCGTCTATGGTGAGGTTGTTGAGATCGAAGAAGGGCACATCCAGCTGGCGGGCGAGAAACTGCAGCAACTGCACCTCGCTGATGAAGCCAAGATCGATCAGGGTGGTGCCCAGCTTGCGGCCGGTCTGACGCTGCTGCTGCAGGGCGAGCTGCAACTGATCATCCGAGATGATCTGCTCCTGAACCAGCAGGTCGCCGAGGCGCATTTTCAGTCTGGGTTGTGCCATTGAAACTCCGAAGTTGATTGACCCTGTCGCCCGTCAGGGGGCGAGCTGGGCGACGCGCTGTTCCAGCCAGCTGGTGGAAGCCTCACCCAGATTGCCATGGAGCAGGGCGTTGCGATAGGCGTCCAGCGCCCGCTGGCTGTGGCCCTGGCCATCCTCGGCCACGCCCAGCCCGAGCCACCAACGGCCCTGATCCGGCTGCTGGCGCAGCAGCTTCACATAGAGATCTGCCGCCTCGGCGTTGCGTCCCAGCTCCTGGGTCAGCCCGGCCCAGGTGGCGTAATAATCGAGATTGGCGGCCAGCTCCGGCTGATAACCGGCGAGCCAGCCAAGCGCCTGTTGCCGTTGACCCTCGCTGATGGCAAGGCGGGCCAGCAGGAGCCGAAAATCCGCCTGCTGGGGCTCAAGCCTGAGCCCCTCCTCCAGCAACTGGCGTGCTTCGGCCAGCCGACCCTCGCCATAGAGGAGACCCGCCAGCTGCTCCCGCGCCCCCTGGTTGTGGGGATCGTGTTCCAGCACCTGATAGTAATTGTCCTGGGCATCCCTCAGGTTACCCTTGGCCATGGCGACAGTCGCCTTGCGCTCGGCCAGCACCGCCAGCTCCTGCGGGGAGAGCTCGACGGTTTCGATCTTCAGCACGCCCGGTTTGCGCGGTGGCTCGATGAGCGCCTGCTGTTCCGCGGCCAGCTCGGCATGCAGATCCGGCTGCAGCTCCTCATCGCTCGGCATGGGTTCATCGCCTTCCCCGGCCTCATCAGCCTCATCAAACGCGGGCCCGGACAAGGTATACGGCTCTTCATCCCCCTTCTCATCGGCGGCTGAGCGGGGCTGCGGCAGCGTCGCCGCCACCTCGGCGGAGTCAGGCTCGGCGGGCATTTGCGGCAGTGCCACCCGGGCCACCACATCCGCCGCCACGGGTTCACTGACCACACTCATAGCCCGGGTCTGCTGCCAGTAGATCCAGGTGCGCCAACCGAGGATCCCGAGGGCCAGGCCACAGAGCAGGGTCAATAGCAGCATCCACCAGCCCTGTTTGCGGGCCGGTGCGACATAGACGGCCGCTCCCGCGGATCCTTGCTGGCGCTGTTCCAGATCCTTGAGCATCTGGTTGATCACGCTCATTGCCAGACTCCATAAGCCAGGGCGCACCCTAGCAGCAGTAACAGGGGCCACCAGCGACCCGGGGCGCCCTTGCGCGCATCATCGGTATCGCGGATGGCGAGGTGCACCAGACGCGGCGCTATCTGCCGCGCCCCCTGACCATAGGCCAGCATCAGGCACTTCTGCGCCAGTACGTTGATAAGTCGGGGGACACCGCGCGAAGCGCGCCACAGGAGCGTCAGGGCGCGGTGACTGAACAGCGGCGCGCCGCGATAACCGGAAACTTGCAACCTGTGTTCCAGATAGGCGCGGGTCTCATCCCGGCTCAGGGGCCGCAGGCAGTAAGAGAAACCGATCCGCTGGCGCAGCTGGCGCAGATGGGGCTTGCCGAGCCGGCTATCCAGCTCGGGCTGGCCAAACAGCACTATCTGTAGCAGCTTGCTCGATTCGGTCTCGAGGTTGCCAAACAACCGGATCGCCTCCAGGGTCTCGTCCGGCAGGGCCTGGGCCTCGTCGATCAGAACCACCACCCGGCTCCCCTGTTGATGCAGGGCGATGAGGTGGCGGTGGATGCGATCCGTGATGTCCAGCTCGCTGCCATCGTGCACCGACAGCCCCAGCTCCAGCGCCAGGGCGATGCGCAGCTCGGCCGGAGAGAGGTGCGGGTTGGGCAACCAGGCGATACGCACCGGATGCGCCTCCGAGCCTAGCTCCCCCAGCAACTTGCGGCACAGCAGTGTCTTGCCGGTGCCCACCTCGCCGGTCACCTTGATAAAGCCCTCCCCCTGCGACAGCGCCCAGTTGAGCACCTGCAGCGCCTCCTCGTGCGGGGGCAGGCCGTAGTAAAAACCGGTATTGGGGGTGAGGCCGAACGGCGCCTCCTGCAGCCCGAAATATTCCAGGTACATGCCGTCAGCTCCCGCGCCCGGGCCGGGCGGCCTGCAACAGACCACCCGCCAGCACCAGACCATGGGACAGAGCCGGATCCGCGCTCATGCCATCAACCCTTGGGGGGATACCATTTGTCGAGCAGGTCGGCGGAGCGCTGCAGTTCGTTCTGCCAGGTCTCCTTCTCCACCACGGTTGGCTTGAGCAGGATCACCAGCTCCACCTTCTTGGTGCTTTCGCGGCGGTTGGTGAAGGCCTCGCCAACCCAGGGAATATCGCCGAGCAGGGGCACCTTGCTGACGATCTCCTGCTTGTCGGTCTTCATCAGGCCGCCGATGACGATGATGTCGCCGTTGTTGGCCTGCACCACGGTATCCGACTCCCGAATGGAGCTTCTGGCCAGCGGCAGCTCCAGCTTGCCACCCGTGGTCCCCATGTCGATCACCTTGTTCTGCTCCTCGGTGTCGATGACGGAGGGGTGGATGTGCAACAGCACCTTGCCCTCTTCGTCGATCTGAGGCGTCACGTCCAGCGCGATACCAGAAAAGAAGGGGGTCAGCTCCACGTTCGGGGTCTTGTCAGAGACGCCGGAGGAGTTGGTGGTGATGGTGGTCGAGGCGTTGGTGACGAAATACTCATCCGTCCCCACCTTGATCACCGCCTTCTGGTTGTTGGTCGCCGTCACCCGCGGGCTCGAGAGGGTATTCACATCCCCCTGGGTCTTGAGCAGGTTGACCGCCACGTTGAAGTTGCCATCCGTGATGGTGAAACCGGCGCCGCCGCCAATCGCCTTGAAGATGGGGTTCGCCGCACCAACCAGGCTGCTTCCCAGCGAACCCGCACCATTCAGCAGGTTGTACGCAGGATCGCTGCCCGGTGCCGTCAGGATAGGCTGGGCCACCGTCGGAATGCCCTTGTTGCCACCCCAGCTGGCGGTCAGACCGCTCCAGTCCACTCCCTGTTCATAACCCTCGCTGAGGGCCACCTCCAGGATCCGCGCCTCCAGCACCACCTGGCGCTTGAGGTGGCTCTCGGACTGGTTGAGGAACTCGCGCACCGCCTTGAGCTCCTTCGGATAGGCACGAATGGTCACCAGACCCGCCTGCGGGCTGGTGATGACGGCGCGGCCGTCACCGGTGCCGATCAGCATCTCCAGAGAGGTACGCAGATCGGTCCAGTAGTCGCTGTTGGTGTCGGTCTCGATGCGGGTGCCGTTGCTGTTGTCCGAGTTGCCATTGCTGCCGGACGAGTTGCTGGTGCTGGTATTGTTGCTGTTGGCGCTGTCGAAACTGTTGTTATTGCTGTTGTTATTGTCGTTGGAGGTGACCCCGCCGGTACTGACCGAGGTGCGGGAGAGGCCGCGCCGGGACATCATCAGATAGTTGACCGGAATGGTCTCGGTGCGCAGGCCGGCCGGGTAGATGTGAAACACGTTGCCCTTGCGCTGCACGTCGAAGCCGTACATGTCACCCACCACCGCCAGCACCTCCTGCAGGGTGACGTCCTTGAGCTCAACGGAGACCAGCCCGGAGACTCCGGGGTGCACCGCCACGCTGTAGCGGGATCCCTTGAACAGGGAGCCGAAAAACTCGACTGCCTCCACGTCATGGGCGGCGATGCGCAGCCGTTTTTCCGGCATGGGAACGGGCGTTTGCGGCCGGTTCAGTTGCAGCAATTCGCTTTGCACCGATTCGGGCAGGGTGGTCAGGGGGGCGGCCTGCTTCTGCTGTTCGCTCATGGCCTGCTTGAGGGCGTCCTTGGCCTGGGTGGGCTCAGGGTGTCGATACGTGGTACAGCCAGCAGCCATCATGGCCACGGCGATCAGACAGAGACGGTGTGTTTTCATGTAATCAATGCACCCTGACTTGCAATTAAATGCGATAAACCCGGCGCCCCAGTGGGGTCGCCAGGATTCAAACCCGAACCTTGCTGGCAAACAGTGTCAGCGCGTGGCGTTTTCCCGCCTTCTCGAGCACGACACCATCGGCCTGGATGGCCACCAGCGTATATCCTTCGATCTGCTGTCCTATCCGGTAACTCTTGCCGTTGAGCACCGCCAGCGAGGGACCGTTGCCCAGCACTATGCTCTGCAATTTCGGCAACCCGGCACTCCCCTGACCACTGGCCGCGGAGCCACCGGCCATCTCCGCCAGCGGTGCCGTGGGATCCTGCAACACTTCGGTCGGCTGCGCCATGATCTGGGCTCCGAACAGGCAGCAACACAATGGGAACCATTTAGCCACGAATGAACTCCTTGCTGGTGCTCAGGGTGTAGATCTCCATCTCCACCAAGGCCCCCGGGTAATCTTTCACCTGGTAGTCGAACCGCTTCCAGTAAAAGTGGCGCGGCAGGGCCTCGAGTGCCTTGAGATACTGATACACGTCGAAATAGCCCCCTTCCAGCTGCAGCCGGATGCCGTGCTTGTAGAGATTGATCTTCTGTTCGCCAGCCATCAATGGGGTCGGCTCCAGGGAACTAAGGGCCAGCATGTGCAGGTTGGCAGAGCGGGAGAGCAGCGCCTCCAGCACCTGCGGCATCTCGCGGGCCGGGATCAGATCCACGGTCTGGGCCTTGAGCCGCTCGTCGAGCCGGGCCAGTTCATCCTCGGTGCGCGCCAGCTGTTCCCGAACGCTCTGATCGGGATCCCGCTTGAGGCGAGCCTGCTTGCCGAGATTCTCCAGATCCATGATCTCGCGATCCCGTTCGGCGGCGTTCAGCGCCATGCGGTCTTGCTGCAGTCGGGTCGCGGCGCCATCGAGCCAGCCATAGAAGCCAACCGCCCCCAACACCACCAGCCCGGTCAGCAGGATCAGCACCCGTTCACGCTGGCTCAGGGCGGCAATGCGCTGGCTCCAGTCCTGCCACTGTTCTTTCAGGGTCATCAGGGTTTCTCCCGCGCTATGCCGCTGAGCTGGAAGGTCAGGCGACCCTCCTTGTCACGGCTCAGGGTCAGTTCACCAAACTCCTGGCCCGCCAGACTGGGAGTCTGCTTGAAGCGATTGACCCAGGCGGGCACATCCTGGCTGCGCCCGGCAAAACCGGAGAGATTGAACCGCCCTTCGTTGATTTCGATGCGTTGCAGCGAGAGGTTGCTGCTGCGGATCCGCGACAGATCCGCCATCACGCTGGCATACCCCAGGGATTTTTGCAGGCTCAGGCTGCCCAGCTGGCGCACCAGCCCCTGCTTGGCAGTCAACTCCTCTTGCAGACCGGTGAGCCGCTGTTGCAAGCGGGGATCGGCCTGATGGCGGGCCAGCTCGGCATCAAGCCTCTGAGCCTCGCTACGTTTG
Source organism: Aeromonas sp. S18(2024) (assembly GCF_041402525.1). NCBI lineage: Bacteria > Pseudomonadati > Pseudomonadota > Gammaproteobacteria > Aeromonadales > Aeromonadaceae > Aeromonas > Aeromonas sp. S18(2024). The sequence continues at coordinate 50,433 of NZ_JBGLQV010000012.1, read as the reverse complement.
TGCGCCAGCTCGGTATTGACCAGTGCCAACGCCCGACTGACCTGTTGTTGCTGCCAGCCATAGCCGGCAGCCATCAGCAGGATCAGCAGAAAGCCGGCGCCCCAGGCCAGCGCCATCTGGTTGAGGCTGGCCCACTGGCGTTTGGGGCGAAACTCGGCGCCGTAGAGGTTGATCTGGCGTTTCATCACGCATCCTCCCCGATGGCGGCGGCATAGGCAGACAGATACTCGACCCCCGCCAGCACCGCCTTGTTGGCCATGGCGGAGACGGCCATGCCGAAGGTCTGTTCCATGTGGCGCACCAGGGTACCGATGAAGGAGGAGGCGATGGCCAGCTGCATCTGGCCCAGCTCCGGCAGCTTGAGCTGACCGGTCAGATAGTCGAGGGAGCGCTGGATCTCCAGCGCCAGGGTATCGAGCAGCAGGGCATCCGGCTCCTCCTGTTCTCCGGTCAGCGCCCCAAAGCCGCGCAGCTGGCGGGAGAAGCAGAGTCCGCCCTGATGGAACACCAGCAGTTGCAGATCCTGCCCCCTGGGTTGCCACAGCAGCATGCGCACCGCCCTGTCGGCCTCGTAGAGGGAGGTGAGCGCCAGCTCGTCGCTGACAATGGCATCCAGAGTGGCGACGCCGTTGATGGCCTCCGCCACTTGCTGTACCCGGCTCTTGGGCAGGCAGATCACATTGATCCGCGGCTGACCGGCAGGGGGCGTGGGCAGGTCGACATAATCCATGGCGAGCTGTAGCACGGGTTCGCTGACATAATCCTTGATGGCCCAGGGCAGGGCGCCGGCCATCTCGGCCTCTGGCACGGCGGGCTTGTCGATCTGGATCTGCTGATAAAGGCTGGCGGCCAGGGCGACACGCACCTTAGACTTGGCGAGGCCATGACGGCTGAACAGTTCATTGACGGCCTGGCCCCACTCGTGCGGTCCGTTGATGGTCCGGGTGGCAAAGACGGGGGGATTGGCGACGGCAGCCAGCATGATCCTGTCATTGGCCAGCAGGAGCCCCACCTGGCGACTTGGCGTTGACCGTTTGAACAGTTGTTTCATGTAAGCCGCCCCGTCATTAATTGGCAAAAAGCATGAAATCTTAACATAAACAGAGAATTAGCCTCCAGCAAAAGACGGACTCACCCTTGCAAGACAGCCTTACACCTCTGGCAACTGAGGGGGACAGCCCCCTGCCATCGCCACTGCATCCCATCCGGCATCCCCTGCTCGCCCATTACGGGGTGGAACTCTGGTGCAAGCGGGACGATCTGATCCACCCGACCATCTCGGGCAACAAGTGGCGCAAGCTGAAATATCACCTGCAGCATGCCAGCGAACAGGGCAAGCAGCACCTGCTTTCCTTTGGCGGCGCCTACTCCAACCACATCCATGCCCTGGCGGCGGCGGGCCACCACTACGGGCTGCGCACCACCGGCATCATCCGGGGCGAACCGGAGGCCATCGGCAACCCCACCCTGACGGATGCCAGCCGCTGGGGCATGGCCCTGCGCTTTGTCGACCGGCAAACCTACCGCAGGCGGCATGACCCCGAGTGGCTGGCCCGGTTTGCGGCCGCAGACACCCTGATTGTGCCGGAGGGAGGCAGCAGCCCCCTCGCCATCCCGGGGGTTGCCGAGCTGGTCGACGAAGTCCCCTTCTCGCCGGATCTCTGGGTGCTGCCCTGTGCCAGCGGCGGCACCCTGGCCGGCCTCATCGCGGGCAAGCGGGATCCGGAACAGATCCTTGCCATCGCCGTGCTCAAGGGGGGCAGCTTCATCGCCGACGAGGTGTGCCGGCTCTACCCGGCCGCGGCCACGATTCCCGGCTGGCGGATCGCGCTGGATCACCATGACGGCGGCTACGCCAGATTCAGCCCGGCGCTCTGGCAATGGGTGCAGGCCTTCAGCGCCGAGACCGGCCTGCCGCTCGAGCCCATCTACAGCGGCAAGGCGATGTGGGGACTGTTTCGCGAGTTGGCAGCGGGCCGCATCCCGGCCGGCAGCCGGATCGTCTTCATCCACACCGGCGGCCTGCAGGGGCTGGCGGGGCTCAAGGAACAGGGGCGTATCTGACGGCAGCTTGCGCCGCCCGGCTCAGACGCCGACCGGTTCTATCAGCAGCCGCTCCGGCGCGGCAAACCAGGGTCCCTGACCGGCGTGCACCCCGAGGTGGCGCAGCATCTTCCACTCCTCTTCGCTCTCCACCCCCACCGCCAACACCCGGGTCGGAGTGTTGGCGCAGCCCCCCACCAGACTGCGTACCGCCATCTGGTTGACTTGGCGGGTGTGGATCTCCCGCACCAGGCTGGGATGCAGCTTGAGGAAGTTGATCTCGAACTCCTTGATGTACTGGGTGCTCACCACATCCTGGCCGGCGTGGTCGATGGCCAGGCGGCAGCCAAGCATGCGCAGGGAGCGCAGTGGCCGCTTGAGCGCCTCGTAATGACGGGTGACCTGGGCTTCCGACAGCTGCAGCACCAGCCGTTCGTTGGTGCTGCGCGGCAGCTGGAACAGGGCGAAGAAGAGCCAACGCTGGAATTCGCGATGAAGCAGGCTCTGGGCGCTCAGGGTCAGGCTGATGGGGCAGCTGTGCTCGGCGCGCTGGCGCAGCAGCTGCAGGGTCTGCTCCGCCACCAGCCGATCCAGTTGCAGCAGCATCCCCACCTTCTCCGCCATCGGCATGAAGACTCCGGCTGGCAGGGCGCGCCCCTGCTCATCGTGGAGATAGGTGAGCAGCTCCTGCTGCAATACCACCTGGCCGCGATCCTGCTGGATCGCCTGGGTGTAGAAGTCGATGCCATGTTCCTCGAGGCGGCGACCAATCAGGGTGCGCCAACGCACCGAGCCCTTGCTGCTCTGCTCCTCCTCCAGTTGCTTCTCGTAGAGGAACCAGCCGTTGTGACCCTGCAGGCGGGCGCTCTTGAGGGCCAGCTCGGCCTCCTCCTGCACCTTGAGCAGGCTGTCCTGGGAGTGGTAACAGACGGCGCCGAGATAGACGGCGGTCTCGGGGTTGACCTCGTCCGGCCAATGCAGGCGCTGCAAGCTCTTGAGCAGCTGGCTGGCGCTGTCCACCATCTCGCTCTCGGACATGTTGGGCAGCAGTACGGCAAACACCTGGCCGGCGTAACGCGCCTGCAGGGCGCCGCTGTGCTTGCGCACGAAGGCGCCTATGGTCGCGCTCGCCTGAGCCAGCAGGTCGGGGCCAAGCTGCTCGTATTGCTCGGCCTCCAGCTCCTCCAGACAGGCGAGATCGATAAGCAGCACGCCGCCGCTCATCACGCTCGCCTCCATGATGGCGCTCTCCAGCCGGTTGTCGAAAAACAGGCGATTGCCGATGCCGGTCATCTTGTCGACAAAGGCGTTGCTGCGAATGAAGTTGTCGAAACGGCTGCGCTCCTTGCGGGCATCGGCCAGCTCGGCCAGCAGATGATCGAGGGCCTGACTGGCGGCCACCGGCCACTCCTCGGACGGGTCATGGCTGAGCTTGGAGAGCTTGTCATCCAGGATCAGCTGGGCACGAATCCCCAGCAACTCGGCCCCCCGCAACTGCTGACGCAACCAGCGGATGGAGTACCAGAGACCGAACACCACGATGAAGATGCCAAACGAGATGCCCGACATTGCCTCGATGGAGTACTCCACCTCCTTGAAGGGGCGTTCGAGCCGGAAATTGGCCTGCATGCCGGCCTGGTGAGGAAGCGAATGGCTGTAGGAGAGCAGCAGCTGTTCATCGACCGGGCGTTGCACATCGCGGAACCAGTAGACCCGCTGATCGTTCTGGCGCACTTCCAGCTCGACCACATGGGCGGCCCGCAGCAGGGTGGGCAGCCAGTTGCTCATCGCATCCACGTTCTGGCTGACATCCAGCTGCTCGTCGATCACCTCGACCAGGGCGTCGACCTTCTTCTGTTGCAGCTCCATGCCCAGTTCACGAAAGCTGAAGACCCCGCCGATGAGCACGGTCGCCATGGCGGCGATCACGCACAGGGTGATGAATGAGACAAGCTGTGTAGTCAGTTTCATGTGCTTTTCCGTATGCCCGGACCATCCTTGTGGCCTCATGGTAGCAGTGGGGATCACGCCGCAGCTATGGATGAAGATCCCGCTTCTGCAATTTACGCCGCAGGGAGCATAACCAAGGTGCCGGAAGAATACCAAAGATGGTGGGCTGCAGGCCCGGAGAAAGGAGAAGTGACAGAGAGAAAAATGGTCCCTGAAAAGGGACCAAAAGGAACACTCATATCAAAATATCAAAACTAACACTCTGTGCTACTGACAAAAAACAGATACAGGAGTATTGAACACACGGTGAGTCAAACCGCAGGGCTACTTTAATGCGTTTCGGATAAGCCAGGCAATTGTCACTTATGACAGGTCATCGATTAAATCAAACTCAATCAAGTCCTAAAAATCGTTTTCTTACAGTGAGTTACAAACGGCAACCTCAAATCTGATACATCAGTCTCAAGTTGATTCTGCTAATGCGCTAAGATGACGCAACCCATTTGCGTCTCGTCCAATCTGGCAGGTAACCCGTGTTACGCATTTCTCCCCTCTGGATCAGCTTGCTGCTGTTTGCCACCCCCCTCATGATCAGCCAACCCCTCAGCCCCTGGTTCAGCGATCTCGTAGCACGCCACCTGCTCGAGCAAAAAGCCGGGGAGATCAGGGAGGCGATAAGGGCACGCCACCAGGTTCTGGATACTGCGCTCAGCGCCCAGTTGCAGCAATTCCACTTCGATTGCGGCAAGCAAGACATGGCCCTGCTGCGGGATCCCCGCTTTTACAGCACTCACCTGCGCCTGCAGGGACTGGAGCTGGCGTCCGGTGTCAGCTGCTCCAGCCTGGGGCCTGGCCTCTCCCTCATCAGCGAGGCAAAGCGCAGCGGCAAGCTGCCAGGCAAAGCGGGCCTGACCGTCACTGCGGCCTATGACGACACGGAACAGGAGCTGATCGCCTATTACCATGTCAAAGACAACATCGTTTACTGGGTGCTGGATAACAGCTGGAGCCACGATCTGCTGCAACACCCCTGCCCCAACTGTTTCTACCTCGAGTTCAGCCAGCGAGACCCCGCAGCACCACCCATGATCCTCCCCCGCGGCGACAAGTCCATCAAGGCGGAAGCGGACAACCGCAGCCTGAGCTTCCAGGAAACGGGCGCTCTCACCAAGCAGACCGTCTGGGCTGGAAAAACCCTCGCCCACTACGCCCTGCTCCAGACCCGGCAATATGCCCTCTGGCTCGGCTGCGCACTGGGCCTCCTGTTCAACGCCACCTACTGGTTGCTGCGCAGCTACCGCCACTCTCTGAAGGGGATGCTGCAAAACGGTGTGACACGGCGGGAGTTCATCCCCTTCTACCAACCCATAGTGGACAGTCGCAGCCAGCAGGTGGTCGGCTTCGAGGCGCTGCTGCGCTGGCAACACAGGGGAGAGTTGCTGCCACCGGGTACCTTCATCGACTATGCGGAGGCCCAGGGGCTGATCCTGCCGATGACCGAACAACTGCTGGAGCAGGTGCTCCGCGATCTGCCACAGCTGGCCGAGGGGCAGTGGGTCAGCGTCAACCTGGTGGCGGCCCATATCGAACGCCCCCTGCTGCGCAACCTGCTGCTACAGCACGATACCCCCTTTCCCGACCGCCTGCTCTTCGAGCTGACCGAACGCAAACCCATCACCAATATCCAGGCGGCGACCCACGAGATCACCGCGCTGCAACAGATGGGTTATCGCTTCAAGCTGGACGACTTCGGTACCGGCTACGGCGGCTTTGCCTATCTGCAGCGGCTGGGGATCCGCCAGATCAAGATCGACAAGATGTTCGTCGATACCATAGGCACCCACGATCTCAAGCGCAGCGTGCTGGATGCCATCATCGCCTCGGGCCGGGAGTCCGGCATGGAGATGATTGCGGAAGGGGTGGAAACCCAGCTTCAGGCCGATTACCTGAGCCAGAGAGGCGTCTATCTGCTGCAGGGATATCTGTTCGCCAAACCCATTCCCCTGTCGGCCCTGCTGCGCTGGCAGGAGGAGTGGCTGCTTGATCATCCCCAGGAAGGGGAACATGCAGCCTGACCCTTCTTCGTCGGCTCGTGGCACCCGCACCGCGAGCCACTCTTCCCTCTTCACGCCACACAGTTACATTTCGCAACAAAATGATCCCGCTCCAGTGACGGACAGCCTTTATCATACCGGGCCAACTCACGCGCAACCGGCCATTGCGCGCCTGTTTCCCCGGTCATACGACCCCCCGCAAGAGGACCCTTGCTCATGAAGTCATTTATCCGGCAAGAGATTGCCCTGCCCGCCGGCCTGCTGACCCTGCTCTTTTTCAAGACGGCAGGCAGCGACCTGCTGACAGAGACAACACCGCTCGGGCTCTATCTGCCGGTGTCACTGGGGCTGCTGGCCGTCGTCACCTGGGCCATCTTCTCCGTGGTGCGCCACTCCGATGCCCTCGCCATCAAGCTTGGCGAGCCCTTCGGTACCCTGATCCTGACTCTGTCTGTCATCTCGCTGGAAGTGGTGATGATCTCCTCGGTGATGCTGACCGGTGAACCCAACCCCACCATGGCCCGTGACACCATGTTTGCGGTGGTGATGCTGGTGACCAACGGTCTGGTGGGTTTCACCCTGCTGTTTGGCGGCTGGCGCTACCACACCCAGAACTTCAATCTCGACGGGATCAAATCCTATCTGGTGGCCATCATACCGCTGGCCATGCTCTGCCTGGTGCTGCCCAACTTCACCGAGGGAGGCAACGCCGGCAGCCTGTCACGCGCCATGTCCTGGATGCTGATTATCGTCTCCGTGCTGCTCTACGGGGTCTTTCTGCTGATCCAGACCCGCAGCCACAGCCACTTCTTCGTCGATGGCGACCACGCGGATCACGAGGAGCACCATGGCCCGCTGAAGAGCAACGTCTACCATACCCTGCTGCTGCTGGCCTACCTGGTGGTGGTGATCCTGCTGGCCAAGACGCTGGCCATCCCCATCAACCACGGGGTACAGGTGATGGAAGCCCCGGCGGCATTGGGCGGCTTCATCGTCGCCTGTATCGTGCTGGCCCCCGAGGCGGTGGGCGCCATCAAGGCGGCCTTCAACAACCAGCTGCAACGGGCCATGAACCTCTATTTCGGTTCCGTGCTGGCCACCATCGCCCTCACGGTGCCGGCCGTGCTCTTTATCGGCTCCCTGATGGGACAGGAGGTGCGCCTGGGGCTCGCCCCTGCCGATATGGTGCTACTGGTCACCACCCTGATGGTGTGCAAGGTCACCTTCAGCAGCGGCCGCACCCACGCCCTGCACGGGGCGACCCACCAGGTGCTGTTCGTGGTCTATCTGTTTCTGATGTTCGAGCACGGCTGACACCGTGCCACGGATATGAAAAAGACCGCCCGATGGGCGGTCTTTTGTTATGAGCGGAGTGACGGCTTAGAGGCTGGGCAGCATGCCGGCCGGCAGCAGATCGTTGTAGCTGGTGGTGCCAAGCAGGCTCGCCGCCGCCTCGATGTCCGGGGCGAAGTACCTGTCCTTGTCGTAGAAGGGAACGTGGGCGCGCAGGCGTCCCTTGGCCGCTTCCACCCCTTCACTGGCGCGCAGCGGGGCACGGAAATCCAGCCCCTGGGCGGCAGCCAGCAGCTCGACCGCCAGGATGCCGCGGGTGTTCTCGGCCATGTCTGCCAGCCGGCGGCCGGCGAAGGTGGCCATGGAGACGTGGTCTTCCTGGTTGGCGGAGGTGGGCAAGCTGTCCACCGAGGCCGGGTGAGCCAGGGTCTTGTTCTCGGAGGCCAGCGCCGCCGAGGTGACCTGGGCGATCATGAAGCCCGAGTTCACGCCGCCGTTGTTGACCAGGAAGGGAGGCAGGCCCGACATGCGCGAGTCGATGAGCAGGGCCATGCGTCGCTCGGACAGGGAGCCGATCTCGGCGATGGCCAGCGCCAGGTTGTCGGCGGCGAAGGCCACGGGTTCTGCGTGGAAGTTGCCGCCGGAGATGATCTCCTCGTCATCGGCAAACACCAGCGGGTTGTCGGAGACCGAGTTGGCTTCGCACACCAATACCTCGGCAGCCTGGCGGATCTGGGTCAGGCAGGCGCCCATCACCTGAGGCTGGCAGCGCAGGGAGTAGGGATCCTGCACCTTCTCGCAGTTGTGGTGGGACATGCCGATCTCGCTGAGATCCCCGAGCAGGTGGCGGTAGCAGGTGGCCGCGTCGATCTGGCCTCGCTGGCCGCGCACCGCGTGGATGCGGGCATCGAACGGACGGCGGCTGCCCAGCGCCGCCTCGACGCTCATGGCGCCGATGACGGTGGCGCCGGCGAACAGATCCTCGGCGTGGAACAGCCCCTCCAGGGCAAAGGCGGTGCTCGCCTGGGTGCCGTTGAGCAGGGCCAGCCCCTCTTTCGGCGCCAGGGCGATGGGTTCGAGCCCGGCGATGCGCAGAGCCTCGGACGCCGCGATCTCGCGCCCGTCGTGGCGAGCCTTGCCCTCACCGATCAACAGGCAGCTCATATGGGCCAGGGGCGCCAGGTCGCCGGAGGCACCCACGGAGCCCTTCTTCGGCACCAGGGGATAGACGCCTGCGTTGACCAGCTTCATCAGGGCCTCCAGCACCAGGGGGCGGATGCCGGAGAAGCCACGGGACAGGGAGTTGAGTTTGAGCACCATCATCAGGCGCACGGTGGCGTCGGACATGTACTCGCCGATGCCGGCGGCGTGGGAGAGCACGATGGAGCGCTGCAGCTCGTCGAGCTGATCCACCGGGATCCGGGTGTTGGCCAGAAGACCGAAGCCGGTGTTGATGCCGTACACCACGCGGCCCTGTTCGATCACCCGGGAGACTGTGTCGGCGGAGGCCTGGATCGCCGGCAGGGCGGCCGAGTTCAGGGAGAGGTGGACCGGCTCACGGCTAACGCGGCGCAGGGTGGCGAGATCCAGCTCGCCCGGGGTAATGGTCAGTTCAAACATCTTGGTTCACCTTCTTGACGCCGTCGGCGCCGTCGATCATCGGCAGATCCAGCCCCTGCTCGCGGGCACATTCGATGGCAATCTCGTAACCGGCGTCGGCGTGACGCATCACCCCGGTGCCCGGGTCGTTGCGCAGCACCCGGCCGACGCGGCGAGCCGCATCGTCGCTACCGTCACAGACGATCACCACACCGGAGTGCTGGGAGAAGCCCATGCCGACCCCGCCACCGTGGTGCAGCGACACCCAGGTCGCGCCACCCGCTGTGTTGAGCAGGGCGTTGAGCAGCGGCCAGTCGGAGACGGCGTCGGAGCCGTCCATCATGGACTCGGTCTCGCGGTTCGGGCTCGCCACCGAGCCGGAGTCCAGGTGGTCGCGGCCGATGACGACGGGGGCTTTCAGTTCGCCGTTCTTCACCATCTCGTTGAAGGCCAGGCCCAGGCGTACCCGATCCTTGACCCCGACCCAGCAGATCCGCGCCGGCAGGCCCTGGAAGGCGATGCGTTCGCGGGCCATGTCGAGCCAGTTGTGCAGGTGGGGATCGTCCGGGATCAGCTCCTTCACCTTCTGATCGGTCTTGTAGATGTCTTCCGGATCGCCGGAGAGCGCCACCCAGCGGAACGGGCCAATGCCCTCGCAGAATAGCGGGCGGATATAGGCCGGGACGAAACCGGGGAAATCGAAGGCATTCTTGACCCCCTCTTCCAGCGCCATCTGGCGGATGTTATTCCCATAATCGAGCGTGGCAGCACCGCGGGCCTGCAGGGTCAGCATGGCCTCCACCTGGCGAGCCATGGAACGGCGGGCGGCCACGTTGACCTCTTGCGGCGCGCTCTTCTGCAGGTCGCGCCACTGGGCCACGCTCCAGCCCTGGGGCAGGTAGCCGTGGATCGGGTCGTGGGCTGAGGTCTGGTCGGTCACCACGTCCGGCGTGATGCCGCGGGCCACCAACTCGGCGAAGACGTCGGCGGCATTGCCGAGCAGGCCGACGGAGACGGCAGTGCCGATCTGTTTGGCTTCCTCGACCATGGCCAGCGCCTCATCCAGGCTATGGGCCTTCTTGTCGACGTAGCGGGTCTTGAGGCGAAAATCGATGCGGGTCTCGTCGCACTCCACGGCGATCATCGAGAAGCCGGCCATGGTGGCGGCCAGCGGCTGGGCGCCGCCCATGCCACCGAGCCCGCCGGTGAGGATCCAGCGCCCTTTGGGTTCGCCGTTGAAGTGCTGGTTCGCCACGGCGAAGAAGGTCTCGTAGGTGCCCTGCACGATCCCCTGAGTACCGATGTAGATCCAGGAGCCGGCGGTCATCTGGCCGTACATCATCAGGCCCTTCTTATCGAGCTCGTTGAAGTGCTCCCAGTTGGCCCAGTGCGGCACCAGGTTGGAGTTGGCAATCAGCACCCGCGGGGCGTCCTTGTGGGTCTGGAACACCCCCGCCGGCTTGCCCGACTGCACCAGCAGGGTCTGGTCGTCCTCGAGGCGAGTCAGCACCTCGACGATCTTGTCGTAGCAGGCCCAGTTGCGAGCGGCGCGGCCGATGCCACCGTACACCACCAGAGACTGGGGATGCTCCGCCACGTCAGGATCCAGGTTGTTCATCAACATGCGTAGAGGCGCTTCGGTGAGCCAGCTCTTGGCGGTCAGCTGTGTGCCATGGGGGGCTCGGATGATCCGGTTGGGATCATGACGAGGATCCTGGTGTTGCAGGGACATAGACACTCCTTGTGTATGGATTCGGTCACTACTTGGTTAACTGGTGGACCAGACGAGCCGCCACGCGGGCGCTACGGCTGTCGAGATCCAGGTTCGGGTTGTACTCGGCCAGATCGGCGAGCCTGAGCTTGCCGCTGGCCCGGATATGGGCGATGAGCGGTTCAATGACCGCCAACTCCACGCCGCGGGCGGCCGGCGCACTGACGCCGGGCATGACGGCAGCGGGCAGCACGTCGAGATCGATGGTGAGATAGAGGTGATCGCAGCGGGCGATGAAGGCATCCAACCCCGCCAGCAGGACAGGCAGCTCGCTCTGGGTCATCGCCTCATCCAGCACGTGCCACACCCCCAACGTTTGCGCTCTGGCAAAAAGCGCCTGAGTATTGGCGGTCTCGGCCACCCCGAGGCAGGCGTAGGTAAAGGGCGAGCCTTGCGCCGCGCACTGCTCGGCGATCTGGAAGAAGGGAGTGCCGGAGCTCGCCTGCTCCTGTTTCATGCGCAGGTCGAAGTGGGCGTCGAAGTTGATGATGCCCACCCTGCCACGGCCGCCCAGATGACGGTTGAGGCCGCTCCAGCTGCCAAACGCCACCTCGTGACCGCCCCCCAGTACCAGCGGGAACTGGCCCTGCCCCAGCGCAGCGGCGACCCGCTCGGCCAGCCGCTCGTGGGCAACGTCGAGATCCCCGTCCTCACAGCGCACGTCGCCGCCGTCGTAGACGGGCTGACTCAGGTGCCAGGCGGTGTTGGCGAGCAGCTTGCGAATGGCCAGCGGCGCGCCGGCGGCGCCGACCCGCCCCTTGTTGCGGCGCACCCCCTCGTCACAGGCAAAGCCGAGCAACACCACGCCGGGCGCCTCGTCCTGCGCCTGCCAGGGCTGCGCTTCTTGCCAAGGCAGAACTTTGTCGTGCCAGCGCAGGGCCAGGGCGCCGTCTTCCGGGTCCTGACGACCCTGCCATACCTGCATCTCGCTCATGCCAGACCTCCCAGGGTTTCCTGTCCTTTCACTACCCGCGCCACCAGCTGGTCGACGCCGACCTGATAGGCCAGCTCGGCCGGGTGGGCGCACGACCAGACCAGGAAGTCGGCCTCCATGCCTACCTTGAGCTGACCCAGCCCTGCTTCGCCAAGCGCCGTGGCGCCGTGACGGGTGACGCCACACAGCGCCTCCTCCGGGGTGAGACGAAACAGGGTGCAGGCCATGTTCATGGCCAGACGCAGGGAGACCAGCGGCGAGGTGCCGGGGTTGATGTCGGAGGCGACCGCGATGGGCACGCCGGCCTCGCGCAGCGCCTGCACCGGCGGCAAGGTGGTGTCGCGCAGGAAGTAGAAGGCGCCGGGCAGCAGCACCGCCACCGTGCCGCTCTCGGCCAGGGCGGCGATGCCGGCGGCATCCAGGTGTTCCAGGTGATCCACCGAGAGGGCGCGGTAGCGGGCGGCGAGCGCGCTGCCGCCCAGGTTGGAGAGCTGCTCCATGTGCCCCTTGACCGGCAGGCCGTGGGCACGGGCGGCGGCGAAGACTCGCTCGCACTGGGCCAGGTTGAAGGCGATCCCCTCGCAGAAGACGTCGACCGCGTCGGCCAGCCCCTCGGCGGCAGCGATCGGGATCAGCTGGTCGCAGATGAGATCGACCCAGCCATCCGCGTCGAACTCGGGCGGCACGGCGTGGGCCGCCAGCAGGGTGGTCCGTACCCGCACCGGCAGAGCGCGGCCAAGGCGACGCGCGACCCGCAGCATCTTGAGCTCGTCTTCCAGGGTCAGGCCATACCCGGACTTGATCTCGACCGTGGTGACCCCTTCGCGCAGCAGGCTCTTGAGCCGGGCGGCCGCCAGCATGAACAGCTCCTCCTCGCTGGCCGCTCGGGTGGCACGCACCGTGCTGAGGATGCCGCCACCCTGGCGGGCGATCTCGCTGTAGGGGACCCCCTGCAGCCGCTGCTCGAACTCGGCGGCGCGGCTGCCGGCATAGATGAGGTGGGTGTGGCAGTCGATAAGACCCGGGGTCGCCAGGCGGCCCTTCATATCCTGCCAGCTCTCGGGGAAGGGCCCGGTCAGCTCGCTCATGGGGATCAGGGCGTGGATCCGGCCCGCTTTCACGCCGAGGGCATGGGAGGCCAGGAGGCCATAGCCATCGCTCATGGTAGCGGGGATGAGGTTGATCCAGACCCGATCGCAGGCCAGCAGTTCCTTGTTCATGCCAGACTCCAAATGTATATACAAATATGTATAGTCGATCGTGGGTGAAAAGGGAAGATCCTTCATCACATTTCTGTAACAGGCTTAACACAAGGGCCGAAAAGAAAAAAGCCCGCACAATGCGGGCAAAACGAGCGCGCTATTTTGTATATACAATCAACCTATCCAGCCCAGAGCAAGGCCAAGGCGACCAGCCAGCGCGGCCAACAGGATGCCGAGCAGGGTGCGCTGCAACCAAATGACCAGCAGCTGCCCCACTCCGATGGGGATGCGGGTGGCCAGGATGCAGGGGATGGAGGCGGAGAAGAACAATACAGTGCTCACCGACACCACGGCGGCCACGTAGCGGGTCAGCAGATCCGCCTCCTTGAGCAGGATGGCTGGCAGGAACATCTCGGCCAGGCCGGCGGCGAGGGCCCGCGCCGTCTCCAGAGGCTCCCCCAGCTGCAGCAGCCAGGTCAGCGGCCAGAGCAGCCAGCCGATGACGTCGAACAGGGGGGTGTACTTGGCGAGCAGCAGGCCAAGCAGCCCCACCGAGAGGATGGTGGGCACCACGGCCGCCGCCATCCGGATGCCGTCGCGCAGGTTGTCGAGCAGCTGGCGGCCGATGGGGTCGGCACCGCGGGTCTGGGCCAGCCCGGTGGCCAGCGCCATCTGCCAGCGATTGACGCCATCCGGCAGGGGCACCTCGGCCTCCCCCGCGTCATCCAGCCGGCTGATGGGCGGCACCCGGGCCAGGATGGCGGTGATGAGGAAGGTGATGACCAGGGTCGACCAGAAGTAGAAGTTCCAGTGTTCCATCAGGCCGAGCGTCTTGGCCACGATGATCATGAAGGCGGCCGAGACGGTGGAGAAACCGGTGGCGATGATGGCCGCCTCGCGCACCGAGTACTTGCCGGCGGCAAACACCCGATCCGTGATGAGCAGGCCCACCGAGTAGCTGCCGACAAAGGAGGCCACCGCGTCAATGGCCGAGTGGCCCGGGGTGCGCCACAGGGGGCGCATCACCGGCTGCATCAGCACTCCGATGAACTCGAGCAGGCCGAAACCGAGCAGGAAGGTGAGCAACATGGCGCCGAGCGGCACTATGAGGCCAACCGACAGGGCCAGCTTGTCAAACAGGAAGGGCAGACGATCCGGCGTCATCAGCCAGGCGGGCCCCGTGCCTGTCACGTAGAGCAGCGCCAGCGCGAGGCCGAGCAGCTTGAACAGGGTCAGCAGCCGGTCGATGAGGCGGCCACGCCAGCGGCCGTCAAAAAAGGGGCGAGCGGCGCCATAGGCGATCAACGCCAGGATCAGACCAACGGCCAGGGGTCGCTGCCCCATCAGGGCGCCGGCCAGGTGATCCACCAGTATAGTGCTGCGCCCCGCCAGCTCGAACGGCACGAAGAAGGCGCCGATGCCAAGCACGCTGGTGAGCAACAGCTTGAGACCGGCGCCGCCACGCGCGGTCGAGTCGAGAGTGTATTCCGGTTCCATGATTTCCTCCCTGAGTGAACGGGCGTCCTCCGGACGCTAAAATGTATATACATTTATAGCGCCCGATGGCAGGAAGGAAATGAAAAGTTACCTTTGTGTTACAACTTCTATTCGATCCGTGTCTTGGATCTCAGTTTGTAGCGGGATCCCGGCGACAGCAGGCGAGCGTAGGAGACCAGCACGCCGTCCGACCAGGTGCGCCGGTGCAGCAGCAGGCAGGGAGTATCGACCCGCACCTGCAACAGAGCGGCCTCGCCGGCGCTCGGCTGCACCGCCTCGACTACGTGCTCCATCTCGGAGAGGGGGCAGACCTGCATCAGGTAATGGTTGGGGGTCAGGGTGGTGAAGTCCTGCTCCCCGTAGCCCGGCAGGCGTTCGGCGTCGACGAACCGCTCCTCGAGCTGCAGCGGCTCGTCGTCGGCCTGATGGACGATCAGGCTGTGGAAGATGGGGGCGCCGACCCGAAGGCCAAGCTGCACCGCCACCTTCTCGTCCGCCTTCTGCCGCTCCAGCCGGATCACCCGGCTGCCGTGGCGGGCACCGCGCTCGGTGATCTCGTCCGCGATGTTGCGGATCTCGAGCAGTGGCGACTCGGTGCGCCTGTCCGCCACAAAGCTGCCGGATCCCGCGGTGCGCACCAGCCACCCCTCGGCCGTCAGCTCGCGCAGGGCCTTGTTGACCGTCATCCGGCTGACGCCGAACTGATCGCACAGGACTGCCTCGGTCGGGATCTTGTCTCCCGCCTGATAATGGCGTTCGCGGATCCCGTCCAGGATGTGTTGCTTTATCTGCAGGTAGAGGGCTGGAGCCAAGGTCGGATCCTCAGCGGCGGCGATGCGGCGGACGCATGTCCGGCCAGGCGCGGTAGACGTCCGGGATCTGCTCGGGACCGCTGATGCAGAGATCGAGATCGTGCAGCAAACCGTCCTTGATGCCGTAGATCCAGCCATGTACCGCCAGCTCCTGACCCTTGCGCCAGGCGTTCTGGATGATGGTGGTATGGCAGACGTTGGCCACCTGCTCGGCCACGTTCAGCTCGCACAGATAGTCGAAGCGCTCATGCTCGTCGTCGATGGCATCGAGCTGTTCGCTGTATTTGAAGTAGACGTCCTTGATGTTGCGCAGCCAGTTGTCGATGAGGCCCAGCTCCTGGTTCTGCATCGCCGCCTTGACGCCACCACAGCCGTAGTGGCCGCAGACGATGATGTGCTTCACCTTGAGCACCTCGACCGCATATTGCAGCACGGACAGACAGTTGAAGTCGGTGTGCACCACCAGGTTGGCGACGTTGCGATGGACGAACACATCCCCCGGCAACAGTCCCATCAGCTGGTTCGCCGGCACCCGGCTGTCGGAGCAGCCGATCCAGAGGTATTCCGGCGCCTGCTGGGCGGAGAGGGTGGCGAAGAAATCGGGATCTTCGGCCTTGATCCGCTCGGCCCACTCGCGGTTATTGGTAAACAGATCGTTCAACAGTTTCACTTCTGCTCTCCATTATTTGGCAGTGGCGGCAACATAACACACCCATGGGTAACCTGGGCAAGCCTCAACAGATCCGGCCTGATACAAAAACAGGGCCATCAGGCCCTGTTTTCAATGACGGAGGCATCAGGCCTCCATGGCATCCTTCAATTTCTTGAGGGCGTTCTTCTCGAGCTGACGCACGCGCTCGGCGGAGACGCCGTAGGTATCGGCCAGCTCCTGCAGCGTGGTTTTGCTCTCGTCGTCCAGCCAGCGGGCGCGGATGATGTGCTGGCTGCGCTCGTCCAGAGTGGCGAGGGCGGAACTCAGGCGACGGGTCGCGTGATCGTCCCAGTTGTCGTTCTCGATGGTGGCGGCCAGATCGGAGGATTTGTCCTCCAGATAGTGGACGGGGGCGAAGCCACCCTCATCGTCATCATCGCCGACCAGATCGAATGCCTGATCATAGTTGCTCATGCGCGCTTCCATCTCGGTCACGTCGCTGGCGGAGACGCCAAGATCGGCGGCCACGGCCTGAACCTCTTCGTGGTTCAGCCAGCCCAGACGCTTCTTGGACTTGCGCAGGTTGAAGAAGAGCTTGCGCTGGGCCTTGGTGGTAGCCACCTTGACCATGCGCCAGTTGCGCAGAACATACTCGTGAATTTCGGCCTTGATCCAGTGCACGGCGAAGGAGACCAGGCGCACACCCACGCTAGGGTCGAAGCGCTTGACCGCCTTCATCAGACCGATATTGCCTTCCTGAACCAGGTCAGCCTGGGGCAGGCCGTAACCGGCATAACTCTTGGCCACGTGAACGACAAAACGCAGGTGCGACATGACCAGCTGACGAGCAGCCTCGAGATCGCCATCCTGCTGCAAACGCTCAGCCAGCTCACGCTCTTCCTCTGCGCTCAGCACCGGAATCGAGTTAACTGCCTGGATATAGCCTTCCAGACTACCTTGCGGAATCAAAGCCATAGTGCGCTGCAATGAAGTTCCCATCTGTTACCTCTTACTTTTCAATCAAATCAGTCTAACACCCTGAGAGGGTCTGTCTACTGACCGGACGTCATTCTGCGGCTTGCATCATACATCAAACCCAGTTTCAGACTGGGTTATCTTAGGCCGGCAGGATGAATCATGAATGAACAGTCAAAAAAAGGGGGTCACAATCAAGGACCCCCGAAAAGTAGCATGCTAAGTCCATTGTTGCGGAGCTCGCAACCTTCACATGCTTGCCAAGTCAGACGAGCAAGGCATAGGGGCCATACCCGTATAAATGCTTCAGCTTGATAGACCGTTTATAGTGCAGAAGGTTCACTGGATCCCGCGAAGATCCCGGGGATCATTATTACCCAGAATACTCTGACAATGCGGTCCGAGCCAGAAAAGGCCACTTTTTTACTTGATCCAGTTCGCAAAATCCAGTGATTTACTTTGATGATAAATTAATCAGGACGGTTCTATGTCGCGAATGTGGCGATGAACCGAGAACCAGGAGGCGATCAGCCCCAGCAAGGCCCCGAGCAGTATGAGGTTGAAACCGTCAAACGCCCCCATTCCCACCAGCCGGAAGTTGCTGTTGTAAAGCCCCGCCAGCTCCTTCACCACCCCTTCGCTCCAGATCACCATCACCTCGGTCAGCCACCAGGCCAGCATGCCGCCAATGACGCCGAACCAGATGCCGGTATAAAGGAAGGGACGATGAATAAAGGAGTCGGTCGCCCCCACCAGCTTGAGCACCTCGATCTCGGATCGCTGGTTGAGGATATTGAGGCGCAGGGTGTTGCCGACGATCAGCAGCACGGCGGAGAGCAGCAGCACGGCGATGCCGGTGATGGTGTGGCGCAGCAGGTTCATGATCCCCTGCAGCCGGGTCAGCCACTGCAGATCCAGCTTGCCCTGCTCCACCCCGTTTTCGTTGTTGAGCTTGCCGAGTAGCTCGGCGGCCCCTTCCGGATTCTGCCAGCGGGGATCCGGGATCACACTCAGCACCGGCGGCAGCGGATTGCTGTCGAGGTAATCAAGCGCATCGCCGAAACCGGAGATCTCGCGAAACTCCCTGAGTGCATCATCCCGGCTCAGATAGGTCACCGAGTCCACCTCGGGATAGAGCAGGATCCGCTGCTGCAGATCAAGGATGCTCTGCTCCGGCAGGTCCTTGCGCAAATAGAGGGAGATCTGGGAGCTGTTCTGCCAGCTTCCCTCTACGATCTCGGCGTTTTTCAGCAGCACGTGGAAGCAGGAAGGCAGCGCCAGGCTGACCCCCAGCACTGCCAGCGTCATCAGGGAGGCGAGCGGATTGCGCCACAGCTCCCCCAGGCTGGCGAAAGCCTGGCGCACATGATCCACGCCATACATCATCAGGCGGCGCAGTGGCGGCTGTTTATGACGAACGATAGCCATCAGCGCTCTCCCCCATGTCGAATATCGGCGATGTGATCCATCCACATGACCATCATCAGGCGGCGCAGCGGTGGCTGTTTATGACGAACGATAGCCATCAGCACTCTCCCCCATGTCGAATATCGGCGATGTGGTCCATCCACATGACCATCATCAGGCGGCGCAGTGGCGGCTGTTTATGACGAACGATGGCCATATCAGAGCTCCTCCCCTTGCGAATACATGCGACCCGCCTTGAGGGTCAGGGTGCGGTAGCGCATGCGGGCGATGAGGCCGAGATCGTGAGTGGCAATCAGCACCGACACCCCGAAGCGGTTGAACTCCTCGAACAACCGCATGATGTCCATGGAGAGCTGGGGATCCAGGTTGCCAGTCGGCTCGTCCGCCAGCAGCAGCGGCGGCTTGTTGACGATGGCGCGGGCGATCCCCACCCGCTGCTGCTCACCACCGGACAGCATGCGCGGCTGATAACGCTCCTTGCCGAGCAGCCCCACCTTGTCGAGGGCTGCAGCGACCCGCTTGTTGATATCGGCGTGGCTGTAGCCATCGATCACCAGCGGCAGGGCCACGTTGTCGAACACGGTTCTGTCCATCAGCAGGCGATGATCCTGGAAGATCATGCCGATCTGGCGGCGAACATAGGGGATCTGGCTGCGCTGGATATGGCTGACGTCATCGCCATGAAAGAAAACGCGACCATCGGTCGGTCGCTCCATCACACTGATCAGTTTCAGGAGAGTGCTCTTGCCCGCTCCCGAGTGCCCGGTCAGGAAAGCCATCTCCCCCTTGCGCAGGTGAAAGCTGACCTTCTGCAGCGCCTGATGACCGCCGCTGTATACCTTGCTGACCTTGTCAAAACGAATCATAACGGTTCCCTGACATTGACAAGCCCCGACCTGGGCCGGGGCATGCTGCGGTTACTCATCGCGACTGAAGAGCGCCTCGATAAAATCGTTGGCCACGAAGGGACGCAGGTCGTCAATCCCTTCGCCGACCCCGATATAGCGGATCGGGATCTGGAATTTGTCCGCCACCGCGAAGATGACGCCCCCCTTGGCGGTGCCGTCGAGCTTGGTGAGGGTGATACCGGTCAGGCCCACCGCCTCGCTGAACAGCTTGGCCTGGCTCAGGGCATTCTGGCCGGTGCCTGCGTCCAGGGTCAGCATGATCTCGTGAGGGGCCTCCTCGTCGAGCTTCTTCATCACCCGCACCACCTTCTTGAGCTCTTCCATCAGGTTGCTCTTGTTTTGCAGGCGACCGGCAGTATCGGCGATCAACACGTCAGCACCACGGGAACGCGCGGCCTCGATGGCATCAAAGATGACGGAGGCGGAATCGGCACCGGTGTGCTGGGCGATCACCGGGATATTGTTGCGCTGACCCCACACCTGCAGCTGCTCGACGGCAGCGGCCCGGAAGGTATCACCGGCGGCCAGCATGACGCTCTTGCCCTCGGCCTGGAACTGCTTGGCCAGTTTGCCGATGGTAGTGGTCTTGCCCACCCCATTCACACCAACCATCAGGATGACGTAGGGCTTCTTGCCGGTATCGATCACCAGCGGCTGCTCGACCTTGGCCAGCATGGCGCCCATGTCCTGCTTGAGCAGACCGTAGAGCGCCTCGGCATCCTTCAACTGCTTGCGATCCGCATGCTGCACCAGCCCTTCGATAATACGGGTCGTGGTATCCACGCCAAGATCGGCGGTCAGCAGCTGGGTCTCCAGCTCTTCAAACAGATCATCATCGATCTTCTTGCCACGGAACAGGCTGAAGAAGCCGGAACCAATGTTTTCCTTGGTGCGCACCAGGCTGCGCTTGAGACGGGCAAAGAAGCCCTCGCGCTGCGGTTTTTCCTGGGTGTCATCCTCTACGGCTGCGGCCAGTGGCAAGGCTGCCAGCGCGGCGGCTTCAGCCTCGGCGACAATACGAGCCTCTTCCGCTGCCTGCGCTTCGGCGGCGATACGGGCCTCTTCTGCGGCTTTCGCTTCGGCGGCAATGCGGGCTTCTTCCTCTGCCTTCGCTTCGGCGGCGATACGGGCTTCTTCCGCGGCCTGTGCCTCCGCGGCGATGCGGGCCTCTTCCGCAGCCTGCGCTTCGGCGGCGATGCGCGCCTCTTCCGCAGCCTTTGCCTCGGCGGCGATACGGGCCTCTTCCGCGGCTTTCGCTTCGGCGGCGATGCGGGCTTCTTCCGCAGCCTGCGCTTCGGCAGCGATACGGGCTTCTTCCGCGGCCTGCGCTTCGGCGGCGATGCGGGCCTCTTCCGCGGCCTTCGCTTCAGCGGCGATACGCGCCTCTTCGGCAGTCTTCGCTTCGGCTGCGATACGGGCTTCTTCTGCGGCCTTCGCCTCGGCGGCGATGCGGGCCTCTTCGGCTGCCCGGGCTTCATCTGTCATCAGTGATTCATTGACGATCACCGGTTCCAGATCGGAGGCGCACTCCTCCACCACCAACGGCCCTTTGGCATCGGGTTCGGCGGGTTGGCAGCATTCATCATGCTCGGCAGAGGAAGGCTCGCTGGTGGGCACCTCGGGAGAGAGTGCCGGCACTGTGTCGGCGGCTGGGGTAGCAGGAACCTCAGGTTCAGCGGTAACAGGGGTGGCTTGCGGTGTCTGTGGTTGGACAGCCTCAGCCTCTTCTTTCTTGCGGCCGAAACCCAGCCAGGAAAACAAACCTTTTGCCATCTAAAAAATACTCACATCGTTGGCTGACTGCTAAGATAGCCGTCCCGGGAGGGCCGGCATAAAAATGAACTGCCTTATACTACCACTTTATTTTCTGACGATGAAACGCGATGCCCAGAGTGAAATCCAGCCGTAGCAACCCCAATAAACGCCCAGCCCAGCAAGGAAAATCGGGCTTTGTAAGAATCATCAGCGGCCAGTGGCGCGGCCGTAAATTGCCGGTCAGGGATGTAGAAGGGCTCAGGCCTACCACGGATCGCGTCAAGGAGACCATCTTCAACTGGCTGGCCCCCCACATCCGCGGTACCCGCTGCCTCGATCTGTTCGCCGGCAGCGGTGGTCTGGGTCTGGAAGCGCTGTCGCGCTACGCCGAACAGGTCACTCTGATCGAGATGGACAGAGGCGCCGCCGAGCAGATCAGACAGAACCTGACCACCCTCGGCAGCAGCCAGGGCCAGGTGATCCAGGCCGATGCGGTGAACTGGCTGCAAGGCCCGGCTACCCCGTTCGATCTGGTGTTCCTCGATCCCCCCTTTCGCCGCGAACTGCTGCCCCAGGTGTGCGATCTGCTGGAGCAGCGAGGCTGGCTGGCTCCGGATGCCCTCATCTATCTGGAGCGGGAGAAGGAGATGGCAGATCTTCCACTGCCTGCCAGCTGGCAATTACTCAAGGACAAGCAGGCCGGTCAGGTCTGCTATCAACTCTATGTGCGGGAGGTAAACGATGAAGCGGATATTTAATCTGTTGGCGATGGGGCTCATTCTGTTCTTCTGGTTCGGCGTACTGATGAGCCTGATCCTGCCCCTGCCAGGCAAACTGAACGGCTTTTTGCCGGTCTGTGGCGTGATAGTCGCCCTGCTGCACTGGGTGCAAGCCAGCATGATCAAGGCAGCCTGCAAACGCTACTTTGAGGTGACCCGGGGTGAGTTCATCGGTGTGCTCATCTTCGGCGTCTTTGGCATGGTAGACATTCGCCAGCGCCTGCAAGGGATCGTTGAAGCAGCCCAACGCGCAAACAATCCGGACAAGCAATAAAAGAAAAGGGGACGGCGGTGGCCGTCCCCTAGAGTCATGTCGTCCTGTCCCTAGAACTGCAATGCTCCCTGCAATCCCTGACGTTATCCTAATCCCTTGGAATATCCCCTTTCCAATCCATTGGCGTGTCCAGCAGCCTTCCTGGCTTGGCAATTCATCCTGAACCGCTTCACTGTCTCCATCCTGGAGGTGTCCATTACCACGTCCTGTGGGGGTCCTTGCGTCTTCCTGACCGATAACCATCCGGGTTATCTCGCTTCGTCCTGAAGCGTCCTTCTCGCATCCCGCGAGGTCCTGTTCATCCTGAAGAACGATATCCGGTTCGTTCTGCTCTCGTCCCGAGAGTGTCCTGCCGCATCCCGCGGTGTTCCCTGTTCATCCATGACGATAATCATCCTGACTATCGTGCTCATCCTGAGGTGTCCTTGCCCACATCCTGTGGACTATTCCATCTTTATTCGCTGCTCTGCATCCTGCCGAACCAGCTTCGTCCTTGTGAGACCCATACTAAGGCAATGGACTCTCCGAGCAAGGGCCATCCGTGGAGAAATATCCGCTGCCATATAGATGACAAAAAACAACCTTAAAAACTATTCCTTTAAAAACAAGCAATTATTTAGTTTCACTAGAAAGGTCACCTTTTCTGGCATGGCTTCGCGTACGGCTTAAAGCGTTAGCGTCGCACACACCCTATGGCAGATCTCTTACATGGTTTCCCCGCCCCGAAACGGCCCGCGAAAACGGTTCAATCCAGCGAATAAAGCTTAAAAATTTGTTGAATAAATATGCTCAAAAAAGAGACAAAAAAAGAGTCGAGACCAGGCTCGACTCTTTGTGATGCAATCCGTTTGCTGTTATCAGCCTTGTACCATCAACTCACCCGGTTGGACGGGTTGAGGTAGGCCTTGCGCAAGGATTCCGGCGCCAGCACTTCCAGCTCGCCACCAATGTTGTTCAGCCAGCTGCGAAACTCGGGGGTATCCTGCACCTCGGTCTCGACCACCACGCTGCGCTTGTCATAACGCGTCATGCGGGGGTTGTTGCCGGGGATCTGGTTGTCCACCAGCGACTGGCTGTTGGCATCGATGCGGCCGACAAAGCGGATCGGACCGCTCACATCCTGATAGCCCTGATCGCGGATCAGCTTCTGGATATTGAAATCCTTCGGCTGGGTCGCGCTGAAATTGGTCAGCTCCACGCTCTTGATGTGATCGAACGGGATGCCATACACCTTGGGATCCAGCTCGGACAGAGTGCAGAGCAGAACCGGTCCTTCCGGCTGGTTAAGGATCCCGAGCGGATTGATGCGGTCATAGCAGAGCCACACGGTTCGCTCTTTGATCACCCGCTGGATCTCGGCGCTGAACTTGCGGCCACGCCACAGGGCGTCGCGGATCAGGGTGCTGCGGCGGATCTCCGGGTTGCCGGCAAACGGACGCGGCGATTGATGCACGCTCTCGAGCCAGCGCTCGGCCAGTTCGCTCTGGCTGTCGCGGATCACCTGGCTGGCCTTGTCGACCAGCGGGTTCAGTTCGGTCAGCACGCTCGCCGGCAACAGTTGGCTTGCCTGATCACTCCAGGTTTTCAGAGCCACCGCCAGGGAGAGCGGCATGATATTGGCAAAATCGTTAAGCCCGTGGCGCTCGAAGCACCAGCCATGGGGCTTGCTGCGCTCGTCCGAGGTGAGATCGAACAGTCCCATGCCGGACATCTCTTCCAGGTCCCGTTGCACGGTACGCAGACTGACATGAATGCCTTCCTCTTCCAGTTTTACCTGGAGTTGGCTGGCGGTCAGCTTGTAAGGGCGGTGCGGGATGCAACGCGCCAAGGTCAGTTGTCGTAACAGCTTCTTACTCATGGTGCATGCCTTCACTGGGTTAGTGTTGACTGAATGCTAGTCGTGACCTGCGACAGTCTATGACGCAAGTTTTGCCGAGACAACTGTCTCCATTTTCATACAGTTAGACTTATCGGCATGATTTATAAGAAAAAAACAAACTAATGAGGTGGCAATTGAGGCTTTTTTGATAATAAAAAAGATAAATTTGACATGTCACGAACAAGGTCGCGGGAAGGATAAAAGAGAGAAATTATCGATTTTTAAAGCAGATTACATGGAGAGGAGGCCTTCCTCCCCTCCATTTCTCCGATCAAAACAGCCAGGACCAGGGGGACTTGGTGATGGCGGCACCGACCATATAACCAAACACCGCCAGGGCGGCGACACCGGCCACCAGCTTCTGGCCCTGCGCCGGCCGCTTGAGCGCCATGACACCGAGCCCGATGTAGACCACCAGCGCCACCAGCTTGGCCATCAGCCAGGGTTGCTGACCCGGGCTCATCTGCAGAGCAACCGCCAACAGCACCCCGAACAGCAGCAGAAAGGTGTCGTTGATATGGGGCAGCACCTTGAGCCACTTCTGTTGCAGCCGCGCACTGCCCGCCAGGGCCAGGCCCCAGCGGTAGAGGAACAGCAGCAGGCTGACCAGCGCCAGCGTCATGTGCAGGTGTTTGAGCATGGGGTAATAGGCAATCATCTTGCTTCCTTGTCGTCGTTGGGTAGCCCGCTGTTCCAGTTGTGGGCATGGATGCGCTCCTGCCCCTCCTCGTCGTCTTGCAACAGATCGGAGAGGATCTCCCGGTATTGCAGGCTCTTGTTGATATAGGTGTGTTCGTCGTCGAGATAGTTGACCTGTTCGCGCAGCAACCAGTTGTCATGCTGCTTGAAGGTCTGCCCCGCCCGCCAGGCCTGGTTGGCCCGAAAGCCGAGCTGGGTCAGGGCTTCCACCCCCAGATCCACCGCAGATCCCAGAGTCTCCCGATAGACGCTGTCGACCCCGTGACGCAGGATCTCGTGGGCATGGGGACGATCCTGGGCACGAGCGAGGATCTTGAGGTGCGGGAAGTGTTTCCTGGCCATCTCGATCACCGCCAGCGAGGTGGCGGTATCGTTGATGGAGAGCACCAGCAGCTTCGCCTTGTGGGCGCCGGCGGCATGGAGCAAATCGATCCGGCTGGCGTCGCCATAGAAGACCTGATAGCCATATTTTCGCAGCATCTCGATCTGGCTGGCATCCTGCTCGAGGATGGTGGTGCCTATGCCGTGGCCGTGCAGCAGGCGCCCCACTATCTGGCCGAAGCGGCCGAAGCCCGCGATGATCACCGGGTGCTCCACCAGCTCGGGCTGCTCGTGTTGCGGCACATCCCCCTGATTGCGATAGTCGAACCAGGGCTGGATCACCCGATCGTTGAGGATCAACAGCAGCGGAGTCAGTGCCATGGAGAGCGCCACCACCAGGGTCAGCAATGAGATGGTGTCACCGGGCAGTACCCTGTTCTGGGCCGCGAACGAAAACAACACGAAGGCAAATTCCCCGCCCTGGGCCAGTGCCAGCGCGAAGGTCCAGCGCTGACCCGGCGAGATGCGGATGGCGAAACCAAGGGCCATCAGCACCAGCCATTTGAGCACCATCAGCCCGATCACCAGGGTCGGGATCAGGAAGGGGTGTTCGGCAAACAGACCGAAGTCGATCCCCGCTCCCACCGACATGAAGAAGAGGCCAAGCAGCAAGCCTTTGAAGGGCTCAATATCCGCCTCCAGCTCGTGGCGATATTCGCTGTCCGCCAATACTACGCCGGCGAGGAAGGAGCCCAGCGCAGGCGATAGGCCCACAGACTCCATCAGCACGGCGATGGCGATCACCAGCAACAGGGCCGCGGCGACGAAGATCTCCCGCATATGGGACTGGGCGATGGCGCGAAATACCGGCCGCATCAGGTAGTGGCCACCCAGCACTATGCCGGAGATAGCGGCCACCACCAGCAAGCCATGCTGCCAGCCAGCCAGCTCGGTGCCACCATTACTGACCACAGGCGCGATGGCCAGCAGCGGCAAAATCGCCAGGATGGGAATGACAGCGATATCCTGGAACAGCAATACGGCAAAAGCGGAGCGGCCGCTCTCGCTCTGCATCAGTTTGCGCTCCTGCAGGCTCTGCAGCACGATGGCGGTGGAAGAGAGCGCCAGAATGAGACCAATAGCCAGCCCCTGCTGCAGCGGCAGACCGATGAGACAAGCCACGCCGGTCAGGGCGCTGGTGGTGAGCAGCACCTGCAGGCCACCGGTACCGAGGATCGGCCCCTTCAGCTGCCACAAGAGGGCCGGGCGCAGCTCCAGCCCGACCAGAAACAACATCAGCACTACGCCGAACTCGGCGAAGTGCATCACGTCTTTTTGCTCACCCACCAACCCCAGCAGGAAGGGGCCTATGATGATCCCCGCCAGCAGGTAGCCGAGCACGGACCCCAACCCCCAGCGCTTGGCCAGCGGCACGGCGATCACCGCCGCCGAGAGATAGATGAAGGCATCAAACAGCAAACCATGTCCCATCAGCGGATCCTCCACGCGATGGCAGATCCCTGGGAGGGAATACCGGGGCAACGACCGGATCGAATTCGTGTCATGAGTGCTCCTCCAGCAGATCCCGCAGATAGGGCCGCCCGGCCAGCTGCTCCGGGGTCAGCTGCTCATCGCGCAGGGCGCACAAGAGCTGACGATAATCCTGGCCGCAGCGGCGCAACGCCTCCGGATCCCGGATCTTGTGAAAAGAGTGGAGTACGAAGGGGGGCAGCCAGTGCATGCCGCACAGGGTGGCGGTCTGCTGGAAGGGCAGCAGGAAATCGAGCAGCGGACGGCTGTTGTAGCCCTCGCTGCAGTAGGATTCGGGGGCACCACCCGTGGTGATGGCGCTGAGCCACTGCTTGCCCTTGAGGGCGTGAGCCTCGGGGCCATAGGCGTAGCCATACTCCAGCACCAGATCCATCCACTCCTTCATGATGGCCGGGCAGGAGTACCAGTAGAAGGGGTGCTGGAAGACGATGATGTCGTGCTCCGACAGCAGTGCCTGCTCCCGTTTCACATTGATGAACATGTCGGGATAGTGGTGATAGAGGTCGTGCAGGGTCACGCCTTCCAGACCGTCGATGGCCTGCAGCAACTGCTTGTTGGCCCTGGAACTCTGCAGGGCCGGATGTGAAAAAATGACCAGAATGCGTTTCATGACAAGCCCACCGGGACAGAAGCCTTATTGCGCATGGCGCGATCGATAACAAAGGGCGCGACGACAAGGTGCATCCTGAAGATGCATGGGAAAGCGACCTTATCAGGAAGCGCCATACCCTGCCAACTCGGGGATCAGTTCACGCATCGCCGGGTTCAGGGTCTGGTGGGCAGGATAACAGAGCCCGATCCGGCGAAACATCCGCGGCCCGTTGACCGGCAGGGTCTGCAATCCGGGTTCATCCTCCACCAGGCCATCGGGCAGAAAACTGATCCCCACTCCCGCCAGCACCAACGCCATCACCAGCCCCTTGCTCTCGGCCTTGGCCACCAGGTTGAGGGTGAGCCGGTCACAGGCCAGCAGGCCTATGGTCTGCTGATGGGCCTCGCAGGGGGGGCACTCAATAAAATCATGGTGTTGCAGCTCTGCCAGCTCGATGCGCGGACGGCTGGCCAGCGGGTGGCCGGTGGGTACGCACAGTACATAATCCTCTTCCCAGAGCGGCAAGAAGATCTCGTCTTCCCGGCGCAGGGCATCCAGGGTCAGGCGACAATCGGCGGGACTATCCTGGTCGGAGAGGGTGAGATCCAGCTCCGGCAAGACCCCCTGCACCCGCTGCAGCAGAGCCGCCACCCGACGTCGGCTCAGATCCGGCATGATGGCAATATTGAGTCTCGCCCGCGTCGCTTTCTGGCGAAACAGCTCGGGCAGGCGGCGCGCCTCCTCCACCAGCTTGACCGCGTGGGGATAGAGATAGTGGGCCGGCTCCTTCGCCTCCACCCCCTTCTTGCCTCGGATAAAGAGGCTGTCACCAAGCACCTCTTCCAGCTGGCGCAACCCCGCCGAGAGGGAGGGCTGGCTGACGTGGCAACGCTCCGCCGCCGCCGTGATGTTCTTCTCTTCATAGATGGCGATGAAGAAACGCAGCAATCTCAGATCCAGCATAAGCCCAACCATAGTTTTTTCAGATGATAACCAGCGGAAAACAATATTTATCACTGATGGATGCGGAGACTATAGTGACTCCACTGCGTGCTGGCCAGCCGTCTGTTTGCCCAAACCGACCATCGAATCAGAAGGAAACATCATGTCCAAGTCCCTCGTCGTGATCACCGGTGCCTCCGCCGGGATCGGTGCCGCCATCGCCCGCGCCTTCTCCGCTGCCGGCCACCCGCTACTGCTGCTGGCCCGCCGGGTCGAGCCCATGCAGGCCCTGGGCTTGCCCGATACGCTCTGCATCGGGGTCGACGTCACCGATACAAACGCCATGAAGGCGGCCATACAGCAGGCCGAGGCGCAATTCGGCCCGGTGGGCTGCCTGGTCAACAATGCCGGCGTCATGTTGCTGGGTCAGGCCGACGTGCAGGATCCCGACGAATGGCAGCAGATGCTCAACATCAACGTAATGGGCGTGCTGAACGGCATCCATGGGGTGCTGGCCGGGATGAAGGCACGCCGCAGCGGCACCATCATCAACATCAGCTCCATCGCCGGTCGCAAGACCTTCCCGAACCATGCCGCCTACTGCGCCACCAAGTTCGCGGTTCACGCCCTGACCGAAAACATCCGGGAAGAGGTGGCCGATCTGGGGGTGCGGATGGTGACTATCGCCCCGGGAGCGGTGGAGACCGAGCTGCTCAGCCACACCACGGACGAGAGCATCAAGGCCGGTTACCACGACTGGAAAGAGCAGATGGGTGGCGTGATCGCGCCCGAGGTGATCGCCGAGGCGGTGCTCTATGCCTGGAACCAGCCAGCCAACGTCTGCGTACGTGAAATCGTGCTGGCGGCAACTCGTCAGCAACCTTAATCCAGCCTGACCGGAACGGCGGGGAGGGCTTGACCCTCCCCCCTGGCACAGGGTTACCATAACGCCCCAATTTCGTCAGAGTCGTTCCATGGTTCTCACTCGTCGCCAACTCGCTCATGCCCGTCGCTGGCTCCCCCTGTGGAGTCTGGTGCTGGTATTGATGTCGTTTGGCAGCCGGGCCGCGACCGACCTCTGTACCCTGAGCAGCCACTGCAGCCAGAGCGAGCGTACCCTGGAGAAAGCCATGCCGTGCGGCAGCTTTACCTCGGCGCTCTCCATGACGGTGCTCGGCAATGACAGCCTGACGGTGGCCATGCTGGAACCCGATACCCCGGATTTCCTCCCCCCTTCCCTGTTCATGCCGGACGCTCCGGCAGAACGGCTGGAGCGCCCTCCCCGCACCCGGACTTGAGTCAAAACCCCTGTTTTTGGGCATGTTTTATTCAATCTGAGGTGAGTTATGTACAAATCCCTGCTGCTGGCCCTGCTGGCCGGCACCGTCAGCTTTTCCGCTCTCGCGGCCGAGAAGATGACCGTCTACAAATCCAAATATTGCGGCTGCTGCCAGGCCTGGAACAAGCACATGGAAGAGAATGGCTTCGAACTCGAGGTCATCGAAACCGAGCAGCTTGAACCGGTCAAGCAGAAATACGGCATCGCCCCGCAACTGGCCTCCTGCCACACCGGGGTGGTCAACGGCTATGTGATCGAGGGACACGTGCCTGCCGCCGATGTGAAGAAGCTGCTCAAAGAGAAGCCGGCGATCCGCGGCCTGACCATTCCGGGTATGCCACAGAGCGCACCCGGCATGGACATTCCGGGCCAACCCTACCAGGTGCTGAGCATCAGCAACGAGGGCACGACCAGGGTCTGGTCGAGCTATCCCGGCTGACGAATACTGGCCATGAACCGGCACTCCCCCATCATGTGAGGCACACCTGAGCGGACCCTTGTCGCTCATGGCCAGAGAAGAGGCCGCTATCGCGAGATAGCGGCCTTTTTTGATGGTTTTTCCTGCGATAACAAGGGACTGCTTGCAACCACCGGCGACAAGGGGCAGATTGTTGGCCAGTTCAAGGAGCCGATACGCCGGTTCGCCAACCCTGTTAACGCGCAAAGGATGCGACATGTTCCCCTTTTCTCGAGGGATACTGCTGCTAGCCTGTCTGACAGCCGTTCCCTGTTCCTATGCCAACCAAGAGTCTGCCATGCCGAGAAGCGAAATCCCTGTCCAACCCCCCGTTGCCGCCAAACACCCGCATACGCTGAAGAAACACGGGGATACCCGGGTCGATAACTACTACTGGCTGCGCGATGACGATCGTCAGGATCCCGAGGTGCTGGCCTACCTCAAGGCCGAAAATGCCTACACCGAGGCCATGCTCAAGCCGACCAAGGCGCTGCGTGAAACCCTCTACAAGGAGATGGTGGCCCGCATTCCCCAGCAAGACGAGTCCGTCCCCTACGTGAAGAACGGCTACCGCTACCAGACCCGTTACGAGCCGGGCAAGGAGTACGGCATCTATTCGCGCACCAAGCAGGGAGAGCAGGAGTCCAAGCTGCTGCTCGACAGCAACCAGCGGGCCGAAGGACACGAATTTTACGCCCTTGGGGCGCTGGAAGTGAGCCGCAACAACCGCTGGCTGGCGGTGGCGGAGGATTACCTCTCCCGTCGCCAGTACCGGATCCAGTTCCTCGATCTGGAGAGCGGCAAGTGGGCCGCGGATACCCTGGAGAACACCTCGGGCAACCTGGTGTGGGCCAACGACAGCAAAACGGTGTTCTACGTGCGCAAGCACCCCAAGACCCTGCTGCCCTATCAGGTCTATCGCCACACCCTGGGCACGGATCCGGCCAAGGATCAGCTGGTCTATGAGGAGAAGGACGACACCTTCTACGTCAGCCTCTACGCCACTACCTCGGAAGACTTCATCGTCATCAATCTCTCCAGCACCACCACCGGCGAGGCGCGCCTCATCGACGCCAACGCGCCGGAGCAGGCCCCCCGTCTGTTCCTGCCGCGCAAAGTAGATCACGAATATACCCTGGATCACTACCGTGGCCGCTTCTATGTGCGCTCCAACAAGGACGGCAAGAACTTCGGCCTGTACGAGACCAAAGAGAGCCCGGTCGATCGCTGGAAGCCGGTGATCGCCCCCAATCCCGACGTGCTGCTGGAGAGCTACGCCCTGTTCCGGGACTGGCTGGTGGTGGAAGAGCGCAACCAGGGGCTGACCCGGCTGCGCCAGATCAACTGGCAGAACGGCGAGCAGAAAGAGATCGCCTTCGACGACCCGGCCTACGTCACCTGGCTCGCCTACAACCCGGAGCCGGAGACCAGCGCCCTGCGCTATGGCTACTCCTCCATGACCACGCCCTCATCCACCTATGAGCTCGACATGGCCAGCGGCAAGCGCACCCTGCTCAAGCAGCAGCCGGTGGCGGGCTTCAAGGCGGAGCAGTACGCCAGCGAGCGACTCTGGGTGACCGCCCGGGACGGCGTAGCCGTGCCGGTCTCGCTGGTCTATCGCAAGGACATGTTCAAGAAAAACGGCCACAACCCGCTGCTGGTCTATGGCTACGGCTCCTATGGCGCCAGCATGGATCCCGACTTCAGCAGCTCCCGCCTGAGCCTGCTGGATCGGGGCTTCGTCTACGCCATCGCCCACATCCGTGGCGGTGAGGAGCTGGGCCGCCACTGGTACGAAGATGGCAAGCTGTTGAAAAAACAGAATACCTTCAACGACTTCATCGACGTCACCGAGTCACTGGTGGCACAGGGTTATGGCGCCAAAGATCAGGTCTATGCCATGGGAGGCAGCGCCGGCGGCCTGCTGATGGGGGCCGTCATCAATCAGGCGCCCCAGCTCTATCGGGGCGTGGTGGCCCAGGTGCCGTTCGTCGACGTGGTCACCACCATGCTGGACGAGTCCATCCCCCTCACCACTGGCGAGTACGACGAGTGGGGCAACCCGAACCAGAAGCGCTACTACGACTACATGAAGTCCTACAGCCCCTACGATCAGGTCAAGGCCCAGGCCTACCCCAATCTGCTGGTCACCACCGGGCTGCATGACTCCCAGGTGCAATATTGGGAGCCTGCCAAGTGGGTTGCCAAGCTGCGGGAGCTGAAGACGGATGATAACAAGTTGTTGCTGAATACCGACATGGATGCCGGCCACGGCGGCAAGTCCGGCCGCTTCAAGGCCTATGAGGATATCGCCCTGGAGTACGCCTTTATTCTGGATCTGGCCAACCCGGCCCCCTGAGTCCATTGCACGGTAGCCCTTGCCACGCAAGGGCTACAAAAGAATCCAGACTCTCTTTTTCTCTCTTCCATTTCGCGTCGACTCCCCTTAATCTGCAACAGGGAAATGAATGATCGCGGTCATGTTTCTCGAGATTTAACTCCGTTAGTTTGCCATTTAGTTTGATTTATGTTGGCAAAATGTGCTTAATCGGAGTGCTTACAACTTTTTATCCGGCCTGCTATTGGCCAAACACCCCCGGTGGCAGGACGCCACAACAGTCACCGCAGGACGCGATGACCGCAGGCAAGGGCACCCAGGATCCCGCCCTTGTCATGCAGCACACATGAAACAATGGCAAACCCGGCGCAGAACGGGCTTACCATCAATTTACCCGCGGATCGGGTAAACCAAATCCAAGAAAAAGGGAGAAAAAATGAAAGGATTATCCTTGGCGTGCGCACTGTCGGCTGCTCTGGTCGGCGTATCATTTGGTGGTCCGGTACAGGCGCAGGAGCGCTTCGTGACCATCGGCACCGGCGGTCAAACCGGCGTCTATTATGTGGCAGGTCAGTCTATCTGCCGCTTCCTCAATCGTGGTTCCACCGAGCATGAGATCAAGTGCAACGCCCCGGCCAGCGGCGGCGGTGTCGCCAACGTCAACGGTATTCGCAGCGGCGAATTCAACTTCGGCATCATGCAGTCCGACCACCAGTACAAGGCGATGAAAGGGCTGCCCCCGTTCCAGGCCGAAGGTGCCATGGACGACATCCGTGCCGTCTTCTCCCTGCAGAGCGAAGTGTTCACCATCCTGGCCCGCAAGGATGCCAAGATCGCCGGCTTCGACGATCTGAAAGGCAAGCGCGTCAACATCGGCAACCCGGGCTCCGGCCAGCGTGACACCATGGAAGAGATCATGGCGGTCAAGGGCTGGAAGAAGAGCGACTTCGGTCTGGTCTCCGAGCTGAAACCGGCCGAGCAGGCTTCCGCACTGGGTGACAACAACATCGACGCCATGAGCTACTTCGTCGGTCACCCGAACGGTGCCATCCAGGAAGCCTCCACCACCACGGATGCGGTACTGGTACCGGTCACCGGCGCTGACATCGACAAGCTGCTGGCCGAGAAGAGCTACTACACCAAGGCCGAGATCCCGGGTGGCCTCTACAAGGGCAGCGACAAGCCGACCCCGTCCATCGGTGGCAAGGCTGTACTCTCCACCAGCGCCAAAACCGATCCGGAAGTGGTCTACCAGCTGGTCAAATCCGTGTTTGACAACCTGGACCGTTTCAAGCGCCTGCACCCGGCCTTCGCCGACCTGAAGGAAGCCGACATGATCAAGGTGGGGCTCTCCGCTCCGCTGCATGAAGGCGCTGCTCGCTACTACAAAGAGCGCGGCTGGCTCTGATTGAAGGCCCCAGGGCCTTTGTCACTCCTTCGACACCCGTTGGCTGCGCGGTTTGCGGCGGCGGGTGTCGTTTTTGTTGTACTCGATGGCACAAGTTGACCCTATGCAAGACAAACAACTCTCTACCGAGGAACTGATCGCCCAGGATGTAGGCGCCCGCCTGCCGCTGGGAGCCATGGGCTGGCTCATTACCGCCCTGGCACTGGCCTGGTCCCTGTTCCAGCTCTGGATCGCCTCGCCGCTCCCCTTCATTTTCGGGGTTGGCGTACTCAATGACACCGAAACGCGCGCCATTCATCTCACCTTCGCCTTGTTGCTGGCCTATCTGGTGTTTCCCGCGTTTCGCTCCTCCCCGCGGGATCGAGTCCCCCTCAGCGATATCGCGCTGGGGCTGATCGCCGCCGGTGCCGCATCCTATCTGTTCGTGATGTACGAGGCGCTGGCCCAGCGTCCCGGCAACCTGACCACTTCGGATCTGGTCACCGCCTGTATCGGCATTCCCCTGCTGCTGGAAGCGGCACGCCGCGCCCTCGGCCCGGCTCTGGCGGTGATTGCCATCGTCTTCCTGGTCTATAGCCTGGCCGGCCCCTGGATGCCGGGGCTGCTGGCACACCGCGGGGTCAGCTTTACCGCGCTGGCCAATCACCAGTGGATCACTACCGAAGGAGTGTTCGGCATCGCCCTCGGGGTCTCCACCAGCTTCGTGTTCCTGTTCGTGCTGTTCGGTGCCCTGCTCGAGCGGGCCGGTGCCGGTCACTACTTCATCCAGCTCGCCTTCAGCCTGCTCGGCCACCTGCGTGGCGGCCCGGCCAAGGCGGCGGTGGTCGCCTCCGGCCTCACCGGCCTCATCTCCGGATCCTCCATCGCCAACGTGGTCACCACGGGCACCTTCACCATCCCCATGATGAAGAAGGTGGGTTTCAGCTCCGAGAAAGCCGGGGCGGTGGAAGTGGCCTCCTCGGTCAACGGCCAGATCATGCCGCCCGTGATGGGGGCTGCGGCCTTCCTGATGGTGGAGTACGTCGGCATTCCCTACGTGGATATCATCAAGCACGCCTTCCTGCCGGCGGCCATCTCCTACATCGCCCTGCTCTACATTGTCCATCTGGAAGCGCTCAAGCTCGGCATGCAACCCATCGGTGGCCATCAGCCCAAGCCCTGGCTGCGTCGCCTGACCGGCTTTGCCTTCGGCGCCGCCCTCATCAGCGGCCTCTCCATGGCGGTCTACTACGGTCTGGGCTGGCTCAAGCCCGCCCTGGGTGATTACGCCCTGCCGGGGATCTCCCTGCTGCTGGCCGCCACCTATGTGGGCCTGCTGAAGATCGCCGCCAGCAATGAACCGCTGGCAGCCGAAGATCCCGACAAGCCGCTCACCGAGCTGCCCGACACCCGCACCGTGCTGCTCTCCGGCCTGCACTTTCTGCTGCCGGTGGTGGTACTGGTATGGTGTCTGATGATCGAGCGCCTCTCCCCCGGCCTGTCCGCCTTCTGGGGCACCGTCATGCTGGTCATCATCCTGTTGACCCAGCGTCCGCTGCTCAACTGGCTGCGCACCGACGGCAAACATGACTACGGCACCGTGCGCGACGGAGTGATCGACCTGCGCGAAGGCCTGGTGGCCGGTGCCCGCAACATGATCGGCATCGGTATCGCCACTGCCACTGCCGGCATCATAGTCGGCGCCGTCTCCCAGACCGGGGTTGGCCTGGTGCTGGCCGATCTGGTGGAGATGCTCTCCATGGGCAATCTGCTGCTGATGTTGCTGCTGACCGCCCTGCTGAGCCTGATCCTCGGCATGGGGCTGCCCACCACCGCCAACTACATAGTGGTATCCAGCCTGCTGGCGCCCGTGGTGGTCACTCTGGGTCAGCAGAACGGCCTCATTGTGCCGCTCATCGCCGTGCACCTGTTCGTGTTCTATTTCGGCATCATGGCGGACGTGACTCCGCCGGTGGGGCTGGCTTCGTTCGCCGCGGCCGCCGTCTCCAAGGGTGATCCCATCAAAACCGGTATCACGGCGTTCTACTACAGCCTGCGTACCGCTGCACTGCCGTTCCTGTTCATCTTCAACACGGATCTGCTGCTGATCGACGTGGACTTTGCCCACGGGGTGATGATCTTCATCGTGGCCACCATCGCCATGCTGATCTTCGCCGCCGCGACCCAGGGCTACTTCCTGGTGAAGAGCCGCTGGTACGAGAGCGTGTTGTTGCTGCTGGTCGCCTTTACCCTGTTCCGCCCCGGCTTCTGGATGGACATGGTGCACGATCCCTATCGCGAGACGCCGCCCGCCCAGCTGGCCCAGACTATGGGTGAACTGGAGGTGGAGAGCACCCTGCGGCTGCGGGTTCAGGGGGAAGATGCGGTAGGCAAACCCCGCAAGTTCACCCTGCTGGTTGCAGTGCCCGATGGCGCCAACGGTGAAGAGCGTCTGGCCAATCTGGGCCTGAGCCTCTATGAACAGGATGGCAAGACCCTGATCGACAACGTGGCCTTCGGCAGCCCTGCCGCCGGCATGGGGCTGGAGTTCGATCAGGAGATCCTCGCCGTCAAGGCCCCGACTGATCGCTGGCGCAAGGAGCTGATGTGGATCCCCGGCTTCCTGCTGTTCGGGGTCATCGTCTGGCTGCAACGCCGACGCCTGGCACCACAGCCTGCTTGATCCCAGACAGGGCCGCGTGATGCGGCCCTGTTTTTTGTCCGGCATAGGCATGACGGCAAAGGCGGCTCAAAAGGAAAAACGGCCCCAAAAAAAAGTGGGGTGACATTTCCATGTCACCCCCTCGCAAATAGCATGTTCCATATTGGAGTCCGGCCACGCCGGATGCCTTGCCCCACTTCCCCAGAGTCCGCTACCCATCCGAAGTCAGTGTCGATTGCAGCGATGCAGTCGACCGGTCACCCTTTGTTGCCTTCATCCACACGGCAGACGGGCCGCCGTGTTTGTCCTTGCAAGTGAAATATTACGCAGACAAATAAAATAAAAAAACGTTTTTATGCCCTGAAGTTCCCGTGTTGATACAAAAAACCGCCTTCACATTAACAATAATTCATTTAAAAACAGCAAGATAAGGAAATGAATAGCTATTCACCCGCACGGAGGATAAGCAAAGGCGTACAAGGCTTTGCGAGATCTCGCACAAAAAACACCCGCCTCACAGCCAGCGCTTCAGGGGCAACCAGTCACTGAGTCGGGCCACCAGTCGCCGGGGCCAGCCATCGATTTTGCGGGGTGCGCTACTGGCCTGCTCCTGCCAGTGCATCAGCCACGACCTCAGCTGCTCGCACAAGGTCGGGCAACGCAGGTGCAGCATCAGCTCGGTGTTGAGAAACAGCGAGCGGGGATCGAGGTTAAGGCTGCCAAACAGGGCCCGCTCCCGCCCCAGCAGGATCAGCTTGGCATGCAGGCTGTGGCTGTCATCGCCAAACTCGTGCACCTGGATCCCCTGACGCAACAGCCAGCCGCGATAGCGTCGGTAGGCGCCATAGACCAGAGGCACATCCGTGCTGGCCAGGGAGTTGGTGAGGATATCGATGGTCACGCCCCGCTGACGCAACTGCAACAGGCGGCGGCGAAAGCCACGGGTCAGGATGAGGTAAGGGGTCACCAACGACAATGAGTGCGGATTGTCTGCCAGTCGCTGCCACAACTGGCGGGCCGTGGCGGGTCGCGAGATCAATCCCTTTCCGGGCCGGTCGAACCACACCTCCGCCACACCGTCGTGCCACTGCAGCGCCAGGGGTTCATCGACAAACAGGTTGGCCGGCAATGAATAGACGGCGGCAATGGCCGGATCCGTCATGGTGAGCAGGAAGTCATTGACCACCCGTGCCTCGGCGGGCAGCGGGGAGCGTCGCAACAGGTGGCGAATGGGATGGCTCCAGCGGCTGTGCCAGAACTGGGCAAATCCCTGTGCCATCTCCTGACACAAAGCTCCCCGGCAGGCGAGATCCAGATCAACGAAGGGGGGCTGATCGTCGAGATGGAAGTAGCGATCACCGATGTTGCGACCGCCGATCAGCGCCAGCCTGCCATCCACCAGCAGCAGCTTGTTGTGCATGCGGTGATTGATGCGGCGAAAGCTGAATAGCCCCTCCAGCAGCAGCGCCAGGGGTCGCCAGCCCCGCAACCAGAAGGGGTTGAACAGGCGCACCTCGATCCCCGGCTCGTGGGCCACCATCTCCAGAAAGCGGTTGTCGCCGGCATAGAGATCATCCACCAGCAGCTCGACTCTGACCCCGCGCCTGGCGGCATGGAGCAGTTCGCTGAGCAGCAACTTGCCGCTGCTGTCCTCTTCCCAGCTGTAGTACTGGGCCTGGATCCGCTCGCGGGCAGTGCGGATCCACTGGCAGCGCACCTTGAGTGCCAGCAGGGGATCCGCGATCAGGGCGAAGGATCCCGGGATCATGCTGTCATCCTGTTGTCATCGGGGAGTGTCATAACGCTGGCAAGCCTCTCTGAATAGCAAGCAAGGAGCTGCTGATGGAACTGCACGATACCCCGATGGTGCGCTATCTCGACCAGTCAGGCCAGCCAGATGTCGTCCCGACCACCGACCCCGTGCACTGGTTTTTGCAGCACAGAGATGGCGGCTGGCAACTTCCGGTGACCCTGCCGGCCCAATCCGGCCAGGAATTCAGGGCTGCACCGCCTCGATTGCAGCAGCCTTGCCTTCAATCTGGAGCAGGCTGAAACGGTAGGCGACATAGTACTTGTAGATGGTCCCCACATAGTTGATCGGCCCCTGCCCCACCTCGTTGGCCACCAGCTGATCCACGTTGCCAAACCAGACATCGGGATCCAGCCCCAGTGAGCGGGCCTTGTTGCGCAATGCCTGCACCCGGTTGGGCCCTGCATTGTAAGCAGCCAGGGCAAACAGGTGACGATTGAGCCGATCCAGACCGGGATCGTTGAAATAGGTGTCGAGGATCAACCGCATATAACGGCAGGCGGCCTCCACGTTGCCCTCCAGACTCGCCAGCCTGGCCCCCTTGATCCCCACTTCCCGCCCGGTGGCAGGCAGCAGCTGCATGATACCAACCGCCCCTTTTGGGGAGCGCACGTTGGGATTGAGACCAGACTCCTTGTATCCCAGCGCTGCCAGCATCAACCAGTCGATGTCATATTTTTCCGCATATTTTTCAAGCACCTTACGGATCTTTGCCAGTCGCCCCAAGGGATCCGGTGCCAATATGTTGCTCATCCGCTCGCTGTGGGCCAGCAAGCGCCGCAGGGTCAGATCGCTGAACAGGCTGTGCTGGCTGACGCTGGCCAGATAACCGTTGACCGCCTTGAGCAGCTCGGGGCTGTTTTTGCGCAGCGCCCAGGCACTGGTGCCATTGCTGCGCAGGGGCACCAGCTTGTGCGCCTTGAGGCCATCGATCATCCCGAGCCAGATCCGCCCCTTGTAGCTGTCAGTCACCGTGAGGGGGATAATCCCGGCCGCCACCATCTCCAGCAGATCGCCATCCTGCAGATATTCGGGCACCGTCTCTATGTAGACGGGGGGCAGTCCCAGTTCGCGAAACAGCCAGTTGAGCTGGCGCAGGCTTTCGTAATAGCTGGAGCTGGCCCGCACCCAGACCCGCCGGCCGGAGAGCTGGGTGATGCGGTTGAAGGAGGGCAGGCTATTTTGGCTCACCACCCACTCCTCGATGGAAGAGATGAGCGGCCTGGAGAAGCTGACCTGCTCCTTTCGGGTCGGGGTGACCGTCATGGTGGCCGCCACCAGATCGCCACGCCCCTCCGTCAGATAATCCAGCAGCTTGTCCTGCCTGACCGGGATGTAAACCACCTTGAGCTTGACCTTCTCCTTGGCGAGATAAGTCTTGTTCAACCAGCGTTCGAACCCTTGCAGCTGGTTGACCAGGATGCCGTATTGGGCCCCCTTGTCGAGGAAGTAGAAGCCGCGCTCATAGACCACCAGGGCCCTGAGTTCACGCTTTTGCAGGATACTGTCGAGGTCCCCGGGTTGGGGAAGACGCTGCGGCTTGAGATCGGCCGCCAGCAGAGGAAGACACCAGAGAGCCAGCAGGCCCCAGATCCATTGCCGCATGTGTTCGCCTTTTGTTGGCCACTCGCGCCGGTCAATACCGACGGTGGAATAGACTAACTATAGAACTCGACCCACGGCAGAAGGGTCAACGCGGCAGGCGTACCTGCCGCATCATTACAGTGCTCAGATGGCGCGAGCCCGCATCTCGAAAATCAGTTTTTCGGCGGTGCAGGTGAACTGCAGGCGGGCTTTCAGGATCACACCATCGGCGCCCTGGGTCAGCTCGCTGCTCACCCTGGCCTCGTCGGTGACCTGCTTGGCCAGCGCTTCATAGGCAGCCAGTTTGGCGCGGGCAGCGCCCTCTTCAGCGGCCTCGATCACCAGATCCATCACGTCATCACCTTCGCCGATAATGGTGCCAATCTCGGCAAAGCAACCACAGCTGTCGCAGGTTTCGTTCAATTCAACTTTATCGTCTACAGACATACTTCCACTCCTACTCATTTCGGATGATTTGCATCGTCACGCAAGGCTTTACGAAAATCCCTGATGGCGGTACCCAGATCCTCGCCGGCGCTGGCCAGGCGTTTGCTGCCAAACACCAGCAAGAGGATCAACAAATGCCAGATATGAATTCCACCGAGTCCCATAGGGAAACCTCTCATCCAGAGATATCCGCTGGTTGTATCAAATTAACGCGCAAGGATTGTTGGGTAAAATCAAGACGGGTGCAAGTTGGCAAATAAATCGCCCAAAAAATATGGCGGCCCGGGGCCGCCATATTGCTTGTGCTACTTTGTCCCCTCAACCGCTACATCCTGTACCAGCGGCCCTGACGGGCCCGAGACCTCTAGAGGATAAGATCGCCAAGATATGAATACTAATGGTATAAATTCATCCTTGTATTGAACAGGATTCATATCATGCTACTGGAACAACTGGCCCGCATTGACCTCAATCTGCTCATCATCCTGCAGGTGCTGCTGGAAGAGCGCAACGGCAGCAAGGCGGCCCGTCGCCTTCACCTGAGCCAGTCTGCCGTCAGCAAGGCCCTGGGACGGCTACGCGAAACTTTCGACGACCCGCTCTTCATCCGTTCCGCCTACGGGCTGGAACCCACCGCCCGTGCCCAGACACTGCAACAGCAGCTGCAACCCATACTGCTGTCGCTGGACAACCTGATCCAGCCCCCCGCGTTCGACCCCGCCAGTTCGGAGCGGGAGTTCGTCATCGCCAGCATGGACAGCGCCTTCACTCTATTCGCCCCGCTCTATCTGAGCGAACTGAAGCGCCAGGCGCCGCGGATCCGCCTGCGCTATGAAGAGTGGACCGAGAACAGCCTGACCGAGATGAGCCAGGGGCAGGTGGATATCGCCTTCACGGTGCGGGAGAACTGCATCAACTCGGATTACCGGCTCGATACCCTGCCAAGCAGCATCTGCCAGCGGCTGCTGGCCATCGACGGGCTGACCTGCCTGGTGCAAAAGCATCACCCCGCCTTGCGGGAATCCGGCTGGGATCTGGACCACTATCTGCGCTACCCCCATGTACAGACCTACTGCGAGGGACGGGATCGCTGGATGCTGGACTACAAGCTGGCGGAACAGGATCTCTACCGGCGGATCGAGGCAACCGTCCCCTCGTTCGAGGCAGCGTTGCGGATGGGGATGCACTCCGACATGATAGTGACGCTCTCAAGTCTCTATGCCCGCCATGCGACCCAGGTCTATCCCCTGATGCAGCTCCCCCTGCCCATCGAGCTGGACAGCATCTCCCACCTGCTGATCTGGCATCAGCGCCATGACGAGGATCCGGGCCATCGCTGGTTGCGCGAGACCCTGCTGACCCAGATCATGAGCCAGCTTGAGCCTCACGCCCATACTGACGATCAGGACTGGGCCGTCACCTGCAAGTAGTGATGCACGCCATCGAGCAGCATCTGCACCGAGATCATCACCAGCAGCATGCCCATCAGCCGCTCCACCGCAGTGAGTCCACGCTCACCCAGCAGCTTGTTGAACACCTCGTAGAACATCAGGATCACTGCGCTGGCTCCCCAGGCCATGAAGAGGGCCAGCGACCAGTCGACCATCCGGGTCGGCTCTTGGTTGGCGAGCAGCAGCAGGGAGGCGAGGATGGAGGGGCCGGCGATCATCGGGATCGCCATCGGCACCAGGAAGGGTTCTTCACCCGCAGCAAGCCCGGTCACACCGCCCTCTCCCGGGAAGATCATCTTGATGGCGATGAGGAAGAGGATGATACCGCCGGCAATGCTCACCGCCTCCTGACGCAGGTTGAGGAAGCTCAGGATCTGCTGGCCGACGAACAGGAACAGCATCATGATCGCCAGGGAGAAGAGCAGCTCGCGGATCATCACCTTGCGTCGCCGCTTGGGATCGATGTGACGCAGAATGGAGAGGAAGACCGGCAGGTTGCCCAGCGGGTCCATGATCAGAAACAGCATGACTGCGGCAGAGAAGGTATCCATACAACGCCCTGGCTACGCCTTGAATAGCAAAAAGAGAAGGGGCGAAATATAGCAAAATGGGAGGTATTCAGCGAGCGCCATGATGCGCTCGCAGAGGGTCAACCGTGGTTGCAGATCTTGTCGGCGTGGGTCTGGAAACCGTCGGCGGACTCGATGAACTTGCCGCGGGCAGCCAGGAAGTCGATCAGGGCCTCGGCATCCATCTCGCTGGCGCTGCAGGTATGAAAACGCGCCTGTTCGCCAAAACGCTCGGCCATCGCCTGCTTGAGGCTGGCACGGGTAAACTGTCCGCCCTGCTCCAGCATCATCTCCATCACTTCGTGACCGTGTATCGATTGCGACATTTTGCACCTCATTAATGAACATATTTAATGCTCATTAAATCCTGTCAGGGCGCCGGGGATCTTGATGTAGACCAATAAATCACGCATTACCCGGTCAAGAGACTGGTCGTGGCGACTCCTTTGTCGATAATGTGGCAACCCGCATCGGGGATCGCTACACTGGCGCCCCTTTTGCCATTGCAGACAAATTAATAAGGATATTGGCGTCATGCTGTTCCATGGAGAGGCTTTCAAGCCCTGGCAGATCTGGACCCGCCGCCCACTCTGGCTCAAGACCCTGATCGGCATGCTGTTGGGGGTCACCCTCGGCGTTGGCTTCAAGGAGCTGGCCCTGCTGCTCAAGCCCATCGGCGTGCTGTTCGTCAACACCATCCAGATGCTGATGGTGCCCCTCATCTTCTGCTCTGTCATCGCCGGCCTCACCGCCCTGCTCAAGGGCAAAAAACTGGATGCCATCAGCAGCAAGGCTATCGGCCTCTATCTGGGCTCCACTGCCATCGCCATCTGCATCGGCCTGATGATGGGCTGGCTGCTGGAGCCCGGCATGGGTGCCGACATGGGCCCTTATGAACGGGTCGGGATGGTGCAGCAACCGACCCTGGGCACAGTGCTCAGCCAGCTGGTCCCCAGCAATCCCATCCAGGCCATGGTTGATGGCAAGATCCTGCAGGTGCTTGTCTTCGCCCTGGCCCTCGCAGTGGCACTCAACGCCAGCGGCCGCCGCGGTCGTCCCGCCATCCGCTTCTTTACTTCGTTGTCGGAGGGGATGTTCAAGCTGACCCAGATGGTGATGGCATTGGCGCCCTACGGCGTCTGTGCCCTGATGGCCTGGATGATCGGCAAATATGGCATCGACCTGCTGTTGCCGCTGTTCAAGGTGATCGGAGCCGTCTACCTCGGCTGCCTGCTGCATGTACTGGGAGTTTACAGCGCCCTGCTGCTCCTGCTGGCGCGCCTCAATCCGCTGCACTACTTCAAGAGCATCGTCGATGCCCAGGCCGTGGCCTTCACCAGCAGCTCCAGCTCAAGCACCCTGCCCATCAGCCTGGCCTGTGCCGAGAAACGGCTGGGAGTCTCTTCCGCCATCACCGCCAAAGTGCTGCCCATCGGTGCCACCATCAACATGGATGGTACGGCTCTCTATCAGGGCGTCACCGCCCTGTTCGTGGCCCAGGCCTTTGGTGTCGATCTGCATGTGGTGGATTACCTGACCATCATCAGCATCGCGACCCTGGCCAGCATCGGCACCGCCGGCACCCCGGGCACCGGTCTGATGCTGCTGACCCTGACCCTGACTGCCGTCGGCCTGCCGCTGGAGGGAGTGGCGCTCATCGCAGGGATCGACAGGATCCTCGACATGGCGCGCACCGCCGTCAACGTCTCGGGAGATATACTGGTTTCAGTGCTGATTGCGCGCAGCGAGAACGAACTGGATATGGCGACCTATCATGACGAACACGCAGGGGAAGATATCGACTTCCCCCTGCGCTAGCCCGTTCAACCCTCATGGGGATCGTGATGACAACGCCAGCAGACATCGAAGTTGGCGCCGTTTTCCTCCCCGCATTGGCCACAGAGCCAGCCGTTGCCCTGACGTTGCTGGTAACGTTCGATGACTCTGCCGGCCTTGCTGCGATCCTCGGCTCGCAC
Organism: Aeromonas sp. S18(2024); assembly: GCF_041402525.1. Classification (NCBI taxonomy): domain Bacteria; kingdom Pseudomonadati; phylum Pseudomonadota; class Gammaproteobacteria; order Aeromonadales; family Aeromonadaceae; genus Aeromonas; species Aeromonas sp. S18(2024). The sequence continues at coordinate 6,503 of NZ_JBGLQV010000012.1, read as the reverse complement.
CATCAGGGTGACCTGAAGCAGATCGACTGGCAGCTCGCCCAATGCGCCTGACAGCCCCTCGCCACTGAGGCGCACCATGACCCCCTCCACTTCCAGCGCCCCCTTGAGCGCGTGGGCTTCAAGAGAGTGGGAGGCGCGATAGAGGTTGATCCAGTTTTCCATAGGTCCCCCTTACAGCAGCTTGTCGATGCCGAACTCGACACCGTTCTCCACCATGAAATCGATAAACGCCCGCAACTTGCGCGGCATCAGGCGCCGCTCCGGAAACAACAGATAGATGGGTACTCTCGGCTGTTGCCACTCAGGCAGCAGGGAGACCAGTTCACCGCGTTCCAGCTCCTCCAGACAGAGCATAGCGGGTAACGAAGCGACCCCCAGTCCCGCCTTTGCGGCCTCCCTGGCGCAGGTAATATTATTAACCCGAAAACGGGATGGGGGGTCAACCAGAACCTCTCTGCCATCCTGTTCAAAACACCAGTGGGACGCCAGAAAACCGCTGCTGACCGCCACCCGCTCATGGCGGAGCAAGTCCTCCGGCCGGGCGATCGCCGGACTGCGAGCCAGATAGTCCGGACTGGCACAGAGCAGCCGCTCGGTACTCCAGAGCCGACGCGCCGCCAGGTTGGAATTGCTCATGTCCCCCACCCGCACCACGGCGTCGAGTCCCTCACTGATGGGGTCCAGGATCCGGTTGGTCAGCTCCAGCTCCACCTGCATGGCGGGATAGCGCTGCAGAAATTTGGCGACCATGCGACCGACTACCAGTTGCCCGGTCTCGATAGGCACGGCCAGCTTGAGGGTGCCGGTCACCTCCTGCTGGCGGGCGCTCAGCATCAGCTCGGCCTCCGTCAGGGCATCCACCGCCTTGCTGCAGCGCTGGTAATACTGCTCTCCTTCTTCCGTCAGCGTGAGCTGACGGGTGGAGCGATAGAGCAGGCGCACACCGAGTCGACGTTCCAGCTCGGCAATGCGTCGGCTTACCATCGCCTTGGTCATCCCCAGCTCCTGGGCAGCGGCGGTAAAAGATCCCTTGTCGACGATACGAACCAGGATTAATGCGGCATTGAGATCCATTGTTTCACCAATGAGACAGTTATTCTCATAACCTGATACTAATCGAAACAGTTGGCCGGTGTTAGCCTGCGTCTCTTAAGTTCAGGAATCCCCCCGATGAGTCAACACAAGAAAATTCCCCTGCTGGCCGCCATGGTGCTGGCCCTGCTTGGCCTGCTGTTTGCCGGTTACTGGTATCTTCATGGCCGCTATTTCGAAAGCACCGACAACGCCTATTTGCAAAGTGAAGTGACCGGGATCAGCTCCAAGTTGTCCGGTTACATCAGCGAGGTGCTGGTGACCGACAACCAGTCGGTCAAGGCGGGTCAGCTGATCGCCCGCCTCGATGATCGCGAGTTCCAGAGCCAGGTAGCAGAGGCACAGGCTGATCTTCACCTTATCCAGGCCACTATCGAGAACCTGGCCGCGACCCGTGTCCAGCAGTTGAGCCTGATCCAGCAGGCCGAAGCCAGGGTCGCCTCCGCCGAAGCCGAGCAACTGCGTGCCCGGCAGCAGGTACAACGAATAGGCCAGCTCAACCAGCGCCACTACAGCTCGCAAGATAGTCTGGACGAAGTGCGCGCCAGCCTGCAGGTCACGCAGGCACAGATGCAGGAAGCCAAGGCAGCCCTGCAGGCCGCTCGTGAACGGCTGCTGGTGCTGGATGCCGAAGCCAAGCAGAACCAGGCCAAGCTGGCATTGAGCTCCGCCCAGCTTGAACAGGCCAGGCTGGGACTCGGCTACACCGAGCTGCGGGCACCGGCCGATGGCATCATCGGCAAACGCAGCCTGCGGGAAGGGCTCTACGTCCAGTCCGGCATGCAGGTGGCCAGCCTGGTGCCGCTGCAGCAGGTGTGGGTCGAAGCCAACTTCAAGGAGACCCAGCTCGCTCACATGCAACCCGGACAAAAAGTGGAAGTGATCCTGGATGCCTATCCGGATCAGCCAATCGAGGGGATCATCGACAGCCTGGCCCCCGCTACCGGCGCCAAGTTCGCCCTGCTGCCGCCGGAAAACGCCACCGGCAACTTCACCAAAATCGTGCAGCGGGTGCCGGTCAAGATCCGCATTCCCGAACCGGGCCCCCTGACAGGCAAGCTGCGCCCGGGCCTCTCCACCGAGGTCATAGTGGATACCCGTACTCCCGAGCCTCTGGTTGCGGCCAACTGATGGAACCCATTCCACGCCGCAACTGGATCGCGGTCATGGGGGGCCTTATCGGTGCCTTCATGGCCATCCTCGACATCCAGATCACCAATGCCTCTTTGAAAGACATTCAGGGGGCCCTGTCGGCGACCCTGAGCGAGAGCTCCTGGATCTCCACCTCCTATCTGGTGGCGGAGATGATCGCCATCCCGCTGAGCGGCTGGTTGAGCCGGGGGCTGAGCGTGCGGCGCTACCTGCTGTGGACCACTGGGGCCTTCATCATCGCCTCCGTGCTCTGCTCGTTCAGCTGGAACCTCACCAGCATGATCATCTTCCGTGCGCTGCAGGGCTTCACCGGAGGGGCGCTGATCCCCATGGCCTTCTCGCTCATCGTGACTCTGCTGCCCCTGCAGAAGAGAGCCACCGGCATGGCGCTGTTCGGCCTGTGCGCCACCTTCGCCCCCGCCATCGGCCCGACCCTGGGTGGCTGGCTGACGGAACAGATGTCCTGGCACTACATCTTCTACCTCAACGTGCCGCCCGGACTGCTGGTGCTGGCCATGCTGGCTCACGGACTGGACAAGCAGCCGGTGGACTGGGGGGTGATCAAGCGAGTGGATCTCGTCGGCATCGTCACCATGGCGGTGGGGCTGGGTCTGCTGGAAGTGGTGCTGGAAGAGGGCAACAGGGAGGACTGGTTCGGTTCCAGCTTCATCGTGCGACTCACCGTCATCTCTGTGGTCGCGCTGGTGTTCTTCGTCATCAGTCAACTACTCAGACGCCATCCACTGGTCAACCTGCGGCTGCTGCACAACCCGCGTTTCGCCCTGGCCTGCTTTGCCTATCTGGTGCTTGGCATGGCACTGATGGGCTCCATCTATGTGCTGCCGCTCTACATGACCCAGATCCACAACTACAACGCGCTGGAGATAGGGGAAGTGTTGATGTGGATGGGCCTGCCACAACTGCTGGTGCTGCCGCTGGTGCCCAGGCTGACCCACAAGATAGACCCGCGCTATCTGGTGAGCTTTGGCTTTCTGGTGTTCGCCGTCAGTTGTTTTATGAACGTCAACATGAGCGCCGACTATGCCGGCCCCCAGCTAATCCAGTCGCTCATCGTACGGGCGCTGGGCCAGCCCTTCATCATGGTGCCGCTCTCGCTGGTGGCGACCGCCAGCCTGACCCATGATGAAATCCCCTCCTCTTCTACCCTGCTCAACGTATTGCGCAACCTGGGGGGCGCCTTCGGCATCGCTATCATAGCGACCATGATCGACAACGATACCCGAACCCATGTCAGCCAGATCAGCAGCACCCTGGCCGCCAGTAGCATAGAGGGACAGAACTATCTGCTGCAGCTGACCCAGAGCATGATGGCACAAGGTTCTGGCCCGGAGCTGGCCAGGCAACAAGCCCAGACCATGCTGTCGAATACCATCAGCCGCGAGGCAGCCATCATGGCCTACAACCAGGTGTTCTATGTGATGGGCATCTTCCTGTTGATCGCCAGCGCTCTGATGTTGCTGCTCAAGCAGCCAGCCCCTAGGGCAGCTGATGCCAAACCGATAGAAGCGTGATGTACTAATCAGAAACGGGCCCAAGGGCCCGTTTTGTGTTAGCGGTAATACTCAGCCCGCCAACGACCCGGCTATCAGGAATTGCGCCGCAAAATAGCTGCTCATGATCCAGGCCCGAGCCTGGGGAAAGGGGCGACGAAAGCGATCGAGTGCCAGCATAGTATCTGAGAAGAGGAACATCAGTGCCCCCACCAGAGCTGCGGCACTGCCTGCGGTCAGAGAAGCATGCCAGGCACCGGCTGCCACCCAGGCCATGCAGATGATCACCAACATGTAGCAGAAGACAGGGATCCGCATCTCCCCCAGCTTGCTCCACAAGACGCCAAATACCATGCCGGCGACCAGCAACAGCAAAAGCCCATCCACCAGATTGAGCAACAAGGGACCCTGGGCAAAACCGACGATGTAACAGAGATGCGCGACAATAAATGCCGCCAACCCGGCGATAAAACGGTCTGCCGGCAGCATCAGCAACACGTCACCCGCCAGCGAGAGACAGAGCCCAAGCAGGATCCAGGCGTGGGATCCATCGTGATCATAACCCTGGTAACCGAATGCCAGCGCGATGATAAACAGCATGGTCAGCGGCTTGCTGAGATAAAACTGGCGATAATCAGCACCATAGGCGGCGCGGATATGCCACCAACCGGATGCGATGATCAAGAAACTCAATAACATGCCCTGCCCCTTACCTGATGCTCGCTGCCATACGAAAACCATTCTATCTCATTGAGTAGATTAACAAATAGTCGTCCGCTGTGGCAGGGGGTTATCAAACGAGCGGACTAAGCCTAAAGTCTAATTGCAGCCCCGAGTCACTCAGGGCATAAGAGACGGGTTCGGAGGATCACCATGGAAGAAGCTATGAAAAACTATCTGCCTGCGATCGATATCATGATGTGCCATTTGGGGATCAGTTTTGAGCAGGCTTGTGAGCAACTTGGCCTCAGCCAGCTGGAACAACAGACCCTGAGCGCACTGCAAGAGCAGGATCTGCCGGAATAATCCACCTTCAGGCAAGATAAACGGCACATATCACGTAAAGAGAAAGCCGCCGAACTGGTGGCTTTCTCTTTTACTGATTGCCTCTTGCAACCAAGCCCTTTCAGAACGGGCATATCAGGCTCAAGGGCAAGTTTCGCCAGAAAATGCCGCACCGAATCCCTCATCGCGGCGACCATGACTCATACTCCCCGACGCCAATAAGAGGATACGCTCGCTGGCAAAAAAATAGGATACAAACCTGATCCTGAGACGCCTTCGGGTTATCATCTGGCCTCGACAAGCTGAAGGTGACAGATTTCGTGGGTATTCGCGCTCAACAAAAAGAAAAAACCCGGCGTACATTGATCGATGCTGCATTCAGCCAACTGTGCGCCAACCGTAGTTTCTCCAATCTCAGCCTGCGGGAGGTCGCCCGAGAGGCCGGCATAGCCCCGACCTCTTTTTATCGCCACTTCCGCGATATGGAGGAGCTGGGATTGACCCTGGTAGACGAAGGAGGCCTGACCCTGCGTCAACTGATGCGCCAGGCCCGTCAGCGAATTGCCGGTGGCGGCAGCGTCATCAGCACCTCGGTACAGACCTTTATGGAGTTCGTCGAAAACAACCCCAACATTTTCCGGCTGCTGTTGCGGGAACGTTCCGGCACCTCGGCCGCTTTCCGCCAAGCCGTGGCCCGCGAGATCCAGCACTTCATTGCCGAGCTGACCGACTACCTTGAGGCCACCACCCAGGCCCCGCGAGAAGATGCCTATATTCAGGCCGAAGCCATGGTCACCATCGTATTCAGCGCCGGGGCAGATGCCCTCGACATGACCAGCGAGGAGTGCCGTGCGCTCTCCGAGCGCACGATTCGCCAACTGCGAATGATTGCCATGGGTGCCGAGGTTCAAAACCAGAAACGCCATGCCCCTCACTCATAACCATTGGATGGAGAACGATATGCATGAACAGTTAATGATCCCGAAAAAGCCTCTCATACTGGCACTGCTAACTGGCATCTGCGGAGATGCATCGCTGGCTGTGCTGACCAACTCGCAAGTTCCCTTCTCCCTCTATCCTCTCATCGCTTTTGTGCTGGCAGCCTATCAACTGTTTTTGCACTATCGACAGGAGCCCATGGTGGGCAATACCCCGATATGCACCCTGCTTTGCTTCTTTATCGGTGTATTTGGTCATTCCGCCCTGCTCAAGGTGCAATACCCGGATATGGGCAGTAATTTCTTTTCTCTGATCATGATGTTGCTGCTATTGGCCGCCCTTTCCATCAAGCTGGGCCTGAGCTTTGGCAAGAAAGAGAAAGCCTGAAAGAACCGAATATCTGTATTAACCAGTACAAAATGAAGATAAAAAGCCTTCCATCGGGAAGGCTTTTTTACGGCTGCAGAGGAATAGGGAAAAGTCGATGCTTCCCTGAGGCCAGGGTTTGAGAAGCCAGCGGCAAGCAACTCTCTGACTGGACGGACACCGTCCGGCTCAAGCATAAGAGACTGAAAGCCGGGAGGGTGTTGCCAGTGGCAAATCGCAGTCCTGCAGTTTTCTCTTCTTTCCTTATTCCCGTTCGCAAATACCAGAAAGCAAAAAAGCCTTCCCTATCTGGCAGGCCTTAAAAACAAAAAAAGCCCAGTCTGTCGACTGGGCTTCTTGTTAGTGGCGGAGCGGACGGGACTCGAACCCGCGACCCCCGGCGTGACAGGCCGGTATTCTAACCGACTGAACTACCGC
>NZ_JBGLQV010000011.1:0-144530 GCF_041402525.1 Aeromonas sp. S18(2024) | reverse complement strand
AGTTAAGGCAGTTAAGGCAGTTAAGGCAGTTAAGGCAGTTAAGGCAGTTAAGGCAGTTAAGGCAGTTAAGGCAGTTAAGGCAGTTAAGGCAGTTAAGGCAGTTAAGGCAGTTAAGGCAGTATCAGAATCCATTAAAAGAAAAGCCGGGACAAGCCCGGCTTTTTCTTTTATCACTCAGCAGCTGCTTCAGCAGCGGCCGGGCGGTCTACCAGCTCAATGTAAGCCATAGGGGCGTTGTCGCCAGCACGGAAACCGCATTTCAGAATGCGAGTATAACCGCCGGCGCGCTCCAGGTAGCGCGGGCCCAGTTCATTGAACAGCTTAGCCACGATCGCGTTATCGCGAGTACGGGCAAATGCCAGGCGACGATTAGCAACGCTATCAGTCTTGGCAAGGGTGATCAGCGGTTCAACTACACGACGCAGCTCTTTTGCCTTAGGCAGAGTCGTCTTGATGATCTCATGACGAACCAGGGAGCTGGCCATGTTGCGGAACATAGCCTGACGATGGCTGCTGTTCCGGTTCAGTTGACGACCACTCAAACGATGGCGCATGACCTTATCCTTCTAACTAAATCTGTGAAACCCGTAATCTGGATTACTCGTCAGCGATGCTGGCGGGCGGCCAGTTCTCAAGGCGCATGCCAAGAGACAGACCACGGGAGGCCAACACGTCCTTGATCTCAGTCAGGGACTTCTTACCGAGGTTAGGAGTCTTAAGCAACTCAACTTCGGTACGCTGTACCAGATCACCAATATAGTGGATAGCTTCTGCCTTCAGACAGTTCGCAGAACGAACTGTCAGCTCCAAATCATCGACAGGACGCAGCAGAATCGGATCAAACTCGGGTTTCTCTTCTTTCTTCTCGGGCACGCTGACATCGCGCAGATCCACGAAGGCTTCCAGTTGCTCGGCCAGAATAGTGGCAGAACGACGGATGGCTTCTTCAGGATCCAGGGTACCATTGGTCTCCATGTCGATGACCAGCTTGTCCAAGTCGGTACGCTGTTCAACCCGTGCTGCCTCAACATTGTAGGCAATACGAACGATGGGGCTGAACGCGGAGTCCAGCAGCAGACGACCGATAGGACGCTCTTCATCATCGTTGTGAACACGAGCAGAAGCAGGCACATAACCACGACCGCGCTGAACTTTCAGGCGCATGCTGATTTCAGCATTGGCACCAGTCAGGTGGCAGATTACGTGCTCCGGGTTTACGATCTCGACTTCATCACCGTGAGTGATATCACCAGCGGTAACGGGGCCTGTTCCAGACTTGGTCAGGGACAGAGTTACCTCGTCCTTGCCTTCCAGCTTCACAGCGATACCTTTCAGGTTGAGCAGGATTTCAAGAATGTCTTCCTGTACACCTTCTTTGCTGCTGTACTCATGCAGTACCCCGTCAATTTCGACTTCAGTAACTGCACAACCGGGCATAGAAGACAGCAAAATACGACGCAGGGCGTTGCCCAGCGTGTGACCAAAGCCACGCTCAAGTGGCTCAAGAGTCACTTTCGCATGAGTCGGGCTAACTTGCTCGATGTCAACTAGCCGCGGTTTAAGAAAATCTGTTACAGAACCCAGCATTGTGTCCTCTCTTTAGAAGCTAGCTTTACTTGGAGTAAAGCTCGACGATCAGCTGTTCGTTAATGTCGGCAGACAGGTCGGAACGCTCTGGCAGACGCTTGAAAGCACCTTCCATTTTAGCGGCATCAACCTCTACCCAAGTCGGCTTCTCGCGCTGACCAGCAACCTCAAGGGCAGCTTTGATACGCGCTTGCTTCTTAGCCTTCTCACGAACGCAGATCACGTCCTCAGGGGAAACCTGGAAAGAAGGAATGTTCACAACGCGACCGTTGACCATGATGGCCTTGTGGCTCACCAGCTGACGAGACTCAGCACGGGTAGCGCCGAAGCCCATACGGTAAACAACGTTGTCCAAACGACCTTCCAGCAGCTGCAACAGGTTTTCACCGGTGTTACCCTTTTGACGGGCAGCGTCGCGGTAGTAGTTGCGGAACTGTTTTTCCAATACGCCGTAGATACGACGAACTTTTTGTTTCTCGCGCAGTTGAACACCGTAGTCAGACAGACGCGCTTTACGCGCACCGTGTTGACCAGGAACGGTGTCAATCTTGCACTTAGAATCAATCGCACGAACACCAGACTTCAGGAAGAGGTCGGTGCCCTCACGACGGCTAAGCTTAAGCTTAGGACCGATATATCTTGCCATCTTCTTTCTCCAACAATCCTAGACCAAGTAGCTAAACGCGTTACACGCGGCGCTTCTTGGGAGGACGACAACCGTTGTGCGGGATCGGAGTCACATCAGTAATGTTAGTGATGCGGAAACCAGCCGCGTTCAGAGCGCGGATGGAAGACTCACGACCGGGACCCGGACCTTTGACCATGACTTCCAGGTTCTTCACGCCGTATTCTTTGGCGATCTCACCAGCGCGCTCAGCAGCTACCTGGGCAGCAAACGGAGTGGACTTACGGGAACCACGGAAACCGGAACCACCAGAGGTAGCCCAAGACAGAGCATTGCCCTGACGGTCAGTAATGGTCACGATTGTGTTGTTGAAAGATGCATGAACGTGCGCAATACCGTCGCTCACTTGCTTTTTAACGCGCTTGCGAGCACGAGTCGGAGTTTTAGCCATTTTCTACCTTCCCGTTACTTCTTGATAGCCTTGCGCGGACCCTTACGGGTACGAGCGTTGGTCTTGGTACGTTGACCACGAACAGGCAGGCTACGACGGTGACGCAAACCACGGTAGCAACCCAGATCCATCAAACGCTTGATGTTCATGGAAATCTGACGACGCAGGTCACCTTCAACGGTGAATTTACCTACTTGTTCACGCAGACTCTCGATCTGAGCTTCGTCCAGGTCTTTAATTTTCACATTCTCAGCGATACCGGCTGCGGCACAGATGGCCTTGGAGCGGGTACGACCGACGCCATAAATAGCAGTCAAAGCGATGACAGCATGCTTATGGTCAGGAATGTTAATGCCAGCGATACGGGCCACTATTCACTCCTACATATAGTAGATTACGACCACCACAAAGCCCGTGAGCGGATACGTGGCGGTCAACCAATACACAACAAAAGTTGGCTGGCTATATTAGCCAGCACAACTATTTGTTGCAAGTACTAACCGTAAAAAATTAGCCTTGGCGTTGCTTATGCTTAGGCTCGCTGCAAATCACACGCACCACACCGTGACGCTTGATGATTTTGCAGTTACGGCAGATTGCCTTAACGGAAGCACGAACTTTCATTGCTTAACTCCGTAACTACGCCGACCTTTAGCGGCCGTAGCCCTTCAGGTTGGCCTTCCTCAGGACATCACCATATTGATGAGACATCATATGGGTCTGAACCTGAGCCATGAAGTCCATGATAACTACCACAATAATCAGCAGCGAAGTGCCACCGAAGTAGAACTGTACATTCCAGGCAGTCATCAGGAACTGGGGTACCAGACAGATAAAGGTTATATAGAGTGCACCTGCCAATGTCAGGCGAGTCATAACCTTATCGATATAACGTGCTGTCTGCTCGCCCGGGCGAATCCCCGGGATAAAGGCTCCACTCTTCTTCAGGTTGTCTGCTGTCTCGCGCGGATTGAACACCAGCGCAGTATAGAAGAAGCAGAAGAAGATAATGGCTGCTGCATACAGCATCTCGTAAAGCGGTTGACCCGGCTGCAGGACCATAGAGACCTGCTGCAGAATATCAGCAACTTTACCCTCACCCTGACCAAACCAAGAGGTGATGGTCCCTGGGAACAGGATGATACTGGATGCGAAAATCGCAGGAATCACACCGGCCATATTTACTTTCAACGGCAGGTGTGTGCTTTGCGCTGCGAATACCTGGCGGCCTTGTTGACGCTTGGCATAGTTCACGACGATACGACGCTGACCACGCTCCACGAACACCACAAAGTAAGTCACTGCGAAAACAATCAAGCCCAGCAACAACAACAGCAGGATGTGCAATTCCCCTTGACGTGCCTGTTCGGCCGTAGCGCCAATGGCATGCGGCAGACCGGCAACGATACCCGTGAAAATAATCAGCGAAATACCATTACCAATCCCACGCTCGGTAATCTGCTCACCCAACCACATCAAAAACATGGTACCGGTGACCAGACTCACAACGGCTGTGAAGTAGAAGCCAAGACCCGGATTAGTCACGAGTCCCTGCATCATGTTCGGCAGACCGGTTGCGATACCAATGGCCTGGAAAGTTCCCAAAACCAGCGTGCCCCAACGGGTATATTGGCTAATCTTGCGACGGCCGGATTCACCTTCTTTCTTGAGTTCAGCAAGAGCGGGGTGAACCACTGTCAGCAGCTGGATAATAATCGATGCCGAAATGTACGGCATGATCCCCAACGCAAGAATAGAAGCACGCGAGAGTGCACCACCACTGAACATGTTGAACATCTCAATGATGGTGCCCTTCTGTTGCTGGAACAACTCGGCCAGTACGGCGGCGTCAATACCAGGAATCGGCACATAAGAGCCTGCACGGAAAACGATAATCGCCCCGAGAACGAAGAGCAGACGGCTCTTCAGTTCACTCAGACCACCCTGTGCTTTAACATCCAATCCTGGTTTCTTAGCCATTGTACTGATTATTCCTCGATTTTACCGCCAGCGGCCTCGATGGCTGCGCGTGCACCTTTGGTGACGGACAGACCACGAACAGTCACAGCACGGTCAATGTTGCCAGACAGAACAACTTTAGCGAACACGATGTTTTTGGTAACAACACCGGCTTGCTTCAGAGTGCTCATATCGACCACATCACCTTCTACCAGGGCGATTTCGTTCAGGCGCACTTCGGCAGAAACCAAAGATTTGCGAGAGAAGAAACCGAACTTCGGCAGACGGATTTTCAAAGGCATCTGACCACCCTCGAAACCGTTGCGGACTTTACCGCCACCGGAACGAGAGGTTTGACCTTTCACACCACGACCACCAGTCTTGCCCAGACCGGAACCGATACCACGGCCCGGACGGTGCTTAACGCGCTTGGAACCAGCGGCCGGAGACAGAGTATTCAGACGCATGCTTAGCCCTCCACCTTAACCATGTAGTAAACCTGGTTGATCATACCGCGTACGCAAGGAGTATCTTCCAGCTCAACGGTGTGACCAATGCGACGCAGGCCCAGACCACGCAGAGTCGCCTTATGCTTGGGCAGACGGCCGATAGAGCTGCGAGTTTGAGTTACTTTTACAGTGTTAGCCATGTCACATTACCCCAGAATTTCTTCAACGCGCAGACCACGCTTGGCGGCGATCTGTTCCGGTGATTGACCGTGAACCAGAGCGTCTACAGTAGCGCGAACGACGTTGATTGGGTTGGTGGAACCGTAGGTCTTGGCCAGCACGTTGTGGATACCAGCAACTTCCAGAACGGCACGCATAGCGCCGCCTGCGATGATACCAGTACCTTGGGAGGCCGGCTTCATGAACACGGTAGAACCGGAGTGAACACCTTTCACCGGGTGGTGCAGGGTGCCATTGTTCAGCTCAACCTTGTTCAGGTTACGCTTGGCCTGTTCCATTGCTTTTTGAATAGCAGCCGGAACTTCACGGGCCTTACCATAACCGTAACCTACACGGCCGTTACCATCACCCACCACGGTCAACGCGGTGAAGGACATGATACGACCACCTTTAACAGTTTTCGAAACACGGTTTACTGCAATCAGCTTTTCTTGCAGTTCGCCGGCTTGAGATTCGACTTTAGCCATCTTCGACTCCTAGCTTAGAACTGAAGACCAGCGTCACGTGCAGCAGCTGCCAGAGCAGCGATGCGACCGTGATACTTGAAACCGGAACGATCGAAAGATACGTTCTGAACGCCTTTGGCAATAGCACGCTCAGCGATAGCTTTACCTACAGCGGTAGCAGCGTCTGCATTACCGGTGTATTTCAGAGCTTCACTGATGGCTTTCTCTACTGTGGAAGCAGAGGCCAGAACTTCGGAACCGTTGGCTGCAATAACCTGCGCATAGATATGACGCGGGGTACGGTGCACAACCAGACGGGTGGCTCCCAGTTCCTGCATCTTTTTCCGAGCACGAGTAGCACGACGGAGACGAGCTGCTTTCTTGTCCATAGTGTTACCTTACTTCTTCTTAGCTTCTTTAGTACGCACTTGCTCGTTGGCATAGCGTACACCCTTGCCCTTGTAGGGCTCCGGAGCGCGGTAAGCACGGATATCGGCGGCGACTTGGCCAACCAGCTGCTTGTCAACGCCACGCAGAACAACTTCAGTCTGGGACGGGCACTCAGCGGTTACACCAGCCGGCAGCTCATGCTCTACCGGGTGAGAGAAGCCCAGAGCCAGCGCGACAGCATTGCCCTTGATGGAGGCTTTGTAACCTACACCAACCAGCTGCAGCTTACGCTCGAAGCCTTGGGTAACACCGATTACCATGTTGTTGACCAATGCACGGGCAGTACCGGCCTGAGCGTCAGCACCAGCGATGCCGTCGCGCGGGGCGAACTTCAGTACATTGTCTTCTTTGGTCACTTCTACAGCGGCGTGGATAGAACGAACCAGAGAACCTTTACCACCTTTGATGGACAGTTCCTGACCGTTCAGAGTCACTTCTACGCCAGCAGGAATAGTGACGGGTGCCTTAGCAACGCGAGACATTTCCGACCTCCTATTAAGCGACGTAGCAGATGATCTCACCACCCATGCTTGCTTTGCGAGCAGCACGGTCGGTCATCACACCTTTAGACGTGGACACGATAGCAACACCGAGACCACCCATTACTTTCGGCAGATCGGTAGTGCGCTTGTAAATACGCAGGCCAGGACGGCTCACGCGTTGGATCAGTTCTACAACCGGCTTGCCCTGGAAATATTTCAGTTCAATTTCCAGTTCCGGCTTCACGTCACCAGCTACGTTGTAGCCAGCGATGTAACCTTCTTCTTTCAGCACTTTGGCAATAGCCACTTTCAGCTTGGAAGAAGGCATGGAAACCGCAACTTTGCTCGCCGCCTGACCGTTACGGATGCGGGTCAGCATATCCGCGATCGGATCTTGCATGCTCATAGTCTAACTCCCGAGATTCTTTACCAAGAGGCCTTTTTCAGGCCCGGAATTTCGCCCTTCATGGCATGCTCACGCACCTTGATGCGAGACAGGCCAAACTTGCGCAGGAAACCGTGCGGACGACCAGTAATATTGCAACGGTTACGCTGGCGGGACGGACTGGAATCACGGGGCAGCTGTTGCAGTTGCAGAACAGCATCCCAACGCGCTTCTTCAGAAGCGTTCATGTCAACGATGATAGCTTTCAGCTCGGCACGCTTGGTCGCGTACTTGGCTACCAGCTTGGCACGCTTTGCTTCGCGCGCTTTCATGGATGTTTTAGCCATAACCCTAACCTTACTTGCGGAATGGGAAGTTAAAGGCAGCCAGCAGAGCACGGCCTTCTTCATCGGTATTCGCGGAAGTGGTGATGGTGATATCCAGACCACGGACGCGATCGACTTTGTCATAGTCGATTTCCGGGAAGATGATCTGCTCACGCACGCCCATGGAGTAGTTACCACGACCGTCAAACGCTTTAGCGTTCAGGCCACGGAAGTCACGGATACGCGGTACGGAGATGCAGATCAGCCGTTCCAGGAACTCCCACATACGCTCGCCACGCAGGGTTACTTTACAACCTATCGGGTAGCCTTCACGAATCTTGAAGCCCGCAACAGATTTGCGAGCTTTGGTGATCAGCGGCTTCTGACCGGAAATGGCAGCCATGTCGGCAGCAGCATTTTCCAGCAACTTCTTGTCAGAGATCGCTTCACCAACACCCATGTTCAGGGTGATTTTCTCGATCCGAGGGACTTGCATGATAGTCTTGTAACCGAACTGCTTGGACAGTTCATTTACTACATCGGATTTGTAGTAATCATGCAGTTTCGCCATCGTTAAACTCCAATTACTTCACAAGTTCGCCGGTGGATTTGAAGAAACGAACTTTCTTGCCGTCTTCAATCCGGAAACCAACGCGGTCAGCTTTGCCAGTGGCAGAGTTGAACAGCGCTACGTTAGATACATCGATGGGGGCTTCTTTGGTGACGATACCGCCAGCCTGACCCAGTGCGGGTACCGGCTTCTGGTGCTTCTTCACCTGGTTGATGCCTTCCACGATTACCTTACCTTTGGCAATCAGGACCTGGGTGACTTTGCCACGCTTGCCCTTGTCTTTGCCGGTAAGAACAATCACTTCGTCTTCGCGACGGATTTTAGCTGCCATCGTTCGACTCCTTACAGTACTTCGGGTGCCAGGGACACAATCTTCATGAACTTCTCATTACGCAGTTCACGGGTCACCGGGCCAAAAATACGAGTACCGATTGGCTGTTGGTTGTTGTTAAGCAACACAGCCGCATTGTTGTCGAAACGGATGACAGAGCCGTCCGGACGACGAACGCCTTTACGGGTGCGTACGACCACCGCGTTATACACATCACCTTTCTTCACTTTACCGCGAGGAATGGCTTCCTTGATGGAAACCTTGATGATGTCGCCGATGCCGGCGTAACGGCGGTGCGAGCCACCCAGAACCTTAATACACATTACACTGCGAGCGCCGGAGTTGTCGGCAACACCCAGCATACTTTGCATCTGGATCATCTTAGTGCTCCGCTTTGTTTACTTCTTATCCCCAACGGGATCTGGCTGCCTTCAAAAGGCGCGAAACTATAACACAGGATTTTTAGAAAAGGTAGCCTAAAAAACAAACGGCCCCTGGAAGGGGCCGTTTGGGCAAAAAAGTACCGATTAGGCCTTTTCTACGACAGCAACCAGGGTCCAGGACTTGGTCTTGGACAGCGGGCGGCACTCGCGGATTTCCACGAGATCGCCAGCTTTGCACTCGTTGTTTTCGTCATGTACGTGCAGCTTGGTAGTACGCTTGATGATCTTACCGTAGATCGGGTGCTTTACCTTGCGCTCGATGGCAACAGTGATGGACTTGTCCATCTTGTCGCTGATTACACGACCCTGCAGAGTACGGATTTTGTCAGTCATTACGCACCTGCCTTCTCAGTCAGTACAGTCTTGATACGTGCGACGTCACGACGCACTTGTTTCAGAGTGTGAGTCTGAGCCAGCTGGCCGGTGGATGCTTGCATGCGCATGTTGAATTGCTCACGCAGCAGGCCCAGCAGTTCCTGGTTCAGTTCTTCGACGCTCTTTTGACGCAGATCTTGGGCTTTCATCACATCACCGTCTTAATTACGAAAGTGGTCTGAACAGACAGCTTAGCTGCGGCCAGGGCAAACGCTTCACGCGCCAGAGCCTCAGGTACACCGTCCATCTCGTACAGAACCTTGCCAGGCTGGATCGGGCAAACCCAGTATTCCACGTTACCCTTACCTTTACCCATACGAACTTCCAGGGGCTTCTCGGTGATGGGCTTGTCCGGGAACACACGGATCCAGATCTTACCTTGACGCTTAACGTGACGGGTCATGGCACGACGGGCTGCTTCGATTTGACGAGCAGTCAGCTGACCACGAGATGTCGCCTTCAGGCCAAAGGTACCGAAGGATACTTCGTTACCAGAGTTGGCCAGACCGCGGTTACGACCTTTGTGGGTCTTGCGGAATTTAGTACGCTTAGGTTGCAACATTTACCGAATCTCCTTACTTGGCAGCGCGGCGCTTGTTGTCACGCTTGGGCTTCGCAGGAGCTTGCTCTTGAGCAGCGGCAGCGTTGACAGCAGCCAGACCGCCCAGAACTTCGCCCTTGAAGATCCAAACTTTAACGCCGATCACACCGTAAGTGGTGTGGGCTTCAGAAGTTGCGTAGTCAATGTCGGCACGCAGGGTGTGCAAAGGCACACGACCTTCACGGTACCATTCGGTACGCGCGATTTCAGCGCCGCCCAGACGACCGGAAACTTCCACTTTGATGCCCTTGGCACCCAGGCGCATGGCGTTCTGTACGGCGCGCTTCATAGCACGACGGAACATTACACGACGCTCCAGCTGGGAAGTGATGCTGTCGGCAACCAGTTTGCCATCCAGCTCCGGCTTGCGGACTTCGGAAATGTTGATCTGAGCAGGCACGCCGGCAATTGCGGCTACAGCTTTGCGCAGTTTCTCAACGTCTTCGCCTTTCTTACCGATCACAACACCCGGACGAGCAGTGTGAATGGTCACACGGATGCTCTTGGCCGGACGCTCGATGGTGATCTTGGACAAGGACGCGTTTTTCAGTTCCTTGGTCAGGAACTGGCGTACTTGAAAATCGCTGTACAGGTTGTCAGCGAAGTCTTTGGTGTTCGCGAACCAGGTAGAATTCCAAGGCTTGGTAATACCCAGGCGAATGCCATTAGGATGTACTTTCTGACCCATTGCTTATCTCCCAGCCTTAGCGTCGGATACCACTACAGTGATGTGAGCGGTACGCTTGAGGATACGATCCGCGCGACCTTTGGCACGAGGACGGATACGCTTCATGGAGGGACCTTCGTCAACCATGATAGTGGCAACACGCAGTGCGTCGATGTCGGCGCCTTCGTTGTGCTCAGCGTTGGCAATGGCAGATTCCAGCACTTTCTTCACCAGAACAGCAGCCTTTTTCGGGCTGAAGGTCAGGATGTTCAGAGCCTTGTCTACGGACAGACCACGTACTTGATCGGCTACCAGACGAGCTTTCTGGGCAGAAGTACGGGCATAACGGTGTTTAGCGATAGCTTCCATCATTTATCCCTTAGCGCTTCTTAGCCTTCTTATCAGCAGCATGGCCGCGATAAGTACGAGTAGGTGCGAATTCACCCAGTTTGTGACCGATCATTTCTTCGGTAACGAAAACCGGAACGTGCTGACGACCATTATGGACAGCGATGGTCAAACCGATCATGTTCGGGATGATCATTGAACGACGGGACCAGGTTTTAACCGGCTTTTTATCCCCGCTTTCCACCGCTTTCTCTACCTTCTTCAGCAAGTGCAGGTCGATAAATGGACCCTTCTTGAGAGAACGTGGCATGGTGATTCCTCTATGTTAACAATTACTTGTTACGACGACGTACGATGTACTTGTCGGTACGCTTGTTCTTACGGGTCTTGAAGCCTTTAGCCTTCTGGCCCCATGGGGACACAGGCTGCATGCCCTTGTTACGACCCTCACCACCACCGTGCGGGTGGTCTACCGGGTTCATCGCCATACCGCGAACGGTCGGACGAATACCACGCCAGCGGTTTGCACCGGCTTTACCCAGTTGACGCAACATGTGCTCGGAGTTACCAACTTCACCGATGGTGGCGCGGCACTCGGCCAGAACTTTACGTACTTCGCCGGAACGCAGACGCAGAGTTACATAGTTACCTTCACGAGCCAGGATCTGGATGAAAGTACCAGCGGAACGAGCCAACTGGGCACCTTTACCAGGCTTCATCTCAACGGCGTGAACGGTAGAACCGACCGGGATGTTGCGCATCGGCAGGGCGTTACCTACCTTGATGGCTGCATCAGCACCAGAAGCGATAGCGTCACCAGCTTTCAGGCCTTTCGGAGCCAGGATGTAACGACGCTCACCGTCTGCGTACAACACCAGAGCGATGTTAGCGGTACGGTTCGGATCGTATTCCAGGCGCTCTACTTTGGCCGGGATACCGTCTTTGTCGCGCTTGAAGTCGACGATACGGTAGTGTTGCTTGTGACCACCGCCGATGTGACGGGTGGTGATGCGGCCGTTGTTGTTACGACCACCGGACTTGTCTTTCTTGTCCAGCAGAGCTGCAAAGGGCTTGCCCTTGTACAGGTCTTGGTTGACGATCTTGACGACGTGGCGGCGGCCCGGAGAAGTAGGCTTGCACTTAACGATTGCCATTTTTCAGAACTCCTCTTACTCGGCTGCGCCCATGAAGTCGATGTCCTGACCAGCTTTCAGGGTCACATAAGCCTTTTTCCAATCGGAACGACGGCCTACGCGTGCACCTGCGCGCTTGGTCTTACCCTTCATGTTCAGGGTACGGACGGTCTCAACTTCGACCTCGAACAGTTTCGCAACTGCAGCTTTGACTTCCGCCTTGGTGGCATCAACAGCAACTTTGAACACGATAGTGTTCTGCTTTTCTGCAACCATGGTGCTCTTTTCAGAGATGTGCGGAGCCTTCAGAACTTTCAGCAGACGCTCTTCACGGATCATGCCAGCATCTCCTCGATTTGCTTAACTGCGTCAGCAGTCATCAGAACCTTGTCGAAAGCGATCAGGCTGACCGGGTCGATACCGGCAACGTCACGCACGTCAACTTTGTACAGGTTACGAGCAGCCAGGAACAGGTTCTCATCGACTTCAGCAGTCACGATCAGAACGTCAGACAGTTCCATTTCTTTCAGCTTGGCGATCAGTTCTTTGGTTTTCGGAGCTTCGATGCCGAACTTCTCAACAACGATCAGGCGCTCTTGACGTACCAGCTCGGACAGGATGCTACGGATAGCGCCGCGGTACATCTTCTTGTTTACTTTCTGGCTGTGATCTTGCGGCTTAGCAGCAAAAGTCACACCACCGGAACGCCAAATGGGCGAACGGATGGAGCCAGCACGGGCACGACCAGTACCCTTCTGACGCCACGGCTTTTTGCCGCCACCAGACACTTCAGAGCGAGTCAGCTGCGCACGAGTACCCTGACGGGCACCAGCGGCATAAGCAACGACAACCTGGTGAACCAGAGCTTCGTTGAATTCGCGCCCGAAGGTAGTCTCGGAAACTTCAAGAGCGCTCTTGGCGTCTTTCATTACCAATTCCATTACTATCTCCTCAGACGTTACGCTTTGACGGCAGGTTTAACGATCACGTTGCCGTTGGTTGCACCCGGTACTGCGCCTTTGATGAGCAGCAGGTTGCGTTCAGCGTCAACACGAACCAGTTCCAGGTTCTGAGTCGTTACACGCTCAGCACCCATGTGACCAGCCATCTTTTTGCCCTTGAATACACGGCCCGGGGTCTGGTTTTGACCGATGGAGCCAGGTACACGGTGGGACAGAGAGTTACCGTGGGTCATATCCTGGGTGCGGAAGTTCCAGCGCTTAACAGTACCGGCAAAACCTTTACCCTTGGATGTGCCGGTAACGTCTACCAGCTTAACGTCAGCGAGAAGATCTACTTTCAGCTCGCTACCAACAGTGAAAGTTTCACCGTTGTTCAGGCGGAATTCCCACAGACCGCGACCGGCTTCTACACCAGCTTTGGCGAAGTGGCCAGCTTCCGGCTTGGTTACGCGGCTAGCTTTCTTGGAGCCAGTGGTAACCTGAATAGCGTTGTAGCCGTCGGTTTCTACAGATTTGACCTGAGTTACACGGTTAGCTTCAACTTCGATAACAGTCACGGGGATAGAAACGCCATCTTCAGTGAAGATGCGAGTCATACCCACTTTGCGACCTACAAGACCGATTGTCATTGTTATCAACCTCTTTCCGTAATTAACCCAGGCTGATCTGGACGTCTACACCAGCTGCCAGATCCAGACGCATCAGAGCGTCTACGGTCTTGTCAGTCGGCTCAACGATGTCTACCAGACGCTTGTGAGTGCGGATCTCGTACTGATCACGCGCGTCTTTGTTGACGTGCGGGGAGATCAGAACGGTGAAACGCTCTTTGCGAGTCGGCAGCGGGATAGGACCGCGAACCTGCGCGCCAGTGCGCTTAGCAGTTTCAACGATTTCCGCAGTGGATTGATCGATCAGGCGATGATCAAAAGCCTTCAGGCGGATACGGATTCTTTGGTTCTGCATTGACAGAGCTCCAATAGATAAAAGAACATAAATCAACACCGCCCGACCGAGATTACTCCCGCCAGAGGTGTGATTTTTCACGTTTCTCCCCATATCGGGGAGACTGTATGGCTGGCCTTCGCAAGCGAAAAACTCAGCAAGCAGACATATCGTCTGGCTTACCTCATGGATAAGCGGAGAGGATTATACGGATTTTTCAAATTTGCGCAAGGGAAAGCGAACAGATTGTGCGCAATTTTCTGTGACAGATGGATCTCGCACTAACCTGCTCGTTTGGCGCACGAACGGGAGCCACGACAACCTCGCAAGCTGGCTGATACACTGGCCCCGCCTTCGTCAACGGAACGACTTTCAATGCTTAAAGATCAAAAGAAAGCCTATCAGTACGGACTCTGCGCTGTGGCCCTCTGGTCGACGGTCGCCAGTGCCTTCAAGATCTCCCTCACCTATTTCGAACCGGTTCAGTTGCTGCTGGTTGCCGCCTTCACCTCGACGCTGACGCTGACCGCCATCGTTGCCAAACAAGGCAAGTTGGCACTGCTGCGGGATTACATCAAAGCTCGCCCCCTCTACTATCTGGCGCTTGGAGTACTGAACCCTTTCCTCTATTACCTGCTGCTGTTCAAAGCGTACGACCTGTTACCGGCCCAGCAGGCACAGACTCTCAACTACACCTGGGCCATTACCCTCAGTCTGCTGGCCGTCCCCTTCCTCGGTCAGAAGCTGCGCCGCCGTGATGGCATCGCCATCGTGCTGGGCTACTTCGGCGCCCTGGTGATTGCCACCAGGGGGGATGTCTTCTCCCTGCAGTTTGACAGCCCGCTCGGGGTGACGCTGGCACTGGTGTCCACCCTCATCTGGGCAAGCTACTGGATCCTCAATACCCGCAATCAGGGGGATCCCGTCGTCAGCCTGCTGCTCGGTTTCATCATCAGCCTGCCGTTGATTGTCGTGGCGACCTGGCTGCTCTCCGATTTCGCCATGACCGCCTGGCAGGGATGGGCAGGCGCCATCTATGTGGGGCTGTTCGAGATGGGGTTCGGCTTCGTGCTCTGGTTGATGGCCTTGCGCCATGCCACCAACACGGCCCCCATCAGCAACCTCATCTTCATTTCACCCTTTGCCTCCCTGGTGCTGCTCAACCTGCTGATCGGCGAAACTATCCACCCGGCAACCCCTATCGGGCTGGCACTGATCGTGGCGGCACTGCTGATCCAGCAGCTGAAATACGGCAAGCGCTATCGCAAGGCGAGCGAACCTCAAGCCTGATAATGCAAGGGGCGTATCACTCGATACGCCCCTCTTTCAATCCATCCACTCCTGCGGCTGATGCTTCGGCAAACGGATCTCCACCTGCAGCCCTCCCCACTCCGAGCGCCCCAGCCGGATGGTACCGTGATGCTGGGCCACGATCCGGGCGACGATGGCGAGCCCAAGGCCGCTCCCTCCTGTGGTGCGCGCCAAATTGCCCTGGGTAAATGGCTTGAGCACTCGAAAGTGGTCCTGCTCCGGGATCCCAGGCCCATCATCAGAGAGGCGCAAGCGCACCCAGTGGCCATCATCCTTCAACTCGCCAAGCAGCCGGGTTGCGCCATAGCGCAATGAGTTACCCGACAGGTTACTCAGCACCCGGCGCATGCTGACCGGATTACACGCCACCCTGACCGCCTCTTCCGGCAGGGCCAGCTCGACCTCCAGCCCCTGCTCGGCATGCATCAGCAAGGCATCGTGCACCAGCTGGGTCAGGTCGACAGGAGCCAGATTTTTCACCTCGTCCGGACGGATGTAGTCGATGAACTGATCGATGATAGCGTTGGATTCGTCGATATCGGCGTTGATGCTCTCCTTGAGGTATTCATCCCCGGACGACATCATCTCGGTCGCCAGCCGAATGCGGGTCAGCGGCGTGCGCAGATCGTGGGAGACACCGGCCATCATCAGGTTGCGCTCCTCGATCAATCCCTTGATGGAGCTGGACATGTGGTTGAAGGTGCGGGTCAGCCGACGCACCTCCCGCGATCCCTGCTCCCCGAGCGCATCGGGAAAGTTGCCCCGCGCCACCGAGACAGCCCCTGCTTCCAGATCTTCCAGCGGCCGCACCAGCTGGCGAGCGAAACGCCAGGCGGCAAACAGGGTGATCACCAGCAAGACGCTCATGTAGAGGATCAGCGGCTCTATGTCATCATCCTCGATCTCGGTCAGGGGGATACGCACCCAGATTTTGCTGGCCTGAGGTGGCTGGATCCAGATGATGTAGTGATCCTGGATCTCGACCCGTACCTTGGTCGGGCCACCCAGCTCCTTGCTGATGCTCTCTGCCAGATAACGATAGGGCTTGGACTCCTTAAGCCCATGTTGTTCCGCCTCGCTTTGGGTGTAGATGTCGCTGCCTGTCGCCACATAGACCAGCGCCTCGGCATCGTCGCTCAACTCCAGCTGGTTGCTCTCGACCGGAAAAATCAGTTTGACCTGGTTGGCCAGCAGATGGCTGATCTGCTTGACAGTCGGCGCCAGCAGATAGTTGTAGAAAGTGACATAAGAAACGATCTGATAGACCACCAGCACGGCGGCCAGAAACCAGAGCATACGGGAGAACATGCTACCCGCTTTTTTCATGTGCGTTCACCGTCCGGGACGAAAACGTAGCCCAATCCCCAGACAGTCTGCAGATAGCGGGGCTGGGCCGGGTCCTGCTCCAGCATGCGCCGTAAGCGGGAGACCTGCACGTCTATGCTGCGCTCGGTCGCCGTGTATTCGCGCCCCCTGGCCAGATTCATCAATTTGTCGCGGGAGAGCGGCTCGCGAGGGTGACTGACCAGCACCTTGAGCACCGCAAACTCTCCGCTGGTCAGGGCCATGGGCTCGCCATCACGACTCAGCTCCCGGGTCGCCAGATTGAGCTGGTAACCACCAAAGCTGACCACTTTTTCGGCGGTAGAAGGCGCCCCCGGCAACTCGACTGTATGGCGGCGCAGCACGGCGCGGATCCGGGCCAGCAGCTCGCGCGGATTGAACGGTTTGGGCAGATAGTCGTCGGCCCCCATCTCGAGCCCGACGATGCGATCTACTTCATCTCCCTTGGCGGTCAGCATCAGCACAGGGATCTGGTTGCCCCCCTCGCGCAGACGACGGCAGATGGAGAGGCCGTCTTCGCCAGGCAGCATCAGATCGAGCACCATCAGGCTGAAATTTTCGCGCGTCAGCAGACGATCGGCCTGCTCACCATTGGCCACACCGCGCACCACGAACCCCTGTTCGGTCAGGTAGCGCTCAAGCAGGGAGCGTAGTTTCAGATCGTCGTCCACAACCAGGATCTTGTATTGCTGCTGACTCATCGCTTTGCCTCTCAATATCATCTGCCTCAATACTAGGGGCCGTCAGTACGGGAGAAAAGCATAAATGTGTTACCGGTTATTACCTGGAACCCACCTCCCCACCGGGACAAAGTAGACTCAGCCCCCTGGCTACGGACCACGATTTCCCTCGACAGCGGGATGACAAAAGCTAATATTCCCGTGCAGTTAGACTCGACCTCCTCCATTTGACCAGATCACGGATCACCATGAAGACAAAGCTGATCACCCGCGAAGGTTATAACAAGCTGAAGGAAGAACTCGATTTCCTGTGGCGTCAGGAGCGCCCCGAGGTCACCAGAAAGGTCGCCTGGGCGGCCAGCCTGGGGGATCGCAGCGAAAATGCCGACTACCAGTACAACAAGAAGCGGTTGCGAGAGATCGACAGGCGGGTGCGCTATCTGCGTAAATGTCTGGAGGAGCTGGGGATCGTCGACTATTCCCCGGCCCAGGAGGGCAAGGTCTTCTTCGGCGCCTGGGTGGAGGTGGAGAGCGAAGAGGGCGAGATCAAGCGCTTTCGTATCGTCGGCTATGACGAAATCTTCGGTCGCAAGGATTACATCTCCATCGACTCCCCCATGGCCCGCGCCCTGCTCAAGAAAGAGGTCGGCGACGAGGCCATAGTACGCACGCCGGTCGGTGATGCCTGCTGGTATGTCAACGAGATCAGTTACACCAAGTAGCATGCAGGGGAAGGAGCCACTTCCCCCCAACCTTGTTTCCCCTCCCCCAGCCGATGACGCCCCCCCAATCGGCTCGAAGCGGCTTGCCCCCGGTGCGACAGGGTGGCATCCACCCGCGCGACCCCATATAGTGCTCACACTCGGCGCCGGATGGCGCGAATCGATCAACAGAGGCGCTCAACAGATACCATGACGCAAAGCATTGAGAGACAGATCGCCGGCGAGTTGAACGCTCGCCCGCAACAAATCGAAGCCGCCATTCGTCTGCTGGATGAAGGTGCCACCGTTCCCTTTATCGCCCGTTACCGCAAAGAGGTCACCGGCGGCCTGGACGACAGCCAGCTTCGCACCCTGGAGAGCCGTCTAGGCTACCTGCGCGAGTTGGCAGACCGCCGCCAGGTGATCCTGCGTTCCATTGAGGAGCAGGGCAAGCTCACCCCCGAGCTGGCCCGTGAGCTGAACGAAGCCGACAGCAAGACCCGGCTGGAAGACCTCTACCTGCCCTACAAACCCAAGCGCCGCACCAAGGGACAGATGGCCATCGAGGCCGGGCTGGAACCGCTGGCGAATCTGCTGCTGGACGACCCAATGCGGGATCCGGAGCAGGAAGCCACCGCCTTCCTCAATGCCGAGCAAGGCATCACCGATAGCAAGAGCGCCCTCGACGGTACTCGTTACATTCTGATGGAACGCTTCGCCGAACAGGCTGACCTGCTGGAAAAGCTGCGTGACTACCTGTGGCAGAACGCTACCTTGCGTGCCCGCGTGGTGGCTGGCAAGGAGCAGGAGGGGGCCAAGTTCAAGGACTACTTCGAACACGACGAGCCGCTGCACAAGGCCCCCTCCCACCGGGTGCTGGCCATGTTGCGCGGCCGCAACGAGGGCGTGCTCAACCTGGCGCTGGTCACTGGCGATGATGAGAGCGTCAGCCCCTGCGAGGGGATCATCGCCCACCATCTCAAGCTCAATCTGCAAAACCGCCCCGCCGACAAGTGGCTGCAGGGGGTAGTGAGCTGGACCTGGAAGATCAAGCTCTCACTGCAGATGGAGACCGAGCTCATCGGCCGCATCCGTGAGTCGGCGGAAGAGGAGGCGATCAAGGTGTTCGCCATGAACCTCAAGGATCTGCTGATGGCGGCCCCGGCCGGCATGCGTTGCACCATGGGGCTGGATCCCGGCATCCGCACCGGGGTCAAGGTGGCCGTGGTCGATGCCACCGGCAAGCTGGTCGATACCGCGACCATCTATCCGTTCGAACCGAAACGCCAGATTGACCAGAGCCTCAAGACCCTGAGCGAACTGTGCCAGAAGCACAAGGTAGAGCTTATCAGCATCGGCAACGGCACCGCCTCACGGGAGACCGACCGCCTGGTGAGCGACCTGTTCGAACGCTACCCCGCCGCCAGGGCCCAGAAGATTGTAGTGAGCGAAGCCGGGGCCTCGGTCTACTCCGCCTCCGAGCTCGCCTCCCTGGAGTTTCCGGATCTCGATGTCT
Organism: Aeromonas sp. S18(2024); assembly: GCF_041402525.1. Classification (NCBI taxonomy): domain Bacteria; kingdom Pseudomonadati; phylum Pseudomonadota; class Gammaproteobacteria; order Aeromonadales; family Aeromonadaceae; genus Aeromonas; species Aeromonas sp. S18(2024). Next base: position 125,205 of record NZ_JBGLQV010000011.1, on the reverse strand, counting down.
CCCTGCGCGGCGCCGTCTCCATCGCCCGCCGCCTGCAAGACCCGCTGGCCGAGCTGGTCAAGATCGATCCCAAGAGCATCGGTGTCGGTCAGTACCAGCACGATGTCGGCCAGAGCCAGCTGGCCCGCCGACTGGATGCCGTGGTCGAGGACTGTGTGAACGCGGTCGGGGTAGATGTGAACACCGCCTCGGTCGCCCTGCTCAACCGGGTGTCCGGCCTCTCCCAGACCCTGGCCCAGAACATCGTCGCCTATCGCGATGAACATGGCGCCTTCCAGAACCGGCAACAGTTGCTGAAGGTGAGTCGACTCGGGCCCAAGGCCTTCGAACAGAGTGCCGGCTTCCTGCGCATTCGTGGCGGCAGCAACCCGCTGGATGGCTCTGCCGTGCACCCGGAATCCTACCCCGTGGTGGAGCGGATCCTCGCCAAACTGGAACAGACGGTGGATAGCCTGCTCGGCAACAGCAGCCTGCTGCGCAGCCTGAAGCCCGCCGACTACACCGACGAGCAGTTTGGCGTGCCCACCGTGACCGACATCATAGGCGAGCTGGACAAACCGGGTCGCGACCCCCGCCCCGAGTTCAAGACCGCCACCTTCAAGGAAGGGGTGGAGAAGTTAAGCGATCTGGTGCCCGAGATGGTGCTGGAGGGGGTCGTCACCAACGTCACCAACTTCGGCGCCTTCGTCGACATCGGCGTCCATCAGGATGGCCTGGTGCACATCTCCTCCCTGACCGATCGCTTCGTCAAGGATCCCCGCGAGGTGGTCAAGGCCGGCGACATAGTGCGGGTCAAGGTGTTGGAGGTGGACGTACCGCGCAAGCGCATCAGCCTGACCATGCGTCTGGATGAGAAGGCCGGCCAGCCGGCGCGCAAACCGTCACAACCGCATCCCCCCCAGGGTGGCAATGCCAAGCCCAGACATGAATCGCGTCAAAACGCCCCTATGGGCGGCGCCATGGGCAACGCCTTTGCTGCAGCCCTCTCCAAGGCCAAGAAATAAAGCCCAGCCAGAAAATGCAAAAAGCCCCGCGAGGGGCTTTTTGCATCAGGCGCGAGCTTACTGGCTCAAGGTGTTCAGGATGCTCTCGGGATCCTGATGCTGGGCCAGCACCTCCCGCAGTCGATTGAATGCCTTGCAGGCCTCCTGCGGGTACTTGCCATAGGAGACTACGCCGGTATGGTTCCATCCCGCCGCCAGCATTACCTTCTTCTTGAAGTGGGTCCCCTCGGTCCCGCCGCCACCCAGTTGCATCAAAAACTGTTCCATCTGGAGGTGGGGCGGAGGAACGCGGGAGAAGGTGGCGAAATCTTCCGGTTTGACTTCATCAAAGTGCATGACAGCTCCTGCTAGATAGGATGGGCCTGACCTTCAGATTAGTTGCAAAACCGGGGAACAAAGAAAAGTATCGCGCAGGGAATTCAGACCTGGAGATTAAGGGAGTGACCAGCCGCCGGACTGACCGCTTGCTGGTAGCGGCCGGCTATCACCTGATTGCGTCGATCCATGTAAGTACTCAGCACGCCCGTGGTCGCGGGATCATGTTCGGCCATCAGCGCCTTGCGGGCCTTGGCCTCCGTTGCGGCTGCACTGCGGGCTACGCTCAAGTCCTGGGCAGAGGGCTCGGCAGGAGCAAGAGCCGCGGCACGAACCTGTTGCATCTTGGCAATGGTGGCTTCGGGATCTCCCGCCACCTCGCCAGTATCGATAGAAACTTCACCGCCGGTCGCATAACGCTTGCCATCCGGCCCCAATGAAAATTGGTAGGTAGGCGCACCGGCATAAGCCCCTCCCACAGACTGGTGCGCCTGCTCATGGGTACGCACCTCCTGGTCTCGGTCACTCAGCTCCTTGACCTGTTGCTCCTGCCGTTGTTGCTGTTCCTGCTGCTTGGGATCCTGTTGCTTGCGCTGCCCATCTTCACCGGCTGCCTCGACAAAACGGTGATCCAGGGCATGGGGAATCGTGGGTTGAGTTGACTCACGATTGTTCTGAGTCGGCGAGGTGCTGCTGGCCGTCTGACCGGCTTTCGATTTTTCTTTCTGGGAACCGACTTCGGTTTCGGCGCTGGATGCCTGTCCGGAGCGGGTCTGCGGGATCAGCTCGGCCCGGCGATTATCCGTCCTGGCCGCTTCCACTTGAGGTTGCAGCTGGGTAGGGATCAGCGTGGGCAGGCTGACATTGACGTTCATATCACACCCGAATATCGATCAGGGTACCCATCATATCGCTGGCGGTCTGCATCACCTTGGTGGAGGCACCGGCCTGGATCTCCGCCACCTTGAGGTTGACCAGCTCATCCGTCACTTGCACCTGATCACCACTCGGGGTGTTGAGGCGGGCGATCTGGCTGGACGCCCGATCGGCGATCTGTTCAGCTCGCTGGAACCCCTGCACCCCGCTGTTGAAGGCAGATTCAATACGCATGATGTAACTCCTCTGGGAACAGATTAATTATCCGTCACCTCGGAGGATTAATGAAGCTTCCAGGCTGTTTTTTAGCCAACAAAATGCCTGATGGCTTCAACAAACTCCGTTGGATGGGAGATAAAAGGCGCATGCGAGGCCTTGTTGAAGGTCACGCTGCGACTGGCGGGGTAACGCTCGTCCAGCAGGGGAATGACCGCCTTGGGCACCAGTGAATCCAGTCGGCCATAGACCCGCAGCCAGGGCAGTGAAAGCGACGCCAACCCATCGCGCAGATCGATGTCGGCCAACAAACCGAGCCCGGCCTCCAGCGCGGCCAGTTGCGGAGCCGGCCGTTCAGCCAGCCAGTGGCGCAGCTGACGGATATCGTCGCGGGCATGTTCGCTGCCCATCGCCTGGATCGCGAGGAAGCGCTCTATGGTCTGGCGAAAATCCCCTGCCAGCATCTGGTTGAAGCCGGTCAACACCTTGGGGGCGATTCCGGGCCACTCGTCGCGGGCCATAAAGCAGGGGGAACTGGCTACCGTGATAAGGCTTGCGACACGCTCGGGATGGCTCAGGGCAATCTGGCTGGCGACCAGACCACCGAGGGACCAGCCGAGCAGATGGCATTTTTCCGGCAATACGGCCGCAACCTGCTCCGCTAGCCAGGAGAGACTGTAATCGACCGTATCGGCCAGCGGGCTGTTGCCAAACCCCGGCAGATCCACCAGATGTACCCGGTAATTTTCCGCCAATGACGGGACAATGCCATGCCAGACGGCGCCGTTCATCCCCCATCCGTGCAACAGCACCAGATCGGGCCCCTGACCAAACCGCTCTACCGATACGCTCATCTAGACTCAAGATCCTTGTTCATGTCTCTGGGGTCAGCATGTTAAAGCGACTGCTCGTCAAAGCAAGTCCGCTGCTCGGCAGCCATAGTGACTGGCAAGGGAGTTGTCTGCTCTGTCATCAGCCCTGTGATGCCGAGCCCTTGCTGTGCAGTTGGTGCCGAGAGGCCCTGCGGCAGCCTCATCCCAGATGCCGCCTGTGTGCCGCGCCCTTGCCGGAATATATGAAAGAGAGCCAATGGATGTGCGGCCGCTGCCAGCGTCGCCCCCCTCTCTGGGAACGGTTGCAGGTTATTGGCGATTACCAAACGCCTTACCCCCTGCTTATCCCCCGGTTGAAATATGCAGGCCAGACCTTGCTGGCCCCCGTGCTTGCTCGCCTGTTGGCGGACCATCTCGATCAAAGCGATCCGCCGGAAGCCATCATCCCAGTGCCCCTGCACTGGTGGCGTCACTGGTGGAGAGGCTTCAACCAGGCGGAAGAGATTGGTCGCGCACTCTGCGAGATAACCGGCATCCCGCTCGACCAGCGGTTGCTGCAGCGCATCAAGGCCACCCCGCAGCAGACCCGGCTCACCGCAGGCCAGCGACGGCGCAATCTGCGCGGCGCGTTCAGAGTCTCTTCCCATCAATATCGTCACGTCGCCCTGCTTGATGATGTAGTGACCACAGGCGCCACCGCGGGCCAGCTCACCCGCCTGCTCCATGAGAGCGGCATCACAAAGGTTGAAGTGTGGGCGATATGCCGTACTCTCAAGCACATCAAGTAACCCTCTGCATGCTACCCAAGCCCGGATAACCGCGTTATCATGAATACCCTAGTCGTACACTCAGGTTTGTGAGGATAGTGATGATCAGCATTTCCGACGCCGCCCAGGCACATTTCCGTAAACTGTTGGAAAAACAGCCTGACGGCACCAATATCCGGGTGTTTGTGGTCAATCCGGGAACCCAGAATGCCGAGTGTGGCGTCTCCTATTGCCCGCCCGATGCAGTCGATCCGGAAGATCAGCACCTGCCCTTCAGCGGTTTCGACTGCATGGTCGATCCCCTGAGTGCTCCCTTCCTGGTGGATGCCACCATCGATTTCGTCACCGATCAGATGGGTTCCCAGCTGACCCTGAAGGCCCCCAACGCCAAGATGCGCAAGGTAGCCGACGATGCCCCGCTGATCGAACGCATCGAGTACGCCCTCATCTCCGAGGTGAACCCCATGCTGGCCGGTCACGGCGGCAAGGTGACCCTGACCGAGCTGACCGAAGATGGTTACGCCATCCTGCAGTTTGGCGGTGGTTGCAACGGTTGCTCCATGGTCGATTACACCCTGAAAGAGGGGATCGAGAAGCAGCTGCTGGAGAAGTTCCCGGGCGAGCTCAAGGGCGTGAAAGACGCCACCGAGCACCAGCGCGGCGACCACTCCTACTACTGATGACGCCTTGCCTTAGTGGCAAAAAAAGGCCCCGCCAACTGGCGGGGCCTTTTGCATCGGGCAATCGGCAGATTACTCGTCCCTCTTGTCTCGTGACAAGAGAGCGATGGCAGCCTCTTTCGGGTTTTTCCCCTCGTAGAGCACCTTGAAGATCTGCTCGCAGATGGGCATCTCGACGCCGCAGCGAGCCGCCAGCAGATGCACCTCCTTGGTATTGCGATACCCCTCCACCACCTGACCGATCTCGGTCATGGCGGTGTCCACATCCTTGCCAGCCCCGAGGGCCAGACCGAAGCGGCGGTTGCGCGACTGGTTGTCGGTGCAGGTGAGCACCAGATCCCCGAGCCCCGCCATCCCCATGAAGGTCTTGCCATCGGCGCCAAGTGCGGCGCCCAGGCGCTGCATCTCCACCAGGCCCCGGGTGATGAGGGCGGTTCTGGCATTGGCGCCAAACCCCAGCCCGTCGGAGAGACCGGCCCCGATAGCGATGACGTTCTTGACCGCCCCCCCCAGCTGCAGGCCGACGAAGTCCGGATTGGTATAGACCCGGAACGAGCGGCCGCAATGGAGCAGTTGGGAGAGATCCTCGGCAAAGTCATCGTGGGTCGAGGCGACCGAGATGGCGGTCGGCAGACCGGCGGCCAGCTCTTTGGCAAAAGTGGGGCCGGAAATCACCGCCAGCGGCATCGCATCACCCAACACCTCGCGGGCCACGTCCTGCAGCAGACGGCCGCTGTCCGGCTCCAGACCCTTGGTGGCCCAGGCGATACGGGTATCGGGGCGCAAGAAGGGTTTGACCTGGGCCAGCACCTGGCCAAACACATGGCTCGGCACAACCAGCAGCAAAACGGGAGCGGCCTGCACAGCCTGCTGCAGATCGGCCGTCAGTTGCAGATCGGCGGGAAAGGGGACATCCGGCAGAAAAGCCTTGTTGCAGCGATCTTGTTCCAGCTCGGCGACATGGGCGGGATCGTGACCCCACAACAGGGTCGGATGGCCGTTGCGCGCCAGAGAAATGGCAAGGGCGGAGCCGTAAGACCCCGCCCCCAAGACCGAGATAGCGATCTGGTCAGCCATTATCAGGCTTCCGCGGTCGCCTGCTGGGCCTGAGCTTGCGCCATGTGCTGGGCAAACAGGGCATCGAAGTTAACCGGTGCCAGGTTCAACTGCGGGAAGGAACCCTTGCTCACCATGTTGGCCACGGCTTCACGGGCATACGGGAACAGGATGTTCGGGCAGAAGGCAGCCAGGCAGTGAGCCAGCTGCGGCTCAGGCAGGTTGCCGATGGTGAAGATGCCAGCCTGCTGCACTTCGCACAGGAAGGCAGTCTCTTCGCCCAGCTTGCAGGTGACGGTCAGGGTCAGTACGACTTCGTAGACGCTGTCGGCCAGGATGTTGGTCTTGGTATCCATGTCCAGCTTGACGTCCGGCTGCCACTCTTTCTGGAAGATGTGCGGAGTGTTGGGCGCTTCGAAGGAGACATCCTTGGTGTAAACACGCTGGATGTGGAATTCCGGTTGTACTTCCTGGTTGTTGATCTCGTCAGCCATTTCGTTTGATTCCTTTTTATATGGATAAGTGGGCACAGGCCCTTACATCAGCGTTTCTTGGTGACCGGCAGATTCTCTGCACGCCACTGGGCCATGCCACCGCCGAGTACATATACCTGCTTGAAGCCAGCCTTGCTCAGCTGACGGCCGGCGCCGCCCGCAGTCATTCCCGACTCGCACACCACTATGATGGGGGCATCTTTATGCTTTTCAACCGGGCCCAGGTTATTGCTCTGGATCTGGGCGAGCGGCAGGTGCTGGGCACCGGCCAGATGACCCTTGGCATACTCTTCCTGACTGCGAATATCCACCACTGTGGCATTCTCACGGTTGATCAGCAGGGTGGCAGTGTGATTGTTGACGGTTTTCACCGGAGACAAACGGGCACGCACAGTGGTGTAAACCAGGGTGCCCGCCAGGCCCAACCAGGCTGCCGTCAGCAGCGGGTTGCGGGCCGCAAAATCCAAATACTCTTGCATCTTCTACTATCCAGGGACCAAGACAAGGGCCCGAGTATACATGGGGGGGTGTCTAAGATCAGCCATCTTGGCGGCAAAGCGCGAGCATTCTCCCATCATGCGCGAGCCCGATCAGGAGGAGCGGAGAGCCCCCTACTGGGCGATGGGAGGCCGCCTTGGCTATCAGGTGACTATTTCGGCAGATGTAGTAATATTACGCTAGTTTCATTTCCCGCATTTTTTCCAATCCGAGAGGACATAGCCTTATGTCAACAGCTAAGAAACCTTTGGTTCTGGTCATCATGGACGGTTGGGGCTACAGCACCAAGCAAGAGCACAACGCCGTCGCCGCCGCCAAGACTCCCAATCTCGATCGTCTGGCTCGTGACTACACCAGCACCCTGATCTCCGGCTCCGGCCTGGACGTGGGTCTGCCGGATGGCCAGATGGGCAACTCCGAAGTCGGCCACGTCAACATCGGTGCCGGCCGCATCGTCTATCAGGAGCTGACCCGCATCTCCAAAGACATCCAGGATGGCCCTTTCTTCGACAACGTCGAACTGGCCAAGGCTGTTGACGCTGCCGTGTCCAATGGCAAGGCCGTGCACATCATGGGTCTGATGTCCCCGGGCGGCGTACACAGCCACGAAGAGCACATCATGGGCATGATCGAGATGGCCGCCAAACGTGGTGCCGAGAAGATCTACTTCCACGCCTTCCTGGATGGCCGTGACGTGCCGCCGCGCTCCGCCCAGTCCTCCATCGAGCTGTTCGATGCCCTGTTCGCCAAGCTGGGCAAGGGGCGTTTCGCCTCCATGATCGGCCGTTACTACGCCATGGACCGCGACAACCGCTGGGATCGCGTACAGCAGGCCTATGACCTGATGACCCAGGGCAAGGGCGAGTTTACCGCTGCTTCCGCCACCGAGGCCCTGGCTGCCGCCTATGCTCGCGACGAGAACGACGAGTTCGTCAAGGCGACCCGCATCGGCGAAGCCGCACCCATGGTTGATGGCGATGCGCTGATCTTCATGAACTTCCGTGCCGACCGCGCCCGTGAAATCACCCGCGCCTTCGTTGATACCGACTTCACCGGCTTTGCTCGTGCCGCCGAACCCAAGCTGAACTTCGTGATGCTGACCGAATACGCGGCCGACATCAAAACCGCCTGCGCCTACCCGCCGACCGCCCTGGTGAACACCCTGGGTGAGTGGCTGGCCAAGCAGGGCAAGACCCAGCTGCGCATCTCCGAAACCGAGAAGTACGCTCACGTCACCTTCTTCTTCAACGGCGGCGAAGAAGCCTGCTTCACCGGCGAAGATCGCGAGATCGTGGCGAGCCCGAAAGTGGCCACCTACGACCTGCAGCCGGAAATGAGCTCTGGCGAACTGACCGACAAGCTGGTTGCGGCCATCAAGAGCGGCAAGTACGACGTCATCATCTGCAACTACCCGAACGGCGACATGGTTGGCCACACCGGCGTGTTCGATGCAGCCGTCAAGGCGTGTGAAGCCGTCGATCACTGCATCGGTCGCGTTACCGACGCGCTGGCCGAAGTGGGTGGCGAATGCCTGATCACCGCCGACCACGGCAACGCCGAGAAGATGATGGACGAAGAGACCGGTCAGGCTCACACCGCCCACACCAACTTGCCGGTTCCGCTCATCTACTTCGGTCGCAAAGCCGAGGTGGTAGAAGGTGGCAAACTGTCCGATCTGGCTCCCACCATGCTGACCCTGATGGGTCTGCCGGTGCCGCCGGAAATGACTGGCAAGCCCCTGATGATTCTGAAATAATCCTTCCCCATGCGGGGATGCGAAGTTATTTCACAGAAAACCAGTCGCGTCGGCCTGTTGGCCGGCGCGCTGTTTTTTTGCCTGTTTGGCGGCACGGGCCAGGCCTGGGCAACCAACCAGCAGCTGGGTACCATGCAGACCCAGATCAAGGAACAGCAGAAGACCATCAAGCTGAGCAAGCAGGAGCTGACCAAGCTCAATGCCCAGCTCAAGGCCGATGAGCAAGCCATCTCGGCCGCCGCCGCCAAGCTCGACCAGACCAGACAGCAACTCAAGCAGAACCATCAGAAGCTGGCTGGTCTGCAGCAAGACAAGCTGGACCTGGAAGAACAGGCCAAACATCAGAAGCAGTTGCTGGCCAGGCAGGCGGAAAGCGCCTTCCAGGCGGGCAGCCACGACTACCTCAAACTGCTGCTCAACCAGCAGGACCCAGCCAAACTGAGCCGCTCCCTCGACTACTACGACTACCTCAACAAGGCCCGTATCGAAGCCATCGAGGCGCTGCGCGCCACCCGCACCAAACTGGCAAAAAACCAGCAGGCGACCAAAGAGACCGAGAGCCGGCTGCAGGCCTTGCTGAGCGAACAGCAGGAGCACCACCAGGCCCTGTTGGCCAGCCAGCAGAGCCGCGCCAAGGTGCGCAACCAGTTGCAACAGTCGGTGCAGGATGACGAGCAGAAGCTGGCCAAGCTGGTCAAGGCGGAAAAAGCCCTGAAAGCCCGGCTGGAGGAGCTGCGCCGCAAACGGGAAGAGCAGGAGCGCCGCGAGCGGGAACGCCTCGCCAAGCTGAAGGCCGAGCAGGAACGCCAGCGCAAACTGGCGGAACAACGCCGCGCCGAGGAGCAGGCCAGTCAGCAGCAAGTGGCCAGCAAAGAGCCGGAATCCAGCTCCAGCATCAGCGGCGCCGGCCACTACAGCGGCCTCAAGACCAATGGCAATCTGCGCTGGCCGGTTCAGGGCCCCATCCTCATCTCCTACGGCTCACCCCGTACCGCCCAGCTCAAGTGGAAGGGCACCCTGATCGGTGCCAGCGAAGGGACCCAGGTCAAGGCGGTGGCGCCGGGCCAGGTGGTCTACGCCGACTGGCTGGACGGCTTCGGTATGCTGCTGGTGATCGACCACGGTCGCGGCTATATGAGTCTCTACGGCCACAACCAGTCACTGCTGCGCCAGGTCGGCCAGAATGTGGAACAGGGTGAACCCGTGGCCCTGGTCGGCGACAGTGGCGGCCAGGACAGGCCCGGCCTCTACTTCGAAATCCGCTATCAGGGAGAAGCCATCAACCCCGCCAAATGGCTGGCCAAACGCTGACCAGGGATCCCGGCCTCGCGCCCCCATCAAAGCGGCGAACTAAAGACGAAAAAGCCTGCATAGTGCAGGCTTTTTTATTTGCCACGTGCGGCATAAAGAGGCGGCAAAGTGATGAAAAATTACCTCTTTTTCGGCTCGCTCAGGGAAAGACAACAATCCCTATCTGCTCCAGCAGGGTCTGCTGCTGATCTTCATTTATCTGCACCCCGGTCAGATCGACCCGCCGCAGATCCAGCCCGGGCAGATCACACTGGCGCAGGTCACAACCCTGCAGCTTGAAACTGGCCCACTCTATCTGGCCAAACTCGGAACCGCTGAGATCGGATCCCGCCAGCGAAGCCCCCAGCAGGTTGGCCCCCTGCCAGCGGTTGCCGCTCAATTCGCATTTTTCCAGCAGACAACCTTCGAAACTGGCATAGCTGAAGTTGTTGCCGGTCAGATGTGCTTCGCAGAAGTAGCTCCTGGCGGTGATCTGGTTGGCAAAGCTGTCGTGACCAAAGTTGATGCCCATCGCCTGACAATCACGCATCTCCAGCCCCAGACACTGGCTGCGGCTGACATCCGCCAGAGTGAGATCGCAGCGCAGGAAGCTCGCCTCCCGCAGATCGCAGCCCTGCAACTGGCAACCCAGCTCGCGCTCCCTGTCATAGAAGCAGCAATCGACGAAGCGACACTCGCCCAGATCCAGCCAAGAGAAGTCACACCCGATAAAGTGGCACCCGGAGAAATGCTCGCCCTCCACATCCTGCTGCTCGAAGCGAACCCCTTCGAAATGTTTGCCTCTGATCATCGGAAAATCCTTCCACTACGGTTTCATATGCTGACTTTGTCCGGTAAAAACGGTAATGTTACATGTAACATCCACGCTGGACACCGACATGACGACCACCCGCAAGCGCCGCCCCACCCTGCAAGACATCGCCGACCTGACCGGCGTGACCAAGATGACCGTCAGTCGTTACCTGCGGGATCCCCAGACCGTGGCCGAGGGGACCCGGGAGCGGATCGCGGCGGCGGTGGAGGAGCTCGGCTACATCCCCAACCGGGCGCCGGATATTCTCTCAAACGCCACCAGCAAGGCGATCGGCATTCTGATCCCCTCCCTCTCCAACCAGGTCTTCTCGGCGGCGATCCACGGCATCGAGTCGGTAACCCGTCCCGCAGGCTACCAGACCCTGCTTGCCCACTATGGCTACAACCCGGAACGGGAAGAGGAACAGGTGGCCTCCCTGCTCTCCTACCATGTGGATGGTCTCATCCTCTCCGACAGCCAGCACACCGAGCGCACCCGCAAGATGATAGCCACCGCCGGCATTCCGGTGGTGGAGACCATGGATCTGCCACAGGATCCCATCGACATGGTGGTCGGCATGGATCACAAGGCCGCAGCCCGGGCCATGGTAACAGAGATGCTGCTGCGCGGCCGCCGCAAGCTGGTCTATCTCGGGGCCCGCCTCGACGTGCGCACCCAGTTGCGGATGGAGGGCTACTACCAGGCGATGGCGGATTTCGGCCTGGAGGGGCGGCACCTGCTGACCGAGCAGTCCTCCACCTTCACCCTGGGGGGCGAGCTGCTGGATCTGGCGCTGGTGCGCTACCCCGATCTGGACGGCCTGTTCTGCACCAACGATGACCTGGCGGTCGGCGCCCTGCTGCAGTGTCAGGCCAAGTGGATCCCGGTCCCCCAGCAGATCGCCATCGCCGGCTGTAACGCCCTCGACATCGGCCATGCCATGACCCCCAAGCTGGCCAGTATCGCCACTCCCCGCGAGGCGATCGGTCGCGAGGCGGCCACCATGCTGCTGGCGCGGCTCGATGGCAAAGCCCTGGCGGAGACCCGCAAGGACATGGGGTTCACCCTCTATCTTGGTGAGAGCCTGGGGTAAATCGCCCGCACTGCGCCATAAACAGAACAGGCCACCCGAGGGTGGCCTGTCAGCTTGGCAAGCATGATTGTCCGTTAGTGTTTCACCAGTTCGACCGCTTCGCGGGAGAGGCGGGTCACCTCCTCCCAGTTGCCGCTCTTGACCGCATCGGCCGGCAGCATCCAGGAACCGCCGACGGTGGCGACACACTTGAGTGCCAGATAATCGGCCACGTTCTTCGGACCGATACCGCCGGTGGGACAGAACTTCACCTGGGGCAGCGGCGCGGCGATGGCGGAGAGCGCCTTGGTGCCGCCATTGGCCTCGGCCGGGAAGAATTTCAGGTGGTCATAACCCGCTTCCAGCGCCTGCATCACCTCGGACGGAGTTGCCACCCCCGGGATCAGCGGGGCCGTGCTGTTGGCCGCGTGGGCCAGCAGCGCCGGAGTCATCCCCGGGGAGATGACGAAGCGGGCACCGGCGGCAACGGCGGCATCAAACTGCGCGCAGTTGAGCACGGTACCGGCACCCACCATGGCATCCGGCATCGCCTTGGCGATGAGGGCAATCGCATCGAGTGCGACCGGGGTGCGCAGGGTGATCTCGAACACAGAGATGCCGCCATCGAGCAGCGCCTTGGCCATCGGCAGCGCCTGCTCCAGTTCGTTGATGACCATCACGGGTACCAGCGGGGAGGCGGCAAACACCTCGGCCGGAGTCACTTTCCAGTTCTGCATAGTTCTTCCTTAGTCAAAGATGGTGGCGCCGCACTCGGCGCTCGATACCGCGCGACGCATCACGCTAAACAGTTCACGGCCCCACCCCTCTTGCTCCAGAGTGAGGTCAATCTCGGCCTGGGTGCGACCGCTCAAATCGGTCAGGCAGTCGAGACGGCCGGACTCGGCATCCACCCGCAGCAGATCTCCGTCTTGCAGCAGGCCGATGGCCCCGCCGTGCAGCGCTTCCGGGGTGACGTGGATGGCGGCCGGGATCTTGCCGGAGGCGCCGGAGAGACGACCGTCGGTGACCAGCGCCACCTTGTGGCCTGCCTTCTGCAGGTTGCCGAGCACCGGCATCAGCTTGTGCAGCTCCGGCATGCCGTTGGCGGCCGGGCCGTTGTGGCGCACCACAATGACGGCATCCTGATTGAGATCCCCTGCTTTGTAAGCCGCCTCCACCGCATGCTGGGAGGAGAAGACCCGGGCCGGTGCCTCGATCACCCGGTATTCGGGGGCGACTGCAGAGACCTTGACCACGGCGCGGCCCAGATTGCCCGCCAGCAGCTTGGTGCCGCCGGTGGCCTGGAATACGGCCCCTGAGGGGGACAGCACGCTCGGATCCCCGCTCTCGCCGACCGGTTGCCATACCAGCTTGCCATCGACCAGTGCAGGACGAGTGAGGTAGTCCGCCATCTCGCCAAACACCGGCACGGCGTCCATGTTGAGCAGATCGGCTTCGGCCAGCCGGCGCATCAGGCCCGGCACGCCACCCGCCTGTTCGAAGGCGTTCACGTCAGCCGGACCGTTCGGGTACATGCGAACCAGCAGCGGCACCACGTCGGAGAGATCGCTGATGTCGTCCCAAGTCAGCACCAGGCCGGCGGCGCGGGCCAGCGCCACCATGTGGATGCTGTGGTTGGTGCTGCCGCCGGAGGCGAGCAGAGCCACCAGGCCGTTGACCAGGGAACGTTCGTCGATCACCTTGCTCAGCGGACGATAAGCCGCAGAGCCCGGGATCATGGCGCTGATGCGGCGGGCGGCCTCGTCGGTGAGGGCGCGGCGCAGCTCGCTGTGGGGATGCACGAAGGCGGAGCCTGGCAGCATCAGGCCCATGGCCTCAAATACCAGCTGGTTGGTATTGGCGGTACCGTAGAAGGTGCAGGTACCGGCCGAATGGTAGGCGCCACACTCCATCTTCAGCAGGGCGTCGCGACCCACCTCGCCGGCGGCGTACTGCTGGCGCACCTTCACCTTCTCGTCGTTGCTGATGCCGCTGGCCATCGGGCCGGCCGGCACGAAGGCGGTCGGCAGATGGGCATGGGAGAGCGCCCCCATGATCTGGCCCGGCGCTATCTTGTCGCAGATGCCGAGCAGCAGGGTGGCATCGAAAGTATTGTGAGAAAGCGACAGCGCGGTAGCCTGGGCGATGAGATCGCGAGAGAACAACGACATGTCCATCCCCGGCTGGCCCTGAGTCACGCCGTCACACATGGCGGGCACGCCGCCGGCCACCTGGGCGCTGTGGCCCAGCTCGGCCAGCGCCGCCTTGATCTGATCCGGATAGCCCTGATAGGGCTGATGGGCGCTCAGCATGTCGTTGTAGGCGGTAACTATGCCCACGTTGGCGCGGGTCATGTCGAGGATGCGCCCCTTCTCGTCACAGCTGGATGCAGCGACGGCGTGGGCCAGGTTGCCACAGGCCAGGGCGGCACGGGTCTTGCCCTGCTCGGCCTGGCGTTGAATGCGGGCCAGGAAGGCCTGGCGACGGCTGGCACTGCGCTCGCGGATGCGGGCAGTGACCTCAGAGATGACGTTGTGTGTCATTCGGCTTGCTCCAACGCGGTGACGGCGCGGTCAACAACCTGTTCGAAGGTGCCGTCTATATCGATATGGAAGACCCCTGCCTCGCCATCCGGGCGCTCCAGGGTATCAAACTGACTTTGTACCATGCTTTCCCGCATGAAGTGGCCCTTGCGAGCCCGCATGCGTTCAAGGATCAGAGGCTGGTCGCCATCCAGGAACAGGAAGCTGACCGACTCGTTGCCCTCGCGGATCTGGTCGCGGTACTGCTTCTTGAGGGCGGAGCAGACGATGACGCCCACCTCGTTCTTCTGTTCCAGGCTGTAGGCCGCATCGCGGATCCGCTCCAGCCAGGGGGCGCGATCCTCATCGTTGAGAGGGGTGCCACCGGCCATCTTCTGGATGTTGGCTTTCGGGTGCAGATCATCGCCATCAATGAACTTGGCCCCCAGTGCCTCGGCCACCTTGAGACCGACGCTGGACTTGCCGCTGCCACACACTCCCATCACGATAATGCACTTACCCGCCATAATTTGACCTCTGTCCCACTTTTCAAAAAACCAGCTGTTGATGGGTTCTAATCTAACACGTTACCGGTAACATGTTACCGGTAACTACAAAAAATGTGAAGCCGGCCACAGACAGTAACCCATACTCTCCGGCCTCGTGCTAAATGCCACAGACCAAAACATATATATAAATAAATCATGATGTTATGTTTGGTACTGAGTCCTGCGGCATTGCCACTGAACAACTAAAAAAGGAACAGAGAACAATGTCGGATATCTCTTTGATCATGACGGCAGCCGGATCCATCGTGCTGCTGCTCTTCCTGGTGATGAAGGCCCGGTTGCATGCCGTCGTCTCCCTCATCCTGGTCTCCATGGTGGCGGGTCTGGCCGCCGGCATGAACCCGGCCGATATCGCCGCCACCATCCAGAAAGGGATGGGCGGTACCTTGGGCTTCGTGGCCGTGGTGGTGGCGCTCGGCGCCATGTTCGGCAAGGTGATGGAAGTGACCGGCGCCCTCGACCGGGTGGCACATACCCTGCTTGGCAAGTTCGGCGTCAAGCGCGCCAACTGGGCCATGGCGCTGACCGGCTTCGTCTGTGCGCTGCCGCTCTTCTTCGACGTGGCCGTGGTGCTGCTGATCGGGGTGGCGTTTGCCATCGTGCGTCGTGGCGGCGGCAGTGTGGTGAAGATCGGTATCGCCCTGCTGGCGGGCATCGCCACCTGCCAGGCCTTCCTCATCCCGGCGCCGGGCCCCATCCTGGTGGCCTCCCAGCTGGGTGCCGATTTTGGCTACATGATCCTGTTCGGCCTGATCGCCGCCGTGCCGGCACTGATCCTGGCAGGCCCGTTGTTCGGTGACTTCATCAGCAAAATTGTCGACGTGCCACTGCCCGCCGATGCCCAGAACAGCGTCCATGACGACAGCAAGTCCCTCCCCTCCTTCGGGCTGGCCATGGGCCTCATCGGTCTGCCGCTGCTGATGATCGGTCTCAAGACCATCGTCGGGCGCTTTGTCGAGACAGGTTCCACCCTGCACGGCTGGCTGGAATTTGTCGGCCACCCCTTCACCGCCATCATGGTCGCCTGTCTGGCCGCCTTCTATCTGCTGGGCATTCGTCGCGGCATGTCCCGTGACGAGGTGATGAACGTCTGCAACAGCGCCATCCAGCCCGCCGGCGTCATCATCCTGGTGACCGGTGCCGGTGGCGTGTTCAAGCAGGTACTGGTGGATTCCGGTGTGGGCGCGGCTCTTGGCAACATGCTGGCGGACTCAGGCCTGCCCATCGTCGCCCTGGCCTTCATCCTGGCCGCCGCGGTGCGGGTCATCCAGGGTTCTGCCACCGTGGCCATGCTGACCGCCTGCGGCCTGGTGCTGCCGATGCTGGAGCCGCTGGGTCTGAACGGTGCCCAACTGGCCGCCGTGACCATCGCCATCGGCGGTGGTGCCATCGTGCTCTCCCACGTCAACGACTCCGGTTTCTGGCTGGCCAACCGCTATCTGGGCCTCTCCGAGAAGCAGACCCTGCAGACCTGGACCGTGATGGAAACCATCATCGGTACCACAGGCGGCGTGATGGCGATGATCATCTACAGCTTCCTCTAAACGTTGCTGTCATCACCCGGAAAAAGGCCTCCTTCGTGAGGCCTTTTTCATCTTTCTGACGATTCTTTCTTTGGCTGGAAGGGCGAGATTGCTAGAATCGCCTATTCATCGCTCCGAGTGGAACGCTTAACCCCCGTGATTTCAGGTTTCTCTATGCATTCATCGGCCCATTATCGACAACTGCTTGCACGCCTGCCCCAGATCGCCGTCGCGGCGGATCAGTTTGAAGTGCTCTACAGTGCCCAGGATTTCAAGCGCCGCATTCTTGCGCTCATCGCCAGCGCTACCCGCCGCATCTATCTGGTCGCGCTCTATCTGCAGGATGACGAAGCCGGACGGGAGATCCTCGCCGCCCTCTACGCCGCCAAACAGCGCAACCCCGCCCTCGACATCAAGGTGTTCGTTGACTTCCACCGCGCCCAACGCGGCCTGATCGGCAAGGGCAAGCAGGGGGGCAACCACCTGATGTATCAGGAGATGGCCGACCGCCACGAGCACAAGATTGAAATCTACGGCGTGCCCGTCAAGGGACGCGAGCTGCTCGGTGTACTCCACCTCAAGGGCTTCGTCTTCGACGACGTGGTGCTCTACTCCGGCGCCAGCCTCAACGACATCTACCTGCACCAGCAGGATCGCTACCGCTTCGACCGTTACCACCAGATTGCCAGCCCCGAGCTGGCCCGCAGCCTGGTCAACTATGTGGACGACCAGTTCGTGAAGAGCGAGGCGGTGCAGCGCCTGGATCGCACCGACATCCCCAGCGCCAAGCAGCTGAAGGGGCCGATCCGCCGCTTCAAGCAGCAGCTGCGCCGTAGCCAGTACCGCTTCGAGAGCACCCCGGTCAACACCCAGGAGGTGGCGATCACACCGCTGGCCGGTCTGGGCAAGCGAGGCAACCAGCTCAACCAGATGATCCGCAACCTGGTGCGCGCCACCGAGCGGGAGATCTTCATCTGCACCCCCTACTTCAACCCGCCCAAGGAGTTGAACAAGGATATCGAGGAGCTGCTGGCCCGCGGCTGCAAGGTGACGATCGTGGTGGGCGACAAGACCGCCAACGACTTCTTCATTCCGCCGGAGGAGAAGTTCTCCACCATCGGCGGCCTGCCCTATCTCTACGAGACCAACCTGCGCAAGTTTGCCGAGCGCAACCAGCATCACATCGATGATGGCCGTCTCAACCTGATGCTCTGGTGCTGCGAGCGTAACTCCTACCATCTCAAGGGGATCTTCGTGGATGACGAGTGGGCCCTGCTCACCGGCAACAACCTCAACCCCCGCGCCTGGGCGCTGGATCTGGAGAACGGCCTGCTGATCCACGACCGTCGCCATCTGCTGCGTCCCCAGTTCAACGCCGAGCGCGAGAACATCCTGACCAACACCAAGCGGATCAGCCACTTCGACCAGGTAGAGCAGATCAAGGACTACCCGGATCAGGTACGCAAACTGCTGGCCAGGATCCACAGGGTCAAGGCTCATCTGCTGCTCAAGCGCATCATCTGACGCGAGGCGCTACCGCCCCTTCGCAACCTGTCACAAGGCCTGCCATTCCCGGCAGGCCTTGCTCAAAAACGGCCCCGACCAGCCTCCTCCACCCGTTTCATCCCATCCTTGCCACGGCAACGCGGCTTGCGCAGCAACATCAATAGCCCCTATTATCTGGACATATTTACAGTGTTTTCGGGCATCTAATTGATGAAATTGGATAAAATTCCTCTCGATAGCCTCAAGGGTGTCGGCAGCAAGATGCTGGAGAAACTCGAGCGGCTGGGGCTGGCCACGGTGCAGGATCTGCTGTTCCACCTCCCCCTGCGCTACGAGGACCGCACCCAGGTGTGGCCCATCGGCGATCTGCCGCCCGGCCTGCACGGCGCCGTCGAGGGCGAAATCCAGGATACCCAGCTGGTGATGGGGCGCCGCCGCATGCTGGTCTGCCGCATCAGCGATGGCACCGGCACCCTGACTCTGCGCTTCTTCAATTTCACCGCTGCCCAGAAGAACAGCCTGGCCCAGGGCCGGCTGATGCGCTGCTTCGGCGAGGTGCGCCCAGGCAAGTACGGGCTGGAGATGGCCCACCCCGAGTACAAGCTGCTCGGCGACGATCAGGCGGGCCAGACCGAATCAGCCCTCACCCCCGTCTATCCGACCACCGAGGGGTTGCGCCAGCTCACCTTGCGCAACCTCACGGATCAGGCGCTGGCCCAGCTCGACCTCTACGGGGTGGAGGAGCTGCTGCCCGCCGGTCTCTACCCCCATCAGATAGAGCTGGCTGCCGCCCTGCGCCTGCTGCACCGCCCGCCCCCCTCGGTGGCGCTGCCGCTGCTGGAAAACGGCCAGCATCCGGCCCAGCAGCGACTGGTGCTGGAGGAGCTGCTGGCTCACAACCTCTCGGTGCTCAAAGTACGCGCCCAGTCGCAAACCCAGCTGGCACGGTCTCTCAAACCGGCCCCCAAGCTGGTCGAACAACTGCTCGGCGCCCTGCCGTTTAAACCGACCGGAGCCCAGAACCGGGTGGTGGCGGAGATAAGTAAGGATCTGCAGCAGAGCCACCCCATGATGCGGCTGGTGCAGGGGGACGTGGGCTCCGGCAAGACGCTAGTGGCGGCCTTGGCCGCCCTGCAGGCCATCGGCAATGGCTGTCAGGTGGGGTTGATGGCACCGACTGAGCTCCTGGCCGAACAGCACGCCATCAACTTCGCCAAGTGGCTGGAACCGCTCGGCATCCAGGTCGGCTGGCTGGCGGGCAAGCAGAAGGGCAAGGCGCGAGAAGAGGCGCTGGCTGCCATCGCGGATGGCAGCGTCAAGATGGTGGTGGGCACCCATGCCATCTTCCAGGAGCAGGTGGTGTTCCAGCGTCTGGCGCTGGTGATCATCGACGAGCAGCACAGGTTCGGCGTGCACCAGCGCCTGGCCCTGCGCGAGAAAGGGGAGCGGGAGGGGGTCCATCCCCATCAGCTCATCATGACCGCCACCCCCATTCCCCGTACCCTGGCGATGACCGCCTATGCCGACCTCGATACCTCGGTCATCGACGAGCTGCCGCCGGGGCGCACCCCCATCACCACGGTGGCGCTGCCGGACAGCCGCCGCCAGGACGTGATCGAGCGGGTCAGGCTCGCCTGTACCGAGGGCAAGCAGGCTTACTGGGTCTGCACCCTGATCGAGGAGTCCGAGGTGCTGGAGTGCCAGGCCGCCGAAGACACTGCCGCCGAGCTGCAAAACTTGCTGCCCGGTCTGCATATCGGCCTGGTGCACGGCCGGATGCGACCGGTCGAGAAGCAGCGGGTGATGGAGGAGTTCAAGGCGGGTATTTTGCAGTTGCTGGTCGCCACCACCGTCATCGAAGTGGGGGTGGATGTGCCCAACGCCAGCCTGATGATCATCGAGAACCCTGAGCGGCTGGGGCTGGCTCAGCTGCATCAGCTGCGCGGCCGGGTCGGCCGGGGGGCGGTGGCCTCCCATTGCGTGCTGCTCTATCATGCTCCCTTGTCCAAGACGGCCCAGAGCCGGCTCGGGGTGCTGCGCGAGACCAATGACGGCTTCCAGATCGCCCAGCGCGATCTGGAACTGCGCGGCCCGGGGGAACTGCTCGGCACCCGTCAGACCGGGCTGGCCGATCTCAAGATCGCCGATCTGGTGCGCGACCAGCCGCTTATCCCCCAGGTACAGAAGATGGCGCGCTTCCTGATGGATAAGCACCCGAGTCACGTCGAGCCCCTGATCCGCCGTTGGCTGGGACTGCGGGACCACTACTCCAACGCCTGATCACGCAAACAGAAACAGGAGGAAAGCACTCATGAATTCCTGGCTACGCGGCCTGCTCTACACCTTCGCCTTCCTGCTGTTGTTTGTCTGGGTCGCCCTCGGGCTGTTCGACGCCGAACGGGCCAAGGGGCCCATTGCCAGCTGGATCAGCCAGCAGACCGGCGTACCCGTCACCATAGGCCGGCTGGTGTTCAACCCGCTCCACCCCTATACCCTGCTGGCCGAACAGGTGCGCTACGGTGATGCGGTCACCCTCGACAAGCTCTATCTGGAAATCGAGGATATCGACTGGCTCAACCGGGACGTGCGCATCGCCCATCTCGATCTCATTCGCCCGGCTATCAAACTGCCGCTGCCGAACCGGCTGCCAAACTTGCCGATCCGCTCCCTCACCATCGCCGACAGCACCATAGATCGCCTCAGCCTGCAGAGTGACGCCCTGACCCTGCGCAGCCTCAACGCCACCCTGAGCGACTGGGAGCTTATCGACCCGAAACGCCAGCCACAGGCTAACCTGACCCTCAACATAGGCCAGCTGGAAACACCGCAATTCACCTTCGCCCGCCTCAACCTGAAGGGGCGGCTGGAAGGGGAAGTTCTGTCCAGCGACAAGCTGATAACCAACCTGTTCGACGGCCTGCTGGAGACGGGTCTGGTACTGGACTGGCCCGCCCGCAGCCTGCAACTGCGCGATCTCAAAGCACGCGGCATGCGGGTCGAGCTGGGGGATCTGGCACAACATCCCTTCCCCCTGCGCCAGGTCAGCCTGGATCGGGGCCAATTCGACGAGGTGAGCATCAACGACATCAGGCAGGAGCTCGCCTTCAACAACTTCAGCGGCCAGCTCACCGCCTTCAACTGGCAAACAGGTAGCCAGCCGAGCGGCTATCTGGCCGGCACCCTGGGTGACATGGGGCGTGGCCTGTTCCAGCTGGAAGCCATCAAGGGCAAGCTCGCCTTCTCCCCCCAACAGATCGAGGGCGAACTGCAGGGCAAGGCCTACGAGGGGGAGTTCAACCTGGAGCTGGCCCTCGATAGCCAGCAGCAGAAGCTGACGTTGAAAGACATGGCCCTGAGCGGCATGGACATCAGCCTGCCCCAGGGGTGGTGGCAGGATTGGCAGAGCTGGCGGCCACAGCAGATCGACATCCGCAAGCTGGCGTTTGACAAGCTCAAGGTGCTCTCCTTCGATGACAGCCTGCCCCTGTCGCTGACCGGCTGGCAGCTCTACCTGACCGATCTCTCCCTGCGAGGCAACCAGCCCGGCCCCCTGTTCGGCCGCGCCCGCGTCGAGAGCAAGTGGTTCGAGCTGGTATGGGATGGTCTCAGCGCCCGCAACGGCGAGCTGGATGGGGAGCTGACCCCCAGCACCTGGCAGCTCGACAAACTCACCAGTTCGCTGCCGGATGAGGGAAGCCTCACCCTGAATGGCCAGTGGGGACGGGAGCCGGGCCAGCTCAGCCGCCTGCAACTGAACGCCACCAGGCTGGATCTGGATCAGTGGGGCAAGATACTGCACTCCCCCGTCTCCTTCGCGGGCAAGGCTGATCTCAGCGCCGATCTGCAGGCGACGCACGGCAAGAGCGCCGGCGAGTGGCGCAGCACCCTGCAGGGAAGCTTCGCCCTCGACGCCGACGAGCCCTTCTGGGACAAGGTGAAGATAGATCCCCTGCTGGATGAGTGGTTCAAGGGGGCGACCCCACCCACACTCTCCCCGGAGCAGCTGTGGCAGGCGATGCAGGAGGGAGATACCCCCTTCTACCGCATCAGGCTGCAAGGGAAAATTGAGAATGGCCAGCTGAGCGTCGAACAGGCGGGTGCCTCCACCATCACCCACCTGCTGGCCCTGCAGGGGGGGATCGACCTGGTCAACGAACAGTGGCAGATGGATCTGGGTGTGCTCAATGGCAAGCGCTGCGCCGAACTGACCGGTCAGTGGCGCGGACCGCTCTCGGCGCCGACCCTGACCTGGGCCTTCCCGCAGAAACAGGCGTCATGTGGCTGGGAGGTGGGTGTCCGCTACCCCGCCCAGGGTCGCAGCGCCCCGCTCTGGCGACCGGCTCCCGCGGCAAAAGCCCAGACCGGGCAGGAAGCGCCGGCAGAGCAGTAAACAACAAGGCCTCATCATGAGGCCTTGTTTGCATCGCACAACCGGTTACAGCACCGGTGCCTGACCGCGCCGCTTGATGGGTTGCACCACGTACTGGCCAACGAATTCCACCGCCAGCTTGTCACCGCTGAACAGCTTGATCTTGAGACTGAACTTGGCCGACTCCCCGCTCTTGAGCGGCTCCAGCACCGCGGGCATGCCCTCCCGGGCGACCCTCGCCTCCGGCTCCTCGTCGACCGGACGGTAGTACTTGATGTTACCCTCCGCCAGCACTATGTCCCCCATCAGCCCGGCCTCCTTGAGCTGCAGCCAGATCAGGCCCCAACCCGCCAGCACGCACTGGCTGTAGATGCTGCCGGCAAACATGGTGTCGTGCACATTGAGGTTGGCCGCCAGGTTGGCCTTGAGGTGGAAGGTCTGGCCGTCGTAGTGGGTGATGTGCATCCCCATCTTCTCGCTGATGGGAATCCCCCTGGACCAGCGGGTGGTGAGATCCTGGCACCACTCGGGGCGGTACTGGATGGTCTGCATGGGGGTCAGGGACTTGATCATCTGACGGTGCGGAATGCGACCGAAGGAGACGGGCCCTTCACCCACCTCGAGAAAGCCACACCTGCGGTAGAACTCCACCGCCTCCTGACGGGCGTTCATCACCAGTCGTTTGACCTTCTCGCTCAGGGCCAGTTGCTCGAGATCTTCCACCATGCGGGCGCCCAGCCCCTGGCCGCGATATTCCGGGCGCAGCGCCATGAAGCGGATCTGTGCCTCGTCACCGCCGACAAACAGACGGCCGACGGCAATGGGAGTACCATCGGGTGCCAGCATCAGGCGGTGAATGGCAACGGAGTCGTATTCGTCCCGCTCGGAACCGAGGGGCAGATTGAAGGGTTTACGCAGCAGTTCCCAGCGCAACTGATAATAGGCATCCAGCTCGGCTGCCGTCTGGGGGGTGACCACCCGGTACATAGTTCCATCCTTGAGTTACACTGGTCGAAAACCATCTTGCCGTGCAAATTCATGGACTTCAATCTGCAAGCGTACCAAGCCGATCACTTATTGCACCTCAGTGTCCAACCCCGGCGCCGCCTCTCGGTGCAGGAAAATGCCCACCATCGCTGGCTCGAAATCGACGGCGTGGTGCAATCCGCCATGTCACTGAACGACCCTGCGGCCCTCTGCCTGCCCCACCAGCAGGTGATCGCCTGCCTGCTGCCACAGCAGGCCGACAACATCCTCGAGCTGGGACTGGGAGGCGGCGATCTGACACGCCATATCCGGCGCCGCTGGCCCGCGGCCAGGCACGAATGCGTCGAGCTGGACGAGGAGGTGATCACCCTCTATCGCCAGTTTTTCCAGCATCCCGGGGAAGAAGATAACCGCGCCCCCCAGGTGCATCAGGCCGATGCCCTCGCCTTCCTCGAGCAGAGCGAGGCCAGCTACGACCTGGTGCTGCTCGATCTCTTCAGCCAGGATGGCAACCCGCTGCAGCTGTTTCAGGAGCGGATCTATCGGGCGCTGGCTCCCCGCCTGAGCGGGGATCTCATCGTCAATCTGCTGCCCCGCACCCGGCTCGAGTTGAGCCAGGCCCTGCTGCTGCTGGAGCAGTGGGTCGGCCCCACCACCCCCTATCCGGTGCCCGGCTTCGTCAACGTGATCGTCCACACCCGGCCACGCCAGGGCGACGAATCAGACCTGTAGCCAGAAGGTCACCGGGCCGTCGTTGACCAGCGCCACCTTCATATCGGCGGCAAAGCGCCCCGTCTCGGTCGGGATCTCCCCCGCCCGGGCCTGTGCCACAAAGTAGTCGTAGAGCCGCTCGGCTTCCGCCGGATGGGCCCCGCCGGAGAAGCTCGGGCGCATCCCCTTGCCGGTATCCGCCGCCAGGGTGAACTGGGAGACCACCAGCAGGCTGCCACTGGCCTGACCCACGTTGAGGTTCATCTTGCCGTTCTCGTCGGAGAAGATCCGGTAGCCGCTCACCTTGTGCAGCAGCTTGTCGGCCTTGGCCTCGTCATCCCCCTGCTCCACCCCGAGCAGCACCAGCAGCCCCCGACCGATGGCCCCGGTCACTTCTCCCTCTACCGTTACGCTGGCCTCGGACACCCGCTGAATCAATGCAATCACATCCCTCTCCTCTCAAAACAGAACGACCGCCCTTCGGGAAGGGCGGTCGTCGATGCTACCAATAAAACCGCCGGCAAGGCGATGGCTCAGGCCAGCTCCTCGTTCGCCGGTTTCTCGTATTCACCGAGGCAGGCCGTGGTTTCCGCGCCCAGCAGCACCACCAGCCAGCTCAGATACACCCAGACAAACAGGATCGGAATGGTCGCCAGGGCGCCATAGATGGCCTGATAGGAGGGAAAGTTGGTGATGTAGATGGCAAAGCCGCGCTTGGCCAGCTCGAACAGAGTGGCCGCCACCAGGGCGCCGATAAAGGCGTGCACCAGCCGCACCTTGCAGTTGGGTACCACGGTATAGACCAGCAGGAAGGTGAGCACCGAGAAGAGGAACGGCAGGCTGCGCAGCAGCAGGTAGCCGGCGCCGAACAGACTCTCCTCCGACAGGAAGCGCAGCGACAGTATGTAGGAGGAGATGGCGATGCTGGCCCCGATGAGCACGGGTCCCAGGGTCAGGATCATCCAGTACATGGCGAATGCCTGGGCCAGCGGCCGGCTCTGGGTCGAGCGCCAGATGTAGTTGAGGTTCTTGTCGATGGCCGAAATCAGCATCAGGGCCACCACGATCAGGGCGCCGATCCCCACCGCCGTGGTGTTGGTGGCATTGGCCACGAAGCCGTCGATGTACTCCTTGACCATGTCGCCCGCGGTGGGCACGAAGTTGTGGTAGACGAACCGCTCCATCTGCTGCTTGATGCTCTGGAACACCGGGAAGGCGGACATCATGCCGAACACCACGGCGATCATGGGCACCAGGGAGAGCAAAGTGACATAGGCGAGATAACCGGCGGTCACCGTCAGCCTGTCCTGCTGGAAGCGGCCCCAGACAAACTGGATGAAGTGGCGACCATCGTGGCGCAAGAAGGAGAGGGCGTGGGCCAAACGGCCGTGAATTTGCTGCTGCATCTTAATTCTCGTAAGCGTCGTCATGCAGACATTGTGTCAGAGGGGAGCGCTGTTTGACCACCTCTGCGCCCGGATTGACCTGTCGGCACCTGCCCCCTTCACCCCCTCAGCCCAATCCTGCTTATAAAAAAACGGCCCCGATGACGGGGCCGTTGGCGCTGACTCAAGAGAGCATGTAGTCGGCAGGCAGTTCGGTGCGGGCGACGCCGGATTCCACCGCCGCCAGCGCCACGGCGCGGGCGACGCGCGGCAGCAGACGGGCATCCATCGGCTTGGGAATGACGTAATCCTTGCCGAAGGCGAGCTCGCTCACGCCGGCAGCAGTCAACACCTCGGCCGGTACCGGCTCCTTGGCCAGCGCGCGGATCGCCTCGACCGCCGCAATCTTCATGGCGTCGTTGATGCGGCTGGCACGGGCGTCGAGGGCGCCACGGAAGATGAAGGGGAAGCAGAGCACGTTGTTGATCTGGTTCGGATAATCGGAGCGGCCTGTGCCCATGATGAGGTCATCGCGCACCGAGTGGGCCAGGGCGGGCTTGATCTCGGGATCCGGGTTGGAGCAGGCGAAGATCACCGGGTTGGGGGCCATCAGCGCCACCGCCTCGGCGGGCAGCACGTCCGGGCCGGAGACGCCGACGAATACGTCAGCCCCGTCGATCACCTCCATCAGGGTACGCAGCGGGGTGTCGTTGGCGAAGCGCTGCTTGTACTGGTTCAGATCGGTGCGACCGGTGTGGATCACGCCCTGACGATCCAGCATGAAGATGTTGTGCGGCTTGGCGCCACACTTGATCAGCAGCTCCATGCAGGCGGTGGCGGCAGCTCCCGCCCCCATGCAGACGATGCGGCTGCTGCCAATCTCCTTGCCCTGTACTTCCAGCGCATTGAGCAGGCCGGCGGCGGTGACGATGGCGGTACCATGCTGATCATCGTGGAAGACCGGGATGTCGCAGCGCTCGATCAGCGCCTGTTCGATCTCGAAGCACTCGGGAGCCTTGATGTCTTCCAGGTTGATGCCGCCGAAGGTATCGGCAATGGCGGCGACCGTGTCGATGAACTGCTGGCTGGTTTCGTGCTTCACCTCGATGTCGATGGCGTCGATACCGGCAAAGCGCTTGAACAGCAGGGCCTTGCCCTCCATTACCGGCTTGGAAGCCAACGGACCCAGATTGCCCAATCCCAGGATGGCGGTGCCGTTGGAGATGACGGCCACCAGATTGCCCTTGCCGGTATAACGGTAGGCATCGACCGGGTTGGCGGCAATCTCGCGTACCGGCTCTGCCACGCCCGGGCTGTAGGCCAGCGCCAGATCGCGGGCGGTCTCGGCGGGCTTGGTGAGGGCGATGGCAATTTTGCCCGGTACGGGCTGGGCGTGGTAATCGAGTGCTTGTTGACGAAGATCGGACATGGGTGACCCCGATACGGATGTGAATGAGT
This sequence comes from Aeromonas sp. S18(2024), assembly GCF_041402525.1. Classification (NCBI taxonomy): domain Bacteria; kingdom Pseudomonadati; phylum Pseudomonadota; class Gammaproteobacteria; order Aeromonadales; family Aeromonadaceae; genus Aeromonas; species Aeromonas sp. S18(2024). Next base: position 98,504 of record NZ_JBGLQV010000011.1, on the reverse strand, counting down.
GGTGCATTGGCTCGCCGATGGCGAGGGCTGGGGATCATAAAGAAAACCATCGGGCTTTCACAGAGGAAAGTATCGCCATCATGGCGCCGACAAGCCAGTAATCAGCATGTCATACCAGTCTATAATACCTATTTAGTTATAGATATGGTTTCAATCCATGACGGGTATCCCCGCCATCGCCTCCGCCTCTCGGGCAATCGCCTCCGTCATTCCCTGAAAGATGAAGAGGTGGAACGGCAACATGGCGAGCCAGTAGGCCAGCCCCCAGGCCCCCTGCGGATGCCAGTGAGCCGTCACCTTGAGCCGGGTCAGGCCAGACTCCTCCGGCAGTATGTTGAACTCAAGCCGCCCGACACCGGGCGCCTTCATGTTGAACAGCAGATCCAGCCTGCGTCCCTCGTCCACCCCGAGGATCTGCCAGGAGTCCAGCATATCCCCCTTCACGAAACGATCCGGATTGGTGCGACCACGGGTCAGGGCCGGGCCACCGATCAGGTGATCCATCCATTCGCGCACCACCCAAAGTTGGTTCATGTAGAAGTAGCGCTTCTCGCCCCCCAGCTGTTGCAACACCTGCCACACCACCTCGGGGGCGGCGAGGCAGATGGCCTCCCCGCTGGCGGTGCGGTCATAGAAGCCGTACTCGGGATGGCGCCAGCGCAGACCGAGCGGCGTCTCTTCCCCCTGCTGTTCGGCCCCGAGCCGCTGCTCCAGCGCCAGGCTCTCCGTCAGCGCCTCGTCGAAGCTGAGCAGCGCTTGCGGCAGCAGGGTCCGCAGCGGACCGTCATCCGCCGGAATATCGTGTTTGAGCCCCCCCACCAGCGCCTTGGCCACCGGCTGCGGCACCGAGGTAACAAATTGCAACCACCAGGCGGAGAGGCGCGGGCTCAGAAATGGCAGCGGCACTATGGGGCAGCGCTTGCCGATGTGGGCGGCGAACTTCTGCAACTGCTGCTGATAGCTGAGCAGCTCGGGGCCGGCGGCGTTGAAGATCTGGCCGTCCACCCCCTCCGCCTCCACCAGCCCGCCCAAATAGTGCAGCAGGTTGGAAAGCGCGATGGGGGGCGTACGCGAGCGCACCCACTTGGGTGTCACCATCATCGGCAGGTTGAACACCAGATCCCGCATCACTTCGAAGGCGGCAGAGCCGGGCCCTATGATGATGCCGGCACGCAGCTCCACCGTCGGCACGCCGGCGGCGCGGAACAGCTCGCCGCAGTGACGGCGGGAGTTGAGGTGGCGGCTGTTGCACTGTTCGGGCTGAATGGCGCCGAGATAGATGATGCGGCGCACCCCGGCGGCCCGCGCGGCGGCGGCGAAGTTCTTCACCCCCTGCTGCTCCAGCCGGTGAAAATCGGCCCCCGCCCCCATGGCATGCACCAGATAGAAGACGGTATCTATGCCTGCCAGCGCCGATGGCAAGGTCGCAGGCTTGAGGCTGTCGGCCAGGCGGAACTCCACCCCGGGCGGCAGCCGGCAAGGACGACGCGCCCCGGCAACCACCCTGTAGCCCAGCGTTTGCAGATGGGGCACCAAATAAGAACCTATATAGCCCGCCGCCCCCATCACCAGACAATCACGCATCACCACCTCCGTCCCGCTCAATTCAGACGCCGCCCAGCCGTCAGCAGAGCTGATACAGGGCGCCATCTCCATACCCGCATGCGGGCCTCACCATCATGCTGTCTGACGGCCACTTTGCAACATCAAGATAACAGAGTCGCCGCTTAGTGCGATTCGGTGTTAATCCCTCTTCTGCATGCGGTCGATAAATGACCAGGTGGATAGCGCCGAGGGCACAGGGATGCGCATCGATCACTACGACCTCCAGGGGGAGGTGCAATACCAGCAGCAACAGGTGCAGGCCCGCAAGGTACGCAACCTGGAGCCCGCGGCCGCGGCTATCAACCCGGCAGACACGCAAACGCCCCCCACCACCAGCGAGGCGCGCACCAGCCTCATGCTGACACAGACCAACTCCCTGACACGGCAAGGGACCAGCCGCGCCGCCACCAGTCAGCCGCAGGCCACCCCCAATCCAGCGCTGGCCAAACCCGCCGAAACCGGCAAGAGCGAGGAACAAGACGGCATCCCCAACGACGGGCTCGACAACCGCCAGCGCCTCATCAAGCTGATGATCGAAGCCATGGTCGGCCACGAGATCGAGGTGCCCGACCCTATCCAGCAGAGCCATCAGGAGGGGGCAGCTTCCACTCAAAGAGGGTCAACCGGCCAGGCTGCCAGTCAGGATCAAGTAGTGGAAGTGACCGACACCCTGCTGCAACAGGAACAACTCAAGGTGATCGCATCGGCCAGCGTCCAGACCAACGATGGCCAGACCCTGCAGCTGGATCTGGGCTTTGTGCTCGACTGGCGTCAGCTGGAAGTGAGCCAGCGCCGCACCACCCTGAATGCCCTCAAGGATCCGCTGGTGCTCAGCCTGGACGGCAAGATAGCCGATCTGACCGACGCCCGGGTCAATTTCGACATCGATCAGGATGGTAAGGCGGACAGCCTGCCAGGCCTCGGCGAGGGGAGTGGCTTCGTGGCGCTGGATCGCAACGGCAACGGCACCATAGATGACGGAGGCGAGCTGTTTGGCGCCCGCTCCGGCAACGGCTTTGGCGAGCTGGCTACCCTGGATGAAGATGGCAACGGGGTGCTGGACGAGCGGGACAGCCAATTCTCGGCGCTGCAGTTCTGGCAGCCGGACCAGGCCCCCATCGCCTTGGTGAAGCTGGGGATCGGCGCCATCCTGCTGCGCCCCCTCGATACCCCCTTCAACCACCTCGGCGAGGGTGGCAGTCAGGGGGTATTGCGCCAGTCCGGCCTCTACCTGACCGAACAGGGCAAGGGAGGCTGGGTACAGCAGATCGATCTGAGGGTCTGAACCCGGATGCAAGATTGCAAGCTTGGCCACTGACGAGACGTGCCAGTGACCGCTTGAATCGGCTTAGCTCAGCTCGGTGGGATCGATATCCAGACTCCAGCGCACCTTCTTGGTCTCGGGCCAGCCATCCAGCTCCTTCACCGCCCAATCCAGCAGCTGGGCCAGAGTTGCCCGGCTGGGCCCCTGCACCAGCAACTGCATGCGAAACTTGCCCGCCTTGCGCTCCATAAAGCCGCTGATGGGCCCGAGCACCTGCAGATGGGGATAACGGGCGCTGCGTAGCGTCTCGGCGAGGCGACTGAGGAACAGCTGTACCTCGTCACGGCCGTTGGCCTCGGCCCGAAACAGCCCCTGATAGCTGAACGGCGGCAGCCCCAGCAGGCGACGCTCCTTGAGCGCCGTATCGGCAAAGTGGCCATAGCCATTCTGGGTCAGATCCTGCAGCAGGGCGTGCTCCGGGTGATGGCTCTGCAATACCACCAGACCCGGCTTGCTGGCGCGACCGGCACGACCCGCCACCTGGGTATAAAGCTGGGCCAACCGTTCGGCTGCCCGAAAATCGGCGCTGAACAGGGCACCATCCACATCCAGCAAGCCGACCAATGTCACATCCGGAAAGTGGTGGCCCTTGGCCAGCATCTGGGTACCGATCAGGATCTTGTACTTGCCCGCCTTGATGTCGCCGAGATGGGTCTCCAGCTCCCCCTTGCGGCGGGTGTTGTCCCGATCGATGCGCACCACAGGATATTGCGGAAAAACCGTGGTGAGCAGCTGCTCAAGCTGCTCGGTGCCGACACCTGAGCCAATCAGTTCGCTGCTGCCACACTCGGGACAATGATGGGGTAAAGGACGAATACTGTCGCAGTGATGACAGTGCAGCCGTCGCCCGGCCTGGTGCCAGGTGTACCAGGCATCGCACCGCTCGCAGGCGGCGCTCCAGCCACATTGATGGCAGATGAGGGCCGGCGCATAGCCGCGGCGATTGAGAAACAGCATTACCTGATTGCCAGCGGCCAGATGTTCCGCCATCAGCTGCTCCAGCTGGGGGGAGAGCCCGGCCTGCAGCCGCACGTTCTTGATGTCCAGGATCTCCTGGCGAGCAGTCTGGGCGTTACCGGCGCGGCGGGTCAGGCTGAGGTGGTGATACTTGCCGCTGCGGGCGTTGTGCAGCGTCTCCAGCGAGGGGGTGGCCGAACCGAGCAGGATGGGAATGCCGGCACGATGGGCCCGCATCACGGCGAGATCCCGGGCGTGGTAGCGAAAGCCGTCCTGCTGCTTGAAGGAGCCGTCGTGCTCCTCGTCGATGATGATGATGCCGAGGTGCTTGAACGGGGTGAACACGGCGGAGCGGGTACCGATCAGGATGGCGGCGCCCCCGTCACGGCAGGCGAGCCAGGCATCGAGCCGCTCCCTGTCGTTCATGGCGGAGTTCATCGCCACCACGGGCACGTTGAAGCGGCGGCGAAAGCGATTGATGGTCTGCGGGGTGAGGCCGATCTCCGGCACCATCACCAGCGCCTGCTTGCCCGCCTTGAGCAGGGGTTCGAGGATGCTCAAATAGACTTCGGTCTTGCCGGAGCCGGTGATGCCATCCAGCAAAAAGGCGCCGAACTTGTCGCTCTGGCTGGTGACGGCAGAGACCGCCAGCGCCTGCTCACCGTTGAGGCGCAGCCCCTCGCCCGGCTCAAAATGGGTAGCCCAGTCACCGTCGTGGCTCGGCTCCAGGCTGCGCTTCTCCAGCAGCCCCTTCTTCTCCAGCGCAGTGAGGGCAGCACTCTGGATCTCCTCCTGCTTGAGGGCGGAGGGGGTCTGCGGCCCCTTGCGCAGCAGTGCGAGGGCCTGTTGCTGCTTGGCAGCCCGCTTGAGCTCATTGAGATCGATTGCCATACCGGCCTCGGTCGCAAACCAGAACTCCAGCTCCCGATAGGCGGCGGGCTCTCCTTTGCGCACCAGCACCGGCAGGGCATGGGGCAGCACCTCGCCCAAGGGATGCTGATAGTAGCCGGCGCTCCAGTTCATCAGCGCCAGTATGTCCGGCCCCAGCACCGGCGTCGCATCGAGTACGCGCTTGATGGGCTTGAGCTTGTTGCGGGGCACCTGGCTCTCGGCCGGGTGATCCACCACCAGACCGACCAGAGTCTGGGGGCCGAAAGGGATCTCGACCCGGCAACCGGGTTCGGGCAGAGGCAGGGGGGAGAGATAGTCGAAATGACGGCGTAACGGCACCGGCACAGCCACACGAACCAGATCCAGCGTTTGGGAAGAATTCACCAGGGGTTGCCTATTTTTTCTGCGAAGCCACTTGCCTGATCTCAGGCATTTCCTATATTATTCGCAGCCTTTGAAACTGTGTTCAACAATCGTGTGGTGTCCGACAAGAGATCGGATGGCGACACGGCCTATTAATTGAGGTTGTCCATGAAAGCTGGTATCCATCCTGACTACGTAGCCATCACCGCCAAGTGCTCTTGCGGTAACGTCATCAACACTTTCTCTACCGTTGGTAAAGATCTGAACCTGGACGTGTGCTCCGAGTGCCACCCGTTCTACACCGGCAAGCAGAAAGAAGTTTCTAGCGGCGGCCGCGTAGACAAGTTCAACAAGCGTTTCGGTGCGATGACCACCAAGAAGTAATCTTACTTCTGAAGAATTCTGAAAAAGGCGCCCGATGGGCGCCTTTTTTACATCCCAAATTTACCCACCAGATAACCGGATCATTGTCCGCGTTCTTCGCTTCGGCGCAGATAGACGTATCCCTCTCCCGGGCTGCCCCAGCGCGCCTTGCCTTTCAGATCATATGCCCGATCCAGCAGCCTGATGCTGTTCGGCCCAATCCAGATATGCTGCACCAGGGTCGCGGCCCCGCCAAAGTTGGTGGCGCAGTGCCCGACCCGGGTATGGCCGGCATATTCGCCGGCGGAGGTGCGTACCAGCCAGATCTCGCACCCCTGGCGTAAAGAGAGCTGTTGCGGAGTCAGAGAATCGAGCAAGGCAGGGTTGTGCCAGGCGCCGGCAAAATCGGTCGCCATCGGCATGGTCAGCTCGGCCATCAGGATGCGTCCGTCAGGAGCAGGCGAGAAGCGATAGATGCGCTGGCGAAAAGGACGCACCGCACGCTGGGTCAGATATTGCTCGGCATATACCCAACGATAGCCCTGACGGCCGCGCCAGATCTCCATCAGCCGCAGCTCGGCGCTGGTAAAGCGGCTATCATAGCTGGCCTGCTCCTTGCTCGAGAACTCTCCGCTGAACCAGGAAAGCAAGGGCTCCATGCTCGACGTGAGCGAACCATTCCCGGGGGGTGTTCCTGCCAACGCCAGACAGGAGCAGAGCAGCCCGAGCACGGCCGCCAGCAATTTTGCCATCGAATCCTTCCGAATCATCATAGTGGCGGCGATTATATGAGCGAATCCCGTCAATAACAGCCATCAGGATCAAATCCTTGCCACTCTGGGGCAAAAACCTTGCGGGAAGAGACATACGGATATGATGACAATCCCCTTCCCCGCCAATATTGGTCGGCCAGACAAGAAAGCGACACCGGCTGGCAACATGGTGCAGGTGCTGGCACAAAAGCGGGAGCGTGCCGACCTGTTCAAGGAATATTCATTGAAATGCCGGGCCCACTCCTTATACTGGATCCACCTGTTTCCGGCGGTGGATTTGACACAATGGAATACAACACTTCAGAACTGTGCGACATCTATCAGGACATGGTGGATGTGCTCGAACCCATGCTCTGCTCCTTCGGCGGCCGCGCCTCTTTCGGCGGCGTCATCACCACGGTCAAATGCTTCGAATCGAACGGCCTGATCCGTGAGATCGTCAAGGAGAATGGCGTCGGCCGCGTGCTGCTGATCGATGGCGGCGGCTCCATGCGCCGCGCCCTGATAGACAGCGAGATCGCCACCACGGCTGCCGAGAACGAATGGGAAGGGATCGTCTGCTACGGCTGCGTGCGCGAAGTCGACATCCTGGAAGATCTGGATATCGGCATTCAGGCACTGGCGGCCATTCCCGTGGGTGCCGACAGCAAGGACGTTGGTGAAACCGATCTGCCGGTCAACTTTGGTGGTGTCACCTTCCTGCCGGATGACCATCTCTACGCGGATACGACTGGGGTGATTCTCTCCCCCGAGGCGCTCGATATCGAGTAAGCCGCAACCAGAGTGACAACGGGAGCCAAGGCTCCCGTTTTTTATGGCCGCTTTCCGCCAGACGCAGACAAAAAAAGAGGGCCAGTAAAAACTGGCCCTTTAACTGGAAGCAATGTGAGCAATGTCGTGCCTTCACAAGAAGTCCATCACGTTGGAACAAATGAAGTCTTTCCCGGAAAACAAGTTAACAATAATCATTCTCATTTAACTGTGCAACCCTTATTTGCCAAAAAAGCAAAAAAATTGACCACCGCTAAGGGTGGTCAATTTCGTCAGGCTTGTCGTGTGGCCGTCTGCAGGCTGGCCAATCCAGCCTCGCCCACCAGCTTACGGCTGAGGTAACGCAGCAATACACCATAGAGCGGAACGAACAACCCCAGGCTTATCAGCAGCTTGAATACATAGTCCACGGTCGCGATCTCGACCCAGTGTTCAGCCATGAAGGGGTCCGTGCTGCGCCAGAAGGCGATGCTGAAGAAAGTGATAGTATCCACCAGATTGCCAAACAGGGTGGAGGCAGCCGGCGCAATCCACCAGTGCTTGAGCAGCCGCAACCGGTTGAACACCACCACGTCCATGAACTGCCCCACCAGATAGGCCATAAAGCTGGCCAGGGCGATGCGTGCCACAAACAGGTTGAACTCGGCCAGATGGCTGACCCCCTGGAAGCTCCCTTCAAAGAAGAGCACCGAGAGCACATAGGAGATAGCCAGAGCGGGCAACATCACGGTCTGGATGATCTTGCGCGCCAGGCCGGCACCGAAGATCCGCACCGTCAGATCGGTAGCCAAAAAGATAAACGGGAAGCTGAACGCACCCCAGGTAGTGTGAAAGCCGAAGATGGTGATCGGCAGCTGAACCAGATAGTTGCTGCTGGCAATGATCAGGATGTGGAACAACGAGAGACGCACCAGCGCCGTCTGGTGCTGAGCAGGGGTCAGATTCATATTGTGACCTTTTTGGTTAATGGGGTTAGGGAACCCATACCGCCACCATTGGCGATAATTGAGGGGCGGCATTATACCGCCCCCTATCGATAGTTCAATCTTTATGCTGTTCAGCAAGCCAGAACAGCACCTCCTGATCGGCCGGGTGAACCGCGGTCAGCCAGCAACCACTGTAGTGTTCATACTCGAGTCGCAACCGGCTGCCTTCAAATTCCAGCAGCCAGCTGTGGCGGTCTGCCCCCCATTCCCGTTCGATCACAACCAGCTCCCACGCGGCCAGCAACGACTCGGCACGGGCGGAAAAGTTGTCCCACTCAAGCCCATCACACGCCAGCATCACCACGCCGGCGTCCGTATCTGTCTGTGTAATTCGCCAGTTCATCCCTTGCCTCTCAACTGCTGCACGACAACTCACCACCGCAATACCAGCTGGCAATCGGCGTGGCGAGCTCCTCATATTCAGGCTGTTCATCATAGGGATTTTGCAAGACTGCAAACAGCCGTTCAAACGGCATCATGTTCCCTCGCTCTGCAGCCTCGATCACCTGCTGGGCCAGGGCATTGCGCAGCACATATTTCGGATTGACCGCATCCATCTTCGTCTTGCGTACGGCGTCCTCGCTCCCCTCCCGGACTAGGCGCTCACGATAGTCCGTCAACCATCCCTGCCAGGCGGCAGGATCCGGCAACAAGGCCAGCAGGGAGGCGGGCCACTCCCCCTCTCGCGTCACTTCACCGAGACGACGCAGGAACAGGTGGTAATCCACTTTGTGCGCCGCCAGCAGTCGGAACAGCTCGCGAAACAACGCCGGATCATCGTCCTCCCACACCACCAGCCCGAGCTTGGCCCGCATCAGCTCGGAGTAGTGCAGCATCAACTGGTGTTCATACTGGGCCAGGGCCGACGCCAGCGCGTCGCCATCGACGTGACCGGCCAGCGCCTGGGCCAACTTCTGCAGGTTCCAGTAGCCGACCGCCGGCTGCTGATCCAGCGCATAACGACCGCCCGGATCCGAGTGGTTGCAGACGAAGTCCGGCACATAGGTGTCGATGAAGCCGTAGGGGCCATAGTCCAGAGTCAGTCCGAGCAGCGACATATTGTCGGTGTTCATCACCCCGTGGCAGAAACCTGCCGCCTGCCACTTGGCGATGAGCCGCGCGGTGCGGCGCACCACTTCGGCAAACAGCTCGACCCCGTTCGCAAGCTCCTGGAAATGATGACGCAGCGCATAGTCGATAAGGGCCGGGATCTTCTCCCCCTGCCCGCTCCAGGCGAAGTACTCGACATGGCCGAAGCGCAGATGACTCGAGGCGGTGCGCAGTACGGTCGCCCCCGTCTCCACCTGTTCGCGGTAAACCGGCTCCTGACTGCCCACCAGCACCAGTGCCCGGGTGGTGGGGATGCCGAGGGCATGCAGCGCCTCGGAGGCGAGATACTCGCGAATGCTGGAACGCAGCACGGCACGGCCATCGCCGAACCGGGAGAAAGGGGTCTTGCCCGCCCCTTTCAGGTGCAGGTCCCAGCGGCTGCCATCCGGCGCCAGCTGCTCCCCCAGCAACAGAGCACGGCCATCACCGAGACGCGGGCTGTAGCCGCCGAACTGATGGCCCGCATAGACCTGGGCCACCGGCTGCATGCCCGGCAAAGGCTGGCCATGACCACAGCAGGCCAGCCAGTCGGCATCGCTCACCACCCCCAGCCCCAGCTCGCCGAGCAGCGCACGGTTGAGGTGCAGCAGGCCGGGGGCATGCAGTGGTTGGGGGGCGACGGGCTCACAGGCCCAGGGCAGTTCGGTGGCAAAAGTGTTGATCAGCTTCATGGTGGTGCGGTTCGTCCCTGCGTATGCTCGTGTCACTCTTTATACCGCCGTCGGCCAGCAGTGGCTAACGGGCGATGCGCTATTTCATTTCAAGGAGAAGAAGATGCAAAGATGGTTGGGCGCCCTGCCCCTGTTGCTGTTGTTGTGGGGGCCGGCCCAGGCGGCCGATGTCGAGGCTGGCAAGGCCAAGGCCGCCGTATGCGCCGCCTGTCATGGGGCCGAAGGCAGGGCTCTGATCCCCAATTATCCCCATCTGGCAGGACAGAACGCCCCCTATCTGGTGAAACAGCTGAAGGCTTTCAAGGATGGCAGCCGCAAGGAACCTTTGATGGTGCCCTTCATGGCGCCGCTCACCGAGGCGGACATGGAGAACCTGGCAGCCTATTACGCCAGCTTGAAATAATCCACGGCGCCCGGCCAACGGGCGCCACTCCCCTGATGTGCCGCCCAGGCCTGAGTCCGCCGCGGCCGATGACGCTTCGCGAATCTCTCCTAGCGACGGCAGTAGTCGATGATCAGGTCCATAAAGGCTTCGCCGAAGCGTTCCAGCTTGCGGTGACCGACGCCGTTGATCGCCAGCATTTCGTCTTCCGTCATCGGCATGAGCTGAGCCATCTCCACCAGAGTGGCATCGTTGAACACTACGTAGGGCGGCACCTCTTCATCCTCGGCGATCTGCTTGCGCAGAGCGCGCAGCTCCTTGAACAGCCGCTTGTCGTAGTTGGCGTTGTCGAGCAGGCCGTTGCGCTTCTCCTTGCGACTGGAGATTGGCTGCAGGCGGGGTACCGCCAATTCCAGCTTCACCTCGCCGCGCAGCACGGGGCGGGCCGCCTCGGTCAGCTGCAGCACCAGGTTGCGGGTGATGTTCTGGGTCAGCAACCCTTTGTGTATAAGCTGGCGGATGACGCTCATCCAGTACTCGTGGCTCTGATCCTTGCCAATGCCGTAGGTCGACAGCTTGTCGTGGCCGTGATCCTTGATGCGCTGATTGAGCGAACCGCGCAGCACCTCCACCACATAGCCCACCCCGAAATTCTGCCCCACCCGCCAGACGCAGGAGAGCGCCTTCTGGGCGTCTTCGGTGCCGTCATAGCTCTTGGGCGGATCGAGGCAGATATCGCAGTTGCCGCACGGCTTGTCGTTGTATTCGCCGAAGTAGTTGAGCAGCACCTGGCGCCGGCAGGTCTGCGCCTCGGCGAAGGCCGCCATCACGTTGAGCTTGTACTGCTCCACCTGCAACTGCTGGGGGTTTTCGATGTTGTCGAGCAGCCGGCGCACCCGCCCGATGTCGGCGGGATCGTAGAGCAACAGCGCCTCGGCGGGGGTGCCGTCGCGCCCGGCCCGACCGGTCTCCTGATAGTAGGACTCGATGTTCTTCGGGATGTCGTAGTGCACCACGAAGCGCACGTTGGGCTTGTCGATGCCCATGCCAAACGCCACCGTCGCCACCACTATCTCGATGTCATCCTTGAGGAAGGCCTCCTGGGTCTGCTGGCGCAGCTCGAGGGGCAGGCCGGCATGATAGGGAGCTGCCTTGCAGCCGTGGCGGGAGAGCCGCTCGGCCACCTCCTCCACCCGGTTGCGGCTGGAGCAGTAGACGATACCGCAGTTGCCCTTCTGGCTCTGCACATAGCGCAGCAGCTGCTCGGCCGCCTTGAACTTCTCCACCAGGCTGTAGCGGATATTGGGCCGGTCGAAACTGGCGGTGTGGATAAAGGGATCGTTCAATTCCAACCGGTGCAGCATGTCGCTGCGGGTCGCCTCGTCGGCGGTGGCGGTCAGCGCCACCACAGGCACCTGGGGAAACCACTGCTTGAGCCGCCCCAGCGCCGCATACTCCGGCCGAAAATCGTGCCCCCACTGGGAGACGCAGTGCGCCTCGTCGATGGCGAACAGACCAAGCGGCAGTTCCGCCAACCGGTCCATGAACTCATGCTGCAGCAGACGCTCGGGGGAAACATAAACCAGTTTGATCTCGCCGCGGCGCATGGCGGCAAAGTTCTGGATCATCTCCTCCCGGCTCAGGGCCGAGTTGATGTAGGCCGCCGCCACGCCGTTGGCACGCAGGGTGTCGACCTGATCCTTCATCAACGAGATGAGGGGTGAGACCACCACCCCGAGCCCCGGTCGCAGCAGCGCCGGGATCTGGTAGCAGAGCGATTTGCCGCCGCCTGTGGGTTTGAGCACCAGGGCATCGCGCCCCGCCACTATCTGCTCGATGATCTCGAGCTGGCCCGGCCGAAATTGCTGATAGCCGAAGACCGCTTGCAGCAGGGCTAGCGGTGTCTCTGGCTGGGGGTCAGGCAGGGTTTCGGCAATCGCAGTCATGGGCTCTCCTTTGGGGTCGCCATTCTAAAGCAGCCGCCGTCCACAATAAACCTGCCATTGCGACTGTTAAGGAAGTGTTGCAGACTGGCTGGAGTTTTTACTCGGCTTTGCTGACAGGGATCGGGATCAAGGATGAAACAGATGCTCAAGAAGATGGCGCTCAGTGGCATTGCCAACCTGTTTGCCGAGAAGATGCCGTTCAACAAGCTGATCGGCATGCAGGTGACCCACTACGACTTCGACAAGGTGGAGCTGCGCATCAGGATGGACGAGAAGCTCATCGGCAACCCCTTCCACAACATTTTGCACGGCGGCGTCACCGCCAGCCTGCTGGATGTGGCGGGCGGCATGATAGTCGCCGCCTCCTGCATCGACGAGCTGGAGGATTTCTCCCCCAGCTACCTCAAGGAGCGCTTCTCCCGCCTCGGCACCATCGATCTGCGGGTGGACTATCTGCGGCCGGGGCGCGGCAACGAGTTCATCGCCACCGCCCACATCATCCGAGCCGGCAGCAAGGTCGCCGTTGCCCGCATGGAGCTGCACAACGAGGAGGGGACCCATATAGCCTTCGGAACCGGTACCTATCTGGTTGGATGAGCCCGCTTAATGCATAAAAACCACTCTGTTAATCCACTTTTAATCATTAGATTCCTTACCCCCTCCGCCCGATAAAGAGCCATACTGAGATCCGGGATTGTTTGCAGAGGGAGGATTGCAGGCGATGAGTGCGAAACTGGCGACCACACCATCCAGAGCCTTGTTGATGCGTATCGAGTCCATGCTCGACGAGGTGCAGACACCCGAGTGTCGTCACTGGCTGGAACAGGAGCTTGAGGGCTATGCGCTCTCCTCGCCCCTGCCTTGGTATCGCATCGTTCCCTGCCGGCAACGCGGTCACTTTTTGGATCTGAAGACGGGAAAATATTTGACCTGTCATATCAACAGTCAAACGCTATGCCAACGCGATCTGGCCCAAATTCAGTTCATCTATGCCCGTGAACCCGCCGCCCACTATTTGCTGCAACGCAATTCCGGTATTGAGCCCTGGCCAGAACAGCTGCTGGAAGATTATCAGGAGCAGCTGATCCCCGGCCATCTATGCCTGCAAGCCTGGCATGAGCCCGTGATTTCATTACGTGCACAACTGATGGAGGGAATCGAACATTTCATTAGTGAGTACCCCAAGCACGCGGCCTTGCAACCTCAGCACAGCTTCAAGGCATTGCGGCATCAGCACTGGCATATCTGAGTAAGCGCCTGGAGCGCAAGGAGGGCACTATAGACAAGACCCATAGCGAGATTGCCACAATCTGAGAGTGCCGGAGTCAGGATCAGACTCCACCCATGGGCCACCGGGCGGTGGCCCTTTTCATGCCTGTCGCAATCACCCCTGCCACTCAGTACTCGTCCACTTCTTGTGACCGCAAAATACAGTCATGACTCAACCATCATCTGCAGTGCTCGGCCCGTGAATGCCCCAGATATTCCGGATGTGGAACTAGATGGCCCAAGCTGCGTCAGGAATCAGGAAAGAGAAGTGGCCGGCTGGCAGAGAGAAGAAAAGCGGAGAGTAGAAATGCGAAAAGGCCGCTCATTGAGCGGCCTTTTCAAAAGTGGTCGGTGTGAGAGGATTCGAACCTCCGACCCCTTCGTCCCGAACGAAGTGCGCTACCAAGCTGCGCTACACACCGATGTCTGCGGGACGGGAATTTACCGAAAGCCCCGACTCGACACAAGACTTTTTTGCATTAAAAGGGAAAAAAACTGCCGTTCGCTCAACTATTCAGCGTTTTACGCACGAGTTTACCGGAATGCAGCCAAGTAGTGACATTCCGGCAACCAGACTCAAGGCAACTGCAGCGATTCGGGCCCCAGTAAACGGGGTCGCCAGTCAGCCACCATCCCGTGCTCCAGCCAGCTGGCCGCATTCTGACGCCAGTTGGGCGACAGCGCCGGATTCTCCAGCAACAGCAGTAGATCGGCTTCGTTGCGTACCTGATTGAACAGGATATCGGCGGTGCGCTTCACCGTCAGCTCTGGATAGGGCCTGTCCACCAGCTCCAGCGTCTGATCCGGTGCGACCATGCCCTCCTCCAGCACCCGCAGCAACCAGCCACAGCGACCACTGAGCTGCATCACCTGGGACATCTGACCATAGCCAAAACGCTGGTTGAGTTTGAAACAGGGCGATCTGGGCTGACTTATCTGGATCAGTGCCTCGCCGAGTCGATAGACGTCGCCGATGCAGGCCTGTGCTTCGGTCAGCCCGACACCGGAGAGATTCTCGCCAAAGGCGGCGGGTTGCCATGGCGTTTTGGGTGCAGGCAAGCCCAGCGCGGTTTGCCAGGTCTGCCACCAGGGGTAGTGATCGGCGGGATAGTAGTGCAGTGCCCGATCCGGGCCGCCATGATGACGTTGATCGCTTTGCTCATCCCCCTCCAGTCCAAGCTGGCCGCAAAACAGCGGCGCCGTGGCGGGGTGTTTGTGGATGGCTGTAGTGAGACCGGGCACCAGTTCGGCACCACGGCCGGTAAAGAGAGAGATCCGCATACTCATCCTCCGAATTGACGAGAGTAGGCGGATCTTAACACGAGGTCAGGCGACAGCCTGCATCTGGGCAGTCATGGCGATCTCGGCGCGGCGGCGTTTCTCCGCCTTGGCCATCAGATACCAGCTGCCAAAGGTAAACAGCGACACAGACAGCAGGATCAGGCTGGCAACCGCGTTGATCTCGGGTTTCACACCGAGACGCACCGCCGAGAAGACCTCCATCGGCAACGTGGTCGAGCCCGGGCCGGAGACGAAACTTGCCAGCACCAGATCGTCAAGCGACAGGGCAAACGACATCATGCCGCCCGCCGCCAGCGAGGGGGCGATCATCGGGATGGTGATCAGGAAGAACACCTTCCAGGGTTTGGCCCCCAGATCCATGGCCGCCTCCTCGATGGAGAGATCCAGTTCCCGCAACCTGGCCGACACCACGATCGCCACATAGGCGGTACAGAAGGTGGTGTGGGCAATCCAGATGGTCACCATGCCCCGCTCTGCGGGCCAGCCCACCAGCTGGGCCATGGCCACGAACAACAGCAGCAGGGAGAGACCGGTGATCACCTCGGGCATCACCAACGGCGCCGTCACCATGCCGCCGAACATGGTCCGGCCGCGGAAGTGAGGGATCCGGGTCAACACAAAGGCCGCCACTGTACCGAGCGCTACCGCCGCAATCGCGGTGTAGAAGGCGATCTCCAGCGAGCGCAGCACTGAGCCTATCAGCTGCTTGTTGTCCAGCAGGCCGAAGTACCACTTCAGCGACCAGCCACCCCATACTGTTACCAGCTTGGAGGCGTTGAAGGAGTAGATCACCATGATGACCATGGGCAGGTAGATGAACAGCAGCCCCAGCCACAGCATCAATTTGGCAAAACCGAAGCGCTTCATGCTTTACCCTCCAGCTCTTTGGCCTGGTTGCGGTTGAACAGAATGATGGGGACGATCAGCACCGCCAGCATCACCACCGCCAGGGCAGAGGCCACTGGCCAGTCGCGGTTGTTGAAGAACTCCTGCCACAGCACTTTACCAATCATCAGGGTTTCCGGGCCGCCCAGCAGTTCCGGAATCACAAACTCGCCCACCACAGGGATGAACACCAGCATGCAGCCGGCGATGATGCCGTTCTTGGAGAGCGGTACCGTGATCTGCCAGAAACGGGTGAGGTTGCGGGCACCGAGGTCAGACGCCGCCTCCAACAGGCTCTGGTCGTGCTTGACCAGGTTGGCGTAGAGCGGCAGCACCATAAACGGCAGGTAGGAGTAAACGATGCCGATGTAGACCGCCAGGTTGGTGTTGAGGATCTGCAGCGGCTCGTCGATGAGGCCTATCCCTATCAGCAGGCTGTTGAGCAGGCCATTGTTGCTGAGGATGCCCATCCAGGCGTAGACCCGGATCAGGATCGCGGTCCAAGTCGGCATCATGATGAGCAGCAGCAGAACAGTCTGGGTCTCCTTGTTGGCCCGGGCGATGGAGTAGGCCATGGGATAACCGATCAGCAGACAGAGCAGGGTACTGATGAAGGCCATCTTGAGGGAGCCGAGATAGGCCGCGATATAGAGCTCATCTTCCCGCAGCAGCAGGTAGTTGCCCATGTTGAGCAGTATGGTGAGCTGGTTGTCGGCCCAGCTCACCACATCGGTGTAAGGCGGGATCGCTACATCCGCTTCGGCGAAGCTTATCTTCACTACGATGATGAAGGGCAGCAGGAAGAAGAGGAACAGCCAGAAGAACGGGATGCCGATCACCAACTGGCGCCCGCCCAATATCTTCAGTCGTTTCAATGCATTCATGATTGCAGCACCACGCCGCTGTCATCTTCCCAGTAGAGGAACACCTGGTCATCCCAGGTCGGCCGCTTGCCGTGGCGTTCGGCGTTGGCGATGAAAGCCTGAACGATCTTGCCCGAGGGCAGCTGGATGTAATAGACGGAGTGGCCGCCCAGATAGGCGATGTCATAGACCTCGCCCTTGGTCCAGTTGAAATCGGGGTGCTCGATCTCGACCGGTTTTTGCAGGCTCATCAGCAGCTTCTCCGGCCGCAGGGCATAGGTCACCTTCTTGTTCTCGGCGCGGGAGCTGATGCCGTGGCCCACATAGATGGGCTGCTCCAGATCCGCACAGGCGATGGTGGCGTGGTCCTGCTCATCCTCCACCAGCAGACCGTCAAACAGGTTGACGTTACCGATGAACTCGCACACCAGTCGGCTGGCCGGGGTCTCGTAGATGTCCATCGGGCTGCCGATCTGCTCGATGCAACCGAGATGCATGATGGCGATCCGCTCGGCCATGGTCATGGCCTCTTCCTGATCGTGGGTCACCATGACGCAGGTCACGCCGACCCGCTCGATGATCTCGACCAGCTCCAGCTGCATCTGGGAACGCAGCTTCTTGTCCAGTGCCCCCATGGGTTCGTCCAGCAGCAGCAGCTTGGGGCGCTTGGCCAGGGAGCGAGCCAGGGCCACCCGCTGACGCTGACCACCGGAGAGCTGGTGCGGCTTGCGGCGGGCATACTGGGTCATCTGCACCAGCTTGAGCATCTCTTCCACCCGGGCATCGATCTCGGCCCTGGGCAGGCCATCCTGCTTGAGGCCGAAGGCGATGTTCTGCGCCACCGTCATGTGGGGGAACAGGGCATAGGAC
Source organism: Aeromonas sp. S18(2024) (assembly GCF_041402525.1). Taxonomy (NCBI): domain Bacteria; kingdom Pseudomonadati; phylum Pseudomonadota; class Gammaproteobacteria; order Aeromonadales; family Aeromonadaceae; genus Aeromonas; species Aeromonas sp. S18(2024). The sequence continues at coordinate 81,173 of NZ_JBGLQV010000011.1, read as the reverse complement.
TGGAACATCATGTTGATGGGGCGCTCGTAGGGCGGCATGTCGGTGATGTCGACCCCGTCGAGGAACAGGCGTCCCTCGGTGGGGCGCTCGAACCCGGCCAGCATCCGCAACAGGGTGGATTTACCCGAACCGGACCCACCGAGCAGGGCGAAGATTTCGCCCTTGTGGATGTTGAGCGACACATTGTCGACCGCCAGCGTTTCATCGAACTGCTTGCTGACCCGATCGATCTTGACCAGCACTTCTTTGCGCTGCTGACTGCCCTCGAGGGCTTTCTTGTAGGCACTGGAGGCTATCGCCATTACCAAACTCCCAAGCGTGACACCGACCAGAGGGTCGATTCATAAAAGCGATCTGGCGCCCCAGAGCGGGCACCAAGGTTAGGTTCCGGACTTGATCTTCGTCCAACTCCGGGTCATTTGGCGCTGTACCGCACGTGGATGTGCCTCCTGCACAAACAGATGCTCCAGCACCGCTTGAGGCGGGTAGACCCGCTCATCCTTGCGCACCTCCTCATCCATGAACTCTCCGGCCTTGGCGTTGGGGTTCGCATAGCCCACATAGTTGCTGATCTTGGCGATCACCTCGGGCCGCAGGACATAGTTGATGAGGGCGTGGGCTTCTTTGACATTGTGGGCATCCGCAGGGATGGCCATCATGTCGAACCAGAGGTTGGCTCCCTCCTTCGGAATGCTGTAGGCGATATTCACCCCTTTGCCCGCTTCCTCGGCTCTCGCCGCCGCCTGCAGGATGTCGCCGGAGAAACCGGCCGCCACGCAGATGTCGCCATTGGCCAGATCGCCGATGTACTTGGAGGAGTGGAAGTAGGCCACATAGGGCCGCACCTTCAACAGCTGGGCCTCGGCCTTCTTGATGTCGGCCGGTTCGTGGCTGTTGGGATCGAGTCCGAGGTAGTTGAGGACGGCGGGGATCATCTCGTCGGCGGAGTCGAGAAACGCGACTCCGCAACGGGAGAGTTTTGCCATGTTTTCCGGTTCAAAGATGGTGGCCCAGGAGTCAATCTTGTCGACCCCCAGCACCGCCTTGATCTTGTCGACGTTGTAGCCGATGCCATTGGTTCCCCACAGATAGGGCACCGCGTATTGCTGACCCGGATCCACCTTGTCGAGCTGGCCGAGCAGCACGGGGTCCAGGTTGGCCAGATTGGGCAGCTGGGATTTGTCCAGTTTCTGGAACGCCCCCGCCTGGATCTGCTTGGCCAGGAAATTGTTGGAAGGCACCACCAGGTCGTACCCGGTCCGTCCCGTCAGCAGCTTGCCCTCAAGGGTCTCGTTGGAGTCAAACACGTCATAGACGGTCTTGATCCCGGTCGCCTGCTGGAAATCGCTGAGGGTCGTCTCGCCGATATAATCGGACCAGTTGTAAAAGTGCACCACAGGGGCTGCCTGGGCCACATTCGCCAGCCCCATGGTCAGGGCAAGGGTGATCAACTTGGTAGTATGCACTGTGTCAGTTCTCCTGTTTTGTGGTATTCCGGCTGCGCATCCCTTCGCGCGGCCCATCCCGAAGGGATGGCATCACAATCCTCCCGGCCGAACTGCGGACCGGGAGGAGTACTCGTCACTTACTTGCCGGACTTGATCTTGGTCCAGCTGCGGGTCATGGTCCGCTGCACCTTGGCCGGCAGATCCGGGAAGGTGTAGATCTTCTGCAGGGTCGCCGCATCGGGGTAGACACCCGGATCGGTGCGGATCGCCTCATCCACCAGCGGAGTAGCTGCCTTGTTGCCGTTCGGGGCCTGGATCTGGTTGGTGATGTTGGCGATCACCTCCGGCTTCATCAGGTAGTTGATGAAGGTATGGGCAGATTCGACGTTCTTGGCATCGGCCGGAATGGCGATCATGTCAAAGAAGCTGCCAGCGCCTTCCTTCGGAATGATGTAGGTCAGCGCGACACCATTCTTGGCCTCGGCGGCACGAGCCTTGGACTGTTGCAGGTCCATGGAGTAACCGACCGCCACACACAGGTTGCCGTTGGCCAGATCCGAAATGTACTTGGAGGAGTGGAAATAAGCGGTATAGGGGCGAATGGAGAGGAACAGCTCCTCGGCCTTCTTCAGCTCGGCCGGCTTCTGGCTATCCGGTTTGAAGCCCAGGTATTGCAGGGCCGCAGGCAGCATTTCGGTCGGCGAGTCGAGGAAGGAGACGCCGCACTCCTTGAGCTTGGCCATGTTTTCCGGCTTGAACACCAGATCCCAGGAATCCACCGGGGCTTTGTCACCCAGTACGGCCTTCACCTTCTCGGGGTTGTAGGCAAAGCCGATGGTGCCCCACAGATAGGGGATGGAGTACTGGTTACCCGGATCGCTAGGCTCGAGCGCCTTGAGCAGGTTGTCATCCAGATTTTGCCAGTTGGGGAGCTTGGACTTGTCCAGCTTCTGGAACACGCCCGCCCTGATCTGCTTGGCCAGGAAGGGGTTGGACGGCACCACGATATCGTAGCCAGACTTGCCTGCCAGCAACTTGGCTTCCAATACCTCGTTGCTGTCGAACACGTCATAGACCACCTTGATGCCCGTCTCCTTCTGGAAGTTATCCAGGGTATCCGAGGCGATGTAGTCGCTCCAGTTGTAGACGTGCAACACCTTCTCTTCAGCCATTGCTCCGGCGCTTGCCATGACCAACGCCACAGAGGCAGCGATCACTCCCATTTTGAAAGACATCATCCTTGTCTCCTAAGCAAATTGTATGCGCATGCCAACCTGCCTGGCACCAGCTATCCCTTCAGCTTCGCAGCAGTCAGATCCAGACTGAGCCTTGCCAGCTTGACCAATTCATCAACCTGTTCCTCGGTGATGACCAAGGGGGGCGATATGATCATGGTATCGCCGACCGCCCTCATCACCAAGCCATTGTTAAAGCAGAATTCCCGACACGTCATTCCGGCATTTGCCTCGGCCGGAAAACGCTGGTTGGTCTGCTTGTCCTGGACAATTTCCAGCGCGGCCACCAGGCCTTTGCCGCGAGTTTCGCCCACCAGAGGATGGTCGGCCAGCTCGCTCCAGCGACGCTGCAAATAGGGGCCGATAGTATCATGCACCCGCTTAACTATGCTCTCGTTTTGCATAAGCTGGATATTGGCTACCGCCACGGCGCAGGCCACCGGGTGACCCGAGTAGGTGAAGCCGTGATTGAACTCGCCTCCCTCCTCCACCAGCACCTTGGCGACCCGATCGCTCACCATCACGGCACCCAGCGGCAGATAGCCGGAGGTGATCCCCTTGGCCAGGCACATCAGATCCGGCTTGATGCCAAACCCTTCGCTGGCAAACCAGTGGCCGGTGCGACCAAACCCGCAGATCACTTCATCGGCGATGAGCAGGATGCCGTACTGATCGCAGATGCGCTGGATCTCGGGCCAGTAGCTGTCGGGCGGAATGATGACGCCGCCGGCCCCCTGGATCGGCTCGCCGATAAAGGCGGCCACCTTGTCCACCCCCAGCTCCAGGATCTTTTTCTCCAGCTGGCGGGCACGCTCCAGGCCGAACTCGTGGGCACTCATCCCCTGCCCCTCGCCGAAATGATAGGGCTGATCGATGTGCACTATGCCGGGGATGGGCAAGCCACCCTGGGCATGCATGCCCTTCATGCCGCCAAGGCTCGCCCCCGCCACGGTGGAGCCGTGATAGGCGTTGTGGCGGCTGATGATCACCTGCTTGTCGGGCTGCCCCTTGCTGGCCCAGTAGTGGCGCACCATGCGCAGCACGGTATCGTTGCACTCGGAGCCTGAGCCGGTGAAGAAGACGTGATTGAGATGGGCCGGCGTCACCTCGGTCAGCAGGGTGGCCAGCTCGATCACCGGCGGGTGCGCAGTCTGGAAGAAGAGGTTGTAGTAGGGCAGCTGCTGCATCTGGCGGGTGGCAGCCTCCACCAGCTCCTGGCGGCCGTAACCCATGTTGACGCACCACAACCCCGCCATGCCGTCGAGGATGCGCTTGCCGTCGGAGTCCTCCAGATAGACGCCATCGGCCTTGGTGATGATGCGACTACCCTTCTTGTTCAGGGCCTGAAAATCGGTAAAGGGGTGCAGGTGGTGGCTGGCATCCAGTTGCTGCCACTCACGGGTGGTGTGCTGCATTTCTTGCTCCTCGGTTCCTTCGACTCAAGCGGTTTGTTTCATGAATCGAGAGGCTGCTGGCGCGCTGCCAACACTCTCGATATGAGCGGGGAGGTTCAGCCTCCCCACAGGGGGGATGCGTGACGGGCACGCATCCGGGTCACACGTTCAGCAGCAGGAATTCCCGTTCCCAGCGGCTGATCACCCCGAAGTAGGTCTCGTATTCCTTGCGCTTGACCGCCACGAAGGCGCGGGTAAAGCGCTCGCCCAGCATCTCCTTGATCGGCTCGCACTGCTCGAGATGGCTGAGCGCCTCCTCCAGCGAGCGGGGCAGGCTGTAGGGCAGCTCGTAGGCGCTCGACTTCATCTCGGGCAGCGGGTCCAGCTTCTCCATCATGCCGAGATAGCCGCAGGCCAGGGTGGCGGCCAGCGCCAGATAGGGGTTGGCATCGGCACCGGCGAAGCGGTTTTCCACCCGGCGGGCATTGGGCTCGGAGAAGGGCACCCGCAACCCGCAGGTACGGTTCTCCACTCCCCACTGCACGTTGCGCGGCGCGCTCTCGCCAAAGGTGAGGCGGCGATAGGAGTTGACGTTCGGTGCCAGCAGGGCGGTCACCGCCGGGGTGTATTTCTGCAGCCCGGCGATGAAGTGCATGAACAGCTCGGAGTGGCCACCGCTCTCGGTGCCGAACAGGTTGCGGCCGTCCATGTCCTCCAGACTCTGGTGGATGTGCATGGCGGAGCCGGGCTCATTGCTCATCGGCTTGGCCATAAAGGTGGCGTAGATGCCGTGGCGGTGAGCCGCTTCCCGCATGGTGCGCTTGAACAGGAACACCTGGTCGGCAAGATCAATGGCATCCCCGTGCAGGAAGTTGATCTCCATCTGGGCGGCGCCGGATTCGTGGATCAGGGTATCCACCTCCAGCTCCTGGGCCTCGCAGTAGTCATACATGTCTTCGAAGATGGGGTCGAATTCGTTGACCGCATCGATGCTGAACGATTGGCGTGCGGTCTCCGGGCGACCGTTGCGTCCCACCGGAGGCACCAGGGGATAGTCGGGGTCTTCGTTGCGGGTCACCAGGTAGAATTCCAGCTCGGGCGCCACCACCGGCTTCCAGCCCTGCTTCTCGTAGAATGACAAAACCCGGCGCAATACCGAACGGGGGGCGATGTCGATCAGCTTGCCATTGACGTCGAAGCAGTCGTGGATCACCTGGGCGGTCGGCTCCAGTGCCCAGGGCACGAAGCGGATGGTGTTGGGATCGGGATAGAGCTGCATGTCCCGCTCCAGCGGGTCGATCATGCTGTCATCGTCCGGGTATTCGCCGGTTACCGTCTGGGTGAAGATGACCTCGGGAAGGCGCATGCCCCCCTCGCGTAGAAACTTGTTGGCTGGGATGATCTTGCCCCGGGCGTTGCCGGTGAAATCCGGAAACAGGCACTCCACCTCCGTGATGCGATTGTTCTCCATCCAGCCTTTGATACTGTCCATGTTAAACCCCGACTTTCGATTGTCATTGGCAAGGGTGTCTAATATATGGAACACCCTTGTTATCAAATTGTAATCAACATCACCATAAAAGCCCGCCATCAAGGGCAATGTCAAGGTGAACTGTTTAAAAAAATATAAATATCGGTGCATATAATGACCAAGACGGCACCAAATACTAAACACTTCATCCCGGACTCAGCTCATTGCAAAGCCAGTGCCAACAGGGGTTTCAGGACGCGACAGAACCCGGCCGAACAGTGGTCCGAATGGGCTTTTCTTTGCAAGGGCGCACAATCCTTGTCCCATTTGCTTTGCTTGGCTGCATTTTTTTGGTACAAGGCCCGCCCTGATTTGCACTCTCTTGCACGATTCGAGTGCAAATCGGACACAAGGGCTTGGTCTGCAGGCAGACAGCCCCCATAAACAGGGATAATTGGGTTAGTAAACTGACTGGTAGTAAATCGTATGTGTGATTTCATGACTGAAGACCAACTGGCCTTTTACAAGGGGCAGATCGAGCAACAGATCGTCGAGCTCGAGGAACGCCTCAACTCCCAGGCCAGCCAGGCCATCGCCACCGATACCAACGAGATGGCTGATGAAATTGACCGTGCCAGCATCGAGGAGGCCCGCCGTCTGGAGCTGAACCGCATCGAGCACGACAAACTGCACCTGCGCAAACTGCGTGGCGCGTTGAAGCGCATCAGCGAAGGAGACTTCGGCTACTGCGAATCCTGCGGTGACGAGATCTCTCTCAAGCGGTTGCAGGCCCGTCCAGAATCCCGTTTCTGCGTCGAGTGCCAGAGCACCAAGGAATTCAACGACACTCACGTATTTCGCCGCGTCGCCTGATCTCTGTAGACCGTCACGATCCGCGGTGAATCGCGGGCAGGCTGCACGGCCCAAGGTATCCGGTTCATCTCGATGAACCGCGAGCCTGACGGCGAACACGCCTTGCTCATGACTTCGCCACAAGATCGCGGAGAAGTTCTGATAGACTCCGGGCTAGCCCCGGATTCTAGAGGAGAACAGAGAGTGAAATGGCTCATCAAGCTGTGCTTGTGTCTGCCCCTGCTGGCACAAGCACAGGTTTTGCAGGTCAAGATCCCCAGCCGGCCCATCAACAGCCTGGATCAGGAGTACCAGATCAAGCTGCTTGAACTGGCCCTGACCCGCTCCGGACAACCCTTTCGCATCGACCCCGTCGAACTCGATCTCAACCAGTTCACCCTGCAGCAGCAGCTGGTCAAGGGCAAGAAGATCAATGTGTTCTGGATGGGTACCTCCAGCGCCCTCGAATCCACCCTCATCGCCATCCCGATCCCGCTGTTTCGCGGGCTGGAAGGGCTGCGGCTGTCGTTCATCCACCAGGATGCCCAAGAGAAGTTCAACCAGATCAACACCCTGGCCGATCTCAAGCAGATGAAGGCATTGCAGGGTGTCGGCTGGGCCGACAACAGGATCCTGGAGAATGCCGGCATCCCCACCTATTCGGGTCGCTACAGCAACCTGTTCCGCCTCATCAACGACGGCGACAAAGTGGATTTCTTCCCCCGCGGCCTGGTGGAGATCTTCGCCGAGCATGGCGAACTGGCCGAGCAATACCCCCGCCTCGCCATCGAGCAGCACCTGCTGCTGCGCTACCCCTTCGCCCAGTTCTTCTTCGTCAGTCCCAACAATCCCAAGCTGGCCAAGGCGATTCAGACCGGGTTGGAGCGGGCCTACGCCGACGGTAGCTTCATGAAGTTCTTCAATGAGAACCCCAGGATCCGCGAGGCGCTGGCTAGCGCCAACCTGGATCGGCGGGTCACCATCAAGCTGGATAATCCGGACATGACCCCCTTGCTCCAACGCATTCCGGCCCAATATTGGCAATATCCGCCCCGCTAAAGGGGCGTTTGTCGCAAGCGGCCGCCCCAACGCCGGGTTGGCCACTCTCCACCGCGCCCAGGAGTTGATATGCAAAAGACCAAGATGAGCCTGCTGCTGGCGGGTTGCCTGCTGGCCATGCCGGCCCTCGCCGACAAGGCCGATCCCGTCGGCGAGGTGAGCACCTCGTTCAAGCTGCTCGGTCCCAACCACAAGATCCTGGTGGAGGCGTTCGATGACCCCAGGATCGACGGCGTCGCCTGCTATCTGGCGCGTCCCAAGACCGGCGGTGTCAAGGGCGGACTGGGGCTGGCGGAAGATCCGTCCCACGCCTCCCTCTCTTGCCATCAGATCGGCCCCATCACCCTGCCCGAAAAGCTGAAGGCGGGGGAAGAGGTATTCGACGTCAGCACCTCCCTGGTGTTCAAGGAACAGAAGGTGGTGCGCTTTTACGACCAGAAGCGCAATGCGCTGGTCTATCTCACCTACAGCACCAAGCTGGTGGACGGCTCCTACAAGAGCGCCGTCAGCGCTGTGCCCATCATGCCCTGGGGCTGATCCCCGCAAGGAGGCAAGCATGTACGAAACCGTTCTGATCACCGGCGCCACCAGCGGCATCGTGGTGCACGACCTGTGCGCACGCGGCTACCGGGTCTATGCCACCGGCCGCAATGAGGCTGCCCTAGCCGAGCTGATGGCCGCCACCGGCTGTCTCGGCAGCACCGCCGATCTCACCGATCCCCCGCAGGCCATGGCCCTCTATCAGCGGGCTCGCGAAACGCTGGGGCGGGTCGATGTGCTGATCAACAACGCCGGTGCCAACCCGCGCAAGGTGCCGATCGCCGACACCACGCTGGAAGAGTTCGAGCTGCAATACGCCCTCAACCTGCGCGCCCCCTATCTGCTCGGACGCGAGGCCCTGCGCGAGATGATCCCGCGCGGCAGCGGTTACATCATCAACGTGGTGAGCACCTGCGCCCTGCGCCACCCCACCCCCATGGGCATCTACAGCACCATGAAGAGCGGCCTGGCGAGCCTGAGCCAGGTGATGATGAAGGAGGCCCAGCCCCACGGCATCAAGGTCTCGACCCTCTACCCGGGCGGCGTCGATACTCCGTTCCGGGCCGAGGCCAAGCCTCACTACATGCAACCCGCCAGCGTGGCCACCACCATCACCACCCTGCTTGGTCTGCCGGCGGACGTGATCGTCCACGAGATGACCTTCCGGCCGCCGTTCGAGCTGGAGTAAGTACGTCATGCGGGCATGGTGATCAGGATCACGGTTTGTAGTAACGTGACGCCATCAACCGATACGGAGTTCCAACATGAAAGTCGCCGTTTTCAGCAGCAAGAGCTATGACAAAGAGCATTTCAACCAGGCCAACAGCCAGTACAGCTTCAACCTGGAGTTTTTCGATGTTCGTCTGGAGGCCAAGACGGCCCGACTGGCTCACGGCTTCCCGGTCGTCTGCCTGTTCGTCAACGACGATGCGGATCGCGAAGTCCTGACCGAGCTGGCCGCCAACGGCACCAAGGTCATCGCCCTGCGCTGCGCCGGCTACAACAACGTGGATCTGGCTGCCGCCAGGGAGCTGGGGATGAAGGTAGTGCGGGTACCGGCCTACTCACCGGAGGCGGTGGCCGAGCACGCGGTGGGGCTGATGATGACCCTCAACCGCCGTATCCATAAGGCCTATCAGCGCACCCGCGACGCCAACTTCTCGCTGGAGGGGCTGGTCGGCTTCAACATGCACGGCCGCACCGCCGGCATCATAGGCACCGGCAAGATCGGCATCGCCACCCTGCGCATTCTCAAGGGCTTCGGCATGCGGCTGCTGGTAAGCGATCCGTACCAGAACCAGGCGGCGCTCGATCTGGGGGCCGAGTACGTGGATCTCGACACCCTGTTCCGCCAGTCCGACGTCATCAGCCTGCACTGCCCGCTGTTCAAGGAGAACTACCACCTGCTGAACAAGGAGGCGTTCGACAAGATGAAGGACGGGGTGATGATCATCAACACCAGCCGTGGCGGCCTGCTCGACTCAAACGCCGCCATCGAGGCACTCAAGACCGCCCGCATCGGCGCCCTGGGGCTGGACGTCTACGAGGAAGAGGAAGATCTCTTCTTTGCCGACAAGTCCAACGAGGTGATCACCGATGACGTGTTCCGCCGCCTGTCGGCCTGCCACAACGTGTTGTTCACCGGCCACCAGGCCTTCCTGACCCGCGAGGCGCTGCACGCCATCGCCGATACCACCCTCAGCAACATCCGGGCGCTCGACAGCCAGGGTCGCTGCGACAACGAGGTGGAGTAAGGGATAGCCCCTTTCTTCACCCTGCGCCGGGTTGTGAGACCCGGCGCCATCGGGTAGGCTAGCCCCCCTTTTTTATTCAGGAGTCTGGCTGCCCATGTTTATCGGATTTGATTACGGTACCTCCAACTGTGCCGTTGCCGTGATGGAGCAAGGCAGCCCCAGGCTGCTCAATCTCGGCGCCTCTCGCTATCTCCCCTCCACCCTGCACGCCCCCCATCGGGATGCCATCGCGGGCCTGCTGGCCGAAGGACTGGCCCCGACCCGCCAGGCGGAATACCTCAAGCTGCGCGGCCCCGTGGTTACCCGGGCCCAGAGCGTGCGCCGCCAGATGCGGGAAGAGGGGCTGATCGACGAGCTCAGCTTTGGCACCGCGGCGCTGGAGCGCTATCTGGAAGAGCCGGACGAGGGCTATTACATCAAGTCGCCCAAATCCTTCCTCGGCGCCTATGGCCTCAAGGCCCCCCAGATTGCCCTGTTCGAAGACATCGTCTGCGCCATGATGCTGCACGTTCGCCAGCAGGCTGAGCAGCAGACCGGAGCCCCCATCCGCCAGGCGGTGATCGGCCGCCCGGTCAACTTCCAGGGGCTGGCGGGGGAGGAGAGCAACCGCCAGGCCATCGCCATCCTGACCGAGGCGGCCCGCCTCGCCGGGTTCGAGCAGGTGGAATTTCTCTACGAGCCGGTGGCGGCCGGTTTTGAATTCGAGGCGCGCCTCACCGAAGATGCCGTGGTACTGGTGGTGGATATCGGCGGCGGTACCACAGACTGTTCCATGCTGCGCATGGGCCCGAGTTATCGTGACCAGCTGGATCGCAGCGGCGATCTCCTCGGCCACAGCGGCCAGCGCATCGGCGGCAACGACTTCGACATCCGCCTGACGGTGGAAGGCATGATGCCACTGCTCGGCATGCACGAGACCCTCAAGACCGGCAAGCCGCTGCCCCACCCCCTGTTCTGGGATGCGGCCGCCATCAACGACGTCAGCGCCCAGAGCCGCTTCTACAGCCTGGATACCGTCCGCCAGCTGCAAGATCTGCAGCTCGACAGCCAGCCCGGCAGCAAGCTATCGCGCCTTGCCAACCTGCGGGCCCACAAGCTGAGCCACCAGCTGGTGTGGCGCGCCGAGCAGGGCAAGATCGCCCTCTCGGAGCAGGATCTGAACCGCCAATCCCTGGACGAGCTGGAGAAAGGGCTGGCAGCAGAACTCAATCGCGAGCAGCTGGCCTGCGCCTCGGCGCCGCTGCTGGAGAAGATCGGCGAGCTGATGGATGAGGCCATCGCCGCCGCCGGCGTACAGCCGGATCGCATCTTCGTCACCGGCGGCAGCGCCCGCTCGCCGCTGATCGCCAGCTTTATCCGCCAGAAGCTCCCGGCTATTCCGCTGGAAGGGGGCGATGACTTCGGCTCGGTTGCCGCCGGCCTGGCCCGTTACGCGGAGCGGCTGTTCGCTTCGGCGAACCAGGGGGAATAACCGCTCCGGCTCAGGAGTGCCACAAAACAACAGGGAGGCCAATGGCCTCCCTGTTGTTCATCATGCAGACCCTCAGGGCTGAGGGCTGGTCATGTCGAGGCCGTCGACGCAAAGCAACCTGGCCGGCGGCATGGCGATGCCGGAATCGAGACAGTAGTCGACTATCTTGTCCTCGAACTGGCCGTATACCACCTCCAGATGCTGGGGTTGCCACATGCGGGCCGTCCAGATACGCCCCGTGCTGGTGGCGGCGATGCCTGACACGGGTTGCTCCCGGGCCAGCAGGGTTCCCAGCACGGCGGGCAGCGTATCGCAAAACTCCCTGACAGCCCGGCAGGCCAGATCATGCAGCCGATCGCCCCGTCGCGGCGTGACAGCCGTCTGGTAGAGGATATTGCCGCCATCGATGGCCTCGGTCGTCTCGTGCAGGGTCATCCCCGTCATCTGGGGCTCCAGCATGTAGCTGGGCCAGAAGTGGGTGATGCAGCCACGGTACCAGGGCGAGAGGCCGCCGTGCACGTTCCACGCCATGCCGTCAAAGCAGTTCAGCAACTCGGGGGAGAGTTTGTGGCAACCGTAGGAGAGCAGCAGTGTCGGCTGCAACTGGCTGATCCTGCGGATCATCTCGGGCCCGTTCAGCTCGCCATGCCCGATGCCGATGGCCGCATCCAGCGGCGCTCCCTGGGCGGCAAAATAGTGCTGCTCGCACTCGTCACGCAGGCGGAAGTGGTGTTGCCACAGTGCTGCCAGGCGCCCGTTCAGATGAGCCGGTGGCGCCGGGGTGAAGTGTTCCCGCCGTTCGGCGAACCAGGTCACCGGCAGGCCGCTGGCCATCACCTGGCGCGCCAGGTAGCGGTGGCGGGGGTGATCCCCGGTAATCAGGACTATCGACATGTTTTCTCCTGTCAGCGGCACTGCGGGGCAGTAAACCGGATAAGCTCAGCCTCTTCCAGCAAGGGTACCACGGCCAGCAGGGTCGCCAGCGGCATCCTGGCACGACGGGCCATCTGCAGCAGCGTGTGCCGGCCGTCGGCCAGGTTCAGGATCCACTGCATCGCCATCAGCTGGGTACGGCCATCCAGCAGCTGATCGCTCGATTTGCCGTAGCTCGCGGGCGAATTCAGGTTGGGGTAGAGCCCCCGCTTGCCGAGCTGGGGTTCACCGTAGGGGTTGGTACGCTCGAACACCCCGGCATTCTCGTGCTGCAACAGCAGTTGTTCGAGCTGATCGATGGCCTCGATCAGGCGGGAGATCTGCATGAACTCCTTGGTATCACCGCTGGTATGGTATTCGGCAAAGTTGCCGTAGACGGTGCGGGCCGCTTGCGCCACCGGCAGGTCAAAGCCCGGCGAGCAGTACTGGCGCTCGTCCGACCCGTGGCAGGGGGTGAACTCGCGGACCGCCCAGCGCTCGGGCTGTTCGCTGGCCAGCTGGCGTACCAGTTGATTGAGCAGGCACTCCTCCTGCCTGGCCAGCTTGACGGAGAGGGCGCTGGCCGGCCCTCCCAGACAGGTCAGCACCAGACCACCGATGCAGTGGGACTTCAGGTGCTCGCCATAACGATGCAGGTAGCAGAGGCTCCCAATGGTTTCGGGCGCCAGCACGAAGCGGTAGCTGAACCGCCGCTTCGGCCAGCGGGCCAGCCTGTGGTACAAGCCGAGCAGCACCAGGGGGCCGCTCAGCTCGTTGTTCGCCATGCTGGGGTGACACAAATAGCTCGACAGCAGAAACTCCTGCTGACTCTCGCCGCCCAGCAGGGCCGTGCCGTAATTGATCTCGCCGGCCTGGAACCGGCTGTCGATGCGCACCTGATAGTCACCGGGAGCCAGCTGCGCCAGCTCGTTGTGGGTGAGGCAGAACCCCCAGTTCGGCTGGTAATAGGAGGTGACGTAGGGGATCAGATCCGGCAGATGCGGCAGGGTATGAAGCCGGGGGCGCAACTCCTCGAGCGAATAGCGCCCCTCAACCGGCGCCGAATAGTTGACCACCCTCAGATTGTGATCGGCAAAATCGGCCACCACGCGGCCATCTGGCGCAGTCAGTGTCGCCGAATCGATATGCCATTCGTGCGGGACAGTCCAATCAAAGACCTGGGTGCCGGATGGCGTGCTCTCCAGCTGCAATGGCATCTGCTCGGCGAAGATGGCCAGACTCTCGCGCAGCCCCGCCCCCGAGATGCTGCGACAGATGGGAAACAGGCGGTCAAACAGTGAGTCCAGCTGCTCGGTGGTCATTTTATATGTTTCATCAAGGCGTTAATCGTTGCGGCACTTTATCACACCCGGCATTGATGGCACCAAATGACCGACGGAGCACGTTCCCGAACGCCTCTGCTCATCTGTTGTCTGCATGGGGAGCTGGCATTCTGTTGTCTGTTGCCCGACCGGCTGTTTACTCAGCAGATCGGACATATTGCCGGCAAAAAGCAGATAGATGTCGCCATTTAACGACACCGAGGCGAAATGGCGGCGACAGAAGCGGTCGGCTTGCTCTCCTCTTCCTCTGCTGCAAGCGGCCCCGACAGGATATGCTTGTCGTTCCCCCCAACGGAGCCTTGATATGTCCAAATTGCCCGCCCTGCTGATCCCCCTTTTCATGCTCGCCGGATGCAGCTCGACTGCCTTTGTCCAGCAGGATCTGCAACATCATCACTGGGTGCTGAGCAAGCTGGATGGCCAACCGGTCGCGTCGGTGCGCGACAATCCTCCCGACCTCGAGATCGGCGAACACTTCACCGTCAACGGCATCGCAGGTTGCAACCGTTACTTCGGCCAGGGCCATCTGAAAAAAGACAAGTTGTGGGTCACCAGCCTCGGCAGCACGGTCAGGGCCTGCACGCCGCCCCTCGATGCCATCGAACAGGCGGTGCTCACCACCCTGACCGAGGGGGCGCGTCTGAGCGGCGACAGCCAGACCCTGATCCTGCAAGGCAAGCAGCACCGTTTGGAATACCAATTGCGCGACTGGGTGTTTTGACGCTCAAAAGCCGCATCACAAACAGGAACATGTTGCCCGGCTGTGGCACAATATGAGGCAGAATTCGCAATGGAGGCTGCCTCAGCCATGTCGATGGACCGTCTGTTTGACAAGATCAAGCAACTCCCCACCATACCCAAGCTGCTGCACGAGTTGATGCAGAGTTTCAACGATGACAACGCCCGCATCGACCTGATTGCGGCCAAGATCGCCATGGATCAGGTGATCAGCGTCAAGGTGCTGCGGATGGCCAACTCGGCCGCCCTGCGCCGTGGCAACGAAGTGACTTCGGTCGAGCAGGCGGTGATCCGCCTTGGCTTCAACCGCTTGCGCTCCATCGTGGTTGCCTCCGGCATCATAGGCAGCTTCAAGACGCCCCCCAGTTTTGACAAGAACAAGTTCTGGACCGAGACCTTCCAGGTGGCCACCATCGCCAGGACGCTGGCCAAAGAGGCCAATGTGCTGGATCCCGAAACCGCCTTCACCTGCGCGCTGATCCACAACATTGGCGAGTTGCTCATTCAGAGCACCCTGCCGGAAGAGGCCGAACTCATCAATCTGGCGATCCAGAAGGGGAGCAGCCGGGTCGAGGCCCAGCGGGAGATGCTTGGATTTGACTACGCCCAGCTCGGAGCCGAGCTGGCACGGCGCTGGAACCTGTCGGAGAGCTTCATCGAGGCCATCTCCCAGCAGCTGGATCCCCTCTCCCACGATCCGATCAGCAAGGAGGCGGTGCTGATCCGCCTCGCCGTGTTTATCTCCTTCGCCTGGAATGCGGGGGTGCCGGCCCAGGCCATCATAGCCCGCTTCCCCAAACCGCTGGCCGACCAGCTTGGACTGGACCCCAAGTCGCTGGCAAACCAGCTCGAAACGCTGCACGAACAGGGCAACGCCCTTGCCGAGCTTCTGACTCAATAAGTGATCATGACCCATCCGTTTCTGTTTCATCCCCAGGTAGCGCCCTGGTTCAAAGAGAGCGCCGATGCACTGCAACTCACCCTGTTCAGCGAACTGGACGCCCCCATCCGCGAGGTGTGGCTGCGCCACGAGCCGGACAACGAGGAGTACCTGATCGCCATGACCCCTGTCTCCACCCGGGACAGGCTGCAGGTATGGCAGGGAACCCTGCCGCTCATCAAGGGGCAGGATATCCACCTTTACTGCTTCAAGTGCCTCACCGATGAGGAGCAGTGGTGGCTGCACGGTGCCGGCGTCAGTTCGGCCATGCCGCCGCGGGAACAGCATTTTCGCTTCAACAGCCTGCACCAGCCGCCGGCCTGGGTGCAGGATCAGGTGTTCTACCAGATCTTCCCCGACCGCTTCTGCAACGGCGACCCGTCGCTTAGCGTCAAGCATCACGAGTACGAATATCGTGGCAAGGCGGTCATCAGCAAGGCCTGGGGCGAGCCGGTCAGTCGCCACGACGAGGGGCACGGCGCCTGCGAATTCTATGGCGGCGATCTGGCGGGCATCGATGCCAAGCTGCACTACCTGCAGTCCCTCGGGGTGACGGCGCTCTACCTCAACCCCATCTTCGATTCACCGAGCAACCACAAGTACGACACCCAGGACTATTTCAAGGTCGACCCGCATCTGGGCACCAACGCCCAGTTCGCCGAGCTGACCCGCAACCTGCACCAGCGCGGCATGAAGATCATCCTGGATGCGGTGGTCAACCACACCTCCACCGAGCACCCCTGGTTCTGCCCGCCGCTGGGGGCCCAGAGCAACCCGGATTCGCCATGGCGCAGCTTTTATACCTTTGATGGCGATGGGGATTACGTCAGCTGGAAGGGCATTCGCAGCCTGCCCAAGCTCGATTTCTCCAGCGAGCAGGTACAGGACGCCGTCTACCGGGCCGATGACGCCATCCTGCGCTACTGGATGCGTGCGCCCTACCAGATCGACGGCTGGCGCTTCGACGTCATTCACATGCTGGGTGAGCGGGGCACCGCCGAGGGCAACAGCGGCCATGTGCGCGCGATTCGCGGCGCGGTGAAGCAGGAGAACCCGGACGCCTACGTGCTCGGCGAACACTTCTTCGAGGCAAGCCAGTGGCTGCAGGGAGATCAGGAAGACGGCGCCATGAATTACTATGGCTTCGCCCACCCGATCCGCGCCTTCCTGGCCGGCCAGGACATCGCCTATCACCCCATCAAGATCAGCGCCGAGGAGCTGGATCGCTGGCTCAGGCTGGCGCGGGCCCACATCCCGTTCAAGAACCAGCTGGCCCAGTTCAACCTGCTGGACAGCCACGACACCGCCCGCTTCCTCCACCTGCTGGGAGAGGACAAACAGCGGATGCGCCTCGCCGCCACCTTGCTGCTCACCTATATCGGCGTGCCCTCCATCTACTACGGTGACGAGGTGGGGCTCTCCGGCGGCAACGACCCGGATTGCCGTCGCTGCTTCCCGTGGGAAACCACCGCCTGGGATCACGTGCTGCACGACCACTACCGCCGCCTGATCCAGATCCGCCGCCAGCGCCCCTCCCTGCGCCGTGGCGATATCCAGACCCTCTATGCCGGCCCCCACAGCTATGTGTTCGCCCGCACCCTGCAAAGCGATCAGGTGGTGGTGGCCTGTAATCGTCATCCCAGCGAGCCGCGCACCATCAGCCTGCCCCTGTGGCAGACCGCCAGCCCGGCCAGCCGCTTCACCGATGCCTTCAACGGCGACAAGTTCGAAGTGGTGCAGGGAGAGCTGCAGCTGACCGTCCCCGCCAATTCGGCCAGGGTGCTGCTGTCCAGCTGAGAGTGACGCTCGCCAGTTGGAAATAAAAAACCGGAGCCCAGTGCTCCGGTTTTTCGTTTGTGCAATCGGCGCTGGCTGGCAACCCCGCCCATGGCGGCAGGCAGCGCCCTATGACGGCCCGACCGTATCAGTAGTTGATGCTGACGTAGGGCACTTCCGGCACCTGCCACAGCTGCTTGAGGTAGACGGTGAGCACGAAGAAGAAGTTGGCCAACAGGTTGGCAAAGCGATAGAGGATGGGGTCGAATGCGACGTCACTCTCCTCCAGCCGCACCAGCAGTCGCACCACCTTCTTGCTGCCGCAGCGGCACAGATGCAGGGTCGGGATGGGTTGCGGCCCCTGGGGCAACACGAAACCGGTGACCCGGCCACGGCTCGCCTCGTTGTAGTGATCGTAACGCCCCTTGAGCCAGTCCAGATCCTCCTCGAAGAGGCCGAGCTTGCCGCGCACCGAACCGTTGAGGTTGTAGATAAGGCGTTGCAACGCTGCGAGATCCGCCAGCATGGGCTGAATATCGGCATCCGGTGCAAGGTGTGACAGCACGGCCCCCACCTGACAACAGAGCTCGTCGGTGGCGATTTCAAAATCACATTTGAGCGACGTTTCGAAAATAAAGGGGTAGCAGAGCTCGCGCTTGTCTCTGGGCTTCTTGGGGTTCATGGGACGACCGGATTGAAGAAAAGGCCAGTTTGCCAGCCCCCGGCGGGCGTGGCAAACGGCTGATTATTAGGGAGTGAGGCCGGCTATCAGCCGTACTGGCTGTCGGTCCCGGTCGCGGGCTGGAACTGGCCAATCATCCGCAACGCCTCCAGCATGCGCTGGTTGAAACTGGTGAAGCTGCTGACCTGGGCCGGGTCCTCCTCCCCTCTGGCGGCCAGCACGGCGGGCACCAGCGCCTGTTGCTGGGAGGCGGGCAACAGGGTATCCGCCTGCAGCTGCACCTGATCAAGTTTGGGCAGGTAGTCGGCCAGCGGTTTGAGCATCTCCTGCAGGGAGTGAGCCCCCTGATAGGTCTGGCTCAGCTTGACGCTCTGCTTGAGCTTGAGCGAGTAGGAGGCCAGCTGGCTGTCATCCAGTTGCAGCTCGCCCGCTTTCTTGAGCAGATCGTCGAAGTTGCCTGAGAAGAAGCTCCCCGCCAGATCGTCGATCCCCTTGACCAGCTTGCCGATAGAGTCCATCTCTTCGCTGCTGAGATCCCCTTCCAGGGAGAAGCTGAAGCTCTGGCTCGACTTGAGGCTGAACTGGCTGCCCCCCTCACCCTGCCTGGACTTCATCTGCCAGCTGTCATTGAAACGCAGCAGCACCTTGTCGCCATCCTTGGTTTCGATCTCCAGAATGCCCTGCTGGCGGCTGGCCATCTCGATCGCGGCCCGCTCGGTGGGGGAGACCTTGCCGAAAAACTCCCGTTCAAACTCCTCGAGCCCGTCTTGGATCAGCTTGTAGCTCTGCTCGATGCCGGTCTTGATGTCCTCGTTGTCGGTAGCCAGATCCCCCAGCTGCTGCTTGGCTGCGTTAAAGCCCATGTCGACCCCCTTGCGGGCTTGCTCCATCATCTTGGTCAGCTCGTCGTCGGACTTGCCATCGGCACGAGCTGCCCCCAGACGACCGGTGACGAACTGCAGCACGTTGTCCGCCACCGACTGGAAGTCGAATAGGGTCTCGGGGGTGATCTCCTCCGGCGCCTTCGTCTTGGGCGCCTGATAGTGCTGGCCGTTGATCTCCAGGGAGAATTGCAGCGCCTGCTGGATCAGCACCTGAGCCCACTTCGGTGGCTGGTGCAGGGAGACCTCCTCCCCGCCCTGATTCTGCTTTGCCTGTGCCTGTTGGGGCGATTTGGGAGAAACACCCACTCCCTTGGGTTGGGCCGCGCCCACGCCATCGATTTGCATCATGTGTCCTCCCATCATGCCTGTAGATCGGATATCGGCCCGATTGCACACTTCTTGACCACAAAATACTGGACAATCCAGAGCGGCCTTTTAAAATCGGGCCCCTTTGGGTGGCCTGTTGCCTTCCCCCGTTTTCGTTCCGGCCCGGCCGGTGTGCATATGAGGTATCTATGACCCAATCCCAACGGGCTTCCGCTGACTCCCAGCCCCTGCGGACTCCTGCCGACTATCAGGCCCAGCTCGACGAAAAATGCGAGCGACTCACCCGGCTGTTCGCCGGCTACCCGCTCCCAAAGCTGGAGGTGCACACCTCGCCCGCCGAATATTACCGGATGCGCGCCGAATTTCGCATCTGGCACGAGGGGGATGACCTCTTCCACTGCATGTATGCACCGGCCACCAGAGAGATCATCCGGGTCGACCATTTCCCCACCGCCAGCCGCCTCATCAACCAGCTGATGCCTGTGTTGCTGGAGGGGCTGCGCCCGCAGCCGGTGCTGCGCCGCAAGCTGTTCCAGATCGACTATCTCTCGACCCAGTCCGGCCAGATCGTTGTCAGCCTGCTCTACCATCGCAAGCTCGAGGCCGAGTGGCAGCAGGCCGCCGAGGCATTGCAGGCCGACCTGCGCGCCAAGGGGTTTGATCTGCAGCTGATTGGCCGCGCCCACAAGCAGAAGATTTGCCTGGGCAATGATTTCGTCGTCGAGCAGCTGAACGTCGCCGGCCGCCAGCTCACCTACAAGCAGGTGGAGAACAGCTTCACCCAGCCCAACGCCGCCATCAACGAGCAGATGCTGGGCTGGGCGCTGGACGTGACCCGAGGCAGCGAGGGCGACCTGCTGGAGCTCTACTGCGGCAACGGCAACTTCTCCATCGCCCTGGCCCAGAATTTCCGCAAGGTGCTGGCCACCGAGATCGCCAAACCAAGCGTGGATTCAGCCCAGTACAACATCGCCGCCAACGGAGTCGACAACCTGATCATCCTGCGCATGTCTGCCGAGGAGTTCACCATGGCGATGCGCGGCGAACGGGAGTTCAACCGCCTCAAGGGGGTCGACCTCTCTGCTTACCAGTGCAACACCATCTTCGTCGACCCGCCCCGCGCCGGTCTCGACGATGCCACCGTCAAGCTGGTGCAGGATTACGACAACATCCTCTACATCTCCTGTAACCCCGAGACCCTGCAGGCCAACATGCAGGTGCTCGGCGAGACCCACGAGATCGCCCGCTTCGCCCTGTTCGACCAGTTCCCCTGGACCCACCACATGGAAGCCGGGGTCTATTTAAAGCGCAAGGCCGGTTAAGCCGTAAGAAACAAATAAAAAAACAGGGCCGGATGGCCCTGTTTTTTTATTTCCGTACTGCCTGCGGGCAGTTGCTATT
This sequence comes from Aeromonas sp. S18(2024), assembly GCF_041402525.1. Taxonomy (NCBI): domain Bacteria; kingdom Pseudomonadati; phylum Pseudomonadota; class Gammaproteobacteria; order Aeromonadales; family Aeromonadaceae; genus Aeromonas; species Aeromonas sp. S18(2024). The sequence continues at coordinate 60,946 of NZ_JBGLQV010000011.1, read as the reverse complement.
ACTTCTTCTTGGCGTACTTCATGGAGTCCAGCGCCACCGCCAGAATGATGATGCCGCCCTTGATGATGAACTGCCAGTAGGGGCTGACGCCGATATAGGTCAGACCGTAGTTGATCAGGGTGAAGATGAGTACCCCGGTGATCACCCCGGCCACGGTACCCACGCCGCCGGCGAACGATACCCCGCCCACCACACAGGCGGCGATGGCGTCCAGCTCGTACATGAAGCCCAGGTTGTTGGTGGCACTGCCGATCCGGCCCGCCTCCAGCATGCCGCCGAAGGCGTAGAAGACGCCGGCCAGGGCATAGATCATCACCAGGTTGACCGCTACGTTGACACCGGAGACCTTGGCCGCTTCCGGGTTGCCACCGATGGCGAAGATGTTCTTGCCAAAGCGGGTCTTGTTCCACAACACCCAGACGAACACGCTGGCGATGGCCGCGTAGAAGGTCAGATACGACAGCTTGAAGCCTCCTATCCGGATAAAGCCCTGCGCGAAGCTGGAGAAGCGGGGATCGAAGCCGGCTACCGGTGAAGCGCCCACCGAATCGAAATAGAGGGAGTTGATACCGTAGACGATGATCATGGTCCCCAGGGTGGTGATGAAGGGGGTCACGTTCAGGTAGGCCACGATCAGGCCGTTGATGAGGCCAATCAGGGCACCGACGGCGCACACCAGCAGGATCACCACCGGGATGGGCACCTCGCCCAGGGTCGGGAAGACCTTGTTGACGTTGGTCAGCGCCTGCAGCATGGTCGCCGCGATGAGCGCCGCCAGGCCCACCTGGCGACCGGCCGACAGGTCAGTCCCCTGGGTGATGATGATGCCCGCCACCCCGAGGGCAATGATGACCCGCACCGAGGACTGGGTCAGGATGTTGCTGAGGTTGGTGAGGCTCAGGAACGAGGGTTCCTTGATGACGATGATCATCAGCAGCACCAGCAGCACCACATAGATGCCGTTCTCCTTGAGCGCCTGCATCAGATTGAAATTTTTTGCCGACTCCATAAATGTCTTCCTGTCTCTAGAGGTACAGAGATGCCAGACGCAATATCTCGCTCTGGTCAGTTTCTTTGGTATTGACGATCCCGGCGACCCGGCCATTGCTCATCACCAGGATGCGGTCGGTGATCCCGAGCAATTCCGGCATCTCGGACGAGATGATGATGATGCCCTTGTCCTTCTTCGCCAGCTCCAGGATGAGCTGATAGATCTCGAACTTGGCCCCTACATCGATGCCGCGGGTCGGCTCGTCCAGCATCAGGATCTCCGGCTGGGTCAGCAGCCAGCGGCCGATGATCACCTTCTGCTGGTTGCCCCCCGAGAGGGAGCCGATCTGGGTCTGCTGGGTCGGTGTCTTGACCCGCATGGAGTCGATGACCCACTGGGTGTCGCTCTTCATTTTCTGGTCGCTGAGCAGCCCCATGGAGCCCTTGTAGTTGTCCATGTTGGCGATCAGGGAGTTGAAGGCGATGTCGAGACGGGAATAAATGCCGGTGGAACGACGCTCTTCCGTAACCAGGGCGAAACCGTTGCGAATCGCCTCGTGGGCGTTGTGGTTCGCGATCTCCTTGCCATGAAGCCGGATGCTACCCTCGACATGCTCACGGATGCCGAACAGGGTTTCGACGATGTCGGTACGCTTGGCCCCCACCAGACCGGCGATGCCAAGGATCTCCCCCTTGTGCAGGTTGAAGGTGATGTCCTGGATGGAGGGCTGGTTCTTCGCCGTCAGGTGCTCGACCTCGAGGATCACCTCTTTCGGCTGGTTGGTTTTCTCCGGGAAGCGCTGGGTGAGCTCGCGACCGACCATCATGCCGATGATCTGATCCATGGTCATCCCCTTGAGGGGCTGGGTCGCCACCCACTGGCCATCCCGCAATATGGTGATCTCGTCACAGAGCTGGAAGATCTCTTCCATCTTGTGGGAGATGTAGACGATGCCGCACCCCTTCTCCTTGAGCTTGTTGATGATCTTGAAGAGGTGGTTGACCTCTTTCTCGGTCAGGGAGGAGGTGGGTTCGTCCATGATGACGATCTTGGCATCGTAGGAGAACGCCTTGGCGATCTCGATCATCTGCATCTGGGAGACCGACAGGGTCGCCACCTTGACCCTGGGGTCGATGTCGATATCCAGCTCGTCGAAGATCTGCTTGGTGTCGTCATACATCTTGTCATGGTCGATGAACCACCCCCTGGTGGGGTAGCGACCGAGCCACATGTTGTCCATCACGGAGCGTTGCAGCACCAGGTTCAGCTCCTGATGCACCATGGAGACACCGTTCTCCAGCGCCTCCTTGGAGGAGGTGAAGTTGATCTCCTGCCCCTTGAAGAAGATCTTGCCCTGATCCTTCTCGTAGATGCCGAACAGGCACTTGAGCAGCGTGGATTTCCCCGCCCCGTTCTCGCCCATCAACGCATGCACAGAATGAGGACGGACCCGTAAATTGACATTATCGAGTGCCTTGACGCCAGGAAAGCTCTTACTGACGTCAATCATCTCCAACAGCCATTCTGATTGTTGCTGTGTTGTCATATCAGCCATCACATCTGGTTGAAACAGAGGGCAAGGGGATCTCCCTTGCCCTGAAGGGGAGGATTACTGGAACTGGGACAGGTTGTCTTTATCGACACCGACGTAGGGAACACGGACGACCTTGTCGACAATGTTCCAGCTGGTGCCTTCACCGGCGGGTTTGCCTTCGGCCAGGTTCTTGGTCAGATCGAAGGTGGCCTTGGCCTGGTTGGTCGCATCGTTCAGCACGGTACCGGCCATGGCACCGCTCTTGACCAGCGCCAGGGCCTCCGGCAACGCATCGACACCGAACACCGGAATGGCGGTCTTGCCCTGAGCCTTGAGGGATTCAACAGCGCCCATTGCCATGCCGTCGTTGTTGGCAATGACCACTTCGATCTTGTCGGCGTTGGGGCCGGAGATCCAGGCATCCATCTTGTCTTTCGCCATGGCGGTATCCCACATACCGGTATCCATGTGCAGCTGCTGGGTCTTGATGCCACCCTCGTTCAGGGTCTTGACCACGTAGGTGGTGCGGGCTTCCGCATCCGGGTGGCCCGGTTCGCCTTTCAGCAGCACGAACTGGATGACGCCATCCTTGTTCAGATCCCAGGCCGGATTGGCTTTCCAGTGCTTGGCAATCAGCTGACCCTGGATAATGCCGGACTCCTTGGAGTCGGTACCTACGTAATAAGCCTTGTCATAGCTGGCCAGGTCGGTGGCGTTCGGTTCCTTGTTGTAGAACACCACAGGCACATCTTCACCACGGGCCTTCTCGATCACCACGGGGGCCGCCGCCGGGTCAACAAGGTTGATGGCCAGGGCCTTCACCCCCTTGGCCAGCAGCACGTCGATCTGATCGTTCTGCTTGGACTGATCGTTCTGGGAGTCATTCATCAACAGCTCCACGTCCGGATTGGCTGCCGCCTCCTTCTCGATGGCCTTGCGTACGACCGACATGAAGTTGTCGTCGTATTTGTAAACGGTGACCCCGATCCGGGTTTCGGCATGGGCAGTGGCACCGGCCATCAGGCCCATCAACAGGGTGGCAACTGTGGTGAGTTTTTTCATTATGTGTGCTCCGATGTATCTATCTGTGTTGTAGGGTGGCGAGCAATTGAGCAAGCGCCAGTAAATGTAATCGGTTTGTTGTGATTCCTTCTGTGATCCTCACAACGAAATGGAAACGATTACACTTTGTTACATTGAAACCTTTTTATTATTTTTCAAATACATAAACTCAAGAACAATCTTTGAGACTCAATCAATCCTGGTCTGTTGAGGCTAGTCGTTGTGGCCAGGTTGTCAAAACGGCTCACATCAGGGTGCAACGCCAATGGTAGCGGCGTGCCGTCAACTGGTACTCGGGCCGCACGCTCTGGCTCCAGGAGTCATCCCCGCCGACCCCCATGTGGACGCCATCAAGGCAGACATGGATCCCCTCTTCTGCCACCAGATCGCTCTGGTGACGCGCGGCGGCGAGCTGCTGCTGGCTGAAGCGGCTGACGCTGAAATGGAAGGTCCCCGTCACCCTCACCTCCCCCAGCTGTAACCAGCGGCTGTCGCAACGCAACCCGTTGTCGGAAGGGAAGATGTAAGGGGTGTGCATGGCGGCCAGCGGCACACTCCAGTGCCCCAGATCCGCCCCCAGCAGACGATCCGGATAGTTCTCGTGGGGGCCGCGTCCCAACCAATCGACCCGCTCCGGCACACCGGCCAGGTGCAGCAGCAGGCCGATACGGGGCAGAGAGGGGAGTGAAGGCGCCAGCTCCGTCTCTATCTCGAGAGTCATGGCCCCCTCGCTGGTGAAGCCGTGTCGCCACTGGCAGACCACCAGCAATTGCCCATCGTGGAAATAACCGTGGTGCACCCGGATCTCGCCCTCTGATGCCACCATGCCGAGGCAGCGATGCTGCCAGTTGATAAGGCCGCAGGCCTGCCAGCGGGCGATCCAGGAGTCGGGATCCGCGTGATCCGCCTCGCTGGTGCCGATATCGTTGTCGAGCGGTGCCCGGTAGAAGTGATCCCCGATCGGCGCCAGCAACTGCTCCTGCCCCCCCTTCAGCCAGCTAATGATGCGGCCGCTCGCTCTGTCCAGCCGCCACTGGTTGTCACCACCACAGGCAAGCCATCCCTCGGGGGATTCAGTCAGGGTTGCCGGAGTGACTGGAGCCGGTAGCGCCAAGGGGGCAGGCAACATAAATTGCTGACGGGCCACCTCATGGCCCGCCCCGGACCAGGGGGTGGCGGCAGGCTGAACGATGGCCAGATCGAGCCAGACCAGAGCGCCAGGCGCGAATTCCGGCAAGGTATCGACCAGCGTCAGCTCGCACCGGCCCAGGGGCGCCAACGCGAGGGAAATCTCTCCCTCATGCAGCAAGCGCCCGTTTTCGCACAGCCGCCAGCGCAGCCACTCGTTGTCGGTTGCACGGAACAGATATTCACTCTCGATCTGCACCCGCAGCGGCGCATGACCCACCAGCGTAAACCGGAATGGCTGCTGGGCCCGTTTTGCCTCGAACAGACCAGGATGAGGCGTGCGATCGGGAAACAGCAGGCCGTTGCAGCAGAACTGGCGATCGTTTTGCCGATCGCCAAAGTCACCACCGTAGCCCCAGTAGTGGCGACCGTCGGTCGTGTATTTGTCGAGTCCCTGATCGACCCAGTCCCAGACAAAGCCGCCCTGCAGTCTCGGATGATCACGAAACGCCTGCCAGTAGTGGGCAAAGCCCCCCAGGCTGTTGCCCATGGCGTGGGCGTATTCGCACATGATCAGCGGCCGGGTCTCGCCGGGCAGACCAATCCACTTGGCCAGTGCCCACTTGGGCACCGCCGGGAAGGGTTGATCCTGATGAGTGCGGGCATACATGGGGCAGATGATGTCGGTGGCCGGGGTATCGGCTCCGCCCCCCTCATACTGCACCGGACGGCTCGGGTCGCTGCGCTTGATCCAGCCATACATGGCATCGTGGGCCGGGCCATAGCCGGACTCGTTGCCGAGGGACCAGATGATGATGCAGGGGTGATTGAAATCACGGGCCACCATGCGGGTGGCACGCTCCAGGAAGGCGCTGCTCCAGGCGGGATCTCGCGCCAGCCGCCCCATGGGGGTCATGCCGTGGGTCTCCAGATTCGCCTCGTCCACCACATAGAGCCCCAGCCTGTCGCACAACCGGTAGAGTGCCGGATGATTGGGGTAGTGGGAGCAACGCAGGGCATTGAAGTTGTGCTGCTTCATCAGCCGAAGATCCTGCTCCATGGTGGCAAGATCGATGGCATAGCCCCTGGCGGGATGGTGCTCGTGACGGTTGGCGCCACGAATGAGCAGCGGCTGACCGTTGACCCGCAGCAAGCCGTCACGGATCTCCACCACCCGAAAGCCCACGTCGCAGGCCTCGCTCTCAATGGCCTCACCCTGCTCATCCAGCAGAGTCAGGGTCAGGCGATAAAGGTTGGGGGTCTCGGCGCTCCACTTGCGCGGCGCCGCCAGAGCCAACCACAATTCGACGCGATCGTCATAAGCCCCTTTCTCGTCAATGGCTTGAGTGCCGATCGGCTGGCGCAGAGTTGCAACCCGCTCGCTGCCGTCATAGAGATTGGCCACCACCGACAGCCCGGCGGCATTGGCCGCCTGCAGTTCAATCTTGAGGCGACCATCCCGATAGCAGGCATCGAGCACGGGTGTGACCCGCATGTCCACCAGATGGCGGACCGGCTTATGAAGCAGGCTGACGGAGCGGAAGATCCCCGACAGCCACCACATGTCCTGATCTTCCAGATAGGCACCGTCCGACCAGCGCAGCACCAGCACCGCCAGCCGGTTCTTGCCCGCTCGCAGACAGGGGGTCAGATCGAATTCGGCGGGCAGTCGGCTGTCCTGGGAGTAACCGACCCAGTGGCCATTGCAGAAGAGATGAAAAGCGCTGCTCACCCCGTCGAAAATGATACGGCTCTGACCGCTGGCCAACCAGTCGGCGGGCAACTCGAACTCACGGGAGTAACAGCCGGTCGGATTGTCGGTCGGTACTCTGGGGGGATCGCAGGGAAACGGATACTTGATGTTGGTGTAGATGGGACCGTCGGTCAGCGGGCGATTCCCAGGGTAGGCTGCATCCAGCTGCCAGTTGCCGGGCACCAGGATGGGGCAGGCATTCGCCAGATCGCCCTTTAGCCAACCCTCCGGCACCAGTTCGGGGGCCGCAAAGAAGGAGAAACGCCACTCACCATCCAGTGACAATCTGGAGAGCGAGGCCCTGTCGAGCCGGGCATCCTCCTCGTTGCGCCAGCTGAACAAGGGGGTGTGGGCAGGCAAGCGATTCACCGAGGTAATCGCCTGGCTCTGCCAATCCTGACGCGCTACTATCTCCCTGAGCATTCAGATACTCTCCACCGATACGAAAACGTATTCAGTTTAGAGAAGTCCGACGCAGGGAACGGCGATCTCGCTCACAGCAATGTAAACGATTACACTGATTTTGTTAAGTAAAACGGAGTAAAAACAATTAAAACCGGTAAAACTACAGCGCCATCAGCCGGGATGGTTAACCATGGCTCACCCATTCCCCCTATCCGGCCCGCACCGGCGCGACCGAATGGCGGTTGATTAGGGTCGGGGTATAGATGCGGTTCTGCTGCGCTTCACCCTCCCCCGCGGCCAGCTGCAACGCCAGCTTGGCTGCCTGGGATGCCATCAGTTCAATGGGATAGCGCATGGTCGAGAGCTTGGGTCTGAGGTATCTGGCATAGATGATGTCATCGAAACCCACTACCGAGACCTCCTCCGGCACCCGCAGGCCATTGTCAGCCAGCACCGAGATGGCCCCCGCTGCCATGGCGTCGTTGTAAGCCACCACGGCTGTCACCCGAACCCCTTTTGCCAGCAGATTGAGCATGGCCTGCTCGCCCCCTTCCTCGTTGGGAGGCCCGCTCTCGACAAGCTCCGGATCGGCGACCAGACCCGCTTCCCGCAAGCCGTCCTGATACCCCTGTTGCCGCAAGGTGGCATCCTCGATGGCATGATCGGAACTGATGAAGGCGATATGACGGTGCCCCAGCTCGATCAGGTGACGGGTGGCCGTGGCCGCTCCCAGCCGGTTGTTGAGGGCGATGCAGCGCCCGCGAAGAGCCGGGATATCTCGGTTGATCAGCACCATGCCTGGCACCCGCATGGCGTAATCGCAGAGTTCCTCATCGCTGAGTGCCTTGCTGTGCACCACCAGCGCCTCGCAGCGCTTGCCGATCAGCAGCTCGATCGCCTCGCGCTCCTGACGTGCCTTGTGAAAACCGTTGCCCATCAGCAGATGCAGATTCTGCTCGACAGCCACGGCAGAGACCCCCTTTACCAGGGCGCCGAAGAAGGGATCGGCCACGTCGCCCACCACCACTCCCATGGTGTCGCAGGTCTGGTTCACCAGTGCCCGTGCGTTGGCATTGGGGGTATAACCCAGCTCCGCCATGGCCTGTTGTACCGCAGCACGGGATGCCGCACTGGCCTTGGGCGAGTTGTTCATCACCCGTGAAACCGTTGCCACCGACACATTCGCCAAACGGGCGACATCCTTGATAGTACTCATGCTGTTTTCACTTATTTCACAGTCCACAATGGCGCCATTATACCCAGCAAACTCATTGAAAATAGTGACGAAAGGAATATCTGTCATCATTGGGATCATAAAAACAGTGTAATCGTTTACACTGTTTTGCAAGCAAGCTCACAGTTTGCTCGCCGTCCCCTCGGCTAGACTCCTTCCAGACACGTTTTCAGTGGAGAGCAAGATGAAGGTTCTGGTCACCGGCGGCTGTGGATATATCGGCAGCCATACCTGTCTGGCCTTGCAGGCAGCAGGCATGATCCCCGTGGTTGTCGACAACCTCTGCAACAGCAAGCCCGGCGTATTGACTCGGGTAGCAGCGATCAGCGGTCAATTACCCGTTTTTTATCAAGGGGATATTCGCGACCAGGCCCTGCTTGATCGCATCTTTGCCGAACACAGTATCGATGCGGTGATCCACTTCGCCGCGCTGAAGGCCGTGGGCGAATCGACCCGCATCCCCCTCGACTACTACGAGAACAACCTGAGCGGCACCCTCGCCCTGCTGCAGGCGATGAAGCGGGCCGACGTCCACAACCTGGTGTTCAGCTCCTCGGCCACCGTCTATGGCGATCCCGCCAGCCTGCCCATCCGGGAGGATTTCCCCCGCAGCGCCACCAATCCCTACGGGCGATCCAAGCTGATCATCGAGGAGATCCTGGAGGATCTGCAGGCCGCCGAGCCCCACTGGAGCATGACGCAGCTGCGCTACTTCAATCCGGTCGGCGCCCACGAGTCGGGCACCATGGGAGAAGATCCCCAGGGGATCCCCAACAACCTGATGCCCTACATCACCCAGGTAGCCATCGGCCGTCGTGACTGCCTCTCGGTCTTTGGTAACGATTACCCTACCCCGGATGGCACAGGAGTACGCGACTATATCCACGTGATGGATCTCGCCGAGGGACACGTCAAAGCGCTGCAGCGCTGCGCCGGTCATGGCGGCGTACATGCCTACAACCTGGGCACGGGCCAGGGCCAGAGCGTGCTGCAACTGGTCACTGCTTTTTCTGCTGCCTGCGGCAAGCCGCTCCCCTACCGCATCGAGCCAAGACGCCCGGGCGACATCGCCGCCTGCTGGGCCGACCCGTCCAAGGCGATGTGCGAGTTGGGCTGGAAGGCCACCCGGGATGTCGCCGCCATGTGTGCCGACAGCTGGCGCTGGCAAGCCAACAACCCCAATGGCTACGGGGAGTAGGCATGCCGACTCCCGCGAAACAATGACCTTATTTTCAATACCTTATCAGGAGAGATGATGTTCAACCCCGTCGATCATCCCCATCGCCGCTTCAATCCGCTGACCGGCCAGTATGTGCTGGTCTCTCCCCACAGGGCCAAGCGCCCCTGGCAGGGGCAGGTGGAGAAGGTGAGCCAGGCCCCCCAACAGGCCCACGATCCCGACTGTTTCCTCTGTGCAGGCAACAAGCGGGTCACTGGTGACATCAACCCCGACTATCAGGGCACCTTCGTCTTTACCAACGACTTCGCCGCCCTGATGCAGGACACCCCGGCCGCCGACACCGCCGGCGACCCCTTGCTGAAACTGGAGGCCGCCCGTGGTACCAGCCGGGTCATCTGTTTCTCGCCGGATCATGGCAAGACGCTGCCCGAGCTGCCCCTGCCTGCCATCGAGGGGGTGATCACCACCTGGATGGCGCAGGTCGCCGAGCTGTCAGAGCAGTGGGAATGGGTGCAGGTGTTTGAAAACAAAGGGGCCGTCATGGGCTGCTCCAACCCTCACCCCCATGGCCAGCTGTGGGGCAGTGACTTCCTGCCCAACGAGATCGCCCGCGAGGATCAACATCAACGCGACTGGCTGGCCGAGCACGGTCGCCCCATGCTGCTGGAGTATGTGGAGCGGGAGCTGGCCGACCGATCCCGCATCGTGGTGGAGACCGAGCACTGGCTGGCGGTGGTGCCCTTCTGGGCGGCCTGGCCGTTCGAGACCCTGCTGCTGCCCAAGGTTCATATTCCTTCCATGCTGGATATGACCCCGGCCCAGCAGCAGGATCTGGCGGTAGCGCTCAAGGAACTCACCAGCCGCTACGACAACCTGTTCGAATGCAGCTTCCCCTACTCCATGGGTTGGCACTTCGCGCCGCCCCGCTCGGATTGCCCCGAGGCCTGGCAGTTGCACGCCCACTTCTATCCGCCGCTTTTACGTTCAGCCAGCGTGCGCAAATTTATGGTGGGCTTCGAGATGCTGGCCGAGACCCAGCGCGACCTGACTCCGGAGCAGGCGGCCGAGCGACTGCGCGCCCTCTCTCCCGTTCATTACAACCAGATCACCCCAGCCAATGAGGAAACCCCATGACCCCGAGCCAACGCGTCAGCGCCGTCTTTGCCGAACAGTTTGCCAAAGCGCCCTCCTTGCTGGTACGCGCCCCCGGCCGCGTCAACCTCATCGGCGAACACACCGACTACAACGACGGCTTCGTGCTGCCCTGCGCCATCGACTATGAAACCTGTGTCGCCATCGGCCTGCGGGATGACAACCTGGTGCAGGTGATCGCCGCCGACTACGACAACCAGCGCGATCAGTTCGACCTGAACCAACCCATCGAGCGCCACCCCGGCCAACGCTGGAGCGACTACATCCGCGGCGTGGTGAAATACCTGCAAGAGCGTGGTCATGCCCTGCGCGGCCTCGATCTGGTGGTCTCCGGCAACGTACCCCAGGGGGCCGGGCTCTCCTCTTCCGCCTCATTGGAAGTGGCCATCGGCCAGGCCTTCAAGGAGGCCCAGAGTCTCGCCATCAGCCAGGCCGAGATCGCCCTCAACGGCCAGCAGGCAGAGAACCAGTTCGTCGGCTGCAACTGCGGCATCATGGATCAGATGATCTCTGCCAGTGGCAAGCAGGATCACGCCCTGCTGCTCGACTGCCGCTCGCTGGAAACCCGCCTCATCACCATGCCGGCCGATCTGACGGTGCTGATCGTCAACTCCAACGTACGCCGCGGCCTGGTGGACAGCGAATACAACACTCGCCGCCAGCAGTGTGAAACCGCCGCCCGTCACTACGGGGTCAGGGCGCTGCGCGATCTGGATCTGGCCGCCCTGGAGGCGGGCAAGGCCGGGCTGGATGAGGCCTGTTATCGCCGCGCCCGCCATGTGGTGGGCGAAAATGCGCGCACGCTGGCCGCCGCCGATGCGCTGGAGCGCGGCGAGCTGGTACGTCTCGGCGAGCTGATGGCCCAGTCTCATGCAGCCATGCGCGATGATTTCGAGATCACGGTTCCTCCCATCGACGGCCTGGTGGAACTCATCAAGGCCAGGATCGGCGACGAAGGTGGCGTGCGGATGACCGGAGGCGGCTTTGGCGGCTGCGTGGTCGCCCTGCTGCGCCCGGACAAGGTGGCCAGCGTGATCGCGGCGGTCGATGCCGAGTACCCGGCCCGCTTTGGCCTCAAGGCCGATTGCTATGTCTGCCGGGCCAGTGCCGGAGCAGGCAGGCTATGACGGCCTTCGAACTGGAAAACGAGGAGGGGCTGCGCCTGCGCGGCCTCGACTTCGGAGCCACCCTCACCTCCCTCACCCTGCCGGTCGCGGGGGAGCGACGCGAGGTGTTGCTGGGCTGCGCCGATCAGGCTTACCCCGACCAACAGGTGTGGCTGGGGGCCGTGGCTGGGCGCTTTGCCAACCGCATCGGCGGAGCCGAGCTGGTACGAGGGGGCGAGCGCTGGCCCCTCGATACCAACCAGCCGCCCCACTGCCTGCACGGCGGCAGGGAGGGCTTTCATCGCCGTACCTGGCAGATCAGGGAGCTTGAGGCGGATCGGGTCAGGCTGGCTTTGCTATCAAAGGCGGGGGATCAAGGCTTTCCCGGCAACCTGAGGGTGACCCTGGAGTACCGGCTGGAGCAAAGCGATCTGGTGGTGGAGTTTCGTGCCAGCACAGATGCGCCGACCCCGGTCAGCCTCACCAGCCACGCCTACTTCAATCTGGATGGCAACCGTCCGGACGGCGGCGACGTACTCGGTCACACCATCAGCCTCAATGCCGATCATTTCCTGCCCACCGACCCGAGCGGCCTGCCGCTCACGGTCACGCCGGTGGCAGGCCCCTTCGACCTGCGCCATGAGCGCCCCATCGGCCAGGATTGGCTGAGCCATCCCCAGCAGCGCCAGGCCAAAGGCTACGATCACGCCTTTGTGCTAAATGGCCCCGAGCAGGAGTGGGCGGCCCGGGTGGTTTCCGCAGATCGGCAACTGGCGATGGAGGTCTACACCAACCAGCCTTCGCTGCAGTTCTACACCGGCAACTGGCTGGCCGGCACAGCGGGTCGCGATGGCCAGATTTTGCGGGACCACGACGGCTTCTGTCTGGAGGCACAGCAGTTTCCGGACAGCCCGAATCGTCCCGAACTGGGGGATGTCTGGCTGCTGCCAGGCCAGCAATACCGCCATCAGACCCGCTACCGATTCATCCGCGACTGACTTAAAGGTTTCATCATTTTTACATAGCCACCTTACTGACAATCGAGCAAGATAAGCCGCCCCGGGAGCACTCTCGGGGATTTTTTGCATCAACCCGGCTTTTACATCAACGAAGTAAGGACTTTTTGTTCGATGACTGACACCTATAGCCTGCTGGTCGCCTTTATTCTGGGCGTCGTTGAGGGGCTGACCGAGTTCCTCCCCGTCTCCTCTACCGGCCACATGATCATCGTCGGCCATCTGCTGGGCTTTGAAGGACCCAAGGCTGCCACCTTCGAAGTGGTGATCCAGCTGGGTTCCATCCTGGCGGTAGTCGCCGTCTTCTGGCGCCGTCTGTTTGGCCTCATCGGCATCCACTTCGGCCAGAAGCCCGATCCTGGTCACGCCACTCTGTCGCTGATCCACGTCATCCTCGGCATGTTGCCCGCCATCGTCATCGGTCTGGCTATCCACAGCTGGATCAAGGCCAACCTGTTTGGCCCGGTCACCGTCATGTATGCCCTGGTGGCAGGCGGCATCCTGCTGATCATCGCCGAGAAGTTCCGTCCCGCCGTCACCGCCGACACCCTGGACGACATCAGCTACAAGCAGGCGTTCGGCATTGGCCTGTTCCAGTGTCTGGCCCTCTGGCCAGGCTTCTCCCGCTCCGGCGCCACCATCAGCGGCGGCATGCTGATGGGGATCAGCCGCCACGCGGCGGCCGAGTTCTCCTTCATCATGGCAGTGCCCATGATGATGGCGGCCAGCACGCTGGATCTCTACAAGAGCCGCGACTTCCTCTCCATGGCGGATTTCCCCATGTTCGCGGTTGGCTTCATCACTGCTTTCGTGGTGGCCATGTTTGCCATCAAGACCTTCCTGGCGCTGATCCGTCGCCTCGACTTCATCCCGTTCGCCATCTACCGCTTCGTGGTGGCCTTCGCCGTCTATCTGGTGTTCGTGGCCTGACAACCTGCGCCAGCCAAGTAAAAAGGGACCATATCGGTCCCTTTTTTTGATCTCTACTACCCCTAATCTGACAGTTCCAACCAAAAAGCCTCGAACAAATCCTTCATCTCCGTCACGACCGGGCAGAAGAGCAGGCTGCGCTGATCCTGTCGTCGGAGCAGGGTTGCTCCGTCATGGCAAGGAAAAAACCCTTAACAATCAGGGGAAAATAGCCTGGACAAGCCGCTTCGATATGCAGTAGAAATGGATAAGCACCATATTGCGGTTAATTTTCCGGATATTGGCGCCAAAAACAGTGAATTATCCGCCCGACTGTGAGCGGCGGGTCATCCCTATAGTTTTCTCCGGCCGATGCGGGTAAAATTCACGCCCTTATATATCAGTCATTTTTCGACGCGCAACCTTGGTGGTCAGTTATGAAAGAGCATATTCATCATCTACTTGAACAAACGGTAGCCAATCTCAAGTCAGCGGGCATCCTGCCGGCGGACCTGGAAGCCCGCGTGCAAGTAGACCGATGCAAGGAAAAAGCTCACGGCGACCTGGCCACCAACCTGGCCATGCTGCTGGCCAAACCGGCCCGCAAGAATCCCCGTGAGCTGGCTGCCGCCATCATCGAGCACCTGCCCGCCTCCGATCTGATCGCCAAGGTCGAGATCGCCGGCCCCGGCTTCATCAACTTCTTCTTCGACCCCAGCTGGCTGGCCGGTCAGGTGGAAGCCGTGGTGGCCAGTGCCAATGCCAACGTGAAGCTGCCTGCGCCGCAGACCGTGGTGGTGGACTACTCAGCCCCGAACGTGGCGAAAGAGATGGCGGTGCACCACATCCGCTCCACCGTCCTCGGTGACGTGGCCGCTCGCGCCCTGGAGTTCCTCGGCCATAAAGTGGTTCGTGCCAACCACATCGGTGACTGGGGTACCCAGTTCGGCATGCTGATCGCCTATCTGGAAAAGATGGAGAACGAGCACGCCAGCGACATGCAGCTCAAGGATCTGGAAGCCTTCTACACCCAGGCCAAGCGTCTGTATGACGAAGACGAAGCCTTCGCCGAGCGTGCCCGTAACTACGTGGTCAAGCTGCAAGGCGGTGACGAGTACTGCCGCTCCATGTGGAAGAAGCTGGTCGACATGACCATGGAGCAGAACCAGCGCAACTATGACCGCCTGAATGTCTCCCTGACCGACAAAGACATCATGGGCGAGTCCATGTACAACGACATGCTGCCGGAAATCGTGGCCGACCTGAAAGCCCGCGGGCTGGCGGTCGAAAGCGAAGGGGCCACCGTCGTCTTCCTGGACGAGTTCAAGAACAAGGATGGCGAGCCCATGGGCGTCATCATCCAGAAGAGCGATGGCGGCTTCCTCTACACCACCACCGACATCGCCTGTGCCAAGTACCGTTATGAAACCCTGGGCGCCGACCGTGTCATGTACTTCATCGACTCCCGTCAGCACCAGCACCTGATGCAGGCCTGGACTATCACCCGCAAGGCGGGCTATGTGCCGGACTCCGTGCCCCTCGAGCACCACGCCTTCGGCATGATGCTGGGCAAGGATGGCCGTCCCTACAAGACCCGTTCCGGTGGCACCGTCAAGCTGGTCGACCTGCTGAACGAAGCCGAGGAGCGCGCCGCCGCCCTGCTGGAGAGCCGCAACAGCGATCTCTCCGCCGAGGAGAAGGCCGAGGTGGTGCACGCCATCGCCATGGGTGCGGTCAAGTATGCGGATCTCTCCAAAAACCGCACCACCGACTACATCTTCGACTGGGATCTGATGCTGTCGTTTGAAGGCAACACTGCCCCTTACCTGCAGTACGCCTACACCCGGATCCAGTCCATCTTCCGCAAGGCCGGCATCAATGCCGAGACCCTGACCGGCAAGGTGATCCTGAGCGAAGAGGCGGAAGAGGTGCTGGCCCAGAAGCTGATCCAGTTCTCAGACGCGGTCAACGGCGTGGCGGACAAGGGCATGCCGCACCTGCTCTGTACCTATCTGTACGAGCTGTCCGGCAACTTTATGACCTTCTACGAAGCCTGCCCGATCAACAAGGATGGCGTCGACGAGGCCACTCGCCAGAGCCGTCTGCTGCTGTGCGCCGCCACCGCCAAGGTGCTGAAACTGGGCCTTGGCGTACTGGGCATCCACACCCTGGAGCGCATGTAATAGATGGCAACCCGGGATTATGTCGGCAACCGCCCGCGACGTCGGGCGGGTGGTCGCAACACCAGGAAAGCGGCGCCTCGCCGCTTTCCTGTTATCCCGGCCCTGCTGGCCGGTGCACTGCTGGTAGGTTTTGGCGCCTTCCTCTACATGATCAATGGCAAGGGCAACGATGCCCCCACCATCGAAGAGCAGGTGAAGGCCAACAAGCCCAAGGCCCAGAACAATGGTCTTCCCCAGGAGAAGTGGAGCTACATCGAACGGCTGGAGAACAAGCAGGTCGATGTGATCGAACCGCCGCCCCAACCGGGTGTGCCGCCACCTCCGGCACCGACCGTCACCCTGCAGCCGGATAAATTGCCACAACCGGTACCGACCAATATTCCCCAGCCGGGCACACCGCTCGGCCAGCAACCCTATCCGTCCAACCCGGCCACGGGGGCGCCGGTCGCCAGCGCCCAGGAGCAGGTGATCGACCGCAAGGCCGAGCGGGAACGGATGGAACGCGAGATCCGTGCCGAGCTGGAGCGGGAACGTGCCGAGGCTGCCAAGGCCAAGGCGGCCCAGACTGCCGCCGCCGACAGCGGTCGCTACATGATGCAGTGCGCCGCCCTGCGTTCGCAGGATTCCGCCGAGTCCCTCAAGGCGCGCATCGCCTTCACCGCCGGCCTCTCCTCCAGCCTGCAGGTGATCAACGGTGCCAACGGCACCGTCTACAAGGTGATGGTGGGCCCCTTCAACGGCAAGGCGGCCGCCGATGCGGCCAACCGCAAGCTGCAAAGCTCGGGCATCAGCGGCTGTATTCCCAAGAAAGGGTAAGTGTCTCCTGACAGCGAGGGGCCGGGTTGCAAAACCCGGCCCCTTTTTTTCATGCCTGCCTTGCCCCCAGCCAACTGGCGCCCTGCGACGGGCGGGGTTGAAAAGCCCGGATGCCGTCCCCATCTCTGCTCTCATGCACACTCAGGCCGTTATTCGGCTCAAGCGAGGTAAGTAAAGTGACTACCATAGTTTCAGTTCGCCGCAACGGTCAGGTCGTCATCGGTGGCGATGGCCAGGTTTCTCTTGGCAACACCGTCATGAAGGGCAATGCCCGCAAGGTTCACCGTCTCTATAACGGCAAGGTGCTGGCAGGTTTCGCCGGCGGTACTGCCGATGCCTTCACCCTGCTCGAGCGTTTCGAAGCCAAGCTGCAGGCCCACCAGGGCAACCTGGAACGCGCCGCCGTGGCGCTGGCAAAAGACTGGCGCACCGATCGCGCCCTGCGCCGCCTCGAGGCCCTGCTGGCCGTCGCCGACGAGCACAAATCCTTCATCATCACCGGCAACGGTGACGTGGTACAGCCGGAGCACGATCTCATCGCCATCGGCTCGGGCGGCAACTTCGCCCAGTCTGCTGCCATCGCCCTGCTGGAAAACACCGAGCTGGATGCCAAGACCATTGTCGAGAAGTCCCTCAAGATTGCGGGCGACATCTGCGTCTTCACCAACGGCAACCACACCATCGAAGTGCTGGACTATAGCGACAAGTAAGTCAGCCACCCCATTTTCCAAGGGGCGGGCCCTGCCCGCCCCGGATACAGGAACGCCATCATGTCCGAGATGACCCCGAGAGAAATCGTCCACGAACTGGACCGACACATCATTGGTCAGGCCGACGCCAAGCGCGCGGTGGCCGTGGCCCTGCGCAACCGCTGGCGCCGCATGCAGCTCAATGAAGAGATGCGCCACGAGGTAACCCCGAAGAACATCCTGATGATTGGCCCGACCGGCGTCGGCAAGACCGAGATCGCCCGTCGCCTGGCCAAGCTGGCCAACGCCCCCTTCATCAAGGTCGAAGCGACCAAGTTCACCGAAGTGGGCTATGTGGGCAAGGAAGTGGACAGCATCATCCGCGATCTGACCGATGTCGCCATCAAGCTGGTGCGCGAGACCGAGATGGAGAAGATGAAATACCGCGCCGAAGAGGCCGCCGAAGAGCGCATCCTCGACGCCCTGCTGCCCAACCCGCGCAACACCTGGGGCGAGGAAGAGAAGGCCGACAACTCCAACACCCGCCAGATCTTCCGCAAGAAGCTGCGGGAAGGTCAGCTGGATGACAAGGAGATCGAGCTGGATCTGGCCGCCTCCCCGATGGGCGTCGAGATCATGACCCCGCCGGGCATGGAAGAGATGGCCAACCAGCTGCAGGGGCTGTTCCAGAACCTGGGCCAGAACCAGAAGAAGAAGCGCAAGATCAAGGTCAAAGAGGCCATGAAGGTGCTGATCGAAGAGGAGGCGGCCAAGCTGGTCAACCCGGAAGAGTTGAAGCAAAAGGCCATCGCCGCAGTCGAGAACAACGGCATCGTCTTCCTCGACGAGATCGACAAGATCTGCAAGCGCGGCGAGAGCTCGGGCCCGGATGTCTCCCGTGAAGGGGTCCAGCGCGACCTGCTGCCGCTGGTCGAGGGTTGCACCGTCAACACCAAGCACGGCATGGTCAAGACCGATCACATCCTGTTTGTCGCCTCCGGCGCCTTCCAGATCGCCAAGCCGTCCGACCTGATCCCCGAGCTGCAGGGTCGCCTGCCGATCCGGGTCGAGCTGACCGCGCTGACTACCGAAGATTTCGAGCGGATCCTGACCGAGCCGAACGCCTCCCTGACCGATCAGTACCAGGCGCTGATGGCCACCGAAGGGGTCAAGATCGAGTTCACCAAAGATGGTATCCGCCGTCTGGCCGAAGCGGCCTGGCAGGTCAACGAGCGCACCGAGAACATCGGCGCCCGTCGTCTGCACACAGTGATGGAACGGCTGATGGAAGACATCTCCTACGACGCCTCCGAGAAGTCCGGCCAGACCTTCGTCATCGACACCGACTACGTCAATGCCCACCTCGGCAAGCTGATTGAAGACGAGGATCTGAGCCGCTTTATCCTGTAAGGCCCGCGCCTCACGTTTTCCAAACGCCTCCCTTTGTGGAGGCGTTTTTATTTTCTTGCCCTCCCCATCCCTGCTCAAAAAAAGCGCTTTCCTCTTTTACCACCTTGATTTATACATACGTATAAGAATCATGCAAAATCTGTATACCATGGAGAGGGCACCATGCACCCGACCCGCCAGAAACTGCTCGACACCGGCCTTGAGATTGCCACCGACAAGGGGCTGCGCGGTCTCACGGTGCGCGAGCTGGCGGCCGCCGCCGGGGTAAACCTCGGCTCCTTCGTCTACCACTTCGGCAACCGCGACGCCTTCATCGACGAGCTGGTGGAGCTCTGGTACGCCCCCCTCTTTGATGAGCTCAAGGCGGTGGCCGCCCGCGGCGCCTACCCCGATGCCCTCACCCGGTTCGAGGCCACCATGCAGGCGCTGATCGCCCTGGTGGGGCGCCAGCGCGGCTTCATCAACCACCTGTTCGGCGATGCCCTGGCAGGGGAAGGGGCCGCCCAGCGCTTCCTGCTCAGCCTGCCGCGCCGCCACCCCCTGCTGCTGCTCGAGCAAGTGCAGCGGGCCCAGGCCGAAGGAACGCTGGTGGCGGGCGACCCGGTGCAACTGATGATCTTCATCATGGGGGCGGTTGGCCTGCCCCTGGTGATCGCCGGCGGCGGACGCCAGCTCGGCTGGCTGCCCGAGCAGGCTGCCCCCTTCCTCGCCCACATCGACAACCCCGAGGCCGCCCAGCAGCGGCTGGTCTGGGCCCTGCGCGGCCTGCGCCATCCCCAAGGAGAACCCCTATGAAGCAACGTATCGCGCTTGTGGCCCTCGTACTGGCCCTGATCGGTGGCTATCTCTGGTGGCAGGGACGCCCCGCCGACGGCTCCGTCCTCTACGGCAACGTCGACATCCGCGACGTGAACCTGGCATTTCGGGTCGGCGGCCGGGTCAGCGAGGTGCTGGTGGACGAGGGGGACGCGGTGCAGGCGGGCCAGTTGCTGGCTCGCCTCGACCCGGCGCCGCTCATCCATAACCGCGACAGCGCACGGGCCAATCTGGCCGCGCTCACCGCCGCCAACGCCTTGATGCACAAGGGGTATCGCAGCGAGGAGACGGACCGCGCCCGGGCGTCCCTCAGCGCCGCCGAGGCCGCGGCCCTGGAGGCCGACAAGCAGTGGCGCCGCCAGAGCGCCCTGGCCGCCACCGGCGCCATCTCCCGCGGCCAGCTCGATACCGCCCGCTCCCAGCGGGATCAAACCCGGGCCCAGGTACGCGCCGCCCGCGAGCAGCTGGCCCAGCTCGAGACCGGCTACCGCCCCGAGGAGATCGCCCAGTCCGATGCCCAGCTGGAGGGGGCCAAGGCGGCGCTTGCCAGCGCCGAGCTGGCCCTTGCGGACGCGGCCCTGACCGCCCCGAGCGACGGCATCCTCCTCACCCGCGCGGTGGAGACGGGCAGCATGGTGCAGGCCGGCGCCACCGCCTTCAACCTCTCCCTGACTGCGCCGGTCTGGGTGCGCGCCTACGTCGAGGAGCCCTGGCTCGGTCACTTCCCGAGCGGCGCCAGAGTGCAGCTCACCACCGACTCTCGACCGGATCAGCCCTACCAGGGGGTGGTGGGCTTTGTGTCGCCCAGCGCCGAGTTCACGCCCAAATCGGTGGAGACGCCGGACCTGCGTACCCACCTGGTCTACCGGCTGCGCATCGTGGTGCAGGATCCGGACCCGGCCCTGCGCCAGGGGATGCCGGTCACCGTCAGGCTGGCCCCATGAGCGCCGCCATCCGGCTCGACGGGCTGACCAAGCGCTTTGGCGAGCGCGTGGCGCTGGATGCCATCTCGGCCACTATACCGGGCGGCGGCATCACGGGCCTGGTGGGGCCGGACGGGGCGGGCAAAAGCACCCTGCTGCGCCTGCTCGCCGGCCTGCTGGAGCCGGAGGCCGGGCAGAGCCGAGTGCTCGGGCTCGATCCGGTGCAGGAAGGCGATGCCTTGCGCCAACGCCTCGGCTACATGCCCCAGCAGTTCGGCCTGTATGAAGATCTCAGCGTGCTGGAGAACCTCACCCTCTACGCCGACTTGCGCGGCGTGGTGGAGCCCGAGCGCAGCCCGACGTTTGCCCGGCTGCTCGCCTTCACCGATCTCGCCCGCTTCACCGCCCGCCCGGCGGGCAAGCTGTCGGGGGGGATGAAGCAGAAACTCGGGCTAGCCTGCGCCCTGCTCGGCCAGCCCGAGGTGCTGCTGCTGGACGAACCCAGTGTCGGGGTCGACCCCATCAGCCGCCGCGCCCTGTGGAAGATGGTGCGCGAGCTCGCCCAGGGGGGCATGACGGTGCTCTGGAGCACCGCCTATCTCGATGAAGCTGAGCTGTGCGATCACGTGCTGCTGATGGCGGAGGGCGCGGTACGCACCAGCGGCCCCCCGGCGGATCTGATGGGGGCCATGGCGAGCCGCTGCTGGCTGCTGGAGGCGGGCAACCTGGACGGGCGGGCGCGGCGCGCCCTGCTGCGCCGGGCCCTGGCCCACCCGGCGGTGATGGACGGCGCCGTGGCCGGGGAGCGGGTGCGCCTCTTGCTGCGCCCCGATGCAGCGCCGCCTCCGCTGACTGAGCTGGGGCTCTCCGAGGGGGCCTTCGTGCCGACCCCGGCCCGGCTGGAGGATGCTTTCATCGATCTGCTCGGCGGCGGGCCGGGCGGGGAGTCGAGCCTGGCCGCCACCATGGCCGAGGCCGAGCTGCCGCCGGGAGTCTCCCCCGAGGCGGTGATCGAGGCGCGCCACCTCACCAAACGCTTCGGGGACTTTGCCGCCACCGACGACGTCAGCTTTGCGGTGCGCCGGGGCGAGATCTTCGGCCTGCTCGGCCCCAACGGGGCGGGCAAGTCCACCACCTTCAAGATGGAGTGCGGCCTGCTGCGCCCAAGCGGCGGCCAGGCCCTGGTGACCGGCATCGATCTCGCCCACAGCCCGTCGGCGGCGCGCCAGCGCCTCGGCTACATGGCCCAGAAGTTCTCCCTCTACAAGCAGCTCACCGTGGCCCAGAACCTGTCGTTCTTCGCCGGCATCTACGGCCTGTTCGGCCGCGCCCAGCAGGCGCGCATCGACGCCATGGTGGAGGCCTTCGCCCTCGGGCCCTGGCTCGGTCAGCAGGCCGAAGCCCTGCCCCTCGGGCTGCGCCAGCGCCTCTCGCTCGCCTGCGCCCTGCTGCACGCGCCGCCACTGCTGTTTCTCGACGAGCCCACGTCGGGGGTCGACCCGGTCACCCGGCGCGAGTTCTGGTCCCACATCAACGCCCTGGCCGATCACGGGGTGACCGTGCTGGTCACCACCCACTTCATGGACGAGGCGGAGTATTGCGACCGCATCGCCCTCATCTACCGCGGCAAGCTGCTGGCGCTCGGCACCCCGGACGAGCTCAAGGGGCAGGCGGCGCAGGCAATGCCCGCCACTTCTTTACCCACCATGGAAGAGGCCTTTATCACCCTGGTCGAGCGGGCCAGCGAGGAGGACGCATGAGCATCAGCCGCCGCCGTCTGCTGGCCCTGTGCCGCAAGGAGTCGCTGCAGATCGTGCGCGACCCGAGCAGCATACTGGTCGCCTTCATCATGCCGGTGGTGCTGCTGGTGGTGATGGGGTACGCCATCAACCTGGACGTGGACCACCTGCGCCTCGGGGTGTGGCGCGCCGACGGCGGGGCGCCGGCGATCCGCTTCGAGCAGGCCCTGCGCGGCTCGACCGCGCTGGAGGTGCACGGGGGCACGAGCAAGGAGGCGCTGCTCGGGAGCCTGGAGCGCGGCGAGATCCGGGGGCTGCTGGTGATCGACGAGGGCCTCTCCCGCTCCCTGGCCGGACAGGGGGGCAGCGCGCCGCGCATCGCCCTGCTCACCGACGGCTCCGAGCCCAACACGGCGAACTTCGTCACCAACTATGTGCAGGGGATCTGGCAGGGCTGGCTTCTCACTGAGGGCAAGCCCCAGAGCCAGCCGGTGGAGCTGCGCACCCGTGCCTGGTTCAACCCGGCGCTGGTGAGCCGCAACTTCCTGGTGCCAGGCTCCATTGCCGTCGTGATGACCATCATCGGCGCCCTGCTCACCTCCCTGGTGGTGGCCAGGGAGTGGGAACGCGGCACCATGGAGGCCCTGCTCGCCACCCCGGTGACCAAGGCCGAGCTGCTGCTCTCCAAGCTCATCCCCTACTACGGGCTCGGCATCGTCGCCATGTTCATCTGCCTGCTCTTCTCGGTGGCGGTGATGGGGGTGCCCTGGCGCGGCTCCCTGGCCGTCCTGTTCCTGGTCACCAGCCTGTTTCTCGGCAGCGCCCTGGGGCTCGGGCTGTTTCTCTCCACCGTGATGCGCAGCCAGTTCAACGCCGCCCAGGCGGCCCTGACGGCGGCTTTCCTGCCGGCCATGATGCTCTCGGGCTTCGTGTTCGAGATTGCCAGCATGCCGCCTCTGCTGCGGGCCATCACCCACCTCATTCCGGCCCGCTACTTTGCGAGTTCGCTGCAGACCCTCTATCAGGCGGGCAACGTGCTCTCGATCCTGCTGGTCAACGCCCTCTGCCTGTTGCTGCTGGCCGGGTTCTGGCTGGCCCTCACCGCCCGCAAGACGCGGCGAACCCTGGAGTAACCATGCTGACTCGACTCTGGTGGCTGGTGCGAAAAGAGCTCTCCATCCTGCTGGGCAACACCCAGGGGCGCTTCCTGCTGATCATGCCGGTGCTGCTGCAGACCGCCCTGTTCCCGTTCGCCGCCACCCTGGAGGTGACCGGCAACACGCTGGCCATCTACAACCAGGACGGCGGTGCCGAGAGCCGCGAGCTGCTGGAGCGCCTCACCCATATGCCGGCCTTCACCACAGTGCTGCCGGTGGCAGGCGAGGCCGGGGTGACGGCGGCCATCACAGAGCAGCAGGCCCTGCTGGCGCTGGTCATTCCCGCCGATTTCTCGCGCCGGCTGGCCCGGGGAGAGAGCGCGCCACTGCAGCTCATCGTCGACGGACGCCGCTCTAACGGCGGCCAGGTCGCTGCGGGCTACATCAGCCAGGTGATCGCCCGCTGGCAGAGCGAGGGGCGCGGCGCCCCCGAGCTGCTGGTGCGCCACCTCTACAACCCCAATATCGAGTTTCGCTGGCACGTGCTCCCCTCCCTGGTGGCCATCATCACCACCATCGGCTGCCTCATCGTCACCGCCCTGTCGGTGGCGCGCGAACGGGAAGAGGGCACCTTCGACCAGCTGCTGGTCTCCCCCCTCACCCCGGGCTGGATCATGGCGGGCAAGGCGGTGCCCGGCATCCTGGTGGCGGTGGGGCAGGGCACAATCGTCGCGCTGGCGGCCCGCTTCGTCTACGCGGTGCCCTTTTCCGGCAGCCTGACCCTGCTGCTGGCCGGCATGATCTGCTACGGCCTGGCGCTGGCCGGCATCGGGCTCTTCATCTCGTCGCTCTGTTCGACCCAGCAGCAGGCGTTTCTCGGGGTCTTCTGCTTCATGGTGCCGGCGGTGATCCTCTCGGGGTATGTCTCGCCGGTGGAGAACATGCCGCAAGTGTTCCAGTGGCTCGCCGCCATCGATCCCCTGACCCACTTCATCGTGCTGCTCAAGGGGGTCTTTCTGAAGGGGCTCGGCTGGTCGGCGGCCTGGCCGCTCTTGTGGCCGCTCATCGCCATCGGCGGCGTCAGCCTCTCCTTGGCACTCGCCCTGTTTCGCCGCCATATCGCGTGAGCAGGTCCCACAATCCCGCATTCAGGGGCTTGACGCAAAGCGCCGCCCCTGCCCGTCGAACACAAAATTTTTTATCTTTTTCGTCAGATAGATATCCCCAACACACCCCTTCCAGGCCGTGCCGAACCATGTTCTGAATGCTCCATCCATATACCTATTTATGTATATGATTGAATTTCCTCCAATTACCCCTGACGAGATATATAAATGGACACTTGATTTGCATCAATTGTCCGCTCCCTCCGACTGGGTAGCCTAGCCTCAGAATGTCGTTTTATTACTCCAAACTAGAGGCAATTATGAGCAAAGTCAGACTGGTCGTTGTCGGCAACGGCATGGTGGGGCACCGCTTCATCGAAGAGCTGATCGAACGGGCCGACCCGGGCCGGTACGAGATCACCGTCTTCGGTGCAGAACCCCGTCCCGCCTACGATCGCGTCCATCTCTCCTCCTACTTTTCCCACCACACCAGCGAAGATCTCTCCCTCGTCAAACCCGGTTTCTACGACAAGCACGGCATCCGCCTGCTGCTCGGCGAAGCGGTGAAAAAAATCGACAAAACGGCCCGTGAGGTGCACTCCAACAAGGGCACTGTGGTCGGTTACGACAAACTGGTACTGGCCACCGGCTCCTATCCCTGGGTGCCGCCCATTCAGGGCAGCCAGCACCACGAGTGCTTCGTCTACCGCACCATCGAGGATCTCAAAGCCATCCGCAACGCCGCCAAGAGCGGCAAGAGCGGGGTGGTGATCGGGGGCGGCCTGCTTGGCCTCGAAGCGGCCGGCGCCCTCAAGGCGCTGGGTCTCGAGACCCATGTGGTGGAGTTCGCTCCTGTGCTGATGGCCGAGCAGCTCGACGGCCAGGGCGGCCAGCTGCTGCGCCGCAAGATCGAATCCATGGGCGTGCAGGTACACACCAGCAAGAGCACCAGCGAGATCCTGATGCATGGCGGTGAACAGGCGAAACACCGCCTCGCCTTTGCCGACGGCAGCCAGCTGGAAGTGGACGTGGTGGTCTTCTCTACCGGCATCCGCCCACAAGACACCCTCGGTCGCTACGGCGATCTGGCCATCGCCGAGCGCGGCGGTATCGTCATCGACGATCACTGCCTCACCTCCGACCCTGACATCTATGCCATCGGCGAGTGTGCCGCCTGGCAGGGGCGCTTCTTCGGGCTGGTGGCCCCGGGCTACAAGATGGCCCAGATCACCGTCGACCATCTGCTTGGCGGCGACAGCCGCTTCGAAGGGGCGGACATGAGCGCCAAGCTCAAGCTGCTCGGCGTCTCCGTCGGCTCCATCGGCGATGCCCACGGCCGCACCCCGGGCAGCCACAGCTATGTGTTCCAGGACGACCAGGCCGGCGTCTACAAGAAGATAGTGGTGAGCGAGGACAACAGCCGATTGCTCGGCGCCGTGCTGGTGGGTGACGTGGAGGATTACGGCAACCTGCTGCAGATGATGCTCAACGCCCTGCCGCTGCCGAGCCACCCGGACACCCTGATCCTGCCCGCTTACGCCGGTGCCAAGCCGACCCTGGGGGTGGATGCCCTGCCAGAGAGCGCCCAGATCTGCTCCTGCTTCGACGTCTCCAAGGGCGACATCGCCCAGGCCGTTGCCGAGGGTCACACCACCCTGGCCGCCATCAAGCAGCACACCAAGGCCGGCACCGGCTGCGGCGGCTGCGTGCCGCTCATCAGCCAGGTGCTCAACGCCGAGCTGGTGAAGCAGGGCATCGAGGTCAACAACCACCTCTGCGCCCACTTCCCCCACTCCCGCCAGGAGCTGTTCCATCTGGTCAAGGTGGAGGGGATCAAGAGCTTCGACGAGCTGCTGGCCAGGCACGGCCAGGGTCATGGCTGCGAGGTGTGCAAACCGACCGTCGGCTCCATCCTCGCCTCCTGCTGGAACGAGTACGTGCTGAGCCCGCTCAACACACCTCTGCAAGACACCAACGACATCTTCCTCGGCAACATGCAGAAGGACGGCAGCTACTCCGTCATCCCGCGCATGGCCGGCGGCGAAGTGACCCCGGAAGGGCTGCTGGCAGTGGCCGAAGTGGCCCGCGACTACAAGCTCTACACCAAGATCACCGGCGCCCAGCGCATCGGTCTGTTCGGGGCCCAGAAGGATGATCTGCCCGCCATCTGGCGCAAGCTGCTGGCTGCCGGCTTCGAGACCGGTCAGGCCTACGCCAAGGCGCTGCGCATGGCCAAGACCTGTGTCGGCAGCACCTGGTGCCGCTTCGGCGTGCAGGACAGCGTCGGCCTCGGGGTCTTCCTCGAGAACCGCTACAAGGGCATTCGCACCCCCCACAAGATGAAGTTCGGCGTCTCCGGCTGCACCCGCGAATGTGCGGAAGCGCAGGGCAAGGACGTCGGCATCATCGCCACCGACGCGGGCTGGAACCTTTATGTGGGCGGCAACGGCGGCATGAAGCCGCGCCACGCCGATCTGCTGGCGTCTGACCTTGACCGCGAGACGTTAGTCCGGTTGATAGACCGTTTTATGATGTTCTACGTTATGAGCGCCGACAAACTGCAGCGCACCTCGGTCTGGCTCGGCAATCTGGAAGGGGGCGTCGACTACCTGCGCGAAGTGATCGTCGACGACAAGCTGGGGCTGGCCGAGACGCTGGAGCGCGATATCCAACGCCTTATCGACAGCTACGAGTGCGAATGGTCGCGCACCCTCAATGAAGAGGAGGCTCTCAAACGCTTCAGCCACTTCATCAACAGCGACAAGCGCGACCCGGACGTTCAGTTCGTTGCCGAGCGTGACCAGCACCGACCGGCGACCCCGGCCGAGCGCATCCCCGTCTACCAGATCGAGGTGGAGACAAAATGATGAAATTAGCCTGCCAACTCAACGACATCCTGCCGGGCACCGGCGTCTGCGCACTTATTGAAGGTCGCCAGATCGCCCTGTTCCGCCCAAGTGCTGCGGCCGAGGTGTTCGCCATCGACAACCGGGATCCCTTCTTCGCCGCCAACGTGCTGTCACGGGGCCTTATCTGCGAACACGACGGCGAGCTCTGGGTGGCCAGCCCCCTCAAGAAGCAGCGCTTTCGCCTGAGCGATGGCCATTGTTTCGATAACCCGGCGATGTCGGTACAGAGCTATCCCGTCGAAGTGCGCGATCAGCAAATCTGGGTCGCTGTCTGATGTCGACAACCCCCAGATCTATGTCGGTGCAGGGCTACCCCGTTGAAGTGCGCGACCAGCAGGTCTGGGTCGCCGTCTAAAGCCGATTTCACTCTCTTTCGGGCTGCCTGAGGGCAGCCCTTTCAAGGACTCAAAAGATGTACACGGAAACGATCAACAAGTGCGCCGCCAACGCGGCCCGCATCAACCGCTTCGAGCGCAGCGACAAGCTTGGCTTCTGGCTCAGCTCCGCCATGGCGGGGGCCTATGTGGGCCTGGGCATCATCCTCATCTTCACCCTGGGCAACCTGGTGGATCCCACCATCCGTCCGCTGGTGATGGGGGCCACCTTCGGCATCGCCCTGACCCTGGTCATCATCGCCGGCTCCGAGCTCTACACCGGCCACACCATGTTCCTCACCTTCGGGGTGAAGACCGGCAAGATCGCCATGTCTGACCTGCTGCGCATCCTGCCCCAGACCTGGGCGGGCAACCTGATTGGCTCCATCATCGTGGCGCTGATCTACTCCTACGGCGGCAGCCTGCTGCCGGACGCGGGCAGCCTGGCCCACAAGGTGGCGCTGGCCAAGACCCAGGCACCGGCGCTGACCCTGTTAATGAAGGGGATCCTCTGCAACTGGCTGGTCTGCCTCGCCATCTGGATGGCGCTGCGCACCGAAGGGGCCGCCCGCTTCATCGCCATCTGGTGGTGCCTGCTGGCCTTTATCGCCTCCGGCTACGAGCACTCCATCGCCAACATGACCCTGTTCGCCCTCTCCTGGTTCGGTGCCCATTCCGACGCCTACACCCTGGGCGGCATCGGCCACAACCTGCTGTGGGTGACCCTGGGCAACACCGTCTCCGGCGCCCTCTTTATGGGCCTCGGCTACTGGTATGCCACCCCCAAGGCTGAGCGCCCGGTCGCGGTGAGCGAGACCACCAACACTGCCAGCCAGACCCAAACCGCCTGATCAGGAGGCCCCATGGACTACTTGCCCATCTTTTGCCGACTCGACAACAAACCCGTGCTGCTGGTCGGCGGCGGCGAGGTAGCGGAGCGCAAGGCGCGCCTGCTGCTGGATGCCGGTGCCCAGCTCACAGTCGTGGCTCCCGAGCTAGACCCCGAGCTGGCGGAACTGGCTGCCAACGGCAGCATCGAGTGGCTGGCCGGTGAATTCGCGCCGCAGCAACTGGCGGGCAAGTGGCTGGTGGTGGCCGCCACCGATCGACGCGAGGTGAACGCCCTGGTCTACCAGAGCGCGAATCAGGCGCGGATCTTTGCCAACGTGGTGGACGACCCCAAGCGCTCCAGCTTCATCATGCCGTCCATCATCGACCGCTCACCGCTGATGGTGGCCATCTCCTCCGGCGGCAAAGCGCCGGTACTGGCCCGGCTGCTGCGGGAGAAGCTCGAAGCCATGCTGCCCCAGCACCTGGGCGCCGTGGCGGCCTTTGCCGGCAGCCTGCGGGATCGGGTCAAGACGCGCTTCGCCAGCATGGGGGAGCGGCGCCGCTTCTGGGAACGGCTGCTCGGGGCGGATCGGCTCGGGCAGGCGCTGGCTCGGGGGGATAGAGCCTCTGCCCACCAGCTGGCCGACAACCTGTTTGCCGATGAAAGCCAGACCGGTGGCGAGGTGGTGCTGGTGGGGGCAGGCCCCGGCGATCCGGGTCTTCTCACCCTGCACGCCCTGCGTCAGATGCAGCAGGCCGACGTGGTGGTCTATGACCGGCTGGTCTCCGACGAGGTGATGGCGCTGGTGCGCCGGGATGCCAAGCGCATCTTCGTCGGCAAGCAGGCGGGCAACCACTGCGTGCCGCAGGAGGGGATCAACCAGCTCCTGCTGGAGGAGGCGAAGAAGGGGCAGCGGGTAGTACGGCTGAAGGGGGGTGACCCCTTTATCTTCGGCCGTGGCGGCGAGGAGCTGGAGACGCTGGTCGGCAGCGGTATCGGTTTTCAGGTGGTGCCGGGGATCACGGCGGCCAGCGGCTGCGCCGCCTACGCCGGCATTCCGCTGACCCACCGGGATCACGCCCAGAGCGTGCGCTTCGTCACCGCCCACGGCAAGGGGGGGGCACAGGATCTCGACTGGCCATTGCTGGCAAAAGACAGGCAGACCCTGGTGTTCTACATGGGGCTTTCATCCTGCGCCACCATCCGCGAGCAGCTGCTGGCCCACGGCAAGGGGGGCGACACCCCGGTGGCGCTGATCGAGCGCGGCACCCAGCCGAGCCAGCGGGTCATTCGCGGCACCCTGGATCAGCTGCACGAGCTGGCGATCGGAGTGGAGAGCCCGGCCCTTATCATGGTGGGCTCGGTGGTAACCCTGGCCGATCAGCTCGCCTGGTTTGGACAAGACCAACAAGCCCTCTCCCGCCAGGCCCTCGCCTGAGCGGTTTTGGCATGTGAGTCATGAGGCCACCGCAAGGTGGCCTCATTTTTATCCAGCCATCACCGAATCCCGGTCATAACCTGTTGTTTTAAGTCTGGTATCCTATGGGCATTCGGCCTATCGGCCACCAGCTCAGGAATTTTTTCATGTCTCTGCCCCTCAAAAACAGCGCCAAGCAGCGCGCGGAAGACAGATCCCGCATTCTCACCCTGCTGCTGGGCGACGATGCCCTCACCGACAGCCTGATCGACCCCCAGCTTGAACAGGATGCGGGTCAGCGCGACCAGACCAGCCAGCTGAGCGGGCTGGTCAACGGCCTGCCCGCCGCCGACATCGCCGATGCGCTGGAATCCCTGCCTCCCGATGAACGCCACGCCCTCTGGCATCTGGTGAGCGAAGACAAACGCGGCCAGGTGCTGGTCGAGGCATCGGAGACGGTGTGGGAGAGCCTCATCAGCGGCATGAGCGACCGCGAGCTGCTGCATGCCCTGCGCTCCCTCGACATCGACGATCAGATCTATCTGGGCCAGTACCTGCCGCGCAACCTGATGGGGCGGCTGCTCACCTCCATGGCCCCCGCCGATCGGGATCGGGTGCGCGAAGTGATCCGCTACGGCAAGCACACGGTCGGCGCCATGATGGACTTCGAGCTCATCACGGTGCGCCCCGACGTGAGCCTCGCAACGGTGCAGCGCTTCTTGCGGCTGCGGGGCAAGATCCCCGCCAACACCGACAAGCTGTTTGTCATCGACAGGCGAAACCACCTGCTCGGCGAACTGGCCCTCACCACTGTACTGCTGCACAAACCCGCCACCTTAGTAAGCGAGGTGATGGAGCAGGATCCCATCACCTTCGATCCCGAAGACAACGACGAGGCGGCGGCCCGTACCTTCGAACGGGATGACCTGCTTTCTGCCGCCGTGGTGGATGCCAAGGGCAAGCTGATGGGCCGCCTCACCGTCGAGGAGATCGTGGATGTGGTCTATGAGGAGAGCGACACCGATCTGCGCCGCATGGGGGGGATCAGCGAGGAGGAGGATGTGTTCGCACCGGTCGCCAAGGCGGTGAAGACCCGCTGGGCCTGGCTCGCACTCAACCTCTGCACGGCTTTCGTGGCGTCGCGGGTCATCGGCCTGTTCGAGCACACCATCTCGCAACTGGTGGCGCTGGCGGCCCTGATGCCCATCGTCGCCGGGATCGGCGGCAACACAGGCAACCAGACCATCACCATGATAGTGCGGGCGCTGGCGCTGCAGCACATTCAAGCGGGCAACCTCTCCTTCCTGCTGCTGCGAGAGCTGGGGGTAGCCTTTATCAACGGTCTGGTATGGGGCGGCATCATGGGGGTCGTCACCTTCCTGCTCTATCAGGATGCGGCGCTGGGCGCCGTGATGACCCTCGCCATGGTGCTGAACCTGCTAGTGGCGGCGCTGATGGGGGTCATCATCCCCATGACCATGAGCCGGCTGGGTCGCGATCCGGCGGTGGGGGCCAGCGTGATGATCACCGCCATCACCGACACCGGTGGCTTCTTCATCTTTCTGGGGCTGGCCACCCTGTTCCTGCTGTAAACAAGAAGGGAGCCGCTGGCTCCCTTCTTCGTCATGCTCATCCTGAATACTCGATCTGCTACGACAAGCTCTGCTCAGGGTCTGGCGTTGCGCCCCTGCTGCCACCCCTTGCCGAGGGCACGACCGATGGGCACCACCGGGGCCAGCCGGACGCTGTCGACAGCCTGGGCACCATGACCCCGCTTGAACAACAGCACCAGGCGCACCACTTTATCCTTCGGGCAGCCGAGCCAGAGCGCCCAGTGCGGCCCCTTGTGATGAAGCCAGAGTCCGTAAAACCAGGTCATCCGGTTTCCCTTGATAAAACGGGTGATGGAGGATTCAGGTGCCGGTACGCAGCGCTTCGAATCCCATGGCGTGTTCGATGCCATATGCCACTCCTCCTTGACTGACAGGTCATTCAGGTACGTCGACTCATCCCCTGGCAACGTCCTGCCTTGCTTCGAGTGAGATCAGGATGACCCTGGCCTATTGCCGGCCGGCCCTGCGACACTCCCCTTCTATCCCGTGAAGGTCTGTTTGCGGTTGTCATTGTGCGGCGCTCGCCCCGTGGGGCGGAGCAGCCAGACCCTGGCGGTCTGGCCCTGATCTGAGCATATATCCGAAACGGGCGGTTTGCGGGCTGGCGCGGGAGACAAAAAGGGTGAGGTTCAGGATCTGCTTGAATTGGCAGGAAAGAGGCGCAGAAACGACACGGCCTCCCGAAGGAGGCCGTGTGGCGAGAGAAGAGATTACATCCAGTCGGCATTGCGGATAACCCCGACCGCCAGCCCCTCGATGGTAAGATGCTGGCTGGCGAGATCCACTTCGATGGGGGAGAGCTCTTCGTTCTCCGGCAGCAGCCACACCTGACTGCCCTTGCGCTGGAAGCGTTTGACGGTGACATCCTCGTCAAGCCGCGCCACCACCACCTGGCCGTTGCGCACCTCCTGGGTCTTATGCACCGCCAGCAGGTCGCCATCCAGAATGCCGATATTCTTCATGCTCATCCCTTGCACCCGCAGCAGGAAGTCGGCGCGCGGGTGGAACAGGGCGGGATCCACCTGATAGTGGCTCTCGATATGCTCCTGGGCCAGGATGGGTTCACCGGCAGCCACCTTGCCGATCAGCGGCAGGCCGCTCTCTTCCAGCGCCTCTTCCTCTTCGAGCAGCAGACGGATGCCGCGGGACGTGCCCGGCATGATCTCGATGACCCCTTTTTTGGCCAGGGCCTTCAGATGTTCCTCGGCCGCATTGGCCGACTTGAAACCAAGCTTCTGGGCAATCTCGGCGCGAGTCGGCGGCATACCGGTCTCGTTCATGTTCACCTTGATCAGCTCCAGCACTTCGGCCTGGCGGGGGGTAAGGGGTTTCATAGAATTGGCACCTGTCTTTTTATACAGCACACTGGCAGTATATACAGTGCAGTGGCCAAGGCAAGGCGCAGCTGACATTTGTCGCGACCAACCGGCAATTTCACCCTGTTTTGATCCCGCACGACTGAACTCATCGTACCTCTCGGCGACAAGGGGCCGGTGATTTGCTATGCTCACGCCGCATTTTTTTGGAGAGCAGACGCACATGTCCCCAGGACAGAAGATTTCCAGAGCCATCTTGCAATGGCCGGTCAGCGGCTTGGTCAATCACAAAAGCCTGCCGGAAAATCCCATCACAGAACTCAAGCTGGATCCGGCCAGACCCATCGTCTACGCCCTGAAAACCAGCTCGATCACCGACCTGATGACCCTGCAGCAGTGCTGCGAGGATCTCGGTCTGCCCGGCCCTTTCACGCCGCTGGAACTGAACGGCCAGCTGCTGCCGCGCTATGTCTGCCTGGATCGTCCGCCTCCCCTCTTCGGCAAGCGCAGCAAGCCGCTCCCCTTCCTGCAGGAGTTCCACCAGCTGCTGGATCTGCACAAACAGGATCCGGCGCTGGATATCCAGGTAGTGCCCGTCACCCTGTTCTGGGGCCGTGCCCCGGGCCGGGAGGGAGAAGAGGCCTCCGGCCTCAACATCATCAGCAGTCTGGCGCCGAACCGGCTGAAGAAGGCGCTCATCGTGATCCTCAAGGGTCGCGAAAACCTGGTGCGCTTCTCCCCGCCCCTCTCCCTGCGCTATATGGCGGACAAACACGGTACCGACGAGGCCATCGCCCACAAGCTGGCGCGGGTCGCCCGTACCCACTTCAGCCGCCAGCAGCTGGCGGCCACCGGACCGAAACTGCCCAACCGCAACCTGCTGTTCAAACAACTGCTGGATTCGAGCGTGATCCAGCAGGCCATCGCCGAAGAGGCAGAGCGGGAGAACATCAGCCTGGAGAAGGCGCAGAAACGCGCCCACGGCTACATGGACGAGATCGCCTCCGACTTCTCCTACCGGCTGATCCGCCTCGGCGAGAGCTTCCTCGGCTGGCTGTGGAACAAGCTCTATCGTGGCCTGTCGGTCAACGGCGCCGAAAAGGTGCGCCAGCTGGCTCAGGAAGGGCACGAGATCGTCTATGTGCCCTGCCATCGCAGCCACATGGACTACCTGCTGCTCTCCTATGTCATCTATCACCAGGGGATGGTGCCGCCCCATATCGCGGCGGGCATCAACCTCAACTTCTGGCCGGCGGGCCCCATCTTCCGCCACGGCGGTGCCTTCTTCATCCGCCGCACCTTCAAGGGCAACCCGCTCTACAGCACGGTGTTTCGCGAGTACCTGAACCTGCTGTTCGCCAAGGGCTACTCGGTGGAGTTCTTCACCGAGGGTGGCCGTTCGCGCACCGGTCGCCTGCTGCCGCCCAAGACCGGCATGCTGGCGATGACCCTGCAGGCCATGATGCGCGGGCTTGACCGCCCGGTCACCCTGGTACCCGTCTACCTCGGCTACGAGCACGTGATGGAGGTGAACACCTACCACAACGAGCTCAAGGGCAGCCGCAAGGAGAAGGAGAGCTTCCTGCAGGTACTCGGCATCCTGCGCAAGCTGCGCAACTACGGCCGCGGCTTCGTCAACTTCGGCGAGCCGCTGACCCTCAACAGCTACCTGAGCGAGCATATTCCGGGCTGGAAGGATCATATCGGGGAAGAGGAACGCCCGGAGTGGATGGCCGGCACGGTCAATACCCTGGCCGATCTGCTGATGACCCGCATCAACGGCGCCGCCGCCGTCAACGGCCTGACCCTGAGCGCCCTGGCGCTGCTGGCCGCCGAGCGCCACGCCCTGACCCGTGACGAGTTGCAGGCCCAGCTCAACACCTATCTGGACCTGCTCAAGGCGGTGCCCTACAGTGCCCAGAGCACCATCCCGGACGAGGATGCCGGCACCCTGCTGGATCAGGCACTGGAACTCAACAAGTTCGAGGTGAGCGAGGACAAGCTGGGCCAGATCATCAGCCTGGATCGCTACCAGGCGATCCTGCTGACCTACTACCGCAACAATATCCTCCACCTGTTTGCCATGCCCTCCCTGGTGGCGGCACTGATCGATCGCTGCGAGGGGATCAGCCGCGGCGAGATCATCGCCCGCTGCGTCGACATCTACCCGCTGCTCAAGACCGAGCTGTTCCTGCGTTACGAAGAGGAGGAGCTGCCGGAGCTTATTGATGCCCTGCTGGCCGAGCTGCAGCGTCAGCAGCTGATCGAGGCGCGCGACGGCGGCTTCTGGGTCAACCCGGGCAACCAGATGCGCCTGCTGCTGCTGGCCGAGAGCATCCAGGAGACCCTGCAGCGCTACGCCATCGTGCTGACCCGGGTGCTGGCCCAACCCTACATAGAGGCAGAGCAGCTGGAGGCAGACGGCCTGATGATGGCGGAGCGCCTCGGCACCCTGCACGGCATCAACGCCCCCGAGTTCTTCGACCAGAAGCTGTTCAGCACCCTGATCCACACCCTGCGCAAGGAGGGTTACCTCTCCGCCGAGAGCAAACCGGATCTGGGCCGCTTCCAGGCGCTGGCGGACAACATAGTGCCGCTCCTGAGCACCAAGATCCGCCGCACCATCCGGGCCGGCAACCAGCGCTGATCCTCACTACAAATGAAGAAGGCCGCATGATGCGGCCTTCTTTTTGCTCGGGGAGTAGTCACCCCAGCAGGTAGTCGAGCACCAGCCCGGCGAACACCAGAGCCCCCACATAGTTGTTGTTGAGGAACGCCTGGAAGCAGGCCTCCCGCTGCCGTTCGCGAATGAGCCGCTGCTGATAGACGAACAGCACGGCGGCCCCCAGCAATCCCCAGTAGTAACTGCTGCCCAGCGCCATCAGCTGGCCGACCAGCAGCAGGATCAACAGGGTGGCCAGCTGCAGCACGCCGATAATCCGCTTGTCGTGACGGCCAAACAGGATGGCGCTCGACTTGAGCCCCAGCTTGAGGTCATCGTCCCTGTCCACCATGGCGTACTGGGTATCGTAGGCCACGGTCCACAGCAGGTTGGCGATAAACACCAGCCAGGCCACGGCCGGCAGTGCGTTGGCCTGCGCCGCATAGGCCATGGGGATCGACCAGGAGAAGGCCATGCCGAGCACCAGCTGGGGGATCGGAATGAACCGCTTCATGAAGGGATAGCTTACCGCCAGCAGCAGGCCGACGAACGACATGGCGATGGTGAGGGAGTTGAGGGTCAGTACCAGGCCAAACGAGATCAGGGCAAGCACGAAGAAGAGCGCCAGTGCCTCGCGGGGATCCACCTTGCCGGTCGGCAGGGGACGCCCCGAGGTGCGTTTGACGTGACCGTCGAAGTTGCGATCCGCATAGTCGTTGATGACGCAGCCGGCCGAGCGCATCAGAAACACGCCGACCACAAACACAGTCAGCACCCAGAGGTTTGGCAGTCCGCCGGCCGCCAGCCAGAGTGCCCACAGGGTCGGCCACAGCAGCAACAGGGTGCCGATGGGCTTGTCGATGCGGGCCAACTGCAGATATGCCAGACCCCGCTCCTTGGTTAACAGATTCACTCCAGCTCCTTGTCACAGACGAGAGAGGGCAGAAACAGCTCGTGAACCAGCAATGGCCACTGCCCCAGAAACAGACGGGAACGACGTCCCCAGACGATGGCGGCAGGGCAACGGGGATTGTCGGCAATGGCAAAACGAGCCAGCTGCAGATGATCACGTCGCACCGGCTCATTGCCAAACACCCGCTCCCCCAGGGGTTGCTCCCCCAGTTCGGCCAGACCACTGCCCTGCAGCGCCGCGTCGGCCAGCAGGGTCCAGCCCAGCACGGCCGGACCCAGATCGCCGTGGAGGATCACCTCCCGGCAGATCCCGGCAGGGGATGCAGCATCCACCAGCCACTGCTCATCGGTGGTCAGCGAGACGGGGCGATTGCCCAGCCATTCGACCGAGAAGTGCCGATTGTGTTGGCGCAGACGCCGGGTCATGGAGCCGGGCTCCAGCAGCCAGGGACGCAGGCTGGCCGGCAATTCGCAACTGTCGGGGGCCAACCACCCGGTTAACAGCGTGAGGGGAACAGTCAACTCGGACTTCACAGCTTCACCATCCAGAGATTTCCGTGTTCAGGTTAAAATCCGGTTTATTATCCGTAAATCAATAGCGAAATGTAAGAACATCCGTGCTTGACGCCCCCTTTGGCAGCATCAAAAATGGTGTATCTTCCGCCGATGAGCCATCTATATGAAGATCTTCAAAATTTTGCTGGTGTTGTTGCTGAGCGTGGGCGCCCTGCAGGTACGGGCTGCCGATGAGGAACCCGCTGCCGAAGGGGCCGAGGGAGCCGTCAAACCCGGATTTGCCTACCATGCGCTCGATCCGGATATCATCACCAACTACCTGAGCAACGGCAAAACCCTCGGCTACGTCAGGGTCACGGTGGAGTTGATGGCCGAAAACGATGCCGACCTCAAGCTGCTGGAGCAGCATGACCCCCTGATCCGCGACGCCATCATTCGCCTGATGGGCAGCAAGAGCGCCGATCAGATCAAGTCTCTGGTCAGCCGCGAGGAACTGCGCAAAGAGTGCGAGACCAAGGTCAACGAGTTGTTGCTCAAGGAGACCGGCAAGAAAGCCGTCCGCGAGCTGATCTTCACCAAGTTCCTCTATCAGTAATCTCCCACGGATCAGACGCTTATTGGCATTCAGGCCAATAAGCGCTCGGCGCCTGTTTATTCGAAATGAAAATTGATTACAATACGCTCGTCGAGTCGTAGAGGTAGTCGTTATGGGCAGCAAGACCCTGTGTGAGTGGCGTCGCCACGAAATCCCCGCGGATCTCAAGGCGCTGCGCAAAATCGTGCGCAAACCCAAATTCGTCTGCGGCAAATGTGCCCGCAGCGCTAACGACAAGAGTTATCTGTGCCAGCCGCTGCGGTTGAAAAAAGAGGAGTAGAGCCAAACCCGACGAGGCCCTATTGATCGGTCCAGCCCTGGCGCCCCTGCTCGAACAGCCTGCGCGCCTGCATGTCGTTGGGGCAGACACCACGGTACTCCTCCCCGGAGCGCCCGGCCAGATAGAGATGCTCCGGGCGGCAATACCAGGCCAGTCCTTTCTGATGCCCCTGCTGCCACAGCTCGCCATCCACCTTGTCGCCACACTGGGCACGATGGAACTCGATCCGCTCGGTGGTGAAGCCCAGCTTGCCGTCAGCCTCCCCCACCTCGCTCCACACCTTCTCGCAGGGATCATCGTTGGAGACACAGCCCCCCAGCAGGGCGGCAATCAGTATGACGGTGAGTCGCATAATCATCCTTGAGTGTCGTTTGAGCAGTTCATTCTAGCCAGAGCCTTGCCCCTCACCAAGCCTTCGCCCCCATTCCTGTGAGCCGCACAAAAAAATCAGGCGGGCTCAATGCCCGCCTGTTCATTTCATATCGTGGTTCACTGGTCATCGAAAGCGTCGTCATCCTGCCAGCTTTCGTCTTCCCATTGCTCCAGCTCGTCTTCCCAGGATTCCGGCTCCCATTCATCATCGAGATCGTAATCCGGCTTGTGTCCACCCATGCTCATTCTCCTTGGATAGTGCACCCGCACTCAAAGTCTATCCAGAAAAATGGGGCTCGCCAGTCAGGGAAAGATCAAAGCTTGACCAGGGTGCGACCCGCGACCTGGCCTTGCGTGATGGCCTCGGCGGCCTCGACCACCTGCTCCAGTCCTATCTCGGTCACCGCCTGCTCGAAGAAGCTGGCGGGCAGATCCCGAGCCAGGCGCTGCCACGCCTGTTGACGGCGCGCCAGTGGGCACATCACGGAGTCTACTCCCTGCAGACGCACGTTGCGCAGGATGAAGGGCATGACGGTGGTAGGCAGATCGAAGCCCCCCGCCAGACCGCAGGCCGCCACGGCGCCGCCATAGTTCATCTGGGCCAGCAGCTTGGCCAGCACCTGACTGCCGACGGTATCGACTGCCCCGGCCCACAGCTGCTTCTCCAGCGGCTTGGCAGGCTCCAGCAGTTCGCTGCGCGGCACGATGCGGCTGGCCCCCAGGGCAGTCAGCATCTCACCCTGCTCCTCGGGCCGACCGGTCAGGGCCGCAACCTTGTAGCCTTTTGCTGCCAGCAGCGCGACCGCAGTGGACCCCACCCCGCCGGCGGCGCCGGTCACCAGGACCTCGCCGCTCTGTGGGGTGAGCCCCGCCTCCTCCAGCGCCAGCACGCAGAGCATGGCGGTGAGGCCGGCAGTACCGATGCACATGGCCTGACGGGCATCCAGTCCGGCCGGCAGCGACACCAGCCAGTCCGCCTTGACTCGCGCCTGCTCGGCCATGCCGCCCCAGTGTCCTTCACCCACGCCCCAGCCGGTCAGCACTACATGATCACCGGGCTGATAGCGGCTGTCGGCCGATTCGAGCACGGTACCGGCGAAGTCGATGCCCGGCACCAGCGGCCACTGACGGACAATCTTGCCCCTGCCAGTGATGGCCAACCCGTCCTTGTAGTTGA
The DNA here is from genome assembly GCF_041402525.1 of Aeromonas sp. S18(2024). Classification (NCBI taxonomy): domain Bacteria; kingdom Pseudomonadati; phylum Pseudomonadota; class Gammaproteobacteria; order Aeromonadales; family Aeromonadaceae; genus Aeromonas; species Aeromonas sp. S18(2024). The sequence continues at coordinate 21,722 of NZ_JBGLQV010000011.1, read as the reverse complement.
TGGAGCTGTAGCTCACCGCTACCCGTACTTCGCCTTCCGGCAACTGGCTCTCGGCCAGCCGGGTGAGGGTCGGAACCGTCTTGCCGTCTTGGTTTTCCAGTAACAGGGCCTTGAACATGAGTCTCTCCTCGAGATGAAGCATCAAATCAGCACAGCAGCGCATATCTGCCACGGCGCTCCGTAAATCGTCCTACTGGCTTTCGAGATCAGCCAGACAGCGGGAAAGGGTGCGGGCCAGGGCCCCCTGATTGCGCAGCACCACGGCGCGGGCCTGCTCTCCCATCTCGCGACGCCGGCTCTCGTCGGCCAGCAGCGCACTCACCCTCTCCCCCAACTCGGCAGCATCGGCCACCACGGCGGCACCACCCTGTGCCACCAGCTGGCGGGTGATGTCGCTGAAGTTGAAGTAGACGGGACCGGTCAGGCAGGGTTTGCCGAGCGCCGCCGGCTCCAGCAGGTTGTGGCCCCCCACCTTCACCAGACTGCCGCCGACGAAAGCCAGATCGGCCGCCGCCAGCATCAGCGGCAACTCGCCCATGGTATCGCCCAGATAAATCTTGTCGGTTGCGGTGACCGGGGCGGCGCTGGTGCGGCGCACACAACCATAAGATGCGCACAACTCGGCCACCCGATCGAAGCGCTCAGGATGGCGCGGCACCAGGATAAGCAAGGCATCGGGGTGACTGGTCAGCACCTGGTCGAAGGCGGCCAGCACCTGCTCGTCCTCTCCCTGATGGGTGCTGGCGGCGATCCAGACTGGCCGCTCCGCGCCCAGCTGCTGGCGCAGGGCGCGGCCTCTGGCCTGCACCTCGTCACCAAACTGGATATCAAACTTGATGGAGCCGGTCACCGCCAGTCGATCGCGTTCGATGCCGAGCCGGGCGAAGCGATCGGCGTCGTCCTGATGCTGGCAGAGCAAGCGGGTCAACGGCCGGCTGAGGGCATCAAAGGCCCCCTGAAAGCGGGCATAGCGCTGGCAGGAACGCTCCGAGAGGCGGGCGTTGATGATGGTCACCGGCAGATGGCGTTTCTCGCAGGCTGCCAGCCAGTTTGGCCACAGCTCGGTCTCCATCACCCAGAGCGCGCGCGGCTTGAAGGTGTCGAGAAAGGCCGCCACCGCCCAGGGGTAATCGAGGGGCGCATAGCGGTGTACCACCAGGTCGCCGAGCTTGGCTGCCTGTTCGGCGCCAGTACGGGTGGTGGTGGTGAGCAGGATCGGCAGATCGGGCCGCTCCGCTTTCAGGGCGCGAATGAGCGGCGTGATGGCCAACGTCTCCCCCACGCTCACCGCATGGATCCAGAACGGCGCCTCCTGGCCGGTGGCGGGCAGCCGACCCAGATGCTCGGCCCAGCGCTTGCCAAAGCCGGGCTTGCCCTTCTTCGGCTTGTAGAGCGCCAGCAGCGCCAGGGGCAATCCCAGATGGATCAGCAGGTTGTAGAGCAGGCGATAGGGCATCTTACTCGCTCTGCTCCAATTTGTTGCACGCCTCGATCACCTGCTCCGGCGGCAAATCGATCAGGCATTTGAGATGGCCGAACTTGCAGGTGCGCTTGAAGCAGGGGCGGCATTCGATGTCGGTGTGAACGATCTCGACCCGATCCGCCAGCGGCGGGGTATAGAGCGGCGAAGTGGAGCCATAGACTCCCACCAGCGGCCGGTTGAGGGCGGCGGCGATGTGCATCAGGCCGGAGTCGTTGGAGATAACCCGACCGGCCAGCGCCATCAGGTCGATCGCCTCGTGCAGGCTGGTCTTGCCCGCCAGCACGTGGCAGTTGGGGCGAGTCAGCATGTTGACCCGATCCCGGATGGTGTTGGCCACCGCCACGTCCTTGTTCGAGCCGAAGATCCACACCTGCCAGCCCTCGTCCAGATGCTGCTGGGCCACCACGGCGTAGTGCCCTTCCGGCCAGCGCTTGGCCGGGCCGAACTCGGCGCCGGGGCAGAGCACCAGCACGGGGCGACGCCGATCCAGCCCGAGCCGCGCCAGCGCCTTGTCCTGATTGACCAAGTCGACGTGAAGCGCGGGATGGGGAATGGCCGGAATATCGGCCCGGCTCTTCATCTGCGCCTTGGGATAAGCCAGCGCCAGATAGCCCTCCACCATCAGCGGGAAGGCGGACTTGTTGCTGCGCAGATCATTGAGCAGGCCGAAACGCTGCTCCCCCTTCCAGCCAGTTCGCACCGGAATGCCGGCGAACCAGGGGATGAGAGCAGACTTCATGGAGTTGGGTTGGACGATGGCCTGATCGTACTTTTCGGCCGCCAGCTGTTTGCCGAGGCGGCGGCGGGCCAGCAACTTGAAGTCGCCGTGACCGAGCGGCATGGTGATCGCCTTGTCCACCTCGGGCATCCGCTCCAGCAGGGCGCAGCACCAGGCGGGCGCCATCACGTGGAGCTCGCACTCCGGGTGGTTGGCCTTGATCGCCTTGTAGAGGCTCTGGGACATCACCATGTCGCCGACCCATGAGGGGCCGATCACCAATATTTTCATCACGCGTCTTCTCTCGGGGCTGGCCCGGCTGTTGATCATCACTGGCCGAGATTATGCCCCAAGAATGGTCGGAGAAATAACAGAAGATCCCGGTGGCCCCGCTGAACGGCTCAAAACGAGCGCCACTCAGCACCACCTCGGGCCGGATGCCCGACCATGCCCCGCCCGTCGTTTTAGGCTAGAATGGGCGCCAATTTGAGCATGGCCCGCCAGCCGGGCAGCAACCGTGAGCCCTCATCAGTGAAAAAACCGACTCTGGCCGCCGTTCTGATCGTCAAGAATGAAGCCGACAACCTGCGCAAGTGTCTCGCCTCCCTCGACGGGCTGGTGGACGAGATCGTCATCATGGATTCCGGCAGCCAAGACGACACTCCGGCCATCGCCGCCGAATTCGGCGCCCGCTTCTTCGTCAACAAGGTGTGGCCGGGATTTGGCAAGCAGCGCCGGTTGGCCCAGTCGCACGTGCAATCCGAATGGGTGCTCTGGCTGGATGCGGACGAGCGACTCACCCCCGAGCTGAAAGAGGCCATCGCCACCGTCATGGCCAACCCGGCCAGCGACACCATCTACTCGATCCCGCGCCTCTCCTGGGTGTTTGGCCGCTTCATCCGCCACAGCGGCTGGTATCCGGATCGGGTGCTGCGCCTCTATCCCAAGGCCCTCACCGGCTACAACGAGGCACTGGTGCACGAGAAGGTGGAGGTACGCGCCAACATGAAGATCGTCAACCTCCATGGCGACCTGCTCCACTTCACCTATCGGGATCTGGAGCACTATCTGGTCAAATCCGCCGGTTACGCCCGGGCCTGGGCCGATCAGCGCACCGCCCGCGGCAAGAAGGGTTCTCTCAGCCAGGGGCTGGTGCATGCGCTGGGCTGCTTCATCAAGATGTACCTGCTCAAGGCGGGCTTCCTCGATGGCAAGCAGGGGTTGCTGCTGGCTATCCTCTCCGCCCACTCCACCTTCGTCAAATACGCCGACCTCTGGGTGCGCCAGCAACCCGGGCAGCCGGAGTAACGGCATTCCGGCACTCGCCACCGGATACGAAACAGGGCCCCTCGGGGCCCTGTTTGCATTACTGCGGGTCGTTGCCGCGCCAGAAGGGGGCGGCCCAGCGGGCCATCTCGGGCACCATGGCCTTGGGATCGAGCTGGCTCATGTCCTCCGGATGATCGCTGTCCTCCGGCGGGCTGAAGGCGAGATGACGCCCTTCACTGTTGAGCGGCTTCCAGCGCAGCGGTGTGGCGGAGCGGCGCATCGGGAAGAAGCCGATGGTCGGCACGTCCAGCGCCCCGGCGATGTGCAGTGGGCCCGTGCTGCCGGCGATGAACAGGGCGGCGTTGGCGAGCACCTGACAGAACATCGGCAGCCCGTCGCTGGAGCGGTAGATCCAGCCGTTGCCGCCGTGGGCCAGCAGCTCGGCCGCCAGTTGCTCGGCCATCTTCTCCTCACCGGGGCCTGCGGTCAGCACGCACTGCAGCTCGGGGCAGGCCTGGTTCAGCTTGATGATGATGCGGGCATACTGCTCGATGGAGAGGTTGTTGGCCGAGCCGCCGCTACCGGCATGCACCATCAGCCAGGGGCGGCTGGCATCCAGCTTCAGCCTGGTGGCCAGCTGTTCGCGCACCTGTCGCAGCGCCGGTGCATCAAACTGCAGGAAGGGGGTATGGGGCTCTACCACCGCCACCTGATGATCGGCCAGGAAGCGGCGGATCAGCTCCAGGTTGTACTCAGACTCGGGCTTGAGAGAGCGGGAGCGGCGCTGGATCAGGCGCTGGTTGTAGAGCACCTGGGCCAGCTTGGTGGCTGGCGCCAGGCGATAAGGGATGTGCGCCTTCCACACCAGCATGGCGTTGCGGGAGTTGGAGAAGAGGCAGATGGACGCATCGAACGCGGCCGCCTTGATGCGCGCCAGCAGCGCGCGCTGTTGCTCCTTGTCGGCACGGACACCCGGATCGATGAGCACCTCGTCAATCCAGGGACAGAGCCGGGCCAGCGGCGCCGTATAGGCGGGAACCAGGGCAGTCACATGACATTCCATGGACTCCTTGAGCATGGCGAAACTCGGCCAGGCCAGCATGAAGTCACCAATCTTGTCATTGCGAACGACCAGAATACGTTTCATAAAAAATCCCTTTGCTCCCTGTCACCAATGCAAGGAGGCTTGATGCGCGATGCGGGTATTCTTGCCTGATGCAGGGCTATTCTCAAGTGAAGACGCCAGAGTGCCCCGATTTAAGCGACCAAATTGTGCATCTTGCACCGCTTCCTGCGGCAAACTGACGCTACCGCTCTCGCGGCAAGCCCTCAACAGACCCTATAATGCGACCAAATTTCCAGGTTGCAGGACTGCAAACATGACTACCAGGGTAATTTATCCGGGGACCTTCGACCCCGTGACCAATGGCCACGCCGACCTGATCGGTCGCGCCGCCAAGCTGTTTGACGAAGTCGTGGTCGGCGTCGCCAACAGCCCGAGCAAACGTCCGCTGTTCGATCTGGCAGAACGGGTCCAACTGGTTCAGCAAGTGACCAGTCACCTGCCCAACGTCAAGGTGGTGGGCTTTTCCGGCCTGCTGGTGGATTTCGCCAGAGAGCATCAGGCCAATGTGCTGATCCGCGGCCTGCGCGCCGTCTCAGACTTCGAGTACGAATTCCAGCTGGCCAACATGAACCGCCGCCTGATGCCGGAGCTCGAAAGCGTCTTCCTCACGCCAGCGGAAGAGAACTCCTTCATCTCCTCCACCCTGGTAAAGGAGGTGGCGCTGCACGGCGGCGACATCGCCCAGTTTGTCAACCCCGTAGTAGCCCAGGCCATCGCCACCAAACTGGGCCGCTGAGCAGGAGCTCTTCGCAACAAACAGGCTACCCGAGGGTAGCCTGTTTCATCAGGGCGCCAGTTGTTTGCTCGCCTGGCCTTGGGGTATATCGGCAAACTGCCGATCGATCGCATCCTGCAGCTGATCGAGCCACTCGTAACGACGCCGGTACATGGCGCGCTTCCTGGACGCCACCTCCTCCAGCGGTTTGCGCAGCGCCGGCTGCAGGGCCACGAAGTTGGCATCCACATCCTCGGCGCCGAACTCCTGCCACAGCTCATCATAATCGGCCAGCAAGTTACCCTTCTGTTTGCGGCTGTAGCGTCTGGCCTGAAAGACGTGGGCCCGCTTGCGCACCGCCAGCACCCGCTCGCCCCCCATGGCCCAGGCCAGTTGCAGCACCAGCATGACCAGCAGTGACTTGGGTCGCAGGCCGTGTCCTTCCCTGGTCAGCTCGCGCACCCGCGCCTGAGCCTGCTCGACTGCAGGCTCGGGCCCCTGCATGGAGCCTATCATCAGCTCGGGATGGGCAGCCGATCCCGCCAGCGAGAAGGCGCAGCTGTAGAGACGCAACCCCTGTGGATCGACGATGGAGAGTGCCAGCTCGGCCTCGCGGCGAAAGGTACCATCATGGCGCAGCAGGATGCGGCAATCGCTCCGGGGATAACGCCCCAGCTCGACCCCTTGCCCCAGATAGAGCGGCTCAATGAGAGTTGGATAGCGTGCCAGCAGCAGGCGATAGTGATCCTCCAGCATCTCGGCCCGCTCACGAGCGCGGGCACAGGCGAAGCGATAGGGTCGCATCGGCTTGTCGAGCAACTCGGGATAGCGGGTGGGCAGCGCCTTGAGAGGGGCGGCCCGAAACAGACTGAAGACCCGGTGCAACGACTTGCGATAAAGCAGGCTGCGCAGTACGAACTTGCCGCGGTTGAAGGTTTTGCGGGCACATCCCTCCGGATAGAGGTAACGGGCCATCTTTTTTGCGCAATAGCGCTCCTGCCGGGATAAATATTCCCAGTCTATTGATTTTACTGTCATTTTTATATCTCTAACCGCCTGAACGGCCGGAATACTAGTGACAGCTGCACACAGCTTCAACAGACGGGAAATACTCTCTTACAACTTCAACGGGATCCGCCGAAAAAACGGCCTCAACGCTGGCAATGGGAGCAGAAAACCGTGGTTCGCTGGCCCATTTTTACTTCGCTCAACAGGGTCTGACAGTGGTAACAGGGCTGGCCACCCCGGCCATAGACCTGCAGCTTCTGCACGAAATAGCCCGGCTTGCCGTCGGCACTGGTGAAATCCTTGAGCGTGGTGCCCCCCTGGCGAATGGCTTCGGCCAGCACCCGCTTTATCTCGGCCACCAGGGTTGCCAGCCGCTCGGCGCTGATGTTGCCGGCCGCCCGCTTGGGGTGGATGCCGGCGGCAAACAGCGCCTCGTTAGCGTAGATATTGCCGACCCCGACCACCACCTGATTGTCCATCAGGAACTGTTTGATGGCGGTGCTGCGCCCCTTGGCCCGCTCCCGCAGGTAATCGGCGCTGAAGGCGTCGGTGAGCGGCTCCGGCCCCAGCTTGGCCAGCAGGGCGTGCGCCTCGGCCGGTTCGCGAGTCCACAGCAAAGCCCCGAAACGGCGTGGGTCGTTGAGCCGCAGCAACTTGCCATTTTCGAGCTCGATATCCACGTGGTCATGTTTCTCGGCCGGCGTGCCGATATCCAGTACCCGCAGGCTGCCGGACATCCCCAGATGGAGGATGGCGGTACCAAAATCGGTCTCCAGCAGCAGATACTTGGCACGGCGCCGCACCCGATGGATGGTAAGATCCACCAGCTCCTGGATTTCGCCGGGCACCGGCCAGCGCAGACGACCGTCCCGCACCACCACCCGGGTGACCTTGATGCCGGTGAGCCAGGGGGAGATCCCCTGACGGCTGACTTCGACTTCTGGCAATTCAGGCATGACAACCTCGCAAGCAACAGGAATCAGGGGGCGGGACGCAGCAGGCCGCGATACTGCTCGGCACTCAGCGTGAGCCAGCTGCCTGATGGCAGTTGGGCCGCGTACTGGCCATTGTTCTGGTAGAGGCCCAATACCAGCGGATCGCTCTGGCCGGCAATCCATACCTTGAGGGTGACAGGGGCACCGCGCACCGCCTCGCCGGGGGGCAGCGACCAGCTCTGCCAACTGTCGATGCGGGCTGCCAGCCGGGCGCTGTCCAGCCCCAGGTCCGGCACGCTGCGCCAGCCCTGACCGACCCGCTCAATCTGCCAGCTAGGTCCCTGCCAGGTGAGTACCACGGCATCCGCCGACAACAGGGGACGCGCCCGCTTGGCGCTGTTTTCCTGTTGGGCAATCTCCAACCGGTGCAGCAGGGTGATCACAATCAACACCGCCACTATGATCACGTTATTCCAGCCTTTACGGCTCAGTTTGAACATGGCAAGCCTCCCTTCGAACCGGCAGTGTACTGAATTCGGCCCATAAAAAAACCCGGCACGAAGCCGGGTTTTTGAGACAAATTCAAGTAATTACTTGATTTTGCCTTCTTTGTAGATCACATGCTGACGAACAACGGGATCAAACTTTTTGATCTCCATTTTTTCGGGCATGGTGCGCTTGTTTTTGGTAGTGGTATAGAAGTGACCAGTACCGGCGCTGGAGTTCAGGCGAATTTTCTCGCGAATACCTTTAGCCATGATCTAATTCCTTATACCTTAACACCGCTGGCGCGCAGTTCAGCCAGAACCACTTCAACGCCACGCTTGTCGATGATACGCATGCCTTTTGCGGATACGCGCAGGCTTACGAAGCGTTTTTCACTCTCAACCCAGAAACGGTGAGTGTGCAGGTTCGGCAGGAAACGACGCTTGGTAGCGTTGTTAGCGTGCGAACGGTTGTTACCAACTGCCGGGCGCTTGCCGGTTACTTGGCATACTCTAGACATGTCAGTCTCTCCAAATCTTACTTCATTGCTCGAGCAAATATCTGCCCCGCTGGCCTTCGATTGCGGGGCAAACAGAAGGCGGCATTTTATACAGCATCCGTGATCAAAGATCAACTAATACGGCGCCAGAGCACAGTTATAACCAACCGCGCTCGGCAAAAGAAACCGTGATGCCATCACCGATCACCAAGTGATCCAGCACTCTGATATCGATCAGGGCCAAGGCGGCCGTGATCCGATCCGTGATCTGGCGGTCGGCCCTACTGGGCTCGGCGACGCCGGACGGGTGATTATGCGCCAGAATCACAGCGGCTGCATTATGTTTGAGCGCGATCTGCACGATTTCTCTGGGCCAGACGCTCGCCGCATCGATGGTGCCGTAGAAAAGTTCGACAAATTGGATGACCCTGTGCTGATTATCGAGCAATAACAGCGCAAACACCTCTCGCGGCCGATCCCGCAACTGGGCCTGTAGATAGTCCCGGGTCAGCTGGGGAGAAGTCAGCGCCTCGCCCCGTTGCAACCGCTCCGCCAGATGGCGCCGGGCCATCTCCAATACCGCCTGTAGTTGGGCGTATTTGGCCGGCCCCAGGCCATGGGCATCACAGAAAGCACGCTGGTCGGCCCCCAACAGGGTACGCAACGAACCGAACTGGCTGAGCAGCTGGCGGGAGAGATCCACCGCGCTCAGGCCGTTGACGCCGGTGCGCAGGAAGATGGCCAGCAATTCGGCATCGGAGAGCGCCGCGGGCCCCTGACGCAACAGCTTTTCCCTCGGGCGCTCATCCTCCGGCCACTCTTTGATGCTCATTTGTCTCTCCCCCGTCCCTGTTGAGAAAAAACATAGCAAAAAATCGCGGGAGCTCGGCCACAACTCCCCCAAGTCAATCTCTGTCGTCACTCCCAGCCTGTGGTATCTTAGCCGACCAGTCAGAATGAGCCGGATAGAGATACAGCAGATGAGATTGGCCGATAAACGCATCCTGTTGGGTGTCAGCGGCGGCATCGCCGCCTACAAGAGTGCCGAGCTGGTGCGCCGCCTGAAAGATCAGGGCGCCGAGGTTCGGGTGGTGATGACCCGCTCCGCCAAGGAGTTCATCACCCCGCTGACCCTGCAGGCCGTCTCCGGCCATCCGGTGGCCGACAGCCTGCTGGATCCGGCCGCCGAGGCCGGCATGGGCCACATCGAGCTGGCCAAGTGGGCCGATCTGGTGCTGATCGCTCCCGCCAGCGCCAACCTGATGGCCCGCATGGCGGCCGGTATGGCCGACGAGCTGCTCACCACCCTCTGCCTGGCGACTCCGGCTCCCGTGGCGCTGGCCCCGGCCATGAACCAGCAGATGTATCTCAATGCCGCCACCCAGGCCAACCTCAAGACCCTGGCCAGCCGTGGCATCCTGCTGTGGGGGCCGGACTCCGGCAGTCAGGCCTGCGGTGACGTGGGTCCGGGCCGGATGCTGGATCCTCTCGAACTGGTGGAACGTTGCTGCCAGCAACTGGCCGGCGAGCCGCTGCTGGCAGGTGTCAAGCTGCTGCTGACGGCGGGACCGACCCGCGAGGCGCTCGATCCGGTGCGCTACATCAGCAACCACAGCTCCGGCAAGATGGGTTACGCCATCGCCCGCGCCGCCCGCGAGGCGGGGGCCGAGGTGACCCTGGTGAGCGGTCCGGTGGCGCTGGCGACTCCGAGCGGGGTGGAGCGCATCGAGGTGGAGAGCGCCCTGCAGATGCATGAGGCGGTGATGAGCCGGGTTGGCGAGTGCGATCTCTTCATCGGATGCGCCGCCGTGGCCGACTATCGCCCCGAGCAGGTGGCCAGCCAGAAGATCAAGAAGAGTGGCGACAACGACCAGATGGCGCTGACCCTGGTCAAGAATCCCGACATCATCGCCGCCGTAGGGGCACTACCAAACAAGCCGTTCACGGTGGGATTTGCCGCCGAAACCGTGGATGTGGAACAATACGCCCTCGACAAATTGCGACGCAAACGGCTGGACATGATCGCCGCCAACGACGTGTCTCGCGAAGGGCAAGGCTTCAATGCCGATGACAACGCCCTGACCGTATTCTGGCAAGGGGGTCATGCTCCGCTGCCACTGGCCGACAAGCTGGCGCTGGCCCGTCATCTCGTCGCCCTGATTGCGCGCCACTACCGGCGCTGAGCGCCGGGTCGCCATGGGCTCCCGATAACACAAGACTCATGACACCCCGCCTTGCAGTGCAGAGACGGGGTGCCCACACAAGATCCAATTGAAAAAACGATTCATGACTACACAAATTGAACTGAAAATCCTGGATGCCCGTATCGGCACCGAGTACCCGCTGCCTGCCTACGCCACTCCGGGCTCTGCCGGCATGGATCTGCGTGCCCTGCTGGATGCGCCGCTGACCTTGGCCCCCGGTGATACCATCCTAGTGCCGACCGGTCTGGCCATTCACATCCAGGATCCCGGTCTGTGTGCCACCATCCTGCCCCGCTCCGGCCTCGGCCACAAACACGGCATCGTGCTGGGCAACCTGGTGGGTCTCATCGATTCCGACTATCAGGGCCAGTTGATGGTCTCGGTCTGGAACCGTGGCAAGGAGAGCTTCACCATGCAACCCGGCGAACGCATCGCCCAGCTGGTGATCATGCCGGTAGTTCAGGCCAGCTTCCAACTGGTCAATGAGTTTAACCAGAGCGAACGGGGTGAAGGCGGTTTTGGTTCCTCTGGTCGCCAATAACAAGACCACACAGCCCCTTGGGGCGGTGCCTAATAACAGAATCAAGCCATTGTTTTTTTAGGGGAATCCATGGCAAGCAGTAATCAGAAACAGAGTCGGCGCGACCAGATCCTGCAAGCGCTCGCCCACATGCTGGAAACCAGTCCGGGTCAGCGTATCACCACGGCTCGCCTGGCAGCCGAGGTCGGTGTCTCTGAGGCCGCTCTCTATCGACATTTTCCCAGCAAGGCGAGGATGTTCGAGGGGCTGATCGACTTTATCGAGGATTCCCTGCTGTCACGGGTCAATCTCATCATGACGGAAGAGAAAGACACCATGGCCCGCTGCCACCACATCCTGCAGCTGCTGCTGGTCTTCGCCGAGCGCAACCCGGGCATCACCCGCATCCTCAATGGCGATGCCCTGCTGGGTGAACACGACCGGCTGCGGGATCGCATCAGCATCCTGTTCGACAAGCTGGAGACCCAGATCAAGCAGGTACTGCGGGAAAAACGGCTGCGGGAAGGCCAGGGCTTCCAGCTCGACGAGACCATGCTGGCCAATCTGTTGCTGGCCTACACCGAGGGACGGATCAGCCAGTTTGTTCGTTCCGAGTTCAAGATCAAACCCACCGCCGGGTTCGAAGATCAGTGGCAATTCATCCGCAGCCAGCTGCTGCAGAGCTGAGCAGGAGGGACGGATCAACCATATACGTCCGTTCCGAGTTCAAGATCAAACCCACTGCCGGGTTCGAAGATCAGTGACAATTTATCCGCAGCCAGCTGCTGCAAAGCTGAGCCGGAGGGACGGATCAACCATGTACGTCCGTTCCGAGTTCAAGATCAAACCGACCGTCTGGTTTGAAGATCAGTGGCAATTTATCCGCAACCAGCTGCTGCAAAGCTGAGCCCGCACGAACCCATATGAGAAGGGAGGCCTTGGCCTCCCTTCCTTTTTGTGGCAACTTTTTACGGTAGAAAATAAGCACCAGATGCGACCCAGTCTGTCGCACTGCAATGTTAGATTCATCCGTTATCAATCTTTAGCATCTGACAGGATCTCCTATGGAACCCGAAATCATCACCGAAGCACAGACCTGGCTGGTCAACAACCAAGGGCTGCTGATCGAGTATGCCGTCAACATCGCCGCCGCCCTGCTGACCCTGCTGGTGGGCTATATCGCCGCCAACCTGATCAGTGGTGGCGTGGTCAAGGTGATGAAGAGCCGTAAGCTCGATGCCACCATCACCGAGTTCGTCGGCAGCATCCTTAAATACGCCATTCTAGTGTTCGTGGTAATTGCGGCACTGGGTCGGGTCGGGGTACAGACCGCCTCCTTCGTGGCCATCATTGGTGCCGCCGGTCTGGCCATCGGTCTGGCGCTGCAGGGCTCGCTGTCCAACTTCGCCGCCGGCTTCCTGCTCATCATCTTCCGCCCTATCAAGGCGGGCGAGTTCATCGAGGTGGCTGGCACTGCGGGCATCGTGCAGTCCGTGCAACTGTTCACCACCACCCTCACCTCCGGTGACAACAAGATGGTCGTGGTACCGAACTCCGCCATTCTTAACGGCACCATAGTCAACTACTCGCGCATGGATACCCGTCGCGTCGACATGACCTTCGGCATCGGCTACGGCTCCGACCTGCGCAAGGCCAAGCAGATCCTTGAGCGTCTGGTGAACGAAGAGCCACGCATCCTGAAAGATCCGGCCGCTACCATCGCCGTCGCCGCGCTGGCCGACTCCTCGGTCAATATCGTGGTGCGCCCCTGGGTGAAAACCGGTGATTACTGGGGTGTCTGGTTCGACTTCCACGAGAAGGTGAAGCTGACCTTCGATGCCGAGGGTATCGAGATCCCCTTCCCGCAGATGGTCATGCACACCGCCAAAGCCGGGGAGTGATGAATCCATCCCCTTGCTCACAATGCCAGCCTTCGGGCTGGCATTGTCTTTTTTTGGGGGCCCCGACCACACACAACCCGCACGGCGATATGAAAACCATTTCACATTCCCGGGTTGGTCCCATTCATGAGCAAGCGCAAGATCCTGCTTGCTTTCGTGACTCATAATCCCGACTTTCAGGGTGTACACTCCCCCAGTGACCCAAGGTTGTAAAAGACAATCGGTAAAACTCTGTTACATGAGCCGGCCAGCCGGCTCGCTATAATGCTCGGATAATAAGGTTTGGCGGGGCCTTGCCTGCAAGGTTCAAACACAACTTGGCATTTCAGGAATCCTATGAAAAACATCAATCCAACCCAAACCCAGGCCTGGCAGGCACTGGAAGCCCATTTTGCAGCTAACAAAGAGACTCGTCTCAAGGATCTGTTCGCGCAGGACCCGAAGCGCTTTGACAAGTTCTCCCTCACCTTCGGCGGCGACATCCTGGTGGATTACTCCAAGAACCTGATCACCGAAGAAACCCTCAAGTTACTGATTGATTTGGCCAAAGAGACCGATCTGCGCAGCGCCATCGACGCCATGTTCAACGGCGAGAAGATCAACATGACCGAAGGGCGCGCCGTGCTGCACGTGGCCCTGCGCAACCGCTCCGACCGCCCGGTCGAGGTGGACGGCAAGGACGTGATGCCGGAAGTGAACGCCGTACTGGCCAAGATGAAGGGCTTCTGCGAGAAGGTCATCTCCGGCGAGTGGAAAGGTTACACCGGCAAGCCGATCCAGCATGTGGTCAACATCGGCATCGGCGGTTCCGATCTCGGTCCCGTCATGATCACCGAAGCCCTGCGCTCCTACAAGAATCACCTGGAGATGCACTTCGTCTCCAACGTCGACGGCACCCACATCGCCGAGACCCTCAAGAAGATCGATCCGGAAACCACCCTGTTCCTGGTGGCCTCCAAGACCTTCACCACTCAGGAGACCATGACCAACGCCCTGAGCGCACGCGACTGGTTCCTGGGGCATGCCGGTGACAAGGCCCACGTTGCCAAGCACTTCGCAGCCCTCTCCACCAACGGTAAGGCCGTGGCCGAGTTCGGTATCGACACCAACAACATGTTCGAGTTCTGGGACTGGGTTGGCGGCCGTTACTCCTCTTGGTCCGCCATCGGCATGCCCATCGCCCTGTCGGTCGGTTTCGACAACTTCGAGGCCCTGCTGCAAGGCGCCTTCGAGATGGATATGCACTTCGCCACCGCCTCCTATGAGCAGAACGTGCCGGTGCTGCTGGCTCTGATCGGCCTGTGGTACAACAACTTCTACGGCGCAGAGTCCGAAGCCATCCTGCCCTACGACCAGTACATGCACCGCTTCCCTGCCTACTTCCAGCAGGGCAACATGGAGTCCAACGGCAAGTACGTGGACCGCAACGGCAACAAGGTCGACTACCAGACCGGTCCCATCATCTGGGGTGAGCCGGGTACCAACGGCCAGCACGCCTTCTACCAGCTGATCCATCAGGGCACCAAGCTGATCCCCTGTGACTTCCTGGCGCCAGCCATCAGCCACAACCCCATCGGTGATCACCATCCGAAACTGCTGGCCAACTTCTTCGCCCAGACCGAGGCCCTGGCCTTCGGCAAGAGCAAGGAAGCCGTGGAGGCCGAATTCCTGGCCGCCGGCAAGACCCTGGAGCAGGTCAAGGATCTGGTGCCGTTCAAGGTGTTCGAAGGCAACCGCCCGACCAACAGCATCCTGTTCAAGAGCCTGACCCCGAAAACCCTGGGTGCCCTGATCGCCATGTACGAGCACAAGATCTTCGTGCAGGGCGCAATCTGGAACATCTTCAGCTTCGACCAGTGGGGCGTGGAGCTGGGCAAACAGCTGGCCAACAAGATCCTGCCGGAGCTGGGCACCGACGAGGCTGTCACCAGCCACGACTGCTCCACCAACGGCCTGATCAACACCTGGAAAGCCTGGAAGGCCTGATTTTCCCGGCTGACCTGAATGCAAAAGCCCCGCTCGATGAGCGGGGCTTTTTTATAGCTATCAATCGGTCTGCTTGCATGATCCGGAGGACTGGCCAGGTGTCCAAGCCGGGCAGTAACGGGGATCGTCATCCCCGCCCCTTCATCATCCAGCCCGATGCAGGCTTAACCGCCGACGGCGATACGCTTCATGTCCTTCATGTAGCCACGCAGTACCTGACCGATCTTCTCGATCGGGTGGTTGCGGGTCGCCTCGTTGGCTGCCAGCAGCGCCTGGTTGTCCACGCTCTGGCTCTCGGCCTGGCTGGCCCCCAGGTCACCGGCTTTCAGAGTCGGCATAAAGTGCTCACGCAACAGGGGCACGGCGGCGTTGGCAAACAGGTAGTTGCCATATTCGGCGGTGTCGGAGATGACCACGTTCATCTCGTACAGACGCTTGCGAGCAACTGTGTTGGCGATCAGCGGCAACTCGTGCAGGGATTCGTAGTAGGCAGACTCCTCGTAGATACCGGAGGCCACCATGGTTTCGAACGCCAGCTCGACACCCGCCTTGACCATGGCCACCATCACCACGCCATTGTCGAAGTACTCCTGCTCGGCGATCTTGCCGGCATAGGCAGGGGCGTTCTCGAAGGCGGACTTGCCGGTCTCTTCGCGCCAGGTCAGCAGCTTGACGTCATCCTCGGCCCAGTCGGCCATCATGCCGCGGGAGAACTCGCCGGCGATGATGTCATCCATGTGCTTCTCGAACAGCGGGCGCATCAGGGTCTTGAGCTGCTCGGAGAGCTCGAAGGCGCGCAGCTTGGCCGGGTTGGCGAGTCTGTCCATCATCAGGCTGATGCCACCCTGCTTCAGGGCTTCGGTGATGGTCTCCCAGCCGAACTGGATCAGCTTGCCGGCATAGGCCGGGTCTGTGCCCTCGGCAACCAGCTTGTCGTAACAGAGCAGGGAACCGGCCTGCAGCATGCCACAGAGGATGGTCTGCTCGCCCATCAGGTCGGATTTCACTTCCGCCACGAAGGAGGACTCCAGCACCCCGGCACGGTCGCCGCCGGTGGCGGAGGCCCACGCCTTGGCGATGGCCATGCCTTCACCCTTGGGATCGTTCTCCGGGTGAACGGCGATCAGGGTCGGCACGCCGAAGCCGCGCTTGTACTCTTCACGCACTTCAGTACCCGGGCACTTCGGCGCTACCATCACGACTGTGATGTCGGCGCGGATCTGCTGACCCTCTTCCACCACGTTGAAGCCGTGGGAGTAGCCCAGCGCAGCGCCCTGCTTCATCAGCGGCATCACGGTCTTGACCACGTCGGAGTGCTGCTTGTCCGGCGTCAGGTTCAGCACCAGATCGGCGGTCGGGATCAGCTCTTCATAGGTACCGACCGCAAAGCCGTTGTCGGTGGCCTTCTGCCAGGAGGCGCGCTTCTCGGTGATGGCGGCCTTGCGCAGGGCATAGGCGATATCCAGTCCGGAATCGCGCATGTTCAGGCCCTGGTTCAGACCCTGGGCACCACAGCCCACAATCACCACCTTCTTGCCTTTCAGCACGTCGCAGCCGTCGGCGAATTCTGCGCGCTGCATGAAACGACACTTGCCCAGCTGGGCCAACTGCTGACGCAGGTTCAAGGTGTTGAAATAGTTAGCCATGGTGATTGCTCCGTTCGATTGATTCCATGCCGGTGACGGCGTTGTCTGAACCACTATAGCGCGGGACACATATTGCCTGAACTGATATATTCGAAACAGTGCGTTGCAGGAATTGAAATGTGAGTCTGAGCAATGTCGGGCTGTTTCCCCCTCTTTTCTGAATGGGTGGAAGCGATGACCCGGGCAGATTGACTCGGCACACCAGGCCGCAGCAGGAATAAAAAAGATGGACCTTCGCAACCTCGAGCTGTTTCTCCACCTCGCCGACTCCCTCCACTTCGGCAAGAGCGCCGATGCCATGGCGGTCAGCCCCTCCACTCTGAGCCGCGCCATCCAGCGCCTCGAGCAGGAGACCGGCTGCGTCTTGTTCGAACGGGATAACCGCTCGGTGCGCCTTACCCCGGCCGGCGAGAAGCTGCGCGAGTTTGGTGGTGGATTGCTGCAGGAGTGGCGCCAGCTCAAGCAGGAGCTCAAACGCAACGACGAACCGCTGCAAGGACGGCTGCGAGTCTTCTGCTCGGTCACCGCCAGCTATTTTCTGCTGCCCGAGGTGCTGGAGCGCTTTCGCCGTCGCTACCCCCAGCTGGAGATCAAGCTGGAAACCGGCGACCCGGCGCTGGCGGTGGACAAGATCCTGGCCGATGAGGTCGATCTGGCCATCGCAGCCCGCCCGGATGCCCTGCCCGCCAAACTGGAATTTGCCAGCCTGCAGCGGGTCCCGCTGGTCTTTATCGCCCCGCGCAACGCCCCCCAACTCAACCAGTGGTTTCATCAGGGAGAACCGGACTGGGAGCGACTGCCGCTTATCCTCTCGGAACAGGGGCTGGCCCGTAAACGCAGTGACCAGTGGTTTCGCAACAAGGGGATAGCTCCCAACATCTATGCCGAAGTGGTGGGCAACGAGGGGATCGTCGCCATGGTGGCGCTTGGCTGCGGTGTGGGGTTGGTACCCGCCGCCGTCATCGATCACAGCCCAATGGGCGAGAAGGTGCGCATCGTCGAACCCAAACCGGCGCTCAAGCCATTCGACGTCGGCATAGTGGTTTCACGCAAACGGCTTGAGGAGCCCCTCATCCGCGCCTTCTGGGACACGGCACAGAATCAGGGGGCGCTGCGTTGATCCGGATTGTAGATGAGGGTTGGGTCGGCCATCATGGGCCGGCTGCTCAGCGGCAATCCGGGGTTATGCAGTTCAAAGCGCGTCCGTTGCTCCAGCTTCAGATTACGCACCGTCTTGCCAAACGACTCTTCGAATACCTGTTCAAAGGCACCTGACTGCCGCGCCCGCTGCAACCCAAGCTCAATGCGCTGCGCGAGCTCTGGGTATTTGGGCGAGACGAAGAACAACAAGGCCAGCGGGTAACGAAAAACCAGGTGCGGCTCGATGGCCAGATAGGGGTGCGCCTTGAGCTCGTCCTCGACTTCGATGACGGAGCGCAGGAAGCAGTCGAAGCGCCTCTTGCGCAACATGTTGAACAATACGTCGTACAGGCTCCCCACCACCACTTTCAAACCATTTGCCTTGAGCAGTTCGGTATCCGGCCAGAATCTGTGCTGGCCAATGGTCAACCCGGATTGCTGCCATTGGGCCAGGGACTGGATATGGGCAAAGCGCCCCTCATCTCCCTGCCGGATCAGGCAGACCCGCCACCCCAACAGCCCCTTGGCCAGCGGGATATGCACAGCCAGCAGATCCTGCTCCCGCTCGCTGTCCGGTGCAAACACGGCCACTTGCACCGAACCGTCACCGCTCATCTCCTTGACCACACGCCCCTGCTCCATGGGTGCGCTGGCAATCAGTCGATAGGGGCCATATTCGGGGATGGTGAGTTCGAGGGAGAGACGCAGCAACTCGGGAACGGCGGGATTGGGGTGCTGCAGCAACTGATTCCAGACACGGATCGGCTGTTCAGCTGCCGAAAGGCTGGTCGCCATCAATGTGATACACAGTAGCCATGCCCTGACCATGCTCTAACACCCGGATGTCATACGCCTCCCATTACTATAACGCCCCACGGTTTCGAGGGGAGTACGGCGTGACAGATGTGTGAACCGTCCCGTGTCAAATATGACAATAGGAAAAGCCGGCAGATAATCGCAGACTCGGGCTGCTGACAAGGGACCGACTATTCAGGGAGAAGAGCCATGAAACAGCATTTGGTCGAGATAAAGGGGGCAACCCTGTTCGAGGAGTACCTGCAAAGCATGGGGGTCCCGAACACATTGCTGGACAGGGAACGGGATATCTATCTGCAGGATCGCCATCTGGGCGCAATCCGCCAGGTGCAGGGCGAGCTGAGATTTTATCTGCGCGCCAATGCCCTGAACAAACAGTGATCAGGAACCGGTCACAGAACCCGCTGCAAAGAGGTATTAGACTGGTATCTTCCCCCTTTCGCCGGGAGTGCCCATGAAAGCAAGCGGTCTGGATCGTCTGTTCAAGCCTCACTCAATTGCCGTGATCGGCGCTTCTACCGACCCGCTCAAGGCAGGTCATGTGATCGTCCGCCACCTGCTGGCAGGGCAGTTCAAGGGACCCATCCTTCCCGTCACCCCCAAGGACAAGGCCATCGCCGGCGTGCTGGCCTATCCCGATGTTGCCAGCCTGCCGCTGGTGCCGGATCTCGCCATCATCTGCACCAAGCGGGAACGAGTCCTGCCACTGCTGGAAGCGCTCGGCCAGAAAGGCACGGGGGCTGCCATCATACTGGCAGGGGACTTTTCCGATGAGGAACGGCGGGAGCTGAAGCGGGTCTGCCAACAATACGGCATCCGCCTGCTGGGACCGAACAGCATGGGCATGCTGCTGCCCGGGCAAGGGATCAACGCCAGCTTCTCTCCCATCACGGCCAAGCCGGGCCAGGTCGCCTTTCTCTCCCAGTCGGCCGCCGTCAGCGCCACCATACTGGACTGGGCCAAGCAACATGAGCTGGGCTTCTCTGCCTTCATCTCCCTCGGCGATCACTGTGACATAGACTTCGGCCAGCTGCTGGATCAACTCTCCCGCGACAGCACAACCCGCGCCATCCTGCTCTATATGGACAAGCTGCACGATGCCCGCCACTTTCTCTCCGCCGCCCGGGCCGCGTCGCGCAACAAGCCCATCCTGATACTCAAAAGCGGTCGCCACAACCCAAGCCATGGCCTCGACAACGTCTATGATGCCGCCATTCGCCGCGCCGGCATGCTGCGAGTTAGAGATACCCACGAGCTGTTTGCGGCGGTAGAGACCCTGAGCCATTCGATGACCCTCAAGGGGGAGCGACTGGCCATCATCTCCAATGGCCGGGGCTTGGCCAACATGGCGGTGGATGTGCTGCTGGAGCGTGGAGGCAAACTTGCCCTCCCTCCGCTGGACATAGGTAGTGATGCGACCATCACCACCTATCAGGAGGCGCTGGACCACTTGCTGCAAGAGGAGGGCATAGACGCCATCCTGATCATCCATGCGCCTTCGCTGACCGCCCCCAGCGCGCCACTGGCAAGCCATCTCATCACCCATCTCAAGCAGCATCCCAGAGCGCGTCGGCTCAATATCCTGACCAACTGGGCCGGGGAATATTCGGCGCAGGAGGGGCGCAAGCTGTTCACCGAGGCGGGCATTCCTACCTACCGCACACCCGAAAGCGCCATGGCCGCCTTCATGCATATGGTGGAATATCGTCGCAACCAGAAGCAGTTGATGGAAACTCCCGCCTCCCTGCAAGGCAACCAGCTCAATATCGAGTTGTGCCAACAGCTGCTTCGCCAAGCCAGAGAGCGCAACCAGTCGAGGCTGGATACCCATCTCGCCCACCCCATATTGCAAGCGGCCGGCCTCTCGACTCTGCCGACCTGGATCGTCACTGATGCCATCGAAGCCACCTTGACGGCGGAGCAGATTGGCTACCCGGTCGCGGTCAAGCTGCGTTCACCCGACATCTTCCACAAATCTGCCGTGCATGGCGTGATGCTCAACCTGCGCACCTCGACCGAGGTGGCACAAGCCGCCGACGCCATTCTGGACAGGGTTCGGCAGCACGACCCGGGCGCCCGCATCGAAGGTCTGCTGGTGCAGCGGATGGCACGCCGCAGCGGCGGCCTGGAGCTGCGGGTGCGGATCCAGCAGGATGCAGTGTTTGGCCCCGTCATCCTGCTTGGAGAATCAGGAGCCGAGCCCCAAGAGATGGTTGCGGCCCTGCCGCCACTGAATCAGGCGTTGGCTCGTTACCAAATCATCGGTGCCATGAAGAGCCGCAAGATCCGTGAACAGGCGACGCCAGTGCGGCTGAATATCGATGCGCTCAGCCAGGTGCTCTGTCAGCTTTCCGAGCTGATACTGGCTTTTCCCGACATCCATGAGCTGGATCTCCACCCACTGCAGGCATGCGACAGCGAAATGGTCGTGCTGGATGCCAGCATCACCCTGGCCGATCCCAGCGCATCACCACCCAATCGACTGGCCATCCGCCCCTACCCTACCGAGCTTGAGGAGGGGGCCTGGCTCAAGGATCAGAGCCATATACTGCTGCGGCCGATCCGCCCGGAGGATGAACCGGCCCACAAGCAGTTCGTACTGCAAGTGTCCGATGAAGACAGGTACAAACGCTTCTTCGCGGATGTGGGAGAGCTGGGGCATGAAGAGCTGGCACGGATGACCCAGATAGATTACGACCGGGAGATGGCTTTTGTGGCCGTTGGCCAGGATGGTGATTTTCAGGATCAGATCCTGGGTGTAGTTCGCGCCATCAGCACCCCGGACCACAGTGATGCAGAATTTGCCATCCTGGTACGCTCCGATTTGAAAGGGCTTGGCCTCGGTAAACTGATGATGGAGAAGATTGTTCGCTACGCCAGAGAGCAGGGGATTGAACAGCTATCAGGCATGACCATGCCCAGCAATCGCGGCATGATCAATCTAGCCAAGCGCCTGGGATTCAAGGTCGAACTGCACATGGAAGAGGGGGTGGTCAATATGGTGCTTGCTTGCAGCCATGGCCATTAAGCGGCATCCCATGTGTAACCCCATCCCACACTAACCGTTTGAAATGAGCGAAATACACAAACGAATACAGCGGAATAAGGACTCACAGAAAACCAAAAAGGACAAATATTGAGCAAGAAGCAGAATTTCAGGCAATAAAAAACCCCGCTCAGTGAGCGGGGTTTTCGTGTTGGGTGCCTGGCAGTGTCCTACTCTCGCATGGCGAATGCCACACTACCATCGGCGCTACCGCGTTTCACTTC
>NZ_JBGLQV010000010.1:0-159508 GCF_041402525.1 Aeromonas sp. S18(2024) | reverse complement strand
AGCGCCGTGGAACCACCTGATCCCATGCCGAACTCAGAAGTGAAACGCGGTAGCGCCGATGGTAGTGTGGCATTCGCCATGCGAGAGTAGGACACTGCCAGGCACCCAACATGAAAACCCCGCTCATTGAGCGGGGTTTTTTATTGCGTGAAATTGGTCAGATCGGTTGATCTTCGCCTTCAGGTATTCCCGTCGTTTTGTAATTAACCGCCTTCGGTTTACCAATTCCTTTGATTTTCTGTTCGATATTTATCCATCGATAACGTGCATTGGATATAAAAAGAACAGAATGTGATGCCTCTACCTTTCTTGTGATCCCCGCTCTGGTTTAATTCATCAGTCCACCACGATGGACCAAGGAATCACAATAATTTGAGGAATGGACACATGTTCAAGAGAACAGTAACGATGATACTGGCGGCGGGAACCCTGGTATTGGGCGGTTGTGCATCGAATGGTGGTGCTGAGTCGTCGACCGATAACGGCGATTTTAGTGGCAAGTCCATCTACCTGCGCGGGGAGATGAATGACTGGATGGCAACCGATGAGAGCAAGGTGGTCAAGGTGGCCGACAAGCTCTACATGGCCAAGGGCACGCTCAAGAAAGAGTGGGCCCCCTATAAGTTCAAATTTGCTGACTCCGGCTGGAGCTGCGGCACCAACTTCGGTTACAAGAGCCCGAGTGACGGCATTGCGGTGCTGGGTGGTGAGGCGGTGCCGGTCAATCCCTGCTCCAAGTACGAAGACATGAAATTTTCACCCGAGGTGGACGGGGTCTACGAGTTCTATCTGAATATGGCTGGCGAGACGCCGACCGTGTATGTCAAACAGCCCTGAGCTCAGTCTGAACGTTAAATCTTTCAGGAAATGAACCAGTTAAATGCCCCGGTCCAGAAATCTGCTGGCCGGGGCGTTTTTTTAGGATAGAATCAGCGCCCTCACGGTGGCAGGTGTACTATATATTGTGTCATTTTTATTTAATGTCACTATTGGTTGTGTTTTCTGCCGCACGGTGACCTAGGTGCATTCATATAAGGTTGATTGAATATGGCTAAATCCGAACCGGTACTGGCGAGCGAAACCGGCTCTCGCCTTATCCCTTTGCAAGAGACCTCTCTCGAAATCTGGGATAGCAAGTATCGTCTCAAGAGCAAGGATGGCGCACCCGTCGATGGTAGTATCGATGACACCTACCAGCGGGTGGCCCGAGCCCTGGCCGAGCAGGAGCAGGATCCCGCGGCCTGGTATGAGCCTTTCCTGTGGGCGCTGCGCAATGGTGCCATTCCGGCTGGCCGCATCACCTCCAACGCGGGGGCCTTCGAACACAAGCCTGCGACCTCGACCATCAACTGCACCGTCTCCGGTACCATCGAGGATTCGATGGACGATATCCTCGGCAAGGTCCATGAGGCAGGTCTGACCCTGAAGGCAGGCTGCGGCATTGGCTATGACTTCTCGACCCTGCGTCCGCGCGGTGCTTTTGTCTCCGGCGCCGGTGCCTACACCTCGGGTCCGCTCTCCTTCATGGATATCTATGACAAGATGTGTTTCACCGTGTCGTCTGCCGGTGGTCGTCGTGGCGCCCAGATGGGCACCATGGATATCCGTCATCCCGATGTGATCGAGTTCATCCAGGCCAAGCGGGAAGATGGGCGCCTGCGCCAGTTCAACCTCTCCCTGCTCATCACCGAAGACTTCGTCAAGGCGGTGAAGGAAGATGCTCCCTGGTCGCTTATCTTCCCCTACACCGCCAAAGAGGTGGAGCTGGATGACATAGCGCTCGACGACCCGGAGCAGGTGGTCTGGGCAGACTGGCCCAACAAGGAAGGGGTGGTTTTCAACGAGCTGGGGCAGGTCGCCTGCAAGGTCTACAAGACCCTGCCTGCCCGCAAGCTGTGGAATGTCATTATGACCTCCACCTACGACTATGCGGAGCCCGGTTTCATCCTGATCGACAAGGTCAACCAGATGAACAACAACTGGTTCTGCGAAGAGATCCGCGCTACCAACCCTTGTGGCGAGCAGCCTCTACCACCTTATGGCGCCTGCCTGCTGGGTTCGGTCAACCTGACCCGCTTCGTGCGAGATCCCTTCACCGAACAGGCCGCCTTCGACTGGCCCGCGTTTCGCAAGGTGGTGGCCATCTTCACCCGCATGCTCGACAACGTGGTAGAGATCAACCAGCTGCCGCTGGCCAAACAGCGCGAGGAGATCGTAAACAAGCGTCGTCACGGCATGGGCTTCCTTGGCTTGGGCTCGACCCTCACCATGCTGCAGATCAAGTATGGCTCTGCCGCCTCCGTCGCCTTTACCGAGCAGGTTTCCCAGGAATTGGCCATGACCGGCTGGCAGGAGTCTCTGCGGTTGGCGAAGGAGAAGGGCCCGGCTCCCATCATGGAACAGGAGTTCGAGGTGACCGGCAAGATGCTGCGACTGCGTCCCGAGATGGCTGCCGATGGCATCAAGCTGGGTGACAAGGTAAAGGGCAAGGTGCTGCACGCGCGCTATAGCCGTTACATGCAACAGGTGGCCGAGGTGGATCCTGCGCTCGTTGCCGAACTGGCCGAAGTGGGTGGCCGCTTTACTCACCACAGCAGTATTGCGCCGACCGGTACTATCTCGCTGTCGCTGGCCAACAACGCCAGCAATGGCATCGAGCCGAGCTTTGCCCATCACTATTGCCGCAACGTCATCAAGCCGGGCAAGAAGAGCAAGGAGAGCGTGGATGTCTACTCCTTCGAGCTGCTGGCCTACCGTGAGCTGGTGAATCCGGCCGCCATGCCCTATGCCGAGGATGAGGCGAGCCGGCTGCCGGACTACTTCATCACCGCCGATGACATCAGCCCGGCCCAGCATGTGGATATTCAGGCCGCAGCCCAGCGCTGGATCGACTCCTCTATCTCCAAAACCGCCAATGTGCCGACCGATTTTCCGTTCGAGCAGTTCAAGGACATCTACATGTATGCCTCGGACTCCGGCCTCAAGGGCTGCACCACCTTCCGCTTCAACCCGGAGGCCTTCCAGGGCGTGCTGGTGAAGGAGAAGGATCTGGAGAACACTCAATACGAGTTCACTCTGGAAGATGGCTCCGTCATCACCGCCAGGGGCAATGAAGAGATCGAATACGACGGCGAGCTGCACACAGCTGCCAACCTCTATGACGCCTTGAAAGAAGGCTATTACGGTAAATTCTGAGAACGACATCATGGTCAAGAAGATCGACAAGAAAATCGTCGCCTACAAGGTGCACACCCGGGATGAGCCACAAGAAGATCTGGCACCGCAGGACGACGTGGTACACATGCACGAGACCGTGCTGCGCCCGGAGCGGCTGATGGGCACCACCTACAAGCTGAAGACGCCGGAACATGTCTCCGAGCACTCGCTGTTCATCACCATCAACGACATTATCCTCAACGAAGGCACTGTCCACGAGACCCGCCGTCCGTTCGAGATCTTCATCAACTCCAAGAGCCTGGAACACTACCAGTGGATCGTGGCGCTGACCCGCATCATCTCGGCGGTGTTTCGCAAGGGCGGGGATGTTACCTTCCTGGTGGAGGAGCTGCGCTCCGTGTTCGATCCCAAGGGTGGTTACTGGAACAAGGGCAAGTATGTTCCTTCCCTCATCGCCGAAATTGGCAACGTGATTGAGACCCACCTCACCGAGATTGGCATGCTCAAGGCCCCCGGGCTGGATGAACACCAGCAGGCGTTTCTGGCCGAGAAGCAGGCCGAACTCCAGGCTCAGCAAAACGAGGAAGCGCAGTCGGCTGGCAGTGGTTTCCCGGCCAATGCCGCACTCTGCTACAAGTGCCACACCAAGGCGCTGGTACTGAAGGATGGCTGCATGACCTGCCTCAACTGCGGCGATTCCAAGTGCGGTTAAGTCGATGAACCAGGAAAGCGACCGGCCACAGTGCCGGTTTTTTTTTTGCTGTTTTTATGCGCAAACGATCGGGGCGAACCAGCGATTTGTTGCGCGATGGTAAAATCGGGCGTAGCGTTGAAAGTAATAAAACTGTCACGGCCGTGTGGTTTCAATGACATCTGAGATTCACACACGTGGCACCTTCAGTGCCAAGGAGGATGCTTATGGACAATACTGACCGAAAGCTGTTTATCCTGGATACCAACGTTCTGCTTCACGAACCCCTCGCCATCTACTCCTTCAAAGAGCACGACGTACTGATCCCCATGACGGTGCTGGAGGAGCTCGACAACATCAAGGATCGCCACAAGGATGTCAGCCGTGACGCCCGGGTGGCTATTCGGGCACTGGAGGATGTGTTTCGCGACGCTTCGACCGACGAGATCACCCAGGGCGTTCCTCTGGCCGGTGAGGCCAGCGGCCATATCTGCATCTTCAGCGATCACCATCTGCCTCAGGATGCCGAGGTGTTCACCGACAAGGAAGCCGACAACCGCATCATCAACGCCGCCCTCTATCTGCAAAAGCATGAGATGAAGCGCCAGGTGGTACTGGTGACCAAGGACATCAACATGCGCCTCAAGGCCAAGGGGGCTGGGCTGGCGCATGTGGAGGATTATCGCAGCGACCAGCTGATCGACGACATCCGGCTGCTGGCCAAGGGCTTTCAGGTAGTGCCAGGCAGTTTCTGGGAGCGGGTGGGGGAGTGCGAGAGCGAGACCCACGGCCGCGACACCATTCACATCATTGATGACAAGCTGCTGGACGGCGTCCACGTCAACCAGTACCTGATCGATGAAGAGAACTTCTTCGCCGCCCGGGTGCTGAGCCACGATGGCCACAAGATCCGCCTCAAGGATCTGGGGCGTGAGCGCCTGCTGTCGCGCAAAGCCTGGGGCGTACATCCCAAGAACGTCTATCAAGGCATGGCGCTGGACGCTCTGCTCGATCCCCACATCGATCTGGTGATCCTGACCGGCCCGGCCGGCTGCGGCAAGACCCTGCTGGCCATGGCGGCGGCCCTGGAGCTGGTGATCGAGAAGGGGATCTACGACAAGGTGATCGTCACTCGTAACACCCCCGAAATCGCCGAGAGCATCGGCTTCCTGCCCGGCACTGAAGAAGAGAAGATGATGCCCTGGCTGGCAGCCATCACGGATACCCTGGAGGTGCTGCACAAGCAGGACGAGAACATGAGCGGGTCGCTGAGCTACATCATGGAGAAGGCCAACATCCAGTTCAAATCGGTCAACTTCATGCGCGGGCGCAGCATCCAGAACACTTTCGTGCTGCTGGATGAGTGCCAGAACCTGACTGCCTCCCAGATCAAGACCATCATCACTCGCTGCGGCGAGGGGACCAAGATTGTCTGCTCCGGCAACCTGGCGCAGATCGACTCCAACTACCTGAGCCCGGTGACCTCGGGTCTGACTTACATAGTCGAGCGATTCAAGGACTTCGATGGCAGTGCCAACATCTTCCTGAATGGGGTAATGCGCAGCAAGCTCGCCTCCTTTGCCGAGGAAAACCTCTGATTGCAGGCGATCTCTGCCCATGCAAAAGGGGAAGCCAGCCGGCTTCCCCTTTTTAATCTCATCGCTGGTTTATTGCCCCAGATAGCGCAGCAGCCCGGGATGATCGCTCTGTTGCAGGATGGCCGGTGTGCCTTGCAAAGCGATGCGTCCCTCATCGATAAAGAGCACATGATCGGCGATAAGCTGGGCATCTTCCGGATTGTGGGAAACCATCAACACTGTGATGCCCTGTTCGCAGGCGAGGCGGGCCACTTCGGCCAGCATCTCACGGCGCAGGGCGGGATCGAGCGCCGAGAAGGGCTCATCCAGCAGCAGCAGTGGCTTGCCCCGTACCAGGGCGCGGGCCAGCCCCACCCGCTGTTGCTGGCCACCGGAGAGCTGCTCCGGCAGGCGTGTCAGCATCTCGCCAAGGCCCACTCGTGCAGCGGCATCTTTCACCTGTTCTCGCTGGGCAGGAGTCAGTCTCAGGCCCGGGTGCAGACCGATGGCGATGTTGTCGAATACCGAGAGGTGCAGGAACAGGTTGTGATCCTGAAATAGTGTGGTGACCGGTCGCTCGGCTGGCCCCAACGGCAGCAGATCCTGGCCGTCGAAGCTGAGGGCGCCCGACTCCACCGGCACGAAACCGGCGATCATGCCGAGCAGGGTCGACTTGCCCGCGCCGCTCGGGCCGATCAGCGCGGTGATCTCCCCCTTCGGCAGCGTCGCCGTGAAGCTCACGTGCCAATCCGGGTAGCTGGTGACAAGCGTATCAATGTTCAGCATTCTTTTCTCCTCAAGGGGTCCGTTCGATCAGCCAGAACAGCCGCAGAAACGGTAACGCAGGGGAGCAAGCTCCTTTGTAGTCAATGCTCGACATGTTTTCCTCCAAGTCCCCGCTCGACCAGCCAGAACAGGGAAAAACAGAGCATCAGCAGCAGCAGGGCGGTGGCGGCTGCCTCGGTCAGGCGATAGCTGCCGAGCTGCTGATAGAGCAACCAGGGCAGGGTGGTGAGCTCCTGGCTGCCAAACATGGCGATGGCGCCAAGATCCCCCAGCGAGAGGATCATGGAGAGCGCCGCAGCCTGGGCCAGCGGGCGGCGCAGCAGGGGCCACTCCACCAGACGCAGGCGGTGCAGGCCGTGTACCCCCAGGCTGTCGGCCAGCCTGTCATACTGACGTACCACCAGCTGCATGGGGGCGGAGAGAGTGCGCAGCACATAGGGCAACGCCATCAGGGCGTTGACCAGCACCACCAGCCAGGGGCCGAGGGCAAACACGTCGGTGAAGGGCATGAACATGATGAACAGGCCGGTGGAGAGCACCACAGCCGGGATCATCAGGATCATGGAGCCGCTGGCTTCCCACAGGGCGGCGGCCCGGCGCTTGTGTTCACGTACCTTGAGGTGACGACTGGTGAGCAGCAGGGCGGCCCCGAGCAGGGTAGCCAGGGTACCCGCCGCGAGCGCGATCAGGATCGACTGGCCACTGGCCTGCCATAGCCGGTTCGAGCTCAGCGCCGTCAGCAGGCCGGGGTGAAAACCGGCCACGACGATGGCCAGCAGTGGCGGCAGGAAGATGGCCAGCCCGCTGAGCAGTGCCAGAGTATCGACCGCGAGCGTGCCAGGCTGGTGGCGGTCCGGGCGCAAGCAGGGGCGGCGTGAGCTCAGGCGGCTGGCCGGTGTGGTTTGCAGCTTGTGCTGCAGCAGGAGCAGGGCGGCGGTCAGCAGCAACTGCACCAGCGCCAGTCCGCCGGCGGTGGCGAGATCGAAATCAAAGCGCAGCGCCTGATAGACGGCCACCTCCAGGGTGGTGGACTTGGGGCCGCCACCGAGGGCCAGTACGGTCGTGAAGCTGGTGAAGCAGAGCATGAAGATGAGGCTCGCCAGACCCGGTAGCTGGGCCCGGATCAGCGGCCACTCCAGCAGTCTGAAGATGTGGATCGATCGCATGCCGAGCTGACTGGCGAGGCGCCAGGAGGATTCTGGGATGCTCTCTATGCTCTGCAGGATGAGGCGCGCCGCCAGCGGCATGTTGAAGAAGACGTGGGCCAGCAGGATGCCGAACAGGCCGTAGAGGTAGTTGCCGGGATCCAGCCCGAGGGAGCGCAGCAACTGCGGCAGCCAGCCCTGCTTGCCGTGTACCGCGACGATGCCGAAGATGGCGATGATCACCGGCAGCACCAGGGAGAGGCCAAACAGCTTGAGCAGCAGGCGGCGACCGGTAAAACGGCGCCGGGCCAGGGCGCGGGCGACCGGTATGGCGAGCCCGAGGCTCAGCAAAGTGGAGAGCAGCGCCTGCCCCAGGCTGAAACCCAGTACGTGGCGCAGGTAGGGATCGGCCAGCAGGGTGCGAGGGGAGAGCCCCCCGGCCTGCCACAACAGGGCCGCGAGCGGCCCCAGGGACAACAGCAGGATCAGGCCGGTGGCTGCGCTGCCAGGCAGCCACCAGAGAGGGCGAGTTCCTGATTTCACTAAGAGACGATTCACTGGGTGACGGCTTGCAACCACTCGCGGATCCACTCCTTGCGATGGGTGGCGACCTCATCGGCAGTGAAGGCCAGCGGCTTGCTGACGGTGATCATCTGCTCGAATCCTTTGGGCAACGGCATGTCTGTCACCGGATACATCCAGTTGCCGGTGGGGATCTCCTGCTGGAAGGCGGGGCTCACCATGAATTGCAGGAACTGGTTGGCCAGCTTGTCCTGCGCCGTGCTCTTGAGTTTGGCCGCCACTTCAACTTGGCGATAGTGCCCCTCTTCGAACGCGGCTGCCTGATACTGGGGCTTGCTCTCGGCGATGAGGTGATAGGCCGGGGAGGTGGTGTAGGAGAGCACCATGTCCGCCTCGCCATCGAGGAACATGCCATAGGCCTCTGACCACCCCTTGGTGACGGTGACCGTCTTCTTGGCAAGCTCGGCCCAGGCGGCAGGGGCCTGGTCGCCATAGACGCTCTTCATCCACAGCATCAACCCCTGACCCGGGGTGGAAGTACGCGGATCCTGGTAGATCACCTTGATATCGGGGCGCGCTACCAGCTCTTTCAGGCTTCTGGGCGGTTGCTTGAGCTTCTCCTTGTCGTAGACGAAGGCGAAGTAGCCGTAGTCATAGGGCACGAAAGTGTCATCCTGCCAGCCGCCCGGCACCTTCAGACCATCCAGCTTGATGGTGTGGGGGGCAAACAGGCCGCTCTGCTTGGCTTCACTCAGCAGGGCATCATCCAGCCCCAGCACCAGATCGGCCTTGCTGTGTTTGCCTTCCAGTCGCAGCCGGTTGAGGATGGCGACGCCATCTTCCAGCGCCACCAGATTGAGGTTGCAGCCGCACTCCTTCTCGAAGGTCTGCTTGATCTTGGGACCAGGCCCCCATTCGGCGGCGAAGGAGCTGTAGGTGTAAACGGTGAGGGTATCGGCCGCGAAGGCGCTGGCCGAGAGCAGGCTGGTGGCAACCAGCAGCAGGGTTTTCATCGAGGGCACTCCCTGTGAGTCACGAGGTGCCATCGGTATGGTGTTTGGCGATGGCACCTCTGGGGTTGTGAAGTGCCAGCGGATGAGGGCGCCCGCAACGGGAGCCATGCCTCAAATTCCTCCGCCAGCATTATCTGGATCAGGTATACGGGTATAATCTCAGCGGCAAGCCGCACCCCGTTTGAGAAACGAACCGCATTGTATTAACGTTCTTGGGGGGAGGCCAGCACTATGTTTATGCAGGCCGTCGAGATGGCGCCAGTACAACAGAGGATGCTCGCGTGATAACCAATACCAAGGAAAGACGCGCCTTCCAGCGCATGATCATCAATGCTCCCGTTACCATCTTTCAGCAACAACAGGTGCTGGAGGGGATCTGCCGGGACCTCAGTGCCAACGGCATGGGGATCGCCATTGCCGAACACCGGCTGGATGTAAATCAGCCCATCCGGGTGAGCCTTGCCACCAACAACAACCTGTTGCCCCCCTTCGAAGCCCAGGCCCGCATCATACGGGTACTTGAAGAGGAAGAGGGGCTGCTGCTGGCCGTCGAGTTTCAACCCCTCGGCTGAACCCTTGTTTAGATGACCCATGAATCGACCGGCAACCCGCCGGTCGATTTCATTTCGGCCTCCGTCAGGGGGTTGCCTGCACCGGCTGGACGCTCAGCTGCCTGCTGTCGATCAGCGTCTTGCTGGTGGGGGCTATCTGGCCGGGAGGGAGCTCCGCCGGCCCCGTGGGTTCCAGCAGCAGATAAATCTGCCCCTGCCAGCTGATAGTCTCATCCCCTGGTTGGGCGGGCAGGTCGACGGCCAGCAGCGCATGACCCGGCACGAAGACCATGGCCTGTTTAAGCTCGGGAAAGAGCTGGGCAAGCAGGGCTGCCATCAGGGTCACCTTGCTGTCGCAGTCGCCGCGATTTTGCATCAGCACCTGGCGCGGCGTGAGAAAGCCCTTGCCCAGCCGTCCCCCCAGATTGTCCAGCTGCAGATAGGGAATGCTCTGGATGAAGGTGAGCATATGGGCCGCCGTCTTCTGGCGCGCCTCCACTTCGGTGGCCCCCTCCTGCTTGAGCTGGGCAGCCAGCGGGGCCAGCTCGCCGCGGCTCTCCAGCGCGATGCGCACATGATCCTGTTTGACGGCCAGCTGTCCATCGGGCGGGGTGAAGTATTGAAAGTAGTGCTTGTGCAGCCAGGCCTCTTCGGCCTTGTTGCGCTCGGCTTCCAGCCAGGCCATCGCCTCGCCGGCTTTGTCCGGATTGCGGCTCTTCATATGCAGCTCGAGGGAGGGGCGGGCCAGGGTAAATTGTACCTCCGGGTATTGCTGGCGTACCTGGCGCAGCAATCCCTGCAGCACCTCTTCCTGCATTCGTGCCGGGCGGTAGGCGATAAGCGGCGGCAGCTTGCCCGGTTCCAGCCGATAGGTGAGCTGCTGGCGTTCTCCCTTGCTGTCTTGCCAGCCGACATTGTTCTGGCCACCACTGACATTGAAATAGGTTTGTTCGGCGCTGGCCGGCAGCGCAAACAGCAGGGCGGCGAGCAGCGGAACTGGCATGGCTTTCATCGAGACTCCTTTGCAGGTGCGCACTCCCTGGCACCCATGACCGGACAGTAAAACGGGGAGCCAAGGCTCCCCGTTGATTCTACTCGTTTTATTGCAATCAGCTCGTCAAATCCAGCACGGCTGCTTCGCTTCGAAGGCGCTGATGGACGCCTCGTGTTGCAAGGTGAGACCGATGGCATCCAGCCCGTTGAGCAGGCAGTAACGGCGGAATTCGTCGATCTCGAAACTGAAGGTGAGTTCACCGGCCCGCACCTGATTGGCCTCCAGATCCACTTCGATCTCGATGCCCGGCTGGGTGGCGACCAGCTGGAACAGGGCGTCGACCTCCTCCTCCTTCAGGCGAACCGGCACCATGCCGTTGTTGATGGCGTTGCCGTAGAAGATATCGGCAAAGCTTGAGGCGATCATGGTCTTGAAGCCGTAATCCGCCAGCGCCCAAGGGGCGTGCTCGCGGCTCGAGCCGCAGCCGAAGTTCTCGCGAGCCAAGAGGATGCTGGCGCCGGCGAACTGTGGCTGGTTCAGCACGAACTCGGGGTTGGGCTGCTGGCCCGCATCGTCCAGAAAGCGCCAGTCGTGGAACAGGTGCTTGCCAAAGCCGGTGCGGTTTACCTTCTGCAAAAACTGCTTCGGAATGATGGCGTCGGTGTCGACGTTGGCGCTGTCGAGGGGGACGACAATCCCTTTGTGTTGCTTGAAGCCTGTCATCTTGTTCTCCTCGTAATTACAGCGCGCGAATGTCGGCGAAACGGCCAGTAACGGCGGCGGCGGCGGCCATGGCCGGGCTCACCAGGTGGGTACGGCCGGCACGGCCCTGGCGCCCCTCGAAGTTGCGGTTGCTGGTGGATGCGCAGCGCTCGCCTGGCTGCAGGCGATCGTTGTTCATCGCCAGGCACATGGAGCAGCCCGGCAGGCGCCACTCAAAGCCGGCCTCGATGAAGATCTTGTCCAGCCCCTCGGCCTCGGCTTGTGCTTTCACCTGCTCGGAGCCCGGCACCACCAGCGCCTGTACCCCGGCGGCGACCTTGCGGCCACGGGCGATGGCGGCGGCGGCGCGCAGATCCTCGATGCGGCTGTTGGTGCAGGAACCGATAAACACCTTGTCGATGGCGACCTCGGTGAGCTTCTGGCCGGCATTGAGCCCCATGTATTCCAGCGCCTTGCGGGCGGATTGCTGCTCGATGAGATCGGCAAAGCTCTCGGGGGCGGGGATGGGGGCATTGACGTCGATTACCTGGCCCGGGTTGGTACCCCAGGTCACTTGCGGGGCGATATCGGCGGCTTCCAGCACCACTTCGGCGTCGAACTTGGCGCCTTCGTCGCTCTTGAGGCTTTGCCAGTAGGTGATGGCCTGTTCCAGTGCCTCACCTTTGGGCGCAAACTCCTTGCCACGGATATAGTCGATGGTGGTTTGATCGGGGGCAATCATGCCCGCCTTGGCACCGAGCTCAATGGCCATGTTGCACACCGTCATCCGCCCTTCCATGGTGAGCCCTTCGATGGCCTCACCGGCGAACTCCACCACGTAGCCGGTACCGCCGGCGTGGCCGACCTTGCCAATGATGGCGAGCACCACGTCCTTGGCGCTGATCCCCTCGGCCAGCTTGCCGCGTACGCTGATGCGCATGGTCTTGGCGCGGCCCTGCTTCAGGGTCTGGGTGGCCATCACGTGCTCCACCTCGGAGGTGCCGATGCCAAACGCCAGCGATCCGAAAGCACCGTGGGTGGCGGTGTGGGAGTCGCCGCAGACGATGGTGGTGCCGGGCAGGGTGATGCCGAGCTCGGGACCCATCACGTGGACGATCCCCTGGTACTTGTGGTTCAGGTCATAGAGGCGAACTCCGAACTCCTTGCAGTTCTGTGCCAGGGTCTCCATCTGGATGCGGGCCATCTCGCCGGAGGCGGCGATGTCCTTGGTGGTGGTGGAGACGTTGTGATCCATGGTGGCCCAGGTCAGATCCGGGCGGCGCAGCTGGCGGTTCATGGCGCGCAGGCCGTCGAAGGCCTGCGGGCTGGTCACTTCATGCACCAGGTGGCGGTCGATGTAGATGAGGGGCGTTTCGCCTTCCACTTCCCGCACCACGTGGGCGTCGAATACTTTCTGATAGAGGGTCTTGGCCATTGCTCGGTTTCCTTGTTATCGATTCCGTGGCGTCAGATGCGGGCGGCGATCTGGTCACCCATGGCTGCAGTGCTCTGTACCGGGTGGCGGGCGCTTGCCTGGTGCAGATCGGCGGTGAAGTAGCCTTCGGCCAGGGTCTGGGCCACGGCCTGCTCGATGGCTTGGGCGGCAGCTTCCTGGCCCAGGCTATAGCGCAGCATCAGGGCGGCTGAGAGAATCTGGGCTATGGGGTTGGCGATGCCCTTGCCAGCGAGGTCCGGCGCCGAGCCACCGGCCGGTTCGAACAGGCCGAAACCGGATTCGTTCAGGCTGGCGGAGGGGAGCAGCCCCATGGAGCCGGTGATCATGGCGCATTCGTCTGAGAGGATATCGCCAAACAGGTTGGAGCAGAGCAGCACGTCGAACTGGGACGGATCCTTGATGAGCTGCA
This sequence comes from Aeromonas sp. S18(2024), assembly GCF_041402525.1. Classification (NCBI taxonomy): domain Bacteria; kingdom Pseudomonadati; phylum Pseudomonadota; class Gammaproteobacteria; order Aeromonadales; family Aeromonadaceae; genus Aeromonas; species Aeromonas sp. S18(2024). The sequence goes on along the minus strand of NZ_JBGLQV010000010.1, from coordinate 146,485 downwards.
TGGTGGCGTTGTCGATGTACATGTGATTCAGCGTCACGTCCGGATAGGACTTGGCGACTTGTGTCACCACCTCGCGCCACAGGATGGAGGAGGCGAGGACGTTGGCCTTGTCGATGGAGGTTACCTTGGCCTTGCGTACCCGGGCGGACTCGAAGGCAATCTTGGCGATGCGCTCGATCTCGAAGCGATGGTACACCTCGGTGTCGAATGCCTTCTCGGTGGCGCCTTCCCCTTCACGCCCCTTGGGCTGACCGAAGTAGATGCCGCCGGTCAGCTCGCGCACGCAGGCGATGTCAAAACCGCGATCCGAGATGTCGGCGCGCAGAGGCGAAAACTGCTCGAGGCCGGTGTAGATACGGGCCGGACGCAGGTTGCAGAACAGCTTGAAGTGGGCGCGCAGGGGCAGCAGGGCGCCGCGTTCCGGCTGATCGTTGGGGGGCAGATGCTCCCACTTGGGGCCACCGACAGAGCCGAACAGCACGGCGTCGGCCGCTTCACAGCCGGCTATGGTGCTCTGGGGCAACGGGGTGCCGTGGTTGTCGATGGCGATGCCGCCCACGTCATGGCGCTTGTAGTCGAGGGTGAAGCCGAACCTGGCCTGCACCTTTTCCAGCACCTTGACGGCCTCGGCCATCACTTCCGGGCCAATGCCGTCACCCGGCAATACTGCGATCCGATAACTGCTCATACTGTCTCCGTCTTGATATTGTTATTGCGTTCCATCTGTTCGGCGACCTGGTCGGCGCGCCAGATGCTGTTGATCACGTGCAGCAGGGCATGGGCTGATGATTCGATGATGTCGGTGGCCAGCCCCATGCCATGGAATTTGCGCCCCTTGTACTCGGCGACGATATCGACCTGGCCGAGGGCATCTTCCCCTTCCCCCTTGCTCTTGAGGGCATACTTGTCGATGCGGATCTCGTAGCCGGTGATGCGGTTGATGCACTGGTAGACCGCATCCACCGGACCATTGCCGGTGGCCGCTTCGCATACCAGATCCTGGCCTACCTTCAGTTTCACCGAGGCGGTGGCCAGCACCGAGCTGCCGCTCTGCACTCCGAGGTACTCCAGCTTGAAGTGCTCCGGCTCTTCGTGGATCTGGCTGAAGAAGGCGAGGGCTTCCAGATCGTAATCGAACACCTGCCCCTTCTTGTCGGCCAGGGTCAGGAACTTGGCGTAGAGATCGTCGAGGCTGTAACTGCTCTCGGCGTAACCCATGGACTCCATTCGGTGTTTGATGACGTGGCGGCCGGATCGGGAGGTCATGTTGAGGTTGTTCTGGGTCAGGCCAATGCTCTCGGGGGTGATGATTTCATAGGTGTTTTTCGCCTTGAGCACGCCATCCTGATGAATGCCGGAGCTATGGGAGAAGGCGTTGGCACCGACGATGGCCTTGTTGGGCTGCACCGGCATGTTGCAGAGCTGGCTGACCAGCGTGCTGGTACGGTGGATCTCGCTGTGGCGGATGTTGGTGTGCACCCCGAGCAGGTCGGCGCGGGTTTTGAGGATCATCGCCACCTCTTCCAGCGAACAGTTGCCGGCCCGCTCGCCGATGCCGTTGATGGTGCACTCGATCTGGCGAGCGCCCATCTGCACGGCACCGATGGAGTTGGCCACCGAGAGCCCCAGATCGTCGTGGCAGTGCACTGAGATGATGGCCTGGTCGATGTTGGGTACCCGGTTGAACAGGGTCTGGATGATGCCGGAGAACTCGGTCGGGACCGTATAGCCCACGGTGTCCGGAATGTTGATGGTGCGGGCTCCGGCCTTGATGGCGGCTTCCACCATGCGGCAGAGGTTATCGATCGGGGTGCGGCCCGCATCCTCGCAGGAGAACTCCACGTCATCGGTGTAGCGGCGGGCGTGCTTGATGGCGCCGATCCCCATCTCCAGCACGTCCTCGAAGCTCTTCTTCAGCTTGCTTTCGACATGGATGGAGGAGGTGGAGATAAAGGTGTGGATGCGAAACGCCTCGGCGACTTTGAGCGCCTCACCGGCGGCATCTATGTCTTTGGGAAGGGCGCGGGCCAAGGCACATACCCGGCTATTCTTGATGTGGCGGGCGATGGTCTGCACCGACTGGAAATCGCCGGGGGAGGAGACCGGGAATCCCACTTCCATGACATCGACACCGAGCCGCTCCAGGGCCTGGGCTATCTGCAGCTTCTCCTTGACCGTCAAGCTGGCGGCCAGAGCCTGCTCACCATCACGCAAGGTGGTGTCGAATATGATGACCCGATCTGACATGTGACTTCCCTCTTCCTAAGTTCGGTGACGTGCATCCTGCGGCGGCATAAAAAAACCCGTGCAGGGTGCACGGGTTTTTGTAAATTCCGGCTATACCTGAGCCCGGCTACAAGGATCCCGCGCGAGTCAACGCGATTAGGGAGATTAGTAGTAGCGGGGTGGCAATATGCATGACGGTGTTATTCCTTCCTGTCGGTAACGCCTTTACCAATATCGAGATTTTTATGCTGTGTCAACACGGGCGGCCAGGGGCAATCTGCTGACGTATTTAATCGGATTGTAAAGGATTGCAAATTTCCTTGTCCCATATTCGGCCCATGACTGATTATTCGGTCATTCCTGCTGTACTCGATTCTTTGCACAACCAGATCGACTTATCAGCATTGGCTGAATTATCTGAGGTGTTAAATGGAAAAACGTAGACCTGGTCGTCCGGTCGGGCGTTCTGACATTCGTGACAAACTGTTGGCTGCCGCTCGCGAGCGCTTTCTCTCCACTCCCTACAGCAAGGTCACTACCCGCGAAATCGCCGAGCTGGCTGGCTCCAATCTGGCGATGATCCACTACTACTTCGGCAGCAAAGAGGGCCTCTACAAGGCGGTGCTGGGTGATGTGGCCGAGCCGCTGGAACACGCCTGGCAGGATGAGCACAGCAACCACAGTCTCAACGAGCTGCTCAACACCTACTACCAGGTGATGGCGCCAAACAGCGAGCTGACCTCCGCCATCTCCAGCGCATTGTCGACCGAGAAAAGCCCGGGACGGGATTTTGTGCTGAGTCGTCTGCTGGAGCGCCAGCTGCCCCAGTTCGATGCGCTGCTGGAATCCATGAAGTCCAACGGTGAACTGGGTGACAACCTGGATCCCGAGATGCTGAAGGTCTCCTTCCTCAGCATGATGTGGCAGCCATTCGTGATGAAGGATCTCTACGAGCAGGTGTTCGGCCTGAAGGTGGATGAGCACTTCATGGCCCGTCTGGCGGATCACAACTGCCGTCTGATGGAAAACGGTCTGCGTGGCAGTCTGAACTAAAGACACCGAGGCATACCGCCTGGCAGTCATCAAAAGGGCCCTTCGGCCCTTTTTTCATAAATCTGTTATCCCCCGTTCAACACCCTGTCATCCCTCTTTCCTACCCTGCCATGAAAGCTCAAGGAAGGAGAGAGTCATGAACAAACTCCAGCAATGGGATCTGCAGGTATGCCGGGTCTGCCTGCTGCATGCCTACAACCGGCCACAGGCAAGAGTCAGTCGGCTGATTTCCCGCACCGGTGATGGCCCGCTTTATGGCGTGCTGGGGGCCTTGCTCTGGTGGCAGGGGGAGCGGGAACTGGTAGGGCAGGTATTGCTCGCCTTTGCCCTCGAGCTGCCACTCTATCTGTTGCTGAAAAACAGCCTCAAGCGGCAGCGCCCGGTGGGGCTGCCGGTCTTCATCACTCCCTCCGATCGTTACAGCCTGCCCTCCGGTCATACCGCCGCCGCCTTTCTGATGGCCACCCTGCTGGCCACGGCGTTTCCGCTCTGGGCACCCCTGCTGTTTGGCTGGGCCGCCCTGGTAGGGGCATCCCGATTGTTGCTCGGGGTGCATTATCTCAGCGATCTGGTGGCTGGCGCCCTGCTCGGCGGTGGCTGCGCCATGCTGGTACTGCTCTGGAGTCAGGGATGAGAATACTGTTCGGGGTACAGGGCACCGGCAATGATCATATCAGTCGCAGCAGAACCCTGGCCCGGGCTCTGCGCGGCGCCGGGGTGGAAGTGGATTATCTGTTCAGCGGCCGTCCCGCCGACGGTTACTTCGACATGGCGGAGTTTGGCGCCTATCGCGCGTTCTCCGGGCTCACCTTTGTCACTCATGAGGGCAAGGTGTCTCCCTGGCGCACCCTGCAGGCGGCATCGCCGCTCACCTTCTGGCGGGATCTGCGCGCCCTTGATTGCCGTGCATATGACCTGGTGGTGAGCGATTTTGAGCCGCTCACCGCCCATGCCGCCCGCCGTTATCACAAGCCGAGTCTCACCATCAGCCATCAGGCCAGTTTCAACTGGCCTATCCCCCGCTGGGGAGAAGATGGCCTGAGCCGCCAGCTGATGCGCCACTTCGCTCCCGTTTCCCGGCCGCTCGGATTGCACTGGTTTCACTTCGGACAACCCCTGTTGCCACCGGTGATCGACCCTCTGGTTGCGGCGCCAGACAACGGCAACATCCTGGTCTATCTCCCCTTCGAGCAGACCGAGGCGATTGCTGCTCTGTTGTCGCGTTTCAGCCAGCAACGCTTCGTCTGCTTTCATCCGGCGATCCGCAACGTCAGCCAATGGCGCAACCTGCGCTTCGAGCCCCCCTCCCGTGAGGGTTTCCTTGAGGTGCTGCGTGGCTGCCGCGGAGTCATCTCCAACGCCGGATTCGAGCTGGCGAGCGAGGCCTTGTCCCTTGGCAAGAAGCTGTTGGTCAAGCCGCTGCACGGCCAGTTCGAGCAGTTGACCAACGGCAAGACGCTGGAGATGATGGGGCTGGCGACCCTGATGGATTGCCTCGACGCCAACCAGGTTCGCCACTGGCTCGACAGCGCCGCCCCGGGAGTAATCAGTTACCCGGATGTGGCGGGCGAGGTGGCACGCTGGCTGGCGGCAGGGGCCGAAGAGAGCGTGCCCGCCCTGTCACGGCGGCTCTGGGCCCGTACCCTGTTTCCGGAAGAGGTCAGCGATCGCCTGAGCGAGCTGGAAGGGGGCGAGAGTTTGTCCGGTTGCTGGTTATCGCAAGTCAGTGTTGTCAACTAGACTGAAAGGCGAGCCGGCAAGATGCGAAGAGGAGGGAAGTAATGCGCTTTACCAATGAAAATGGCGAAACCATGGATCTGGCAGACAACCTGACATTGCACGAACTGCTGGACATGGGCGTCAGTATCTCTGTCAGCGAGGAGACAGATCCGGATCAACAAATCTGGCTGGCCGAGCCGGAACAGGATCACTGAGTCACCCGCAACGATAAAGCCCACCGATCAATCGGTGGGCTTTTTTATGGCCGTCACTGCTCTCATCGGGACGATCCGCTGGCTTTTCATCGACTTACTTCCCGTTTGTGTTACCGCCATGGTAGCAAACCATTGAATGTTAATAGCCGGTTGAAATCTATGACTGTTTCGGTCAGACAAAGCCGTGGACAAGCGTTCACGGGCAGGTTAAGTTGGTTTTTCACCCGATTCTCGGGTCAATGATGGAAAAATCCTTTTTTTCTGCTGTCGGCGGGGCTGAATTGGCCCGATCTGCATTCAGATAACAACAAGAAACGGATTGGGCTGTGCCGGGAAGCACGGTGCTGTCGACGGGATTCGCTAAACGGAGCAAAGCCTGGAGGGCTTTATCATGGAGATGTTATCAGGCGCCCAGATGGTGGTTAGAGCGCTGGAGGATCAGGGAGTCGAACACGTATTTGGCTACCCGGGTGGTTCGGTGCTCGACATCTACGACGCTCTCTTCGAAAACGGCAAGATGGAGCATGTTCTGGTGCGGCACGAGCAAGCCGCTGTGCACATGGCTGATGGTTACGCCCGTTCCACCGGCAAGGTGGGAACCGTACTGGTGACCTCTGGCCCTGGCGCGACCAACTGCATTACCGGTATTGCCACCGCCTACATGGATTCCATTCCGCTGGTGATCCTCTCCGGCCAGGTGCCGACCAGCATGATCGGCGAGGATGCGTTCCAGGAGACCGACATGATCGGCATCTCCCGCCCGGTGGTGAAGCACAGCTTCTTGTGCAAGAAGGCGAGCGACATCCCCGAGGCCATCAAGAAGGCCTACTACATTGCCGCCAGTGGCCGCCCGGGGCCCGTGGTGGTGGATCTGCCCAAAGACGTGCAGAACCCGAAAGAGAAATTCCCCTACCAGTATCCGGAGACGGTCTCCCTGCGCTCCTACAACCCGACCAAGTCCGGTCACAAGGGCCAGATCAAGCGCGCCGCCAAACTGCTGGTGGAGGCGCAGCGCCCCGTGATGTACGTGGGAGGGGGAGCCATCAACGCCAATGCGGATCATCTGGTGACCAAGCTGGCGGAGCTGTTGAACCTGCCGGTGACCACCACCCTGATGGGGCTGGGGGCCTTCCCGGGTACCCATCCGCAGTTCATCGGCATGCTGGGGATGCACGGCACCTTCGAAGCGAACAAGACCATGCACAACGCGGATCTCATCTTCGCCGTGGGTGCCCGCTTCGATGACCGCGTCACCAACAATGTGGCCAAGTTCTGCCCCAACGCCACCGTGGTGCATATCGACATCGATCCCACCTCCATCTCCAAGACGGTGCAGGCCCATGTACCCATCGTCGGCTCGGTGGAAACCGTGCTGGAGCAGATGCTGGAAGTGATCCGCGAAAACGGCTTTGACAACGACAAGCAGGTGATGGCGGACTGGTGGGAGCAGATCAACCAGTGGCGCTCCCGTCACTGCCTCGCCTACGAGACCTCGCCCACCCAGATCAAGCCGCAGCAGGTGATCGAGACCCTCTACAAGGTGACTCAGGGCCAGGCGTTCGTCGCCTCCGACGTGGGCCAGCACCAGATGTTTGCCGCCCTCTACTACCCGTTCGCCAAGCCGCGCCAGTGGATTAACTCCGGTGGTCTCGGCACCATGGGCTTTGGCATCCCGGCCGCCATGGGCGCCCAGTTTGCCAACCCGGATGCGGTGGTCTGCTGCGTTACTGGCGACGGCTCGGTGCAGATGAACATCCAGGAGCTCTCCACCTGCATGCAGTACGGGGTGCCTATCAAGATCATCTCCATCAACAACCGTGCCCTCGGCATGGTCAAACAGTGGCAGAAGATGTTCTATGGCGGCCGTCACAGCCACTCCTACATGGAATCCCTGCCTGACTTCGTCAAACTGGCGGAAGCCTACGGCCATGTCGGTATCGCGGTGAGCGATCCGGCCGAGCTGGAGAGCGCCATGGAGAAGGCGTTTGCCATGAAGGATCGGCTGGTGTTCATGGACATCTCGGTCGACCCGGATGAGCACGTCTATCCGATGCAGATCAAGTTTGGGGCCATGGACGAGATGTGGCTGAGCAAGACGGAGAGAACCTGATGAGACATATAATTTCCGTTCTGCTGGAGAACGAATCCGGCGCCCTGAGCCGGGTGGTGGGCCTCTTCTCCCAGCGTGGCTACAACATCGAGACCCTGACCGTGGCTCCCACCGAGGATCCCACCCTGTCGCGTATGACCATAGTCACCATGGGGGATGAGCGGGTGCTTGAGCAGATCCAGAAGCAATTGCACAAGCTGGTGGACGTGCTCAAGGTGTGCGATTTGAGCGAAGGGGAGCACATCGAGCGGGAGATCGCGCTGGTGAAGGCGCGCGCCGCCGGTGGTGGTCGCGACGAGCTCAAGCGCCTGGCGGATATCTTCCGCGGCCAGATCGTCGATGTGACCCCGGAGCAGTACACCGTGCAGCTGGTGGGCACCAGCGAGAAGCTGGATGCCTTCATCAAGACCGCCGCCCAGACCAACGAGATCATCGAAGTGGTGCGCTCCGGTGTCTGCGGCATCTCCCGCGCCGACAAGGCGCTGCGTCCCTGATGCAGGTGCAAGTCCGCGGGGCAACAGAAAGACACCCATGATACAGGGGGCTCTGCGGAGCCCTCTGCTTTTGGCACTCAGGAAGTAGAGGAGGAGAGATGTTCGGGATCCACGATTTGGCGCTGTTTGTGGTATCGGGTCTGCTGCTCAACATGATGCCGGGGCCGGACTCCCTGCTCATCATGCTGCGCAGCGGTTCGCAGGGGTGGCGGGCCGGTTCGGCGGCGGCCCTGGGGATAGGAACCGGCACCATGATCCATGTGCTGGGGGCCGCCCTTGGTCTCTCGGCCCTGCTGAGCGCCTCGGCCGAGCTGTTCGCCGTGATCAAGCTGGTGGGGGCTCTCTATCTCATCTATCTGGGGATCTCGCTGTTTCGCCAGAAATCGGCCAGGGTCGACAGTGCCGGGGTGAGCCTGCCTGCGCTCTCCTATGGCCGCATTTACTGGCAGGGGGTGTTGACCAATGTGCTCAACCCCAAGGTGGCGCTCTTCTTTCTCGCCTTCGTGCCCCAGTTCATCGCGCCGGATTCCCCCGACAAGGCCCTCGCCTTTATCCTGCTCGGCTGCATCTTCAACCTGAACGGTATGATCTGGTGCCACTTTCTGGTCTTCAGCACCGCCTATGCCAGCAACAAGGTGAAGCTGCCGACCAGGATTGGCCGCTGGCTCAACCGGGGTATCGGCACCCTCTTTGTTGGGCTCGGGGTCAAGCTGGCGAGCGAATAGTCAGCCACTCCCTGACCTGGGGCAGGTTATCCCCGGCGACCCTGTGATATGGTCGCTGGGTATTTCCATTCGCGGCCACGGCCTGCCGGCCGCCGACAATCGAGACCCACTAGCACAGATGAATATCGCCCGGCTCAAGAATTTTACCGAGATAGTGAAGAACAACTTCAACATCTCGGCGACGGCGGAGAAGCTCTACACCTCCCAACCTACCCTCAGCAAGCAGATGAAGATGCTGGAAGACGAGCTGGGGCTGGCCCTCTTCACCCGCAAGGGCAAGAACCTCATCGGCCTGACCCCTGCCGGTGAGCAGGTGATGGAGCTGGCCAAGGGAGTAGTGGCCCAGGTGGAGCAGATCAACCAGCTGTCCCTGGGCGAGCAGCTCGCCACCAGCGGGGTGCTGCGCATCGCCACCACCCACACCCAGGCCCGCTACAAGCTGCCCGAAGTGATTACCGAGTTTCACCGCCGCTATCCCGAGGTGGCGATCCATCTTCATCAGGGGGCGCCCGCCCAGCTGGCCCAGATGGTGCAAAGCGGTGACGTGGAGATGGCCATTGCCACCGAGTCCATGTACCTGTTCGACGAGCTGGCCGCCGTGCCCTGTCATCGCTGGGGGCGCAGCGTGGTGGTGCCCCATGGCCACCCGCTCCTTGAGTGCCAGCCCTTGTCCATGGCCGATCTGGCCCGTTACCCTCTGATCACCTATGTGTTCGGTTTCACCGGCCGTTCCAAGATGGACAAGGCCTTCGGTCGCCACGGCCTCTCCCCGAAAATCGTGCTGACCGCCACCGACACCGATGTCATCAAGCATTATGTGCGGCTCGGCATGGGGGTCGGGGTGATTGCCAGCGTTGCCTTTGACGAGGGGGACAGGGAGGATCTGGTCTGCCTCAACATCGATCATCTGATCGCCTCGAGTGCCACCCACGTCTGCCTGCGCAAACATGTGCACCTGCGCGATTACATGTATGACTTCATTCACCTCTACGCCCCTCATATCAGCCGGGAGACGGTACAGCGCCACCTGATGAACCAGCCGCCGGCCATCAATATGGCGGAGCTGCCCTGGCTGTAACGCCGTGTCCGCCATATGGATTTGAATCGCAGAGATAAAAAAAGAGAGGCACTTGCCTCTCTTTTGTTTCAGGGGATGGGACTTTAAGGGCGACGGGTCGCCAGATTGATAAAGATCTGGGCCCCGATCAGCAGGCAATCGTCATCCAGGTAGTAGGGATTCGCGTGCAGATAGTTGCAAATCCCCTTGGCCTGGCAGCCGCTGCCGAGGAAGAACATGGCGCCCTTGCGGTCACGGCAGGCGTTGACCATGTAGCTGAAGTCTTCACTGCCGGTCATCGGCTGACCCTGAGCGTTGATCCCTTCTGCTGGCACTACGTCGGCGGCGGCCTGCAGCAGGCGCTCGCATGCCTCCTGGTGGTTCTCTACCGCCGGATAACCGGCATAGACCATGCTGGTCTTGAAGCCGCGCAGCTCGCTCTGGGCCACTATCTCCCTGAAGCTGTTTTTCAGGATCTGGTCGGTTTCGGCGTCCATGGCGCGGATGGTGCCGCGCGCCTGCACATGGTCGGCGATGGCGTTGGGAATGGTGCCGCCGTTGATCATGCCGCAGCCGAACACCGCCGGGCTGAACGGACTGGTGCGCTTGGCGACGATATAGTCCATGTCCTCAATGATGCGCACCGCCTCGCGGATGGCGTCCAGCCCCTTGTGGGGTGTGGAGCCGTGGGCCGAGACCCCGTGCACCTCCAGGGTCCAGGCCGAACCCCAGGAGGACATGACGCCGCTGTTGAACTTGATGGTGCCGGTCTCCATGGCGCCGTCGTTGTGCAGGGCGTAGACCTCGTCCACCCCCGCCATGCAGCCCAGCTCCACCATCTTCTCGGCGCCCGGCACCCGCATGTCTTCCTCCGCCATCTGGAAGATGACGCGCACATTGTGGGTCAGCCGCTCTTGATGCTCCGCCAGAAATTTCGCCGTGGTCAGGGCGATCGCCATATGGGAGTCGTGACCGCAGTTGTGGGCCATCCCCTCGTGGGTTGACTTGAACGCCACCTCGCTCATGTCGTGCATCTCGAGGCCGTCCATGTCGGCACGGAAGGCGATGGTGGGCAGGCTGGGGTCTATCACCAGATCCCCGTGAAAGCCGGTGAAGCCCGGGTAGTCGGTGAGGCGGTAGCCAAAGCCTTGCATCAGCTCGCGGCAGTAGGCCGAGGTCTTGAACTCGACGCCGGAAGCCTCGGGGATGGTGTGCAGGTGGTGGCGCACTTCCTGGCTGAAGTCGCGCAAGGCCAGCAGGGCCGGTTCAATGTGATAGTGGTTCATCAGATGATCCCTTGAATGGAGAAGCCAAGCTGGGCAACCAGCGACGCGCCGAAGAAGCAACTGGTGGAGACGATCATGAAGATCAGGATCACCTTCCACGACATCTTCTTCAGCTCCTCCAGCTGACCGCCCACCGAGAGGCCGGCGAAGGCCAGCAGCGGCACGCAGCAGGAGAGGAAGGAGATCTTGGCCACGGCATCGATAAAGAGGCCACGCACCGGAGTGTCCGGCAGGCAGATGAGAATGCCGATGATGGTGGCATAGGCAAACGCCGGCAGGGAGGAGGGCAGATAGTGCTTGGCCACCAGAGAGGCAAACACCACCAGCGACATGGCCACGAAGCTGTCACCCATCTGCCAGATCGGCAGGCCAGTGGTCAGAGTCTGGGTAAACATGGCCAGCAGGATCGCCAGAAAGACGAACCGCATATCCATTACGATGCTTTTCATACTTTCTCTCCTTTCGCAGTCAGGGCAAAGATCTTCTCGGCAAGGGGCAGTCCCAGGTAGGTGAGGGAGAGGGCGCCCAGCGCCGACGAGAGCAGGTTCGATGCGGCTGCGATGCTCAGCACCTGCTGGGCCAGCGCTTCGTCGAGGCCGTTGATCAGCGCCCCGGAGGCGGCGCTCAGCATGGAGCCTGAGCCCACCCCCGAGCCGGCGGCCAGCGCCAGCGGATGCAGGCCGGTGAGCGGCGCTATGCTGCCGAGCACGCTGAACCAGAGGGTGCCGATGACTGAGCCGCACAGGTAGATGGCGAGCACGCCTATGTACTCCTGGGACCCAGTGCCGAACTTGCCCTGAATGACCGCGACCGAGGGCTCACGGCTGATGGAGGAGCAGGCCCCGATGGCGCGGCGGCCGAAGCCGAACTTCACCGCCAGCGGAATGGCGATGAGGATGGGCAGCAGGTTGCCAATCTCCTGCAAAAAGAGCGGTACGCCGACGCTCAGGATCAGTTTCAGGTTGGGGATGATCATCCCCGCATACTGGGTGCCCAGGATCAGCAGGCTGAAGCCCACCATCTTGCCGCAGAACCCTTCTTCTTTTTCGGAGAAGAGCTTGCGCCAGCCGGGGATGCGCTCCTTGACCGGCTTGGCGGAGACAATCATGCCGATGATGACGGCAAAGAGCATGGGCAGGATGGGGATGATGGCGATGCCAATTTTTATCTCCTGTTTGCCTATCAGGTACTGGGCCACAAAGATCAGCATGGCGGTTGCCAATATGCTGACCGTGACCGTCTTGAGGGGGCTGGTTTGCTGCATAGTCTTCTTCTCTTGTTATCCCATGTGTGGCCATCCTCAGGGCGGGCCCGACGGATGATGGAGGCATGATAGGGAGCTGGGGAGGTGAGTAATGTGACCGCCATCAAGCTGGCCATATGGCATTTTTTCATGGGGTATGCCCTTTAACCCTTTGGATACCAAGGGTTAAATCCAGTGACACATCAGCGTGACAGGCGTGGGAACAAGAGGGGGGGGCCATCGGATGGATGGCCCATGGGAGAGGCTTATCGTTCGAGCGGCTTGAGCCGGGTGCTGCGCAGCAGCAGGGGGAGCTGGTAGAGCACCAGGGCACCCAGCACCAGCCCGGCGCCAGCCAGTTTGCTGCCACCGAGCGGCTCGCCATAGAAGAGGGTGCTGAGGATCAGGGTCCAGACCGGTTCGAGCAGCATCATCAGGGCGGCGTGGGCCGTGGTCATCCTGCTCAGGGCGTGGGTGAGCAGCCAGTAGCGCAGGGTGGTGGCGATCAGGACGCTCGCGGCAAACCAGCCCCAGATGCCGTGGCTGATGTTGGCGGGCCACTGCTCGGTCAGCAGGGAGAGCAGGGTGCCAAGCAGGCCGGTCACCGCCAGCTGGATGCAGGTGAGCCAGGTGGGGGGAATGGACTGGGCGAAGTGGCGATGAACCGCAAGCTGGATGCCGAGGGTGGCGGCGGCTGCCAGAAACCAGAACAACGACAAAGAGACGCCCCATTGGGTGCTGCTGGAGAGCAGCAGCAGGCCGGCGATGGCGAGCGGCAGGGTGAGCCAGTAGTGGCGACCCGGTCTGGCCTTGAAGGCAGCCCAGGCGGCGAGCGGCGCCATCAGGGTGGCCACGCTCATGATGAAGGCGCCGCTGCCCAGCGCATCGCTCTGGCTGATGGCGGTGACCCAGAGCAGCAGGCTGGTGCCGAGCAGGGTGCCGCAGCCCGCAGCGCGGATCAGTTGGCCGCGGTTGGGGGGCGGCTCGCGCAGCCAGGCGAGCGGCAACAGCAAGAGGGCGGCCAGCAGGAAACGACTGCCGATAAAGGCGGCGGGAGGGAGTTCGCGGATCGCCTCTTTCGAGAAGAGCCAGCCGGCGGCGGCCAGCAGGGTGACCAGCACCATCAGCAGCAGGGGAGCGCGGTTCATAGAGGGCATCGTGATGAAACAGGAGGGGAGAGCATAAAGGAAAGGCGCCGGGCATTGCTACCCGGCGCCTTTCATCTCTGCCTGGCATCGCTTGCACGATGCCCGGCCAGCAATCAGTTCATGCCGTAACGCTTGAGCTTCTTGCGCAGGGTGCCACGGTTGATACCCATCATCACGGCGGCGCGAGTCTGGTTACCACGGGTGTACTGCATGATCACGTCCAGCATGGGAGCTTCGACTTCGGAGAGAACCATATCGTACAGATCAATCACTTCCTGACCGTTCAACTGGGCCAGGTAGTTACGCAGGGCCTGTTGCACAGAGTCACGCAGGGGGCGCTGGGTCGGCTCGGCAGCGTGATTGTGAGTAGTTGTTACCAATGCATCAGAAGTCAGGGTTTGTTCGAACATATTCGGTCGGCTCTTTAGTTATCTTGTTAACCTAATCCATCGAAATACGCTTCGAGTGCCTCGAGCTGTGCGTCTGCACAATCCAGGGCATTGAAGTGCTTACGGAATTCTCGGCCCGTCTCTTCTTCATCCAGGTACCAGCCCACGTGTTTACGGGCGATGCGCGCTCCCAGATATGCACCATAAAACCGGTGCAGGTTGGTGACATGCTCGTTCATCAGGGTGCGAACCTCTTCCCTCTCGGGAGGTGGCAGCTTGGTGCCCGTCTCAAGAAAATGACGGATTTCCCGGAAAATCCAGGGTCGTCCTTGCGCAGCGCGGCCGATCATCACGGCATCGACACCGGTATAGTCGAGGACATACCGGGCTTTCTCCGGGCTGTTGATGTCGCCATTGGCGACAACAGGAATCGATACGGCCTGCTTAATCGCCCTGATCGTGTCGTACTCCGCTTCGCCTTTGTAGAGGCAGGCGCGGGTGCGACCATGCACGGCAAGGGCCGCGATACCGCAATCTTCGGCGATTCGGGCGATCTCCACGCCATTGCGGTTATCCGGATCCCATCCTGTGCGGATCTTCAAGGTGACAGGAACCTCGACTGCGTCCACCACGGCCCGGCAAATTGCTTTGACCTGGTCTGGGTAACGCAACAGGGCTGAGCCTGCCAGCTTCTTATTCACTTTTTTTGCCGGACACCCCATGTTGATGTCGACGATCTGTGCGCCCTGCTCCACGTTGTAGCGGGCAGCAAACGCCATCATCTCGGGATCGGCTCCGGCAATCTGGACCGATCGCAAACCACCTTCAGCAGAGTGATCCATTCTCATCCTGGTTTTCTGGGTATCCCAGACATCCGGGTTGGCCAGCAGCATCTCGGAAACGGCCATGCCGGCACCCAGCCGCAAACAAAGTTCACGGAATGGTCGGTCTGTTACACCGGCCATGGGAGCCACGATCAGGGGAGTTTCAAGCGTGTGGGGACCTATCTGCATTCCACGGTTACCATCGGCTTAGGGCGGCGTATATTACGCATTTTTTAGGCAGGAGAAAAGGTTAGTATTTGAGCGTCAGCCATTTTTTTCTGAAAAAAACGTCGCGCCAAGGCTTGCAAATTCTGGAGTTGTTGAAAAACGGCCAAATTGGGCGGCAAGGATCTCTGTACCATAGGGAGAGCTCCCTTGCATAATTGTCAGTCCACTTGCGAGGCCTGTTTGCGTTATGATGGCGAGCTTCCAAAGAGTAAATACTCCAAACATTTTCATAACAATGCGGGTTGGGGATCTATGACGTCAAGGTTCATCAAATCACTCTGGCCATGCCTGATGGGGGCCATGCTGGGGTCGGCGCAGGCGCAGACCATCAGCTTCAGCGAAGCCTGGACCCGGGTCATCCAGCAGGATGAGGGGCTGGCGGCCGAACAGGCAGGGGTGGAGCGCGCCAAACAGCTGCGCGAGGCGGCCAAGGACATGTATCTGCCCAAGGTGGATGTGGGGGCCAGCTATACCCACCTCGACCAGCCGATGGAGCTCGATATGATGGATCTCAATCCCATCGCCAACCATCCCGAGCTTGGCAAGGTGCTGGCCCCCCTGATGCAGGCCTTCAGGCTCACTCCGGATGATTTCGTCACTCCTCTCACCAAACAGAATGTGGTGACCAGCTCGGTCAAGATGCTGTGGCCGCTGTTCACCGGTGGTCGCATCGATGCGGCGCAGGACATTCGCGAAGCACAGGTGAGCGAGGCACAGCAGCTGCTGGTGCTCAAGCAGCAGTCCACCTTCGAGAGCCTCTCCCAGACCTATTTCGGGGTGGTACTGGCCGCCCAGGTGGTGCAGACCAAGCAGGAGATCGAAGACGGGCTGGCTCATCATCTCGATCACGCCAACAAGCTGGAGGCCCAGGGCCAGATCGCCCGGGTCGAACGCCTCTCCGCCCAGTCAGCCTATGACAGGGCACGCATCGATACCCAGAAGGCGCGACGCAGCCTGGAGATCGCCCAGCTGGCCCTCGGCCACATGCTCAAGCTCAAGCAGGCAAACCCGGACAGCGCCCTGTTCGTCAACCGCGAGCTGCCGCGTCTGGAAGGATTGGTGAGCCAGACTCTGGAAGTACACCCCGGCCTCAAGCTGCTCAGCGCCAAGAAGGAGCAGGCCAAGGGGATGATCCGGCTGGAGAAGGGCAAGTACGCCCCCGAGGTGTTCCTGTTTGGCAACTACAACCTCTATGAAGATGACTCACTGGCGTCCAAGACCACCCCGGACTGGCTGGTGGGGGTCGGCGTCAGCATGCCGCTGGTGAGCCGCGATGGCCGCTCCGAGACGGTGCAGGCCGCCAAGAGCGCCGAGCTGCAGGTCAATCTGCTGCAGGCCAAAACCCGCCAGGATCTAGAATTGCTGGTCGAGAAGACCTGGCGCGAGGCGGCTCAGGGACTGGAGGAGTATCAGTCTCTCTCCTCCACCCAGGCACTGGCGGAAGAGAACGTGCTGCTGCGGGACAAAGCATTCGGGCAGGGGCTCTCCACCTCGCTGGATGTGGTGGATGCTCGCAACCAGCTGGCCGGGGTCAAGACCCAGCGCGCCGCAGCCGCCTATCAGTACGTGGTGTCGCTGGCCCGCCTGCTGGCGCTCTCCGGCCAGATCAACAGTTTCAACCAATATCAGCACGGCCAGGTGATCGAGGTGAACTCATGAGCCTGATGTTGACCGTGGATCTTTTTGTTCGTGTATCGACCGCCAAGGGTCGCCAGATTGTCGAGGTGAAGTGATGAGCCATCCCCCCATCAAGAAGAAGATGAGCCAGGGTAAACCGCTGTTGTTGCCGCTGGCGCTGGTGATCCTGGTCGGCTGGCTCGGTTGGCGCTTCTGGCTCGCCTATCAGCCCGAGCCGGTCCATCTGCAGGGCCAGATCGAGGCGCAGCAGTATTCGGTCTCCTCCAAGGTGCCGGGCCGCATCGACGAGGTGCTGGTGAAGAAGGGGGATCAGCTTGCCAAGGATCAGCTGGTGTTCACCCTGGCGAGCCCCGAGATTGAAGCCAAGCTGAGCCAGGCCAAGGCCGGCGAGGCCGCCGCTGGCGCCCTGGCATTGGAAGCGGAGAAGGGGGCCCGTGCCCAGCAGATCGCCGCAGCCAAGGATCAGTGGCAGAAGGCCAAGGCTGCCGCCCTGCTGCGGGGCAAGACCTATGAACGGATCGCCAACCTGCACCGCGATGGTGTGATGCCGCTGCAAAAGCGCGATGAGGCCTGGACAGCCTGGCAAGCCGCTCGCTACACCGAGGGGATGGCCTGGCAGCAATACCAGATGGCGCTGGAAGGAGCGCGGGAAGAGACCAAGATCGCTGCCCGCGAAAAGGCCAAGATGGCGGCGGGCTCGGTGGCCGAGGTGGAGGCCTATCTGGCCGACACCCGCATTGTCAGCCCCCATGCCGGCGAGGTAAGCCAGGTGCTGCTGCGCAGCGGCGAACTGGCGCCTCAGGGCTTCCCCGTGGTGACTCTGCTCGACATGAATGACGCCTGGGCCCAGTTCCATATCCGCGAGGATCTGCTGCCCCGCTTCCCGGTCGGCACCGAGTTCGACGCCCGCATCCCGGGTCTGGGGGATCAGACGGTGCGCTTCAAGGTGACTCATGTGGCCGTGATGGGAGATTTTGCCACCTGGCGCGCCACTGATACCCGCCAGGGGTTCGACATGAAGAGCTTCCAAGTGGAGGCGCGTCCGCTGCAACCGGTCGACGGGCTGCGGGTCGGCATGAGCGTGCTGGTTGATCTCTGATGGGACGCGAACTTCGGCTGTTGTGGCAGGATCCGTTCAGCCGGGCCCTGATGAGCTGGGTGCCCTTGCTGCTGATGGGGATCCTCTGCTGGATCTTTTCGGCGGGGCTTGCCCGGGATCTCAAGGTGGGGCTGGTGGATCTGGACCAGAGCAGCCTCTCGCGCCAGCTCGCCTTCTCCCTCGACGGTTCGGCTGGGCTCAAGATCGCACGCCAGTTTGACTCCATCGATGCTGGCGCCCGCGCCCTGCGTGGTGGCGACATCTATGCGCTGGTGGTGATCCCGAACCATCTGGAGCGGGATGCCCGCCAGGGCACCCAGCCGCAGGTCACCGTGTTCAACAACGGCCAGTTCATCCTGATCGCCAAGCTGGTCAATTCGGCGCTGGCCCAAGTGGTGGGCACCCTCAACGGTCAGGTGGGTGTGCTTTCTGCCATGGCTGACGGCAAGGCGCCCCCCGGGGCGCTCGGGCAGGCGGTGCCCATCAGCAGTCAGGTGACGGCGCTTTACAACCTCAACTCCAGCTATGCCCAGTTTTTGCTGAGCGCCATCCTGCCCGCGGTCTGGCAGATCCTGGTGGTGCTGTTCGGTCTCAATGCGCTGGCCCGTACCGACCGGCTGGGACTGGACTGGACCACTCGCGGCGTCTGGTTCGGGCTCTGGCGCACCCTGTTGCCCCATGTGCTGATCGGCTGGGCCTGGGGGCTGGCCTGGAGCTGGCTACTGTTCAAGGGCTTTGCCTATCCCATGCACGGCAACTGGGCCGTGCTGGTGGCGGGCCTCGGGCTCGCTTCGGCCGCCTGCGTTACTATGGGGGCCTTCTTCTACGCCATCATCCGGGATCCGGCCCGCGCCCTGTCGCTGGCGGGAGCCTACACAGCGCCCGGCTTCGCCTTCATGGGTGTTACCTTCCCGGTGAGCGCCATGGGGGATTTCGCCCGCTTCTGGCGCAACCTGCTGCCGGTTTCCCACTATGTGGAGCTGCAGATAGGCCAGAGCAACTACGGCCTGCCACTGCAGGCCGCGCTGCCCCAGCTCGGGGCTCTGCTGCTGTTTCTCTTGCCCCTGATTTTGGTGGTGCGCCGATACTGGCTGCAGGCCGAGCTTGCCCGTCAACCTGCCGAGAAGGAGTCGCCGTAATGCTGGGTTTTCGGGATTTGCTGCGCCTCGAGCTGCGCACCCTGCTGGCGGATCGCGCCATCATGCTCACCCTGTTTGGCGGGATCTTCTTCTACTCCTTCCTCTATCCTCAGCCCTATCTGCACCAGCTGCCGCGGGAAGAGGCGGTGGTGCTGGTGGACGAAGATGGCAGCCAGCTTTCGCGCCAGCTGGCGTTCATGGCCGATGCCACCTCCCAGGTCAGGCTGGTGGCGCAGGCCAGCTCCCTTGAGAGGGCGCGCCAGCTGCTGCTGGAGGGCAAGGGGAGCGGCATACTGCACATTCCCAGGCACTTCTATCGGGATCTGATGCTGGGCCGGAGCGTCACCCTGAGCTATGCCGGTGATGCCTCCTATTTCCTGGTCTATGGCACTATCGCCGAGGGGTTGGCCCAGGCGGGCGGTACCCTGGCGGCCCAAGTGAAGGTGGCGCGGCTGCTCACCCACGGCGAGGCGTTGCCCCAGGCAAGGATGGGCTGGAGCGCGGTGGCCCTCAACGTGGTGCCGGTGTTCAACCCCACCATGGGCTATGTGAACTATGTGGTGCCTGCGGTGTTCGTGCTGATCCTTCACCAGATCCTGCTGATGGGGGCTGGCATCATGGGGGCGACCCAGAACCAGCGGGGCCTTCGCGGCGAGACCGGCTACTGGCAGAGTGCGCCCGTGCTGCCTCTGCTGCTGGCGCGTACCCTGGTGACGGTGGGGCTGTTCCTGTTGCCGGTGAGCTACTTCTTCGGTTTTTGCTTCGATTACTACAACATCGCCCGCAACGCCGAGCCGGCGCAGTTGTGGCTCTTCACCCTGCCGTTTTTGCTGGCAACCTGCTGGCTGGGCATCGTGCTTGGCGCCCTCTTTACCCGACGTGACATGCCTACCCAGGTGGTGCTCATCTCCTCCCTGCCGCTGGTCTTTCTGGCGGGCTTTATCTGGCCGTTGGAGCTGATACCGGCGCCGCTCAACTGGCTGGCACAGTGGGTGCCGAGTACGGCGGCCATCGAAGGATTTCTGCGCCTCAACCAGATGGGGGCGGGGTTTGAGCAGGTGGCCCCTTACTGGTGGCAGCTGTGGGGACTGGCGCTGCTCTACGGTATTCTGGCCTGCCTATTGCTGCGCTGGCGCCAGCGCCAGTTGCCGCTGGCCACTCAGGGTGCCGCCCATGGGGCGACCACGAAGAGCGGCGCAACCGGTGGCTAAACGATGCCGGATGGATAACGAAACGGTCAGCCCTTGGGCTGACCGTTTTTTTGGGTTCAGGCGCGGGTGAGCGCGGGATCGGCGATGGCGTAGATCTGGCCCAAGGCGTCCTCATCGAAGAGCAGCCGCAGCCCCTGTGCGGCGACATCGGCACGGCGTACCAGGCCATGCACTTCCCGTCCCTGACTCAATTCGGCAAGACCGGTGGCCTCGCCATCCTGCAGGCCCGCCGGGCGCACTATGGTCCAGGCCAGCTCGCTGGTTTGCAGCCAGCTCTCCGCCAGGCTTTTGAGCCGCACCTCGTGACCGAAGGCGGCGCGAGCCCGCTCTGGCAGATATAGCCAGCTGTCGCCACAGCCGAGGGAGGTGACCAGCAGCAGGCGCCTGAGGCCCTGTTGTTCCATGGCATCGATCACATGGCGGTTGCCGAGATAGTCGACGGGCTCGTGCTGGCGAAAGCTGCCGAGGGTGGAGACAACATGGGCATCCTTGCCAGCCTGCGTGCAGGCTCGTGCCACGGCCCCCATATCCAGGGCATCCCCTTCAACGACGTCGACCCCCTGTGTGCGCAGCTCGGCGGCCATCTCGGAGCTGCGTACCAGCGCCACCACCCGGTGGCCTGCTTGCAGGGCGTGATCGGTAAAGGCGCGGCCCAGCCCGCGGCTGGCTCCGAAGATGAGTGTGGTCGGCATAGATGAGGTTTCCTTCAAAGAAAGGGTTAGCCTAGTGGCTGACTCTTTCGATGTAAATGAGAGCTGTTTTTATTTGTGGAGCAAAAGAAAAAAAAATGCGAGCTGCTTGGGCTCGCATTTTTGCACGGGCTTAGCCGCGATAGTTGCCGATGCTGGGGCGACGGCTGGGGCCGCTCAGGTGGATATCCACCGGGTTGAAGGCCTTGATCGCCTCGTAGCTGAAGTCACCGATCGCCTGATGCAAGGTCTGGGGCGTGTGGTTGGTGATGATGATGACGCTCTTTGACAGGTTGCGGCGCCGGCGCAGCAGGTGGCCGAGGAAGCTGGACTGGCTCTCCGCCATCTTGGCCCGGTTGGCCGACACTTCATCGATGATCAGTAAGTCCACCTCTTCCAGGGCACGGCGATACTGGTTGCGCTCGTCCTGATCGGGGATCACGTTGAAGAACAGCCGATCGACGATGGAGGCCCACTGCTGGAAGATCACCGACTTTTGGTGGCGCTCGATCAACTCATGGGCCACGGCACCAGCCAGGGTCGATTTGCCGGTGCCATAGTCACCGTAGATCAGCATGCAGCCGCCGCCGCTCTTCTCCCAGTGTTCGAAGCCGCTGATAAAGTAGCGGGCGGTTTCGATGGGATATTGCAACGCCGGATCGCCAGCATCCATCTTGTCGAATACCCAGTCCGGGTTGAGGTCGGCCTGGGCTATCAGCTTCTGGATCCGCTCTTGGCGTGCCACCTTCTGCAGCTCGCGCACCTCGGCGTTAGCCTTGGCGTCGTACTCCTTGCGCAGGGTTTCGTAGTCGTACTGGCTGCCGCCGGTCTCCTGTTGCAGACGGCGAATTCGCTCCAGCAGGCTGCCGACGTGGCGTTTCAGCTCGGGGTCGTGGGCGCGTTGATCCTGCTTGGCCTTGGCAATTTTCTGGCGCTTGGCCTCGATCTCTTCCAGCTCCTGGCGCAGGGGATCGTGCGGGTCAGTCATGGAGTGCTCCTTCTGCTTGATCAGGGATGGGGGGACAGGGGGCTGATTTTGCCTGTTGGCGGGGGCCTGTATCAATCATTATCCGGTGCTTCTGCTGCTTGTTGTCCCTGGGCCAGCCGTTTGGCTTCCTCGATCATCTCCTGGGCCCGTCGGCTCGGGCCAGCCTCTGCTGGCGCTGGCGTCACCTTTTGGTAACCCCTCACCTCCGTCGGTTGGCGACGGGCGTAGCGGCGGGTCTTGAGGGCGCGGATGAACTTGAGCATCCACTGGTGCTGGGAATCGAACACCTCGGGGCGACCCAGCCAGTAGGCGATGAACTCCCCCAAGTCTTCCTCGCTGTAACTGGCATCGATCACTCCACACAGGCGGGCGAGGGCGGGCAGCTCCTCGTCTGGGCGCCACTGCAGGTGCATCTGGAACGGGCGATCCGGCAGCGGGCTGCGTACCTTCTGGGCCAGCAGCGGCAACTGGAACGGACACTGATGATAGTGCTCACTCTCGCCCTGAGCCTCTACCTGCAAGAGCCCAGCTTCCATCAGCTCGTCGAATAGCTCGGTCAGTTGGCGGGCATTGACCTGATAGGAGAAGCCGCAAGGATCGCCCGGGTCGACCACAGCCAGCGCCCGGCCAAGCTCGGGGTAGTTGAGCCGGGCCAGATGATTTTCCAGCACCAGTCTGCGCAGCTGCAGGGTGTAGAGGCTGCGGGCCGGGTGGGAGAGTCTGGGATGGGCGAGGGCGCTGTATTCGGCTGGGGTCATGGTCTTCTTCATGTTCTGGAGTAAGGGGCATTATCCCCCATGGCGGGGGCTTGCACAATTCGCCCGGCCGGTGCGGGAAGAGGATATCCTTGATAGAAGGACCGAGAATCCGGGCTCTTCCTCCCGACGGTCGTGTCACTTCGAAGGCTTCCAGATGAGCTGCCGTTATCTTGAATGGCAAAACCATTTCAAATACAGGGTTTTTGTGAGCAAGCTCGGGATTTGCGACCGTTTCTGACGAACTCGTTTCGGCGTTTTTGCCGATTTGGTCTAGTCTTATTGAGTAAATAACAGATTGACTAATAAGGATTTTATAACAATGTCAACAGCCGGGCTAAGGATCCTGGTGGTGGAGGACGAAGCCGTTTTTCGCCACTCGCTTGTGAGCTATCTGATGGGGGATGGGGCGACCGTTTTCCAGGCCGAGGATGGTATTGAAGGGCTGTCGGCTGCAGCGCTTTATCATCCCGATGTGGTGCTGTGTGATCTGAACATGCCGAATATGGATGGCCATGAGGTGATCGCCTGTCTCTCGGCTCGCAGCCCGGATATTCCGGTGATCGTGATCTCGGCCCAGAGCACCATGGAGGCAGTGGCTGCTGCCCTGCGTGCCGGTGCCCGGGATTATCTGATCAAGCCGCTCGACAATTATGTTCAGCTCGAGCGCAGTATTTCCGAGTGTCTGCACGGCAGTGTCGCACGCAGTCCACAGCTGGAACTGATGGACCATGTCGACTATTTTCGGGCTCACGACAGGGCGGCGACCCGCCTGCTGGCGGGTCTCAAGTCGCCGGGTGTGCAGGAGTGGGGCCCTTGGCAGGTGACCTTCAAGGGGAGGGGAGCGCTGTTTCTCTCCGATACCTTCAAGGTGGCTGACAAGCTGCTGATGCTGATCATCGAATTGCCGGTGGCGGGGGCGGATGCGGCGTTTTGTGGTGCCTTGGTGCGTTCTTTGATGAACGTACCTTACCGCCAGTTTCAGCGCGAGGAGAGTCAGTTGCTGGATCAGCCGCACAGGCTGCTCGACTACCTCAATCATCAGCTGATGGAGTCCGGCCTGCGTCACTCGCTGGCCATGGCGGCCCTGCTCTTCGATCAGGAAGATGGTCTGGTCTTTGCCAATGCCGGGTTGACCTCCCCTCATTGGTTGATGCGAGCCGGCGGTTTGCCCCTGGGGCTGATGCGCAGCAGTCGCTATGCCTTGCACAGGCGCAGCTGGCACGAACCGTTTGAGCTGCAATTTCGCAACGAGAGTGGCTGCTCACTCCAGGTGCAGGTTCATCATCACTGAGTGAAAGCGAGCTTGCTCCAATAAAAGAGGGCGTCCCGTGGGACGCCCTCTTTACTTGCGTTCTGCGGGCCTATCAGGCAGTGGCAGATTGCAGTTTCTCGTCGCTTGTGTGCGGCTCTTTGGCCGGGCCTTCGGCGCCATGCATCCAGTAGACCAGGCGGTTGGCCATGGCCAGCAGGATCAGGGCACTGATGATGGCCGCAAGCGCGATACCACCGAAGATGGCCAAGGGACCGGACTCGCCAATAAAGGAACCGATAAGGCCGGCTGCGTAGTTGGCAACCGCGATGAAGCCAAGCCAGGCACCCATCATCAGGGAGGCCAGGCGCAGCGGAGCCAGCTTGGTCACCATGGAGAGGCCGATCGGAGAGAGGCAGAGTTCGCCCAGGGTGTGGAACAGGTAGGCTCCCACCAGCCAGAACATGGAGGTCTTGACGCTCTGATCACCGCCCTGCTCCAACACGGCACCCACCATGAACAGGAAGCCGATGGCCAGGAACAACAGACCCATGGCGAACTTGACCGGCGAGTTCGGCTCTTTTTTGCCGAGCTTGACCCAGATGGCAGCTACGATCGGTGCCAGGGTGATGATGAAGAAGGGGTTCAGGGACTGGAACCAGGCGGTCGGCACTTCGAAGCCACCGATCATCCGGTCAGTGTACTCCTGGGTGTAGAGGTTCATCAGACCACCGGCCTGCTCGAAGCCAGCCCAGAAGATGATGGTGAACAGGCCCAGCACCAGGATAACCTTGATGCGATCCACTTCCTGCTTGGTCAGCGGGGCCTTCTGTCCCTTGTCGCGCAGGGCGGCTGCGCGCTTGGCGGCAGGGATGCGGCCGATATCACCGAGGAAGCGTTGGGCCAGGGTTGCCTGCAACACCAGGGAGATCAGCATGCCGATACCGGCGCCGACGAAGGCAGCTTGCCAGCCATAGGCTGTGGCAGCGGCACCGCAGATCACGCCGGTCAGCAGGGAGCCCAGATTGATCCCCATGTAGAAGATGGTGAAGGCACCATCACGGCGGTGATCACCCTCTTCATAGAGGTCGCCCACCATGGTGGAGATGTTCGGCTTGAACAGGCCGTTACCGATGATCAGCAGAGCCAGACCGGCGTAGAAGACGGTTACCACCTGATCCGGGAACATGCTGTGCGGCAGTGCCAGCGTGAATTGGCCGAGCGCCATCAGGACGGCGCCGATCAGAATGGCGCGGCGTTGCCCCAGGAAGGTGTCAGCCAGCCAGCCACCGATGAGCGGAGTGATATAAACCAGACCGGTATAGATACCGTAGAGCTTGAGGGCATCTGCCTGATTCCAGCCCAGACCACCGTTGGCAGTCAGGTCGGTCAGATAGAGTACCAGTACGGCACGCATGCCGTAGTAGGAGAATCTCTCCCACAGTTCGGTACTAAAGAGCAAAAAAAGCCCTTTAGGGTGACCTAAAAAGGTCCCTTTTGACGGGTTATTCATTGGAACTTCCACCTGTGTCTTATATTTTTTTAAGTTTTTTATGCAAGGGCGAGAAACACGCCTTAATCCTTATAGAACATGCGTAGATAAATTACAACATTATGATTTGATGGGGTTTTATTTATCAAAGATTGAGAAAGTGTTGCTGAAATGAAAAAGGAGCATCGTTTGATGCTCCTTTAATTTGTCTGTAGATAAGAGATTTATCAGCGATTACAACTGCTTGACGAACTGCTTCAGCCAGCCGATGAATTCGCCGTCCAGTTCGTGATGGCGTACGGCATATTCCACATTCGCCTTCATATAGCCCAATTTGCTGCCGCAATCGTGGCTCTTGCCCTTCATGAAGTAGGCGTTGACCTGCTCGCGCTCCATCAGCATGGCGATGGCGTCGGTCAGCTGGATCTCGTCGCCGGCACCGGCCGGGGTTTTTTCCAGCAGCGGCCAGATGTTGGCAGAGAGTACATAACGGCCGACCACGGCCAGGTTGGAAGGGGCCTCGTCACGGGGCGGTTTCTCGACGATGGCCTGCATCGGCAGTGACATGCCAGCACTCAGCTCTTCACCCTTGATATCGGCGATGCCGTATTTGTCCACTTCGCTCTCGGGAACCGCTTCCACCATGATCTGGCTGATCTGGTTCTCTTCGAACATGTGCACCATCTCGGCTAGGTTGTCCTGCTTCGGGTCGCTGGCAGCCTCGTCGATCAGCACGTCCGGCAGCAGCACGGCGAAGGGGTTGTCTCCGATCAGCGGGCGGGCGCAGAGCACCGCATGGCCCAGGCCTTTGGCCTCGCCCTGGCGCACGTGCATGATGGTGACGTCCTTGGGACAGATCTGTTGCACCTCTTCCAGCAGTTGACGCTTGACCCGCTTCTCGAGGGTCGCCTCCAGTTCGAAGCTCTTGTCGAAGTGGTTTTCGATGGAGTTCTTGCTGGAGTGGGTGACCAGCACAATCTCCTTGATACCGGCCGCGATTGCCTCGCGAACCACGTACTGGATCAGGGGCTTGTCGACCACCGGCAGCATCTCCTTCGGGATGGCCTTGGTGGCAGGCAGCATGCGGGTGCCCAGACCGGCTACCGGCAGCACGGCCTTGCGAACAACGAGAGGTGTCTTTTTCATGGAGAGGTGTCCAGGAGGAATAAAGTGGGGCCATGATACCCGAAGAAAAATGGGGCAGCCATAAGCCGCCCCATTTGTAGCTTTTTCATCGGACGTTATTTGACCATCATCATATCCCTGTTGGCTTCCAGCGTGGCCGGGCCGATCCCCGTGACATCTGCCAATTGATCTACAGAGGTAAATTTCCCCTGTTTCTCACGATATTCGAGGATGGCCTGAGCCTTCTTCTCGCCAATACCCTTGAGGGTAGTGAGCTCGGCCAGGGTGGCCGTATTGAGGTTGAGTTTGCCACTCTCCTTGGCGGCGGTTGTGGTAGTGGTTTGCTTGGTCTGCGTCTGTTCGGCTGCCAGCGAGGGCTGGCTGAACAGGGGCAGGGTTGAGAGCAACATCACGGCGGCGAACTTGTGTATCTGCATTTTGCTTCTTCCTTCAATGACTGTTTGCATCAGCATATTGATAGATAGCGCAGCAGTAGAATGCGTCACTGTGATAAATGACAGCGGAGTTATCCAGCACCCTTTTTGAAGGTTTGCTATAAGCGTTCTGGAAGTTGCCTGATATTGATTTAACTAACTAATTCCAATCTGTTTTTACTGAGGCTTTTGAATCTGAGTTGCTGGGATTCATATTGATCTCTTGTGCGTATTCATGAGGCAGCTGACACGGGGTTTTACTGGCGGAAATAAGCGTTGTTGGTATCTTTCACTGGTTGTCAAAAGAGAACCAATAAAAAAGGCTGCCCACCTTGGGTGAGCAGCCTTAATGATCGGTTTTTTCACAGGGCGGACGATTACTCGGCCTGAGCCGCCTGAATACCGGTCAGGGCGATGGTGTAGACGATGTCGTCCACCAGGGCGCCACGGGAGAGGTCGTTGACCGGCTTGCGCATGCCTTGCAGCATGGGGCCGATGGAGACCAGCTCGGCGGAGCGCTGTACCGCCTTGTAGGTGGTGTTGCCGGTGTTCAGATCCGGGAACACGAACACGGTGGCTTTGCCTGCTACCGGAGAGTTCGGCGCCTTGGACTTGGCCACGTTCTCCATGATGGCGGCATCGTACTGCAGCGGACCGTCGATGATGAGATCGGGGCGCTTGGCCTTGGCCAGCTCGGTCGCTTCACGCACTTTCTCTACGTCTGCGCCGGCGCCGGAGGTGCCGGTGGAGTAGGAGATCATGGCCACACGCGGCTCGATGCCGAAGGCGGCAGCGGAGTCGGCGGACTGGATGGCGATCTCGGCCAACTGCTCGGCAGTGGGATCCGGGTTGATCGCGCAGTCACCGTAGACCAGCACCTGATCCGGCAGCAGCATGAAGAAGATGGAGGAGATCAGGGAAGAACCCGGAGCGGTCTTGATGATCTGCATCGGCGGACGGATGGTGTTGGCGGTGGTGTGAACCGCGCCGGATACCAGGCCGTCGACTTCGTTACGCTCCAGCATCATGGTGCCCAGCACCACGTTGTCTTCCAGCTGCTCGCGGGCAACCACTTCGGTCATGCCCTTGTTCTTGCGCAGCTCGACCAGACGGGCCACATAGCGCTCGCGCACCGCGGCGGCATCAATGATTTCGACGCGGTCGGTCAGCACTACGCCCTGCTGTTCGGCGACACGACGGATCTCTTCCGGGTTACCCAGCAGTACCGGGCGGGCGATGCCACGTTCGGCACAGATGGCAGCAGCCTTGATGGTACGCGGCTCTTCCCCTTCCGGCAGCACGACGCGCTTGTTGGCCTGACGGGCCAGCTCGGTCAGCTGATAACGGAAAGCCGGCGGGCTCAGGCGACGGGAACGGGTGGAGCTGACGGTCAGAGACTCGATCCAGTGCTTGTCGATGTGGCCGGCCACGTAGTCTTGTACCAGCTCGATACGCTCGCGGTCATCTTCCGGAATATCGACGTTGAAGTTCTGCAGGCTGACGGCGGTTTGCCAGGTGTTGGTACCGGTGATCATGATCGGCAGGCCGGTGGCCATGGCCTGTTGGCACAGAGCCATCACCTGGGGTTCCGGATGGTAGTTACCGGTCAGCAGCAGGGCACCCAGCTTGACGCCGTTCATGGCGGACAGGCAGGCGGAGACGATGACGTCGGAGCGGTCGCCGGAGGTCACCAGCAGGCTGCCCGGGCGGAAGTGCTCGATCATGTTGTGGATGGAGCGGGCGCAGAAGGTCACGGTCTGCAGACGACGGCTGTCCAGCTCGCCCTGGTGCAGGATCTTGGCGGCCAGGTGCTTGGCGAGATCCTTGGCGCGCGGGGCGATCAGCTGGGTATTCCAGGGGATGCAGCCCAGAATGCGCAGCGGGCTCTTGCCAAAGACCTGCAGCACTTCCAGGTTGTGGCCGGTATCGGCGCCATGGTGGTGGGCTTCGAACATCTCGGTCAGGTCGGGACGGGTTACACCGTGCTCGTCAACCGGGGCGCCGACTTTGTTGATGACGCAGCCCACGATGCGCGGGTTGTTGACACCACCGAAGTTGGAGCAGGCCAGCTCGATGCGCTCTTTGAGCTTCTGGCTGGAGTCGTGGCCCGGGTGGGTGACGAACACCATGTCGGCGTCCAGCGCTTTGGCCACGTCGTAGTTCAGCTTGTTGGCAAACGGCTGCTTGTCGGTCGGCACCATGCCTTCGACCACCAGCACTTCGGCCCCGCTCGCTTTCACGTGCTCTTCGAAGCGGGCCACGATCTCTTCCAGCAGGATGTCGGTGTTGCTGGTAGTGATCATGTTCTCGGCGTAGGAGAGGGCGAACGGCTCGGGCGGATTGATGTTGGCAGCGGCGCGGATAACGGCGGTAGAACGCTCAGGACCGGTCTCCCCCGGGCGCGGCTGGGCAACCGGTTTGAAGAAGCTGACATTGACACCGTGACG
The DNA here is from genome assembly GCF_041402525.1 of Aeromonas sp. S18(2024). Taxonomy (NCBI): domain Bacteria; kingdom Pseudomonadati; phylum Pseudomonadota; class Gammaproteobacteria; order Aeromonadales; family Aeromonadaceae; genus Aeromonas; species Aeromonas sp. S18(2024). The sequence continues at coordinate 117,499 of NZ_JBGLQV010000010.1, read as the reverse complement.
TTCCATGGCGCGAACCACGCCAAGACTCACGGACGTTACGCCGACACCAGTGCCGACCGGGATAAGCATAATAGTGCGTGCCACTTTATACCCCTTGTTCATTTTTTGGGATCAGGAAAAGGCCGCCCGAGGGCGGCCTTGCTTTACAGCGAAATTAGGCGCCGACCAGTTCCAGCGCATCGTGGGCGATGACCCACTCTTCGTTGGTCGGGATAACCAGAGCCTTGGTGGAGCCAGCCTTGGTGATCTCGCCACCCTTGCCGAAACGGGCGGCCAGGTTGGCGTCGTGGTCGACGTCAAAGCCCAGCAGGCCCAGTTTGCCCAGGGTGATTTCACGGATCGGGGCGGAGTTCTCACCGATACCACCGGTGAAGACCACTGCGTCCAGACGACCGTCCATGGCGGCGGCGTAGGCACCGATGTACTTGGCCAGACGGTAGCAGTAGACGTCCATGGCGCGCTTGGCTTCTTCCTTGCTGTCGTAGTTGTCTTCAACGAAACGGCAGTCGGAGGTCACTTCGGTCAGGCCCAGCAGGCCGGATTCCTTGGTCAGCATGGTGTTGATCTGCTCAACGCTCATGCCCAGCTTGTCATGCAGGAAGAAGATGATGGCCGGGTCCAGATCGCCGGAGCGGGTACCCATCACCAGGCCTTCCAGCGGGGTCAGACCCATGGAGGTGTCGACGGACTTGCCGTTCTTGATGGCGCAGACGGAGCCGCCGTTGCCCAGGTGGCAGTTGATGATGTTCAGCTCTTCCACCGGCTTGTTCAGCTGCTTGGCTGCTTCCAGGCTGATGTAGTAGTGGCTGGTGCCGTGGGCGCCGTAGCGACGGATGCCGTTCTCTTTGTAGAGCTTGTAAGGCAGGGCGTACAGGAAGGCCTCTTCCGGCATGGTCTGGTGGAAGGCGGTGTCGAACACGGCGACGTTCTTGTCGGCCAGGGCCGGGAACACGCGACGGGCTTCACGGATACCGATCAGGTGAGCCGGGTTGTGCAGCGGTGCGTACGGTACGGCGGCTTCGATGCCGGCGATCACGTCGTCGCAGATCACGACAGAGGAGGTGAAGCGTTCGCCACCGTGAACTACACGGTGACCGATGGCGATCAGGTTCTTGGCCAGTTCCGGATTGAGCGGCAGGATCTTGTTGACGATGAAGTCCAGCGCTTCCTGGTGAGCAGCCCCGGCGCCCAGATCGGCATTGCCTTTCTCGCCGTTCAGTTTCCACTTGATGCGTGCATCGTCGAGGTTGAAGCATTCGGCCAGGCCGGACAGCAGGTCATCACCGGTGGTTGCGTCAATGACGGCGAACTTCAGGGAAGAGCTGCCACAGTTAAGAACAAGAACCAGCTTACTCATGAATAAATCCTATCGCAGATTGGGTTGTGTAGGCGGATGGTGTTGGGCGCAGGGCGTCCAAAAACTTTCAACTTATCCTTATGAGGGTTGGCAATCTGTTGCTTGCCCCTTGTATAGTGATACAAGACCCGGAGTCCAGACGTCCCTGACAGGCCAACAGCAAGATGCGGTTGACGCAAAAATGGGCGTACAAAGGATAACCCGATTGTTGAAAAATAACAAAGTCATCCTCAACCTTTGTTACTTTGCATCAAAAATTGTCGAGGTTTTGCCGTCAGTGCGTTCAAAAAGCGCTCGGAGGTTGTATGAGCATGAACATTTTTGGAACTAAGTTACAGCAAGGCCACCATTATATGACGCTTTGGCCCCGTCGTCCCGAGCTCAATTCGATGTTTCCGGAAAATCGGGTGATCAAGGCCACCGAGTTTGCCCTCAAGATCATCCCGGCGCTGGCAGTGCTCAGCGTCATGCTGCAGTTCCAGTTTGGCGAGCTGCACTACTGGCCTTCCGTTATCACTTCCGTCCTGTTTCTGTTCAGCCTGCCACTGCAAGGTTTCTACTGGCTCGGCAAACGCGCCGATACTCGTCTGCCCCCCTCGCTGGCCAGCTGGTATCGTGAGATCAACGGCAAAATGAATGAGCAGGGCGGGCGTCGCCAGCTGGTCGCACAACCCCGTTATGAAGAGCTGGCCGATACCCTCAAGGCCGCCTTCCAGCAGCTGGATAAATCTTTCCTCTACGAATAATGCACAGCAAGCAAAACAAAGGCGCCATGGGCGCCTTTGTTTTTGTTGGGCATATCGACCATCAGGCCGCCAGCACCTTGCGGATCTCCTGGATGGAGAGCTTGTACTGGCGCGGGCACTGGCGCCACTCCACTAGCATGCGTTGGTATTTGCCGCGCATGGCGATGTCGCTGGAGAGCTCGTCGCACGGGCACTTGAGTTCGGGGAAGCGCTTGTCCACCTCCAGCAGGAAGCAGACATAGTCCGCCAGCTCACGCTCCTGGCTGCGGCTGTAGCCGTTGAATTCCAGCCGACTGGCCGCGATTTCGGCCTGTTCGGCAGCCTCCAGATTGCCCCAGGAGATGGCCAGCGCGTGATGCAGTTCCAGGGTGTCGATCACCTCCTGGCAGGTGGCCTGATCCAGATGGCCGAAGTGCTTCTCCAGCTCGAGGAGTTGCAGGCAGTAGCCGCGCTCAATGATGGTGCTGGCACGCTGATAGAAGGCCGCCTTTTCCGGATTGAGCTTGGCCAGGATTTCGTACTGGTTGCTCAGGATCAAACGCTCTGCATTACTGATGTTCATGGGATATCTCACTGGAAGATGACACTGGGGTCACGTTAACCCATATCTAGAATGAATTTTTTGATCTGGCGGGGCAGTTGGTGAGAAAAGCGGTGCTAAATGCCGGGGCGGCCGAGAGCACTGAGGCCTGCGGTTGCAGGCCCCGAAGTGGGGGAATTACCCCTTGAGGAATGCCAGTACAACCTGATGGTGATCGCTGGTCTTGAACTTGGTGAAGTGATGGGCAACCTTGCCCTCTTCATCGATGAGGAAGCTCTGGCGATGGATGCCGTCATACTCCTTGCCCATGAATTTCTTCGGACCCCAGACGCCGAAGGCGTCAGCCACGGCATGATCTTCGTCCGCCAGCAGGGTGAAGTTGAGCTGATCGCGCTCTTCAAATTTCTTCAACCGTTTGGCGCTGTCCGGGCTGATGCCGAGCACGACCACATTGAGAGCCGCCAGCTCGGCGTTGACGTCGCGCAGGCTGCAAGCCTGGGTGGTACAGCCCGGGGTCATCGCCTTGGGATAGAAATAGATCAGCACTTTCTTGCCGCGCAGATCGGCCAGGCGAACCGGGTTGCCATTCTGGTCCGGCAGGGTGAAATCGGGGGCGGTGCTACCTGCTTGTAAGGGTTGCATGGGATCTCCTCGAATAAACGCCCTCAGGCGTGCTTGCGATTGACGATAAACTCGAACGACTCGGCACCCAGTTCACGACAGAATTCGGCGAAGGCCGCCTGGGAGCCTTCCGGTTCTCCCTGCTTGGCCAGATTGAGTTGGAAACTCGCTTTGAGCAGGTTGAATGGCTGCTGTTCCAGGGTCATGGTCTGCATCGCCTGGATATCCCAGCCGTGGTCGCTGAAAAACTGGGTGCACTGGCTGACGATGCCATGCTCGTCACGGATCAGGATCTCGGCGTTGGCCCCTACATCGTACTGCAGTGACTGATGACGTTCGGTGCGTTTCATCATGGTGATGAGGTCCCACTCCTGACTGCGCAGGGGCAGGCTTATCTCGAGCTGCATCAGGCTGTTCCAGTCACCGGACAGCAGCATGATAAAGGTGAATTCATTGCCGAAGATGCCAAGGCGGCTATCCACTATGTTGCAACCGCAGCCACTGACGTGGCGGGTGACCTCATTGACGATGCCGGGCCTGTCCGTGCCGATGGCCGTTACGACCAGGTAGTGAGTCATAAATCTTCTCTCGTCCGTTATATGTTGCGAAAGCGCCGCTGGGCCACCGATGCGCTGGTCAAATGACGCTTCCCTGACAGGCGGTGCCGGCTTTCGTTCATGGCGTTTGGAACCGGATGGTAACACGGCTCGCCCCCTCTCTCCCTTGTTTTTCAAAGGGGGCAGCTTTACCATTACGCCCCTGAAAATCGGGAGAATTATCCATGTTACGCGGTAGTATTGTTGCGCTCGTTACCCCCATGCTGACTTCGGGTGAAGTTGACTGGGCCAGCCTGGCCAGATTGGTCGACTATCATGTCAGCGCAGGTACCAGCGCAATCGTGGCAGTTGGCACGACAGGGGAGTCGGTGACCCTGAGCGAACAGGAACACATCGCCGTTGTTGAAAAAACCGTTGAATACGCCGCAGGTCGCATCCCGGTTATTGCCGGTTGTGGCTCCAACAATACCGCCCATGCCATCGAGTTGGCCAAACGGCTGGCCAAAACCGGCGTGGTGGCGGGCCTCTCGGTGACACCTTACTACAACAAGCCCACCCAGGAGGGTCTCTATCGCCACTATTGTGCGATCGCCGAGGCTAGTGGTCTGCCCCAAATTCTTTATAATGTGCCCGGTCGAACCTGTTGTGATCTCAAGCCGGAGACTGTGGCCCGTCTGGCCAGGGTGCCCGGCATCATAGGTTTGAAAGAGGCGACTGGCGATTTGAGCCGCACCCCGCTGTTGCGTGAACTGTGTGGCCCGGATTTTGCTCTTTACAGTGGCGACGATGCCACTGGTTGTGATTTTATGCTGCAAGGTGGCGATGGCGTCATTTCGGTCACCACCAACATTGCAGCGGCCCGGATGGCCGACATGTGTCGTGCTGCGCTGGCCGGTGATGCCGGTCTGGCTCATGACATCGACAATCTCTTGATGCCGTTGCACAAGACTCTGTTCTGCGAACCGAGTCCGACCCCGGTGAAATGGGCCTGCGCCCGACTGGGACTGATTGCAACGGCCACCTTGCGTCTGCCGCTGGTTGACCTCACTGCCGAGGGCGAACAAGCGATGGCGCAAGCACTGACCACTGCGGAGTTGATGGCGAGTGTTTAAATCAAATGGAAAGGGAAATAGAGCCCGTCTGGTGCTGAGTGTCGCGACCGTTGCTGTGCTGGCGGGGTGCAGTACCCCCCAGGATCGCAAGATGGCCAACCGTGGTTTCGAATATGAAGATGCCCGTCTCGAGGGCCGTGCTTTCTTGATCCCCGCCGGATTGAGTGCCCCCACCTTCAACAGCCAGTTCGATATCCCGCCGCTTCCCGAAAGCAGCCGTGAAGGTGCCCTCGGTGCCAAAGTTGACGTACGTCCCCCTGCCCAGCTGCTGACCGTGGTACCGGGCAGCCAGGTAGTGCCCAATGCCAGCGAACCCACTATTGCCTACTATGCCCTGAGCTCTGGCCAGAGCGTGGAGCGCGATACCTGGTCGTTCCTGATGAACTTCCTGGCCAAGTACAAGGTTTCCACCGAGAAGCTGGATCAGCAGGCCGGCGTGTTGCAGACCGGCTGGTTTGACAACACAGTCGCCCTCGATGGCTGGGCTGAAGATGACGAAGACTTCAAAATCCGTCAGCGCTACCAGTTCACGGTTCGCAACGATGAGCAGCGTCATGCCGTCAACATGTCGGTACGGGTGCTGGATCACGAACAGACCATCGACGGCGAGACCAGCAACCGGATGAGCGAGGCCGAGGCCCAGCGCTATGCGGCGCGGGTGCTCAACCAGTTCTCCCTCTACTACGACAGCCAGCTCAAGGCTCGCGAACAGCACAAGGCCAGCGATGGCATGGGGCTTGAGCTGGGTCTGGACAACAACGAACTCGCTGCCTGGGTCGCCAACGGTTCCTTTGAACAGGTATGGCGCCGTCTCAACCAGGTGCTGCCGAAGTACGGCTTCATCATCAAAGATACCCAGCAGTCGCTGGGCTGGATCGATGTCGAGTATGAAGAGCCGGGTGCCGAGTTCTGGCAGGCCAAGGGTAGCGAGCCGTTCAAGCTGGACGAGGAAAAGTACCGCTTCCAGCTGGGCGAGATGGCCGGGGGCAAGACCTCCATCACCTTGTTCGACAAGGACAAGAAGCCGGTGTCGTCCGGTGTCATCTCCCAGATGTATATCAGCCTGTCCGAGGCCTTTGCCAAGGGCTTGGCCGACCAGGCTGCAAACGCAGAATAACAACAGGGGCCTCGTGCCCCTGTTTTGTTAGGTTGATCCCCCTGTCAAAACAGGGGCTGAAGCGCTTGATATGTTAATCCCCGGAAGCAGGAGCCCGGCGCTCTTGTTTCATTACTCCCACAAACAGGAAGTGTTATTAGCCATGAGTCTTGCAGATCAAGTATTGGCGGTGAACGACGATTTGCCGATCCGCACCGATAAACCTGTCCATTCCGGCAAAGTGCGCAGCGTCTACTGGTTGACCCCGGCAGACAGTGCCCGACTCATCCAGGAAAAAGGCTATGATGTGCCCGCCGATGCGCCCCTCGCCCTCATGGTGATCAGCGATCGCATCTCGGCTTTCGACTGCATCTGGCAAGGTGTGGACGGGCTGAACGGCGTGCCGGGCAAGGGGGCGGCGCTCAACGCCATCTCCAGCCACTGGTTCAAGCTGTTCAAGGAGAAGGGACTGGCCGACAGCCACATCCTGGACATCCCCCATCCGTTCGTCTGGATCGTGCAAAAAGCCCGCCCCGTGCTGATCGAGGCGATCGCCCGTCAGTACATCACAGGCTCCATGTGGCGTGCCTACCAGGATGGCGAGCGCGAATTCTGCGGCATCACCCTGCCGGAAGGACTCGAGAAGGATCAGAAGCTGCCGGAAATTCTCATCACCCCTTCCACCAAAGGCATACTGAAAGGTCTGGATGGCGTGCCGGAAGCGGACGACGTCAACGTCTCCCGTGCCGACATCGAGCGCCACTACCAGGCTTTCGGCTTCCGCTCCCCAGCTGACATCGATCGCTACGAAGTGCTGCTCAAAGAGGGCTTCAACGTCATCAGTGACGCCCTGGCCGAGCTGGATCAAGTCTTCGTCGACACCAAGTTCGAGTTCGGCTATGTCCAGGATGCCGCTGGCAACGAGAAGCTGATCTACATGGACGAAGTAGGGACCCCCGACAGCTCCCGTATCTGGGATGGCCCCGCCCTGCGCGACGGCCAGATCGTCGAGAAGTCAAAAGAGGGTTTCCGCCAGTGGCTGCTCAACCACTTCCCGGATCCGGATATCCTGCTCAACAAGAACCGCATGCCGGAACGCTTCGCCCTGGCCCGTGACAACAAGCTGCCGACCGAGGTGATGATGGATATTTCCCACACCTACGTGGGGATTGCCGAGAAGGTCATCGGCCACCCGCTGGTGCGCGCTGCCAATCCGAAACAGGAGATCATCGATGTCCTGCGCGATCAGTACGGTCTGATCGACTAAGGTTCTTGCTCTTTTTTTGTTGCCAGCAAACAAACGTTTGCCGGTGGCGAAATGAAGCATCGATATGACAAGCCGGCGGGCCCCATTGTGGGGCCCGTTTTTATTGCCGTGATGACAAGCTACTGCCTGCCAGCCCGGTTATTTTTTTGTCATCTTCCCTTGTTACCCTTCGCCTATCGTAGGGATAAGGAAGATGAAAGAAGATGAGGGGTTATCAGAATTGGCGTAATTTGGCGCTGCTGTGTGCGGCAATGGGAACGGGGACAGTACAGGCCGCAGTGGAGGTGACGGTACCCGAGGATTTCCGGATCCTGGCGGTGAGCGAGGGCAGGCTGCATGACGAGCAGCACGCCACCCTGGCCGATGGAGAACAGCAACTGCTGGTGCGTTTCGAAGGGGTGATCCCCAGTCGAAACAGCAGCGAGAACGATCGCCAGATCCGCTCCGAGCCGCAGGTCCTGCGCTATCGGGCCGACAACCAGTCCTTGCAACTGAGTGCCAAGGTGCCGGACAAAGAGCAGGGGATGGAGGCCTATGCCAGGGAGCCCGTCATCGCGCTGCAGGCCGGTGGGCAGCCGCTGCAGATAGCGCAGGATGCGCTGGTGACCCGTGGCATGCTTATCGGCATGGACTGGAACGCCAGACTCGCAGAGTACAACCGTAGTGGTGGCAAGGCGGCACTGCGTATTGCTGCGCCCGGTGGTGGTGCTGTTGTTGCCCCCGGTGGAGCGACGACCGCGAGCGCACCAGTGCTACCGCAGAGCGAGCTTGAAGGGCACTTGCAGCAGCTGTTCCTGCAGGCCGACCCGGCTCTTCGCAAGCGCTTCATCGGTTGGGCCGTGCCTCAGCTTTAAGTTTGCCCCCCGTTGCAGTAACGTGAGGGGCTTGCGGCGTGCCTTGCGCCCCTCCTTATGCAACGAGGTCTTCATGTTTGAACTGCACTCCCGCCTTTTGGCGGATACCCGGCAGCTCGGGGATCTGCCCCTCTGCCGTGTCCTGCTGGCCAAGGACAGCCAGTATCCCTGGCTTATTCTGGTCCCCCGTGTGGCCAATCTGCGGGAGATCCACCACCTGGCGCCAGAGCAGCAACAGCAGCTGATGCAGGAGTCCTGCGCGGTGGCGAGCCTGATGGAACAGGCGCTCAATCCGGACAAGATCAACATAGGGGCACTCGGTAATCTGGTACCGCAACTCCATGTGCACCATGTCGCCCGTTTCACTACCGACAAGGCTTGGCCGGGTCCTATTTGGGGAGCTCACCCATCAGTGCCTTATGAACCACAAGTTTTGCAGCAACAGGCCGATATATGGCGTGCCCGACTCGCCAGGCTGACCGGTTTCACCCCTTTGACTGCTGATAACGGAGTCAACTGAGAGGCCCGTCGCTATTTCAGTCCCCGGCCAGCGCTATCTGTTAGAGTTATGGTATAGATAAGCCCATTTTCGATGTTCAGGAAGGTCCCATGATAGTAACAAGATCCGATGACGATGCCGTATTGACCACAGAGGATGTGCTGCTCAGCCTGTGCAACTCGGTAACGGATGTCTTGAGTGCCGCGACCATGAGCCAGGTGCGGTTTTCCGGTATGGTGCAACGGATCAGCAAGACCTGCCTCAAGCCGGATATCGGCTGTTTCGTGCTGTTTGATGGCGGTTTTTCCGGCCTGGTGGTGATCAACTTCTCCGCCGCAGCCGCCATGGAGCTGTACGAGAGCTACATGCTCAGCATGGGGCTCTCCAAGGAAGATCTCGCCATCTCCCACACCTCGGATGAGGTGAGCAACGTGATGGGCGAGCTGATGAACCAGATCGTCGGCAGCTTCACCGTCAAGGTAGGGCGCGACATGCAGACCCACATCACCCAGAACCAGCCCAAGATGCTGGCCCTGAACAAGCAGGTGATGCTGAGTGTCGATACCAACCTCGACAACCCGGAATCGCGCCGGGTAACCTTCTTCACCGCCCGCAACAACATCTTCTATCTGGAGCTGGCGATGGACAAGACCGAGTTCATCCGCATCCACAGCGACGGCATGGATGAGGAGGAGCTGGATCCGGATGCCCTGATCGCCCAGGCCAAACAGGGGGCTGCCAAACCGGCGTCTGTTCCGGCGCCAGCCGCCAGCAACGATCATGATGACCTGCTGGACTCCCTCGGGATCTGAATCGGTGCCAGCCAGAGAACAAGAAGGCCACCCTCGGGTGGCCTTCTGCATTGTCGGGCTTTGCTATCAGAAGTTGTAGAGCAGGCCGGTGTTGAACAGCACGGCATTGCTGTCATAGAAGTCGATATCGGAGTCGGATTTGGAGTAACCGGCGGTGAAGGTCGCCGAGAGTGGCTCGATACCGAACAGGCGATGCCAGAAGAAGGTACCGCTCACGGCAAACTCGTCGGAATCGGCGCTGCGGCCAAAGATCGGGTTGGCTTCGTCATACCTGGTCTGACCCAGATAGAGGTTGCTGACGAATGACCATTGGGCTGCGCGCTTGCCATAGGTCAGCTGCAGGCCGTTGCTCTCGTAACTCTGGGCGCTGCCATCGAGATCGGCCTGACGATAGATGAAGGCCGGTTCGAGGATCTGGCCCGGCGCCAGGTGCCACTGGTAGGAGAGTTCGATGGCGTGGATCTTGCCGTTGCGATCCAGCTTGGCGGCGGTATCGGCACCATACTGGCTGCCGCTGCGCTCTTCATCCACCTCGATCTCGCGGGTGGTCAGGCTGCCGTAGAAGTTGCTGCTCCAGATGTTGTCCCAGGCAAAACGTACGCCTTTGGACTTGATGTCGGTGGATTGACGATCCACCCCGATGGCAAAGGGATCGCTCCACTGCTCGATGGGCAGAACGTTGAACACCACGGAGCCGGCCACTATGCCCATGTCCCCCATCTCCTGGCGAATGCCGAGTTGCTGGGTGAAATCGAAGCGGATGGCATCCTGGATCAGGTTGCCGAGGAACACCTGGGTGCGGGTATCGGCAAAGGTGTAGCGAATATCGGCATTGAGCAAGGGATTGACGCTCTGAGTGCTGTCGGCGCTGCCCAGACCATGAATGCGACGATGGTCATCATCACTGCTGGCGAAGTTGGATTCGTAGTTGACGACATTGACCCCGCCGAGCAGGAAACCGGACCAGCCGGACTCTTTGGGGATGGTCCCGAGATCTGCATACGCACTGTTGGCTACCAGTAGACCCAGGCCGAGCAGGCTAGTGTTACGCATCAAATAGCTCCCAAATTAAACGATTTTTAATTAAGTGGCGGGGATTATAGAAACCCAGCCTTAATGGCAACTGACTGAATCGGGTCAAATATCCTAGCCTACTTCTTTATTCAGGGAATCATTAATTAATTGAGCAAGATAAGAAGAGTTCACCGGGTTGTGCTGGTATTCTGTACCGCGCATATCGGGGGATAACAATAAGATGAAACAGATCAAATCCTGGGCACAATATTACGTCGACCTGATGACCAAGCTGGGACTGGTGCGCTTCAGCATGTTCCTGGCCGCTGGCATTATCGTGCTGGCCGTCGCCATCCAGATGGGGGTCACCCTCTTCCTGCGCGGCAATATCGATGTCATCGACTTTGTCCGCTCGGTCTTCTTTGGCCTGCTGGTCACCCCCTGGGCCGTCTATTTTCTCTCCATCGTGGTGGATCAGCTGGAGGACTCCCGTCAGCGACTGAGCCGCATGGTGCGCAAGCTGCAGGATATGCGCGAGCGGGATCTTGAGCTCAACAGCCAGCTGCAGGAGAACATCAGTCGCCTCAACGCCCAGATTGCCGAGACTAACCGGGCCGAGAGTCTGCGTCTGCAAGCCATTGAAGATCTGGAAAACGAAGTGTTCCAGCGCGAAAAGGCCCAGCTTCATCTCGGGGAGCGCACCGCCCTGCTGCGCTCCTTCATCGACTGTTCCCCCGATCTGGTCTACTACCGCAACGAAGACGAACAGTTCTCCGGCTGCAACCGCGCCATGGAGGAGCTGACCGGCAAGGCGGAGGCCGAGCTCATCGGTCTGACCCCGTTCGACGTCTACAAGCAGGAGATCGCCAACAAGGTGGTGGAGACTGACAAGCTGGTCTTCGCCAGCAACGAGCCTCTCACCTACGAACAGTGGCTGGAGTATCCCGATGGCCGCAAAGCCTACTTCGAGCTGCGCAAGGTGCCCTTCTTCGACCGGTTCGGCAAGCGGCTCGGTCTGCTTGGCTTCGGTCGTGACATCACCGAGCGCAAGCAGTATCAGGACAAGCTGGAGAAGGCGAGCCGCGACAAGACCACCTTCATCTCCACCATCAGCCACGAGCTGCGCACCCCGCTCAACGGCATCGTGGGCCTGAGCCGCATGCTGATGGATACGCCGCTCGATCCCAAGCAGCATCAGCAGCTCAAGACCATCCACCTGAGCGCCGTGACCCTTGGCAACATCTTCAACGACATCATAGATCTCGACAAACTGGACCGACGTCGGCTGGAGATTGCCCCGGCCCGTCTGGACCTGCCCGCCTTCCTCGACGAGCTGGAGACACTGTCGCGTATCCAGGCGGAGCAGAAGGGACTCTATCTCCACTTCGATCGGGATGGGGACATGCCGCAATTCGTGATGGCGGACGGTACCCGGTTGCGCCAGGTGCTGTGGAACCTGGTGGGCAATGCGGTCAAGTTTACCGATGAGGGGGGGGTGACGGTGCGCTGCCTCTCCCATCCGGCGGACGAACCGGGCAAGCTGGCGCTGCATTTCGAGGTGGAAGACACCGGAGTCGGCATCCCCCGTGCCCAGCAGGAGAAGATCTTCGCCATGTACTATCAGGTGCAGGGTCAGAAACACGCTACCGGTACCGGCATCGGCCTCGCGGTATCCCGTCAGCTGGTGCAGGCCATGGGTGGCCAGCTCTATGTGGACAGCGAACCGGGGGAGGGCTCCTGCTTTACCGCCGAGCTGGAAGTGGCCTGTGCCGAACCCGTATTGCCGGAGCAGGAGGAGGAGATGCCCTCTCTCGACATCCTGCTGGTGGAGGACGTGGAACTCAATGTGACGGTGGCCTGCGCCCTGTTGACCAAGCTGGGCCATCATGTCCAGGTGGCGCGGGATGGTGGTCAGGCGCTGGCGATGGCCAATCCCGATGATTTTGATCTGATTTTGCTCGATATCCAGTTGCCGGACATGACCGGCTTCGATGTGGCGGCCCAACTGCTTGAACGTTATGGTGACAGCCTGCCGCCCATGGTGGCGCTGACTGCCAACGTGACCGGTGATCGCCAGTATTATCTGGATCGCGGCATGCGGGATGTGATCAACAAGCCGCTGGGTTCGAAGGCGGTGCGGGAGGTGATTGGCCACCTGTTTGCCGATCTGGCGGAAGACGAAGCCGACGAGCAGGCCGATGCCGGCAATCAGGATGCACTGCTGGATATCCCCTTCCTCACCGATTACGCCGATACCGTCGGCAAGCCGGTGCTGCTCTCCAGCGTCGAGCTGTTCGAGAAGATGATGCCGGACTACATGGCGGTGCTCGATTCCAACATGGTTGCCCGGGATCAGGCCGGGGTGGTGGAGGAGGCCCACAAGATCAAGGGCGCCGCGGGCTCTATCGGTTTGCGCCGTTTGCAGCAGACGGCCCAGTTGATCCAGAGCCCGGATCACCCCGCCTGGTGGGAGAATGTCGAGGACTGGATCGAGACGCTGCGCCGCGAATACCCGGGTGACATCGCCCGCTTGCGACGCTGGTTGTTGTCTTGAGCCCGATGAAAGCCGCTGGCAAGGAGTCGCCTATGTATCGCCGTTTGATTACCCCCGAGCGCATCCACCCCTGGGGAGATGAGGAGCTGCTGGAGGCGACCGAGCAGGATCGTGCCCGCATCGTGCAGGCCGCTCCGGTGCGCCGGTTGCAGCAGAAGACCCAGGTCTTTCCCCTCGACGTGAAAGCGTCGGTGCGCAGCCGTCTCACCCATTCGCTGGAGGTGCAGGAGACCGGCCGCCAGATCAGCCGCCGTATTCTGGCGGCCTTGTCGACCGGAATGGTTTGTGAAGGGGCCTTTATCAATCTGGTGGAGATGTCCTGTCTGCTGCACGACGTGGGCAACCCGCCGTTTGGTCACTTCGGTGAGCAGGTGATGAGCCAGTGGCTCGGCGAGATGCTCGATCCCCTCTATCAACAAGCTTTGGGCCTGACGCCTTCACCCCAATGGGCGGAGCTGCGCCAGGATCTGCTGCTGTTCGATGGCAATGCCCAGAGCCTGCGCCTGGTGCACAGCCTGCACGAACTCAATCTCACTTTGGGGCAGCTGGCGGCGCTGTGCAAATACCCGCAGCAGCCGCAGGCCGGGGTGAGCTATGGCCTGCATCATGGCTGGAGCAGCAAGCGGGGCATCTTCTTTAGCGAGCAGCCCCTCTATCGCGCTCTGGGCCAAAGCCTGGGGCTGGCCCAGGGTTGTCGCCATCCACTGGTCTACATCATGGAGGCGGCCGATGACATCTCCTACTGCATCGCCGATCTGGAAGATGCGGTGGATCGGCGCATCCTCACCCTCGGCGAGCTGTTGACGGCGCTGCGCAGCGCAGACGGGAGCGATTATCTGTCCGGATTGCTCGATGATGCGCTGGCTTCCGGCAGGGGCTTTTTCCCCCACTTTCGCCAGCAGTTGACCCGGGATCTGGTGGCGCTCGCGGCAAAGAGTTACGTGGATGAACACGATGCCATCCTGCGGGGCAGTTATCCCCAGGCGTTGTTGCATGGTCAGGCACCGGCGGCGCGGGTGCTCGACATGCTCAAGCAGGTGGCCCGCGAGCTGGTGTTCCGACGCCCCGAGGTGGAGGCGCTGGAGCTGGAAGGCTATGCCGCCCTGCGCGGGGTGCTCTCTACTTACGCCTGCCTGTTGGCAATGCCGGCCGGGCAGTTTGCTCGCTTGCTGGCGGGGGAAGGGGGCAATGAACTGTTCTTCGCCCGGCGCCTCTACCACAGGCTCTCGGCACGCCATCTCAAGGCCTATCGGCTGGCGGTGGCGACCCGTGATGCACGCTTTACCGACGAGGGGGAGCAGGAGTGGTATTACCGGGTGCGCCTGCTGCTCGATTACGTCAGCGGCATGACGGACACCTATGCGCTGGAGGAGTTCCGGCTGTTGTCCGGCATCTGACGGCGATCCCGGTTTTTGTGATGGCCATGGCTTGCCAATGAAAACGTGTTTAAAAAAGGTGCCATGAGAGACTTGTTTTAGGTGTGAAGATTTTTTAGACTGCTGCGACCTGTTCAACTTTTACCCGGTAAGGAGACGAAAATGCAAGATCTGATGCTCAACGTTGCATTTGCTCGCTGCACCCATGGCAGCGTGAAATCTCGTGCTCTTTTACCGCGTGGCGTAAACAGGTAACCCCTGCTTATTTTTATCACCCGCGGTTGTCCCGCAGGGTGATGTCCACTTTCTCCGGGAGAACCGCATGTTCAACTGGAGAATGTCATGTCAATCGAACTGGTTTTACTGCGCAGTGTAGAGTCCCTGGTCCAGAAGCGGATCGCCCATGTCGAGCGTCGCCTGACGCAGGTCAATCTTTCGCCGGCCTTGCTCAAGGATATCGGTCTGGAGGGGTATGAGGGGCAGGTTTCCCATGTCACTCACGTCCGTGAGCGGGAGTATCAAACCGGCTTTCGGCTCGGGAATCGAATAACCTGATCAAGGGGGGGAGTCATCCCCCCAAATCCTGTGGCGTGACAGGCCGGAGCCTGTCACTTTTTCTGCCATAAAAAGTAGGCCTTTTATTCACTTTTATTAGATATACCTCTATCCTCTTGGCCCCGTTTGTGACGGATGCGTATGTTTTCTCGCCTTGTGGTGCAATTGCCAGCAAGATGGGCGATAGCTGCATTATCGATTTCACTCATCAGGACAAGACGTTCATGCCTCTTTCTCGCCACTTTTTCTTCGCCTGGTTCGCGTGGCTGCTTCTGAGCAGTCCGTTAAGCGCTGCGGCGCAGTCTGCATATGAAGATAGCGGTACCGTCGAGCAGCAATCCGTACCCGAACTGGTGGTGGGGGTACCACGGGAAGGCTACCCACCATTTCTCTATGCCATGTCCGCCGGTCATTATGCTGGGCCCCAGCGGGAGCTGACCCTGCGTATTGCCGCCGAGATGGAAAGAGAGGTGCGTTATGTTCCCTACGCCTCTTATGTCGAGGCGCAGCAGGCGCTGATCGACGGGAAAGTGGATGCGCTGTTTGGCATCCCGCGCGATAGCCTGGATCATCGTGAAGTCAGTCAGGTCGGCTATCTGGGGAGCTATGACAGGGTGGTGCTGCTGCGAGAACCTGCCCAGATGCTCACCCTTGAGCAGGCAAAGAAACTGAGCTGGGTGTGTGTGCGCGGGTTTGGTTCCTGCCAGATCCTGGACAGGATGGGGATAGAGAACGTCACCCAGCTCAACAGTCGTGACGAGGCCAGCTACAGGGTGAAACTGGGTCTGGCCGATGCCTATGTGGGTCTGGAGCCCGCGCTGAAGAACGCCATGGAGCACATGTCCGGCCCGCTGGGGATCGTCAATCCGGAGTGGTTGCAAGGCACAGTACTGACGATTGCGATCAGGAAGGGCAATATCGCCTTGAGAGATCGACTGCTCGAGGCTTACCAGCGGGTGCCGATCACCGATTCCAGGCTGCGTCTGGGGAGGGATGAATCTCCCGTCAGCCTCGCTCATCTGCTGGATGAAGAGGAGCGGGCCTGGCTGAAAAAGCGAGAAGTGGTTCGATTTGCGGTGGCACCGGCCTTCGCCGGGATCAGTGAAATCGACAAGGAAGGTGTGCTGCACGGCTATGCGGCGGATCTGATGAAGCTGCTGAGCCTGCGTACCGGCATTCGCTTCGAGTTGACGCCAACGGACTCATGGACCCAATCCCTCGAACTGCTGCGCCGCCAGCAGGTGGATCTTATCCCCCTCATTACAGTGATGGACGAGCGGCGAGGCTACGCCTCTTTTACGTCTCCTTTCCTGATGCTCAATTCGTATGTGGTCGCCAAGCGGGGGAGCAAGAACCTGGCCTCTCTCGCTGATTTGCGTGGCCATCGGGTTGGTGGTGTGGTGGGTTCTTACGAATCTTCTGTGGTCAATGCCAATGGTGGCATCCTGGTCCAGACCAGTACGGATAACGAGCTGCTGTCGATGCTGGATGACGGGCGAGCGGATTATGTGCTGCTGACTATGACCAACATCGGTCGTCAGGCGATGCAGGGCTTCAACGACAAGTACCAGGTCGTCTATGCCAGCAGCCAGTTTGGCACGCCGATCAGCATGGCGGTGGCGCACAGCCAGCCAGAATTGACCCGCATCATGGACAAGTTGCTGCTGACCATCAGCGACGATGAGTGGGCCCTGCTGGAGCGCAAATGGCTCAATATCTCCATCAACATGGAGCAGGACAATACGCTGCTTTACCGCTGGCTGGCCTTCTCTCTGGGCGGGGTGGTGGTCATAGGCGCGCTGGCGTTTATCTGGGTCAGGAGTCTGCGGCGCCAGATAGCCCAGCGCCAACGGGCGGAGCAAAAGCTCAACGAACAACTGGTATTTGTCCAGACCCTGCTCGATTCCTTGCCCAACATGGTGGCGCTGCGGGATCGCCAGCAGACCCTGACCCTGTGCAACAAGGCCTATCGGGAGACCTTCATCGGGGCCGAACTGGGGGATGGCTGGAGCAACATGCGTCCGGACGAGCGGGAGCAGATGCTGCACGAGGAGCGCCAGATCTGGGCGACCGGTGAGGTCATCGCCGGGGCGGGGCAGAGCAGCAATCGAGATGGCACCTTGTTCCACGTCATCTATGTGAAACTGCCCTACCGCGCCGCGGATGGGAGCATCCAGGGCGTACTGACGGTGCTGACCGATGTGAGCGCCATCAAGGCGGCCGAAAGCAAGGTGCGTGAAGCCGAAACCCGGTTGAAGGACATGACCGACAGCATGCCCGGGGTCGTATACCAATATCTGTGGCAGGGAGTGGGGAAAGGGCGTTTTCTCTATGTTTCGCGTGGCGCCGAAGAGATCCTGGGCAAACCGGCGGAGAGTCTGTTGCAGGCCCAGCCTGGCGGGGCGGTATTCGATCTCGGCGAGGAGATGCAGCAGGCGTTCGTCAGCGAGGTGGCGGCCCATGCCATGGTCCTGACGCCACTGGATCTGGACGTCATGGTGCCCTCGCCTGCGGGGACGCGCTATCTGCAGGTGCGGGGCAACTTCGTCCCGCAGGATAGTGGCGATCTGATCCTCAACGGTGTGGTGCAGGATATCACCACCCTCAAGCAGCAAGAGCTCGAGCTGCGTGAGGCACGCGCGTCTGCCGAGCAGGCCATGCAGGCACGCAGCCGCTTCCTGGCGACCATGAGCCACGAGCTGCGAACTCCCATCTCCGGCATGCACGGCATGCTGGAGCTGCTGCGCATGAGTTCCCTCGACGAGGATCAGCGCTACCTGCTGCGCAATGTGGAGAGCTCCACCAACAATCTGCTCTATCTGGTCAACGACATCCTCGATTTTTCCAAGATGGAGGCGGGGCAGTTCCAGCTCGATTACCATCCCGGCCGCCTGCAGTCCGTTATCTGCGATGTGATCCGTGGCCATGCGGCCCAGGCCTACGGCAAGGGGTTGAAGGTGACGCTGCACTGGGAGGCGCAGATCCCCGACCAGGCAGTGCTCGATGCCATTCGCGTGGGGCAGGTGATCTCCAATCTGCTCAGCAATGCGGTCAAGTTCACCGAGCAGGGGAGCATCGGCATCCGGGTTGGCTATCGCGATGGCGCCCTCGTCATCACGGTGAGCGACACCGGGATCGGGATCGCCAAAGAGAAGCAAGGGTTGCTGTTTACCCCGTTCGAACAGGTGGAGTCCGACATCAATCGCCGCTTTGGCGGCACCGGGCTGGGGCTGGCCATCTGCGATCAGCTGGTGCGCAAAATGGGCGGAACACTCTCCCTCACGAGCCGGGCCGGTGAGGGGGCCAGCTTCAGCTTCACCATCCCGCTCTCCGACTGCCGGTGGGATGCCCCGGCACTGGCCGGTAGCCACTGGTGGCTGCTCAGTGATGATCCGCTGCTGCAGGCAACCATGACCCGTTTCGGTGCTACCCTGCATCCCATTGATGGCAGCCAGCTAGATGGGGAGCTGGAAGGCTTGCTGCTGGCGGATGAACAAAGCCTCGAGCGAGCGCTTGGCAGCGAATGGCAACGCTGGTTACAGCACACCAGCCTCAAGGGGATAATTATCTCCCCCCGGGAGGCGCTGCGGGGGCGGCTTGGCACCAGCCACTGGTGGCGACTCGGTCAATCCCCCCTCTACCCGGACCTGCTGCTGGAAACGTGCCGCGATCTGCTGGCCGACCATGCACAGCCAAGCCAGGACGAAGCAACGGCAACTCTGGATGGCCGTGTGCTGGTGGCCGATGATCACCCGGTGAACCGGGCCTTGCTGGTCCGCCAGCTGGCGATTCTTGGGGTCGACTGCGAGGTGGTGGATAATGGCGAGCAGGCACTGCGTGCCTGGCAAGGGCAGCGTTTTGCCCTGCTGCTGACCGATTGCCATATGCCGGTCATGGATGGCTATACCCTGGCGAGAACCCTGCGCAGCCAGGGAGAGCAGGCCCCCATCATAGGGGTGACTGCCGATGCGTCCGAGGAGGCGACCCAGAGCATGACGGCGGCCGGCATGAATGGCATGCTGATCAAACCCTATGCACTGGAATCGCTGCGCAAGTTGCTGACCAAGTGGTTGCCTGCAAGCGGCACCAATGCAGCTGAGCCTGCCGACTCGACTTCTGCCCTTGAGCAAGCCAGCCGCTGGCGGGATCTGTTTGGTGATGAGGCCCTGGCCTGCGCCATGGCGCGAGAATATCTGGCCTCCAACCAAGCTGATTGCCAAGAGATGATGGCAGCGACGGTGGCTCGTGATACCCGGGAATTGATGGAAATAGCCCATCGCATCAAGGGGGCCGCTCGCATGGTCGGTGAAGCCGCGCTGGCGGAACAGGCGGCCAGGCTGGAGTCGGCCGCCCGGTTGAAACAGCTGGATGAACTCGAGGCGTTGGCAGCCGGTGTGAATGCCGCCATGCATGAAGTAACACGCGAAATGGGACTGTGGATCCATGAATAAGAGAGAAGATGAGCTGGTTATCATGGTGGTGGAAGATCACGCCTTCCAGCGCAAGACCCTGTTGCACCAGATCCGCAGCCTCGGATATCAGCAACTGCTGGAGGCGCAGGATGGCCTCTCGGCGTTGGCGCTTTGCCAGCATCATCAGGTCGACATTCTTATCTGTGATCTGCGCATGCCCGGTATGGATGGCATGGCGTTGTTGCGCCGCCTCTCTCTGGGGGGCTTCAAGGGGGGCATCATCCTCTCCAGTGCACTGGAGGATGACGTGGTGGCGGCAGTGCTGCGAATGAGTGCCGCCTATGGCCTGCAAGTGCTGGGGCGGCTCGAAAAGCCCTCAAGTCCGCAGCAGATCCGGCAACTGATCGACACCTGGTCCCCCGGACAAGAGCCACAACATAGCGAAGAGGGGTACGGCATCGACGTCGTCGAGTTGCAACTGGCCCTCGAGCGGGATCAGATCCTGCCCTGGTACCAGCCCAAGGTGAGCTTTGTGACCGGCGAGTGGGTGGGCATGGAGGCGCTGGCCCGCTGGCAGCACCCGGAATATGGCATGATCTCTCCCGCCCGTTTTATTCCCCTGGCGGAGAACAATGGGCTCATCGATCAACTGACCGAGGTCATCATCAGCAAGTCGCTCCGTGATGGTCATCTCTGGGAAGAGACGGGTCTGTCATTGAATCTGTCGATGAACCTCTCCACGACATCCCTGATCGAGGGGGATCTCTGCCACTCCCTCATCAACCAGTGTCAACGCTGGAGCATCAATCCCGAGTTGATCACCCTGGAGGTGACCGAGAGCTCTTTCGTCCAGGATCTGGGCAAGTCCCTGGAGGTGCTGACGCGTCTGCGCATGCACGGTTTTGGCCTCTCCATCGATGATTTCGGTACTGGCTACTCCTCCATGCAGCAGCTGGCGCTGCTGCCGTTTACCGAGTTGAAGCTGGATCGATCCTTTGTGGATCGCTGCTATGCCGATCCTTCCCGTCTGGCCATTATCGAATCCAGCATCGAACTGGCCCGTAAACTGGGGCTCAAGTCAGTTGCGGAAGGAGTGGAAGACGAGCAGACCTGGCGCCAGTTGGCTGCGCTGGGCTGCGATGTCTGCCAGGGATTTTTCTCCGCCCGGCCGATGCCCCGTCACGAGCTGAAAAACTGGCATGCAGCCTGGTTGGAACGCTTGCCAGCATTGCTGTCTGGCTGATGGGGGCTGTGCCTGACCTGTGGGCTGGATATGCGGTTGGTGCCGAATGAGAAAGGTTGGCGGGAAAGAGGGTCGGCAGGGTTGAGAGCGGTGGCGGAGCAAGCCGCCACCTGGCGTTATCGCGGCTAATCGAGACGGCGGAAGGTGGCGTTCTCGAGGCTGCAGGGGGTCTCCTGGTTGAGCAGGTTGACCAGCAGGATGGCCCGCTTCTCGCCATCGGGTTCCATATAGATGGCTTCAAAACCGGCGAAGGGACCGGTCTCTATCTTCACCTTGTCCCCCTGGCTGGGCAGCCTGGCGTAACTGGCTCTCGCCTCGTCACTGTCATCCTTGCTCATCAGCTGATAGACAAGCGCACTGTTGATGGGTGTCCATTCGCTGCCGAAGTGGATGATCCGGCTGATGCCGCGGGTCGACTTCAGGGTGATGGGGGTGACTTCGTTCAGATCGACGAAGATAAAAAGGTAGTTGGGAAACATGGGTTCCCGAACGGGAACCCGCTTGCCCCGGCGCAGCTTCTCGATCTCCACCATGGGGTAATAGGATTCGATACCCTGGGCATCGAGATGGGCGCGGGCGCGGGCCTCTTCTTTTGGCTTGCAGTAGGCCAGATACCATTTTTTCATGTGATCAGTATGTTCGTGTTGCCGTGCTCGCGGATATGATAGCGGCGCTTAATAAAAAGGCCACGCAAAGCGTGGCCTTTTTTACCGAATGGATGATTACCAGCCTTTGACCAGGCCGCCCTTGAACAGCTCCTGACCTTTCTTGTAGACATCGTCAGTCTGGAAGGACTGGACGAACTGTTTGACCTTCTCGTCATCCTTGTTGTTCTCGCGAGCGACGATCAGGTTGACGTAGGGGGACTCCTTGTCTTCAACAAACAGGCCGTTTTCGCTCGGGGTCAGACCGATCTGGCCGGCGAAGGTGTTGTTGATGATGGCCAGATCCACGTCTTCCAGGGAGCGGGGCAGCTGGGCGGCTTCCAGCTCGACGATCTTGAAGTTACGCGGATTGTTGGTGATATCCAGTACGGTGGCTTCCAGGCCGGCACCCTCTTTCAGGGTCAGCAGGCCCTGCTTCTCCAGCAGGATCAGGGAGCGGCCCAGGTTGGTCGGGTCGTTCGGTACTGCGATCTGGGCACCATCCTGCAGCTCGGAGAGCGCCTTGATCTTCTTGGAGTAACCGGCGATCGGGTAGACGAAGGTGTTGCCGACCGGCACCAGCTTGAAGCCGCGATCACGGATCTGGGCATCCAGATAGGGTTTGTGCTGGAAGGCGTTGACGTCGATGCTGCCATCGTTCAGCGCCACGTTCGGGGTGACGTAGTCGGAGAAGGTCACTACTTCGACGTTCAGGCCATATTTCTCCTTGGCGATCTTGGCGGCCACTTCGACCAGCTCGGTCTCAGGGCCGGCGATGGCGCCTACCTTCAGGCTCTTGTTCTCTTCTTTCTGGCCACAGCCGGCCAGTACCAGGCCAGCCAGCAGGGCAGCCGCAACGGATTTGATGCCAAATTTCATAAAACCTCCTGTTAGAAATCGACGATTAACGATGATCGTATTTGTTGACCAGGCGTTCACCTGCGCTCTGGATGAGTTGAACCAGCACAACCAGGATAACCACGGTGACCAGCATGACGGTCGGGTCGAATCGCTGGTAGCCGTAACGGATACCCACATCACCCAGACCGCCCCCACCGATGGCACCGGCCATGGCGGAGTAGTTGACCAGGGTCACCAGGGTAATGGTGACGCTGTTGAGG
The DNA here is from genome assembly GCF_041402525.1 of Aeromonas sp. S18(2024). Classification (NCBI taxonomy): domain Bacteria; kingdom Pseudomonadati; phylum Pseudomonadota; class Gammaproteobacteria; order Aeromonadales; family Aeromonadaceae; genus Aeromonas; species Aeromonas sp. S18(2024). The sequence goes on along the minus strand of NZ_JBGLQV010000010.1, from coordinate 95,118 downwards.
ATGCCGGGCAGGGCCTCGGGCAGCAGCACCTTGGTGATGATTTGCAGGGGCTTGGCGCCCATGGCCTTGGCCGCTTCCAGCAGGCCGTCCGGCACCTCCATCAGGGCCCCTTCCACCAGGCGGGCGATAAAGGGCACGGCGCCTATGGTGAGCGGCACTATGGCGGCGACGGTACCGATGCTGGTGCCGACGATCAGCCGGGTCAGCGGAATGATGGCCACCAGCAGGATGATGAAGGGCACCGAGCGGCCGATGTTGACCACCATGCCGAGGGTGCTGTTGAGCACAGGGTTGGCCAGGATCTGGCCCGCCTTGGTGACATGTAGCGCCACGCCGAGCGGCAGGCCGAGCAGGCAGCCAAACAGGGCGGAGGCAAACACCATGATGAGGGTGTCGCCCAGGGCCGTGAACAGCAGATTAATCATGGCTTCGGACATAACCCATTACCTCCAGCTGAATGTGGTTGTCGATGAAGAACTGCTGGGTCGCCTCGCACTGGGCTTCATCCCCGAACAGCTCCGCCAGCAGGAAACCGAACTTGACGCCACCGGCGTACTCGATGTCTGCACTCAGAATGCTGATGTCGATGTTGAAACGGCGGCTCGCCTCGGAGATGAGCGGGCTGTCGACCGTGCTGCCGGTAAAGCCGAGCTTCACCAGTGGATAGCTGGCGGGCACTCGCTCGGCACTCATCCGATCCTGATACTCCTGAGGCACTTCCAGGTGAATGGTGGAGTGGATGAAATCCCGTGCCAGCTGGGTCTTGGCATTGCTGAAGAACCAAGCCACTTCGCCCTGTTCGATCAGGCGGCCATCGCTGATGATGGCCACTTCGTCGCAGATCCCCTTCACCACGTCCATCTCGTGGGTGATGAGCAGTATGGTGAGCCCCAGCTTGACGTTGATCTCCTTGAGCAGAGTCAGGATCGAGCGGGTGGTCTGCGGGTCGAGGGCCGAGGTGGCCTCATCGCACAGCAGCACCTTGGGCGCCGGTGCCAGGGCACGGGCGATGGCGACACGCTGTTTCTGGCCGCCGGAGAGCTCTGACGGATAAGCGTGGGCACGGGCTTCCAGCCCGACCAGCGCCAGCAACTCGGCGACCCGATGCTGGATCTTATCCTTGCTCCAGCCCGCCAGTTCCAGCGGGAAGGCGATGTTGGCAGACACGGTGCGGGAGGAGAGCAGGTTGAAATGCTGGAAGATCATCCCGATCTGGCGGCGGGCCTGGGTCAGGTCCCGTTCGCTCAGGGTCACCAGATCATGGCCATCGACGATGACCTGGCCCTCTGTCGGACGCTCCAGCAGGTTGACGCAACGAATGAGGGTGCTCTTGCCGGCACCGGAGGCACCGATCACCCCGAAAATTTTGCCTTGCGGCACATGCAGGCTGACATCACGCAGGGCGTGCACGGCATCACTGCCTTTACCGTAGACTTTGTTGAGACCGATCAACTTAATCATGGGATTCTTCCGTGCTAACAGCCTTAAAGCACAGGGCGCTACAGGCGGGTGAATTGGGCAGAGGTTTCACTGGGTGACACTGCCATCATGGAGGATGATGCTAAGATGTCTGGATGGCCATGTCAACGACCATTTATACATCTAGACGGCTAAAAAACTGAAGAAATAGATGCCGTTCCCGAGATGATGTTTTGTGGCGAAGAGGGGCTAAATATTGAATTCATAAATGTGGCTATCAATCCGAATTTAACATGGAAATCCTGGCTTTAATGTCATTTATATTGGATTTTGCACGACCTTTTTGTTCTGCTTCGTTTGAAGCACCTATGCACGCCCCGCCCTATCTTTTTACTTTTTGTTGCACAAATCGTTCCCGTTTCCTCGTCTATGGCACTTCTTGCCCGTTCATTTGATATAGCGCAAGGGGCAGCGCGATCCTGATTGGGGCACGAAAGATGGTTTTTTATACTGGGATGGACATCAGACAAGGAGGGCAGTGCGATGAGATTCCAACAGATCAAACAGTTGCTGCACTATCTGGAGCAGGTACATCACCAGCTTGGGCTCTGCTACGGGCGCTTGGCCGCTCAGGTGGACAGTGAACGCAGCCGGATGTTGCTGGTGTATTTGCAGGGGCGGGAAGACGCCGCCTGCGCTCACCTGCACGAGTATGGCAGCCAGCTGACCGAGGCGGTGAGGGAGACCTGGCTGGAGCAGGGGTTCAGTGAAGACATGTTGCCCGGCATTCGCCAGTTCGAGTTGCCAGCCACGGCCCAGACCCAGGATATCGTCACCCGGGTGTGTAGTTGGGAAGAGCAGCTGGTGGGCGAGCTCAATCATCTGGCCCGCGAGTGCCCGACCTCGGATACGGCGGCGCTGCTCGAGAATCTGGCCCGGCTGGAGCAGACCCGCCTGACCCGGTTGGTACACGGGGTGCATCGCCTGGACGATTTGTAAGGCCATATGAAAGAAGGGCCCGGCATGGCTGTCGGGCCCCTTGATTATGGGAGGTAGTCACAATGCCGAAGTGTTCAGCCCTGATGCTGCTCGGCGGCATAGAGGGCTGCCCCTATGATGCCTGCTTGGTTGAGGCTGGCCGCCGGGATGAGCGGCGCCCGGGTCTGGATGCGGTCGACAAACTTCTCCAGTTTGGCAGCGCTGCCGCCCCCCAGGATGAAGAGGTCGGGGGAGAACAGGAACTCGAGGCGGGCCAGATACTTGTTGAAGCGCTTGCCCCAGCGGTTCCAGGAGAGATCCTCGCGCTTGCGCACTGCATCCGAGCAGTAGTGCTCGGCGACCATGCCTTCCAGAACGAGATGACCCAGCTCGGTATTGGGCAGCAGGTGGCCGTTGACAAACACCGCCGTACCAATGCCGGTGCCTACCGTGATGAGGATGATCACCCCCTGGCGCTCCTTGCCTGCGCCAAATTTCATCTCGGCAAGACCGGCGGCATCGGCATCGTTCAGCACGTAGCAGGGCTGGCCGGTGACATCGCTGAACAGGTGAACGGCGTCGGTTTCTATCCAGCTCTTGTCGATGTTGGAGGCATTCTTGGCGATCCCGTGGTGGATGGTGGCGGGAAAGCCGCACCCCACCGGCCCTTGCCAGTTGAAATGCTCCACCAGTGCCTTGAGGGTATGGGCAATGGCGGCCGGTGTGGCCGGTTGTGGCGTGGCAATGCGATGGCGCTCGCCGATCAGCTCGCCGGTTTTGGTATCGACCAGACAGCCCTTGATCCCCGAGCCGCCAATATCCACTCCCAACATATGCATCTGTGGTGTCCTTTTAATGTGCTGACCGTGACGGATCGGCAGAGCATGAAAAAACTGCGGCGTGCCGGCAAGGGGCAGATCGCTCAGGCGTGATCCGGCAAACCTTTTTCGATGCAGCGGATCAGCAAGCGAGTCTTTTTGCTCTCTTCTTCCCGACGGCCGGCCAAGGCCGCCAGCGCCCATTCGATATGCTCAGCCACCAGGGGCTCGGCTCCGGCAAGGGCCCGTTGCAGGGCGTCAATCACTTCCGCTGTGGCCGGCCCGTTGCCGAGTGCCACCGCCAGATTGCGGCGCCAGCGCTGGTAGCCGATGCGGCGAATGGGGCTCCCTTCGGTGTGCTTGAGAAACTCGCTCTCGCTCCAGCGCCACAGCTCAAGCAGGGGCGGGCGGTGCAGATTGGGTCGCGCACTGAAGTCGGGCTCCGGGCTGGCGTCCGCGTAGCGGTTCCAGGGGCAGATGAGCTGGCAGTCGTCACAGCCATAGATGCGGTTGCCCATCAGCGGCCTGAACTCTGGCGGGATGGGACCGTCATTTTCGATGGTGAGGTAGGAGATGCAGCGACGGCCATCCACCACGTAAGGGGCGACAATGGCGCCGGTAGGGCAGATATTGATGCAGGCCACGCACTTGCCGCACAGCTCCTTCTCGACCGGTTCGTCCAGCGGCAGCGGCAGGTTGAGCAAGAGCTCTCCCAGAAAGAAGAAGGAACCGGCCGACTCGTTCAGGAGCAGCGAGTGCTTGCCCACCCAGCCGAGGCCTGCCTTGGCTGCCAGTGGCCGCTCCAGTACGGGGGCCGAATCGACGAAGGGACGCCACTCGCCGATGGGGTCGGCTGTGGTTTGAAACAACTCAGTGCAGCGCCGCTCGATGCGCTCACCCAGCTGCTTGAGGCGGTTGCGCAGCACCTTGTGGTAGTCGCGCCCTAGGGCGTAGCGGCTGATGTAGCCGAGAGTCGGATCGCGCAGGGTGGCGGCGAAGCCCGCCTCGAAGGGGAGGTAGTTCATCCGCACCGACAGTACCCGCCGGGTGCCCGGCAGCAGCTCGTGGGGGCGAGCCCGCATCATGCCGTGACGCGCCATATAATCCATGCTGCCGTGGTGGCCCGCATCCAGCCAGGCCTGCAGCCTGGGCTCTTCGATGGCGAGATCCGTATCCGTGATGCCTGCCTGGTCAAATCCTAGCTCGCGGGCCCAGAGCTTGATATCTTGAGCCAACTGCTCAAAGTCGGGGGCCGTCATCCCGCTGCATGCCTTAATGAATTGATCTGCAAGGCAAACAGGAGTGGATGCTCAGGCATCATCATGGGCCGGGCTGGGCCGGTTCGGGACAATGGATAAGCGTCGGGAGCCGTCATGGTACAGGTCATCGGGGATGCTGAATGCAAGAAAGAGGCGGACAGTCTATCACAGGGGCTGTGGCGGACCGAACAGATCCGCGCCCGTGAGCAGGAGTGGGCCAGGCGTGAAGGGCAACCGCTTTATGCCCTGATGGAGCGGGCTGGTGCGGCCCTCTTTGCCCATGCCACCCGGCACTGGCCCGAGCGCCGCAGTTGGTGGATCTTCACCGGCCCCGGCAACAACGGCGGGGATGGCTATGTACTGGCCCGCCTCGCCCGCCAACATGGGTTGGTGCCCGTGGTGATTGCCGCAAGGGATCCCGCTCAGTTGAAGGGGGATGCCAGAGTGGCCGCCGAGGCCTGGTTGGCCTGCGGGGGAAAGGTCTGGCTGACCGAAGACCCGGTGCTTGCAAGTCTTCCTCCCCCCGATCTGGTCATTGACGCCCTGCTGGGCACGGGTGTCAGTACGCATCTCGCTCCGTTACTGACAAAGATCGTCGCAACAATCAATGGCTTGGGTGTGCCCGTGCTGGCTGTGGATCTGCCTTCCGGACTCAATGGCGATACGGGGCGTGCCATGGGGGCCGTGGTGCGCGCCACCCGCACCCTCACCTTTATCGGCATCAAGCAGGGCATGCTCACCGGGGATGGTGTGGATTGTGTTGGCCAGCTCGCGTGCGATGAGCTCGGCGTCCAGCCCGATGAGCAGGTAATCCCTTCGGCCTGGCGGCTCGATTATCCGGCGCTCAAATCGCGACTGGTGCCGCGCTTGCGTTCGGCTCACAAGGGGGTGAACGGCAAGGTGCTGCTGGTGGGCGGCAATCGCGCCATGCAGGGGGCCATCCTGCTGGCGGCCAGGGCCTGCCTGCGGACCGGCGCCGGGCTGGTGCGAGTGTGTCAGCATCCGGTTCATCCGCCAGTCAGTCTATCCCAGCCAGAATTGATGGGGGGCGATGAGGCGGATGACGGGGGTTGGGCATCGGTGCGGGTCATAGGTCCGGGCCTCGGGCTGGATGAGTGGGCTCGCACCCGGTTCGAGCAGGCATTGACCAGCAAAATTCCTCTGGTTTTAGACGCTGATGGATTGAATTGGCTGGCGCAAGCTCCCCGTCATCAGGATAATTGGGTACTTACTCCCCACCCTGGCGAGGCCGCTCGGCTGCTGGGGTGTTCCATCGCCGAGATTGAATCCGACCGGTTTGCCGCGGTGCGCGCCTTGCAGCAGCGTTACGGCGGCGTTGTGCTGCTCAAGGGGGCCGGTACCCTGATTGCCGATGACGAGGGGATCGCGCTCTGTTGCGAGGGCAATCCCGGCATGGCAAGTGGCGGCATGGGCGATCTGTTATCTGGTATAATCGCCGCCCTTTTGGCTCAGGGCTGGTCCGCCACCATGGCTGCCCGACTGGGGGCCGTGATCCATGGAGAGGCTGCCGATCTGGCCGCCGCTGACGGAGAGCGGGGCATGCTGGCGTCCGATCTGTTGCCCTGGATCCGCAAACTGGTTAATCCCGACACCATTACAAGTTAAAGAAGAACATGGCAAAACAGTTGATGATGACACTGCCGGACGAGGCAGCAACAGTGGCTCTGGGTGGCCGTCTGGCACAGGCCTGTCAGCAGGCGACCACGGTGTTTTTGCATGGCGCCCTGGGGGCCGGTAAAACGACCCTGACCCGGGGCTGGGTACAGGGGCTGGGCCATCAGGGCAAGGTAAAGAGTCCGACCTACACCCTGGTCGAACCCTATGAGCTGGATGGCTGGCAGGTCTACCACTTCGATCTCTACCGTCTGGCCGATCCCGAAGAGCTGGAGTTCATGGGGATCCGCGACTACTTCTCTGCCAACACCCTCTGTTTGGTGGAGTGGTCCGAGAAGGGGGAGGGCTGGCTGCCGGCCCCCGACCTCGAAATCACCCTCACCTATGTAGGCGAGCAGCGCGAGGCCCTGATTGAGGCACGCACTGCTATTGGCGAAGCCATTCTGGAACGGTTGTCATCTACGTGCGCTTGATCCTTCTTATTGCTTTCTCCTTGATGGCCTTACCCTCCTGGGCGAATCAGCTCAAGAGCGTGCGGATCTGGCCATCACCGGACAACACCCGGGTGGTGCTCGACATGAGCAGCGCCCCCAATTACAACTACTTCACCCTGACCGGTCCGGATCGCCTGGTGATCGACCTGAAAGGGGCGAACGTGGCCACCAACCTGGCTCGCGTCGAGAACAACAGTGAACTGGTGCGCAAGGTGCGCCAGAGCACGCCCCAGGAGAAGGGCGACCTGCGGCTGGTGCTGGACCTGAGTTCAGCCATCAAGCCGGTGGTGTTCCCGCTGGCCCCGGCCGGCCCCTATGGGCATCGGCTGGTGATCGACTTGCCCTATGAAGAGAAGCGCTCGGCCGCCGCCGTGCGATCGGCGCCGGTGGGCGGCAAGGGCAAGGGGGTGGTGATTGCCATCGACCCGGGTCATGGCGGGGAAGACCCTGGCTCCATCGGCCCGCGTCGCACCTACGAGAAGCGGGTGACCCTGGCGGTTTCCCAGAAGCTGGCGGTTCTCATCGACCGTGAGCCCGGGATGCGTGCCATCCTGACCCGCCGTGGTGACTACTTCGTCGATCTGAACAAGCGCTCCGAAATCGCCCGCAAGGCGAAGGCTGATCTGCTGGTGTCCGTTCATGCCGACAGCTTCCATAACTCCACGCCACGTGGTGCTTCCGTCTGGGTATTGTCGACCAACCGCGCCAACCGCGAGATGGGCAGCTGGCTGGAGAAGCAGGAGAAGCAGGGCGAACTGCTTGGCGGGGTCGGCAAGGTATTGGCCGAATCCGATCCCAACCCCTATCTGGCACAGACCTTCCTCGACCTCTCGATGGACAAGTCCCGTGCCGAGGGCTATGACGTCAGCCGCCAGATCCTGCGCTCGATGGGTAAGGTCGCGAGGCTGCACAAGAAGGCGCCGGAACACGCCAGCCTGGCGGTGCTCAAGGCGCCGGACATTCCCTCCGTGCTGGTGGAGACGGGGTTCATCTCCAACCACGCCGAAGAGAAGTTGCTGGCCACCTCCAGCTATCAGGATCAGCTGGCTCGCGCCATCTTCGAGGGGATCCGCAATTATTACCGCGCCCACCCGACCAAGGGGGCCATGCTGACCGGCAAGAGCGTGGCGAGCCAGCCAGCTGCGGCGCCCAGACAGGTGGCCGCGAGCAAACCGGCTCCCCAACCCCAAGTGACCAACCGGATGCCGGCGACTGTGCGTGACAGTGGTGCACCGGTCAGCAGCGTGGGCAGCGCCTCCGGCGCCGGGGTGATCAAACCCTACTCGGCGACCACCAGTGCCGGGGTCAACGACAAGTCGAAGATGATCCGCCACGTGGTCACCCGCGGCCAGAGCCTCTCTCGCCTTGCCGAACGGTACGGGGTGAGCCAGGCCCGTCTGGTGGAGATCAACAAATTGAAATCGCGGGAAATCCAGATAGGGCAGGTGCTCTACATTCCCAAAAAATAAAGCAGGAGCCAGCGATGCCAATCCGTATATTGCCTCCGATTCTGGCTAACCAGATTGCCGCAGGGGAGGTGGTGGAGCGGCCCTCTTCCGTCGTCAAGGAACTGGTGGAAAACAGCCTGGATGCGGGCGCTGACCGGGTCGAAATCGATATCGACAAGGGGGGCGCCAAGCTGATCCGCATTCGTGACAACGGCTGCGGAGTTGCCCGGGATGAACTGGTGCTGGCGCTGTCGCGCCACGCCACCTCCAAGGTCGCGACCCTGGACGATCTGGAAGGGATCAACAGCCTGGGATTTCGCGGCGAGGCGCTCGCTTCCATCAGCTCGGTTTCCCGGTTGACCTTTACCTCCCGCATTCAGGAACAGTCTGAAGCTTGGCAGGCCCAGGCCGAGGGGCGCGAGATGAGTGTCACCGTCAAGCCGGCGGCCCATCCTGTGGGTACGACCGTAGAGGTGGTGGATCTCTTCTTCAACACCCCGGCGCGGCGCAAGTTCATGCGCAGCGAAAAGACCGAGTTTGCTCATATCGACGAGCTGGTGCGCCGCATCGCGCTCTCCCGCTTCGACGTCACCCTGATCCTGCGCCACAACGGCAAGGTGGTACGCCAGTACAAGGCTGCCAATACGGTGCCGGAGCAGGAGCGCCGCCTCGCTGCCGTCTGTGGCACTCCCTTCATGCATCATGCGCTGGCAGTGGAGAGCGAACATAGCGACGTGCGACTGTGGGGCTGGCTGGCTACTCCGCAGGGGGCCAGGCCGCAAAATGATCTGCAATACACCTACGTCAATGGCCGCATGATGCGTGACAAGCTCATCAACCACGCCATCCGCCAGGCCTATGACGAGCTGTTGCCCCCCGATCGCTTCGCTGCCTATGTGCTCTATATCGAGCTGGATCCCCGCCAGGTGGATGTGAATGTCCACCCTGCCAAACACGAAGTGCGCTTTCATCAGGCTCGCCTCATTCACGACTTCATCTTCCAGGCGCTGTTCACCGCACTGCGCCGGGAAGGGGCTGGTAGCGCCACCGATGAGCCGCTGGCCGAAACCCTGGTGGAACTGCCGGTCAGTCCGCAGATCGAATATCCCGGGCAGGCGCCTCGTCCCGAATGGTATGGCGCCGAGCACAACTACCGGGCGCCGGCTCAGGTGCGAGAAGGAGGATCGGGAAGCGCAGGTGCAGGGCGCGCCGGCAGCTACCAGCCACCCGAGCCCCCGAGCCGCGAGGCGATGCGGGGAATGGGAGCGCTGCTCACCACCTTGCCCATCGCCGAATCGGCACAAGTTGCGACAAACGCCCCTGCTGACGCCCCCAGGCCACCCGCACAACAGGGTTGCCGGGCGCTTACTCTGGTGGAGCAGGCCTATCTGTTGATGGAGCGGGATGGCCAGCTGGCACTGTTGTCGCTGGTGCGGGCCGAACGCCTGCTGCTGCGTCACTGGCTGCTGGAGACCTGGGGCCAGGGGCTGGCGGCCCAGCCACTGTTGTTGCCGGTCTCTTTCAAGTTGCCCAAAAACCTGATGACCCTGGTGGAGGCGCAGGAGCGTTTGCTCAAACGGATGGGGCTGGAGTTGAAAAGCGGTGGGCGCGACACCATGATCCTGACTCGGGTGCCCGCCTTGCTGCGTCAGACCGACCTGGTGCGGCTGTTACCCGAATTGCTGCAAATCATCGAGGGCGGATCTGACAGTGATGCCGGTCAGCAGGCTGAAGTATTATGCCAATGGCTGGTAGAGCAGGGGATAAGCCGCGAGAAAGTATACGATTTTTCAACTGCCAGTCGGTTGCTGACGGAACTTGTGGCCGATCACGCTGACCAACTGGCAGACGTTCGCATGGTGCGCCCGCTCTCGCTGGCGACCGTGCTGGAGGAGTTCAAGCATGGCGAGTGACTTGCCGACTGCAATTTTTTTGATGGGGCCGACGGCCTCCGGCAAGACGGATCTCGCCATCGAACTGTGCCAGGCGCTGCCCTGCGACATCATTAGCGTCGATTCGGCCCTGATCTATCGCGGTATGGATATCGGCACCGCCAAGCCGACCCCGGCAGAGCTGGCGCTGGCGCCTCACCGGCTGATCGACATCCTGGATCCGGCCATGAGCTACTCGGCGGCGGATTTTTGCAAGGATGCTCTGCGGGAGATGAAGGATATCGCCGATCGCGGCCGCATTCCGCTGCTGGTGGGTGGCACCATGCTCTATTTCAAAGCGTTGCTGGAGGGGCTGTCACCCCTGCCTTCCGCCGATCCGGCCATTCGCGCCGGCATTGAAGAAGAGGCGGCCCGCCTCGGCTGGCAGGTGCTGTACGACGAGCTGGTACGCATTGACCCGGTGGCCGGAGCTCGCATCCATCCCAATGACCCGCAGCGGCTCAGCCGGGCGCTCGAGGTCTACCGCATCAGCGGCAAGACGCTCACCGAATTGACCCAGGTACAGGGAGAGGGGTTGCCCTATCGGGTGCAACAGTTTGCCATCGCGCCGAACGATCGTGCCGTGCTGCATCAGCGTATCGAACAGCGTTTCGACAAGATGCTGCAAGGGGGGTTCGAACAGGAGGTGAGGGCTCTGATGGCCCGCGGCGATCTGACTCCGGATCTACCCTCCATTCGCTGCGTCGGATATCGCCAAATGTGGGACTATCTGAACGGCGAGATAGAGTATGATGAGATGCGTTATCGTGGCATCGTTGCCACCCGCCAATTGGCAAAACGACAGATGACCTGGTTGCGCGGTTGGCCCGATGTGACCTGGTTGGAATCTGGTGAGTCTGGCAATCTGGAACGCGTGCTTGCTCGCGCTGGTGCGGCTTGACACTCCCTGTATAATCAGGTTGTTATATTGAGATTCGATGTTTAAAAACAACAAACTATAAGGAAAAGAAAAATGGCTAAGGGGCAATCTCTCCAAGACCCGTTTTTGAATGCGCTGCGCCGTGAGCGTATTCCTGTTTCTATCTATTTGGTGAACGGCATCAAACTGCAAGGTCAGATCGAGTCTTTCGATCAGTTTGTCATCCTGCTGAAGAACACCGTGAGCCAGATGGTTTACAAGCACGCCATCTCCACCGTGGTGCCTGCCCGTGCCGTCAACCATCACCAGCCTGCTCCCAACGGCGGTGCTGATGAACAGGGTGACGCCGAGGCGTGATATCCCGGGACGAGTCCACTCGTCAACTCAGATTCATCATGATTCCTGTTAAGGAGCAAGCGCTTGTTTGACCGTTATGAAGCTGGCGAACAGGCCGTTCTGGTGCATGTCAACTTCAGTGATGAGGGTGAACGGGAGGATCTGGAAGAGCTCAAGATGTTGGTGAGCTCTGCCGGAGTCAATGCGCTGGCGGTGATCACCACCAGTCGCAGTGCCCCCAGTGCCAAATTTTTTGTCGGCAGTGGCAAGGCTGAAGAGATCGCATCCCAGGTCCAGATGCTGGACGCCGACGTGGTGATCTTCAACCATGCCCTGACCCCTGCCCAGGAGCGCAACCTGGAGCGTCTGTTCCAGTGCCGGGTGGTGGATAGAACCGGCCTGATCCTCGATATCTTTGCCCAGCGGGCCCGAACCCACGAAGGTAAACTGCAGGTCGAACTGGCTCAGTTACGCCATCTTTCTACTCGCCTGGTGCGAGGCTGGACCCACCTTGAGCGTCAAAAAGGGGGGATCGGTCTGCGCGGTCCGGGGGAAACCCAGCTTGAAACCGACCGACGTCTGCTGCGTGAACGCATCAAGGCGATTTTGCGTCGGCTTGAAAAGGTAGCCAAGCAGCGGGAACAGGGGCGCCGCGCCCGCAATCGCAATGAAGTACCGACAGTATCCCTGGTTGGTTATACCAACGCCGGAAAGTCTACTTTGTTCAACCAACTTACAGCTGCCAGCGTGTATGCTGCCGACCAACTGTTCGCAACCCTGGACCCCACCCTGCGTAAACTGGTGATCCGGGACGTGGGTGATGTGATTTTGGCAGACACGGTTGGATTTATTCGGCACTTGCCTCATGATCTGGTCGCCGCCTTCAAGGCGACCCTGCAGGAGACCCGCGAAGCGGATCTGTTGCTGCATGTGGTGGACTGTGCCGATGAGCAGATGCAGGAGAATATCGACTCCGTGCAGCTGGTGCTGGCCGAGATCGAAGCGGACGACCGCCCCCAGCTGATGATCTGCAACAAGATCGACAAGCTGGCGGACCGTCCGGCTGGCCTGGAGCGGGATGAAGAAGGACGCCCGTTGCGCGTCTGGCTGTCTGCCCAGACCGGTGAAGGGTGTGAATACCTGTTTCAGGCCCTGACCGAGCTGCTGGCTGGCTCCATGGTGTATCACACCCTGCAGTTGCCGCCTTCTGCCGCGAGATTGCGCAGTGCGCTCTATCAGTTGAAAGGGATTGAGCAGGAAGGTTTTAGCGAGGAGGGGGATTTTGTGCTGGAAGTCCGCTTGCAAGTGGCCGACTGGAACCGCCTCGTGAAACAGGAAGGTGAGAGTTTACAACGCTTTATCAGACATTGATTCGTCGGTGAATGCTGACAGGCTTCATCAACGATGAGGGTTCGATAGAGATGATATCCATCCGCAAGTATTAATGGAGACGCTGATGGCTTGGAATGAGCCTGGTAACAACGGCAAAGACCGTGACCCTTGGGGGAACAACGGCAAGAATCAGGGGCCCCCTGATCTGGATGAAATGCTGCGCAAGGTGAGTCGCCGTTTCGGTGGCCTGCTGGGTGGCGGCAAGTCTGGCGGCGATGTGGGCCGCTTTGGTATTTCCATCGCGCTGGTGGTCGCCGTGGTGGTGTGGGTCGTCAGCGGCTTCTACACCATTCGTGAAGCCGAGCGCGGTGCCGTGCTGCGCTTTGGCAAGTTTTCCCACATTGTCGAGCCGGGCCTGCGCTGGAAGCCGACCTTTATCGATCAGGTGATCCCGGTGGACGTCGAGTCCGTTCGCTCCCTGCCGGCTTCCGGTTTCATGCTGACCCAGGATGAGAACGTGGTGCGGGTCGAGATGGACGTGCAATACCGTGTCGTCAATCCCGAGCAGTACCTGTTCAGTGTGACCAATGCCGACGAGAGCCTGAGCCAGGCGACCGACAGCGCCCTGCGCTACGTGGTGGGCCACACCAAGATGGATGACGTACTGACCACTGGTCGGGAAAAGGTCCGTCAGGAAACCTGGGAAGTGATCGATGGCATCATCGAGCCCTACCAGATGGGTCTGCAGATCGTGGACGTCAACTTCCTGCCGGCTCGTCCGCCGGAAGAGGTGAAGGATGCGTTTGATGACGCTATCGCCGCCCAGGAAGATGAACAGCGCTTCATCCGTGAAGCGGAAGCCTATGCCCGTGAAGTGGAACCCAAGGCCCGTGGCCAGGTGAAGCGTCTGGAGCAGGAGGCCGAAGCCTACAAGTCCCAGATTGTGCTGAAGGCCCAGGGTGAGGTTGCTCGCTTCAACGAGCTGCTGCCCCAGTATCAGGCTGCGCCCGAGCTGACCCGTAACCGTATCTATCTGGAAACCATGGAAGAGCTGTACCAGCAAGCCAACAAGGTGCTGGTCGACATGCCTGCTGGCAACAACAGCATGATCTACCTGCCGCTCGACAAGCTGTCTGGCAAGCCGAACGTGGCTCAGCCACAGCGCTCGACCGTGGCTCCGACCGTAGAGCCGGCGCCGGTTTCCAACGAGGGGGCCAACTCCACTCCGATGCCGCTGCGTAGCGGTGACCGCTTCAGCTCAGGGAGAAACTGATAGATGAAAAAGCTAGCTATTGGTGCAATCGCTGTCGCGGCCATGGTCTGCTTCTCCTCTGTCTTTATCGTTGATGAAGGTCAGAAGGGGATCGTGGTGCAGTTTGGCAAGGTGAAGCGGGTTGATTCCGGCGAGCCGCGCCTCTATGAGCCGGGCCTGCACTTCAAGGTGCCGCTCATCGACCAGGTTCGCAAGATGGATGCCCGTATCCAGACCATCGACAGCCAGGCCGACCGCTTCGTCACCTCCGAGAAGAAAGACCTCATCATCGACTCCTACGTGAAGTGGAAGATCGAGGACTTCTCCAAGTACTACCTGGCGACCGGTGGTGGCAACAAACTGCAGGCCGAAGACCTGCTCAAGCGCAAGATCAACAACGGTCTGCGTTCCGAGATCGGTAACCGCACCATCAAGGACATCGTCTCCGGCGAGCGTAGTACCGTGATGGAAGATGCCCTGAAGAAGATGGCGCGCTCCTCCGAGCTCGGCATCAAGGTAGTGGATGTGCGGATCAAGCAGATCAACCTGCCGGTGGAAGTCTCCAACTCCATCTACCAGCGGATGCGCGCCGAGCGTACCGCGGTGGCCCGTGAGCATCGCTCCCAGGGTCGTGAGAAGGCGGAGATCCTGCGTGCCGACATCGACCGCAAGGTGACCGTGATGATCGCCGATGCCGAGAGTAATGCCCGTCAGCTGCGTGGTGAAGGGGATGCCGAGGCCGCCAAGATCTATGCCGACAGCTACAAGAAAGACCCCGAGTTTTTCAGCTTCGTGCGCAGTATGGAGGCCTATCGCAAGAGCTTCTCCGGTGGCAATGAGCTGATGGTGCTCAAGCCGGACAGCGAGTTCTTCCGTTACCTCAAGTCGCCGAACGGCAGCAAGTAAGCCGTTGGGAAAAATGGTTGCAAAGGGTCTGCATTGTCAGGCCCTTTTTTTTCTTGGGGGCCGGCCACAGTGGTGGTGGCATGAAGAGGGGAGCAGAAGGGAACAAGATGCTGACATCTGTACTGATGGGATTGGGCTTGTTGCTGCTGTTTGAAGGGCTGGGTCCGCTTTTGATGCCAAGAGCCTGGCAGCAGATGCTGCGTCTGCTGAGCGAGCAGTCACCCGAGCAGTTGCGCCGTATCGGTGGCTCTCTGGTGGTGGCCGGGGGCGTGATCCTCTGGATGCTTGCGCGTTAAGCCAACCGGTGCGAATCAGAAAATAAAAAAGAGGCCGTTCGGCCTCTTTTCTTGTGTGGTTGAGCCTTGACTCAGGCGCTACGCTGCACCGCCATATGTGCCAGAGTCTCCAGCGCCTGCTTGTGCTGGGAGTCCGGCAGAATGGCGAGAGCGGCGATGGCTTTGTCGGCCTCCTCGCGAGCCCGCATGCGGGAGTACTCCAGGGCGCCGGTGCGCTCGAGGATGGCCAGGATCTGATCGAGATGCTCCATGCCATTGCGATGCTCGATGGCATCGCGCACCAGCTGGCGCTCTTGCGGCGTACCCACTTCCATAGCCCGCAACAGCGGCAGGGTCGGTTTGCCTTCGGCCAGATCGTCCCCCACGTTTTTGCCCATGTCGTCGCTCTGGGAGCAGTAGTCCATCACATCGTCGATGATCTGGAAGGCGGTACCCAGATACATGCCGTAGTCGGTCATGGCTTGCTCGACTGGCTCAGGCTGATGGGTCAGCACGGCGGCGAGGCGGGTGGCGGCCTCAAACAGCTTGGCGGTCTTGCAATAGATGACCGTCATGTAGCTCTCTTCGGTAGTGTCGGGATCGTTGCAGTTCATCAGCTGCAACACTTCCCCTTCGGCGATGGTGTTGGTGGCATCCGACAGGATCTCCATCACCCTCAGGTTGGAGAGCTCGCTCATCATCTGGAAGGAGCGACTGTAGAGGTAGTCGCCCACCAGGACGCTTGCAGCATTGCCAAACAGGGCGTTGGCGGTTTCCCGGCCGCGGCGCAGATCGGATTCGTCGACCACGTCGTCGTGCAGCAGGGTAGAGGTGTGAATGAATTCGATGATGGCGGCCAGCTTCAGGTGATCTTCACCCTCGTAGCCTAGCGCACGGGCTGCCATGACGGTCAGCATGGGGCGCATCCGTTTGCCGCCGGCGCTGACAATATAGAAACCCAGCTGATTGATCAGACTAACGTCGGACTGAAGTCGAGCCAGGATCAGTTCATTGACCGCCGTCATGTCGGCGGCACAGAGCGCACGGATAGTCTGTTGGTCCATAAGTCTCGTAACGTGACGGCAGCAATAACTGCGATTTTTAGTAATGGCGGGGATTCTACACGATTTCACAATGGGTTACAGTTAAGCGTTTATCCACGGCGGCAGATATGCGCACAAAATAAACTTTTTGCTAAATTGGCCTTGCCTGAGCAGATCGATTTGCGTAGAATGCCCGCCCATTGTTATAGGTTTTTGTGCATGTCTGGCCTTGAGCAAAAGACATGCCTTTACGGAGTTAATCAAATGTACGCGGTATTCCAAAGCGGCGGAAAACAACACCGTGTGGCCGAAGGTCAAATCGTTCGTCTGGAAAAGCTGAACGTTGAGACTGGCGCTACCATCGACTTCAACGAAGTTCTGATGGTTGCTGCAGGCGACACTTTTAAAGTAGGTGCTCCTTTCGTTGAAGGTGGCAAGGTTGTAGCTGAAGTTGTGGCTCACGGCCGTGGCGAGAAAGTGACTATCGTCAAGTTCCGTCGTCGTAAGCACCACCGTAAGCAAGCGGGCCACCGTCAGTGGTTCACTGAAGTCAAAATCACTGGCATCAGCGCTTAATTAGAGGAGTCCGATAGATGGCACACAAAAAAGCTGGCGGTTCATCCCGCAACGGTCGCGATTCTGAAGCTAAACGCCTGGGCGTGAAGCGTTTCGGCGGCGAAACAGTTCTGGCTGGCAGCATCATCGTTCGTCAGCGCGGCACCAAGTTCCACGCTGGTGAGAACGTTGGTCTGGGCAAGGACCACACCCTGTTTGCTACCGCGAACGGCAAGGTGCAGTTCGAAGTCAAAGGTCCGCTGAACCGTAAGTACGTTAGCATCGTTGCTGAGTAATTACGGACCGCAAGGATCCGAAGCCCCGCCAACAGGCGGGGCTTTTGTTTTTCTGACGTCTTTTTGATGTTTTTGACGAAAAAACGGAACGCAGCCGACCCCGGTTCTGCAGGGCATGATTGGCAAGATGCGTATCGCCCGCAGGGGGCTGTACCACTATAATTGCGTATCGGTTTTTCGAATTAAGGTGACGGTTACCTATGAAGTTTGTTGATGAAGTCCAGATTCGAGTCGATGCCGGTGACGGTGGTAACGGTTGTGTAAGCTTTCGCCGTGAAAAATATATCCCGAACGGTGGCCCGGATGGTGGTGACGGTGGTGATGGTGGCGACGTTTACCTGATCGCCGACGAGAACCTCAATACCCTGATCGACTATCGCTTCGAGCGTTTCCATGCCGCCGAGCGTGGCGAGAATGGCCAGAGCGCCAACTGCACCGGCCGTCGCGGCAAGGACAAGATCCTGCGCGTACCGGTCGGTACCCGCGCTACCGATGAAGACACCGGCGAGCTGCTGGGTGATCTGACTCACCACGAACAGAAGCTGCTGGTCGCCAAGGGCGGTTTCCACGGTCTTGGCAACACCCGTTTCAAAAGCTCGGTCAACCGGGCGCCGCGCCAGAAGAGCAACGGCACCCCGGGTGAAGTGCGTACCCTGAAGCTGGAGCTGCTGCTGCTGGCCGACGTCGGCATGCTGGGTCTGCCCAATGCCGGCAAATCCACCTTTATCCGCGCCGTTTCCGCCGCTCGTCCGAAAGTGGCCGACTACCCCTTTACCACCCTGGTGCCAAACCTGGGCGTGGTGCGTGGCGAGAACTCCCGTTCCTTCGTGATTGCCGACATTCCGGGCCTCATCGAAGGGGCTGCCGAAGGTGCTGGCCTCGGTATCCGCTTCCTCAAGCACCTCGAGCGTTGCCGCGTGCTGATCCACCTGGTGGATATCTGCCCCATCGATGGTTCCGATCCGGCTGAAAATGCCGTGACCATAGTCCGCGAGCTTGAGAAATACAGCCCTGAGCTGGCGAGCAAGCCGCGTTGGCTGGTGTTCAACAAGATGGACCTGATCCTGGAAGAAGAGGCTCAGGAGGTGATGGATCGGGTCAAGGCTGCCCTGAACCATGAAGGGCCCGTCTACGCCATCACCGCCATCAGCAAGGAAGGGACCAAGAAGGTTTGCTACGACATCCTGGATCTGCTGGACACCATGCCCCGTCAGCTGGAAGCCGATGCGAAAGAAGCCATCGAGAAGGTTGAGTTCAAGTGGGATGACTACCACAAGAACCAGCTGGCCAAGGCCGAAGCCGAAGCGCTGGCCGCGTCCATGGCCTTCGACGAAGGGCTCGACGATGATGACTGGGATGAAGATGACGACGATGGCGTCGAAGTCATTTATGTCCGTGACTGAGTCCTGTCATTGGAATTGAAAACCGGAGCCTGCGAAGGCTCCGGTTTTTTTATGCCTGCCAGTCGGATTAATAGATATATTTGTGATGCTGCTTATTGCCTGTGATGGCCAACCGATTATACTGCCCACCTGAATTAACACTAATGAAACAATCTGCTGGCGATGTCGAATGAATCGATATGCGCTTCTGTAACGGGTTGTTTTGATGGATGGTTTTCCTGTGAAAATATTTATGCGCAGATTTATCCATAAAAAGGTTGTTTGTGCATTTTTTTAGAGTATTCTTGCGCCCGTTTTGCCGGGTTATGCGTGAGTATGCAGGTTGACCAGGCTAAGGAAAGTAACGTTAAGGTTGTCACATCATGTTGGAAAAGAGTCTGGAAGCACCGGCGGTCAACACCCGCCGCAACTTGTTGATGTTTTTGATCCCGTCCCTCATCGGGATCCTGCTGTTCATGACGCCGGTCGTCTATGAAGGCAATGTCACCATCCCGGTCGCCGTGCTGGCGAAGCTGGTTCAGCTGGTCTTTGCCGACTATCTGGTCGCCATGGTCAGCGCCGTGATCACCACCACCATGCTGATGACGATCATCACCTGGTTGTTCAAACCGGCCATCCTGGTTCGTCGTCCTTTCCTCAACAGTCTGTTCAATGTCTCCCCCTTCTGGGCCTGTGTGCGGGTGCTGGGCGGCATCTTCGTCTTGCTGACCTTCTTCCAGATGGGGCCTGAGGTGCTCTACTCGGGCGCCACCGGCGGGCTGGTGTTGCACGATCTGCTGCCGGTACTGTTCTCCGTATTCATCTTTGCCGGCCTGCTGCTGCCCCTGCTGCTCGATTTCGGTCTGCTGGAGTTCGTCGGTACCATGATGACCCGCATCATGCGTCCCGTGTTCCGTCTGCCGGGTCGCTCCGCCGTGGACTGCTTCGCCTCCTGGCTGGGGGATGGCAGCGTCGGCATTCTGCTGACCAGCAAGCAGTATGAAGGCAAGTTCTATACCCAGCGTGAAGCGGCCGTGATCGGTACCACCTTCTCTGCAGTTTCCATCACTTTCTGCTTGGTGGTGATCTCCCAGGTGAAGCTGGAGCACATGTTCGTACCCTTCTACCTGACCGTCTGCCTGGCCGGCGTGGTGGCCGCCATCGTGGTTCCGCGTCTGCCGCCGCTCTCCTGGAAGAAGGATGTCTACGCCGATGGCACTCCCCTGTGCCGCAAGCAGGAGGCGGTGCCGCATCGCCACAGCGTGTTGAGTTACGGTTACGAGCGTGCGTTGACCAAGGCCGAGAGCGTGAGTGACCTCGGTGCCGTAGCGCGGGAAGGGGTGAAGAATGCACTGGATATGGTGTTTGGCGTGCTGCCCGTGGTGATGGCCATCGGTACCTGTGCCCTGATGCTGGCCGAGCACACTCCCATCTTCAATTGGCTGGGGGCTCCCTTTGTTCCCTTGCTGGAGCTACTGCAACTGCCGGAGGCCGAGGCTGCCTCCAAGACCATCATGGTTGGCTTTGCCGACATGTTCATTCCGGCGGTGCTGGCTTCCACCATCGAAAGCGAAATGACCCGCTTCGTCATCGCCGCTATGTCGGTGACCCAGCTCATCTATATGTCGGAAGTGGGCGCCCTGCTGCTGGGCAGCAAGATCCCGGTCAAGTTGTGGGAGTTGTTCGTCATCTTCCTGTTGCGCACCCTGGTGACCCTGCCGGTCATCGCCGGTGTGGCGCACCTGCTGTTCTAAAACAACCATTGCGGACTAAAAACGGTCAACTTCGGTTGGCCGTTTTTTGATGGTCAACATTAGACCAAAGTGAATCTTCTCAAAAATTCATGGTTACATTAATGTAACAAATTGAACCCGTGCCAGCCGAGCAGTAGGCAATTCCAACCCATGTGGCCAGGAGTCACCCATGACCTCACTGCTCAGCTACCGGACCGGTCCCTGTGACCAACCTCTGCTATCCCAGACCATTGGCACTTATCTGCAAGAGATAGCCGAACGCTTTCCCGACCGCCCCGCCGTGGTGGTGCGCCACCAGCAGATCCGCTGGAGCTACCGCGAATATCTGGCCCGGATCGACAGACTGGCAAAGGGGTTGCTCGCACTCGGGATCAAGCCGGGTGACAGGGTCGGCATCTGGTCACCGAACAACATAGAGTGGTGCCTGGTGCAGTTTGCCACCGCTCGCATCGGCGCCATCATGGTCTGCATCAATCCCGCCTATCGCAGTTACGAGCTGGAGTTTGCCATCAACAACGTGGGTTGCCGTGCCCTCATCTGTGCCAGCGCCTTCAAGGGAAGCGATTACCTCGCCATGTTGAACGAGCTGGCCCCCGAACTGGCCGGCAGTACGCCGGGACGGCTCGCCGCCGCCCGTCTGCCAACCCTGGAGATGGTGATCCGGCTCGGGGAAGAGATGACCCCCGGCATGCTGAATTTTGATGCCGTGCAGGCCTTGGGGGAGGGAGTGGATCCCGCCGTGCTGGCCCGGGTGGGTGCCAGCCTCAAGCCGGAGGATGCCATCAATATCCAGTTCACCTCGGGCACCACGGGCAACCCCAAGGGGGCCACCTTGAGCCATCGCAACATCCTCAACAATGCGCGACTGGTGGCGAGCGGCATGGCGTTCAGCGAGCAGGACAAGCTCTGTATCCCGGTGCCGCTCTACCACTGCTTTGGCATGGTGCTTGGCAATCTGGTCTGCATCAGCGTGGGGGCCTGCGCCCTGTTTCCGTCGGAGGCCTTCGACCCGGTGGCAACCCTGCAGATGGTGAGCGAGGAGCGTTGCACCGCCCTGCACGGGGTGCCAACCATGTTCATTGCCGAGCTGGAGCTGCCACAGTTCGCCAGCTTCGATCTCTCCTCCCTGCGCACCGGCATCATGGCCGGGGCCATCTGCCCCGAACCTCTAATGCGCAAGGTTCAGAGTCTGATGCACATGACCGAGGTAACCATTGCCTACGGTCAGACCGAGTGCAGTCCGATCAATCACATGACCGCCATCGATGCGCCGCTGGACAAGCGGGTGACCACGGTGGGCCGTGCCCTCGCCCACACCGAGATCAAGCTGGTCGATGCGAGCGGCGAGACGGTCCCCATCGGTGAGAAGGGGGAGATCTGCTGTCGCGGCCATGGGGTGATGCAGGGCTATTGGCAGGATCCGGCCAAGACGGCACAGACCATAGATGATGATGGCTGGCTCCACTCCGGGGACATCGGCATCATGGATGAAGAGGGGTATGTCCAGATCGTTGGGCGCATCAAGGATCTGATCATCCGTGGTGGCGAGAACATCTATCCACGGGAGATCGAGGAGCGCCTCTACGAGCACCCGGCGGTGCAGGATGCGGCCGTGTTTGGCGTTGACAGCGAACGCTACGGCGAGGAGGTGTGTGCCTGGGTCAAGCTCAGGCCGGATCAGGTGGCGAGCGAGGAGGAGATCAAGCACTTCCTCTCGGCCCGCATCGCCTACTTCAAGATGCCGCGCTATATCCGCTTCGTGGAGGAGTACCCCATGACGGTGACCGGCAAGCTGCAGAAATTCAGGATGCGGGAGATGATGACGGCCGAGCTGACTCGCCAGTATGTCGAGGCTGGCGGCTGATACGATCTGCCAAGAGAAGCAGGGGCCCGTGGGCCCCTTTTCAATGTTGTGGTGGCAACTAGCTGGCCAGCAGTATCTCCTGATCCACTTCGTCCAGCTGTTCCGGGGTCAGGAAGCGCTTGGCATAGTCGCGCCAGATACCGCTGCTGACGAACAGGGTAAACAGGGCCGGATCGATATGCTGTTCTCGCACCATGTTCTGCATGATGGCCAGGGACTGGGAGACCGTCTTGCCCGATTTGTAGGGGCGATCGCTTGCGGTCAGCGCCTCGAAGATGTCGGCGATGGCCATGATGCGGGCCGGGATGCTCATCTGTTCCCCCAGCAACTGGCGCGGGTATCCCTTGCCATCCATCCGCTCGTGATGGCCGCCGGCAATTTCCGGTACGCTGTGCAGATGGCGCGGGAAGGGGAGGTGCTCCAGCATGCGGATGGTCTGGATGATGTGCTCGTTGATCTTGTAGCGCTCCTCTTCGGTAAGGGTGCCGCGGCCGATGGCCAGGTTGTAGCGCTCCCCGCGGTTGTAGAGATGTTTGGGCACCTTGACCTTGAACCCCCATGGATTGCCATCGTCAAACCTGTCCTGCTGGGGCCGCGGAATAAGATGGGAGGGTTTGTCGGCCAACAGCGGCTCAACACAGGGCAGGGTCGACGCCGGCTCACTTTGATGCAACTTGAGCTCCTCGCGGCTGATGCCGAGGCGATCGTCCAGGGTGCGCAGCCAGGTGCGGCTGGCGATGGCGTCGAGCCGCTCAATCTTCTCGGGGGCCATCCACTCGCCACCCAGATTGCATTCGGCCACGAACGCAAACTCTTCGTCCAGTTCCGACCAATGTGGAGCCGCCGCTTCGCGGCAGGCGCTCCGCTCTGACTCTGGCAGCCTGGCACAGAGGGCCTCAATATAGGCATCGCGCTTGAGTACCTCGAAACGGGTGCGTATCTCGTGGATCCGGTCGTAGATGGTCTCCAGCTTGGTGGCCTTGTCGACCACGAACTCCGGGGTGGTGACCTTGCCGCAATCGTGCAGCCAGCTTGCGATATGGATGGCTTCCCACTCCTCCTCGTTGAGACTGAAATCGGCAAAGGGGCCCTGTCGCTGGGCGCAGGCCGCCTCGGTCAGCATCTTGGTCAGCTCGGGCACGCGCTGGCAGTGGCCACCGGTATAGGGGCTCTTGGCGTCGATGGCGCCCGCCATCAGCTCAATGAAGGACTCGAGCAGTTGCTTCTGCTCTTCCAGCAGGCGCTGGTTCTCGATGGCGGAGGCGGAAGTCCCCGCCAGCGCTTCGATCAGGCTGATCCGCGAGACCAGTTCCCGAGGCGAGCACTCGGGCAGGATCAGAAACAGGTAACCGATCAACTCCTGGCGGTGATTGCGCAGGGGCTCGGCGACCAGTTCACTGGGGCCGGGGAAGGAGCCCCAGCTGCTCATGTATTGCTGCCAGCCCGTTTGGTCGATGCCGACGGAGAGCCGGTTGGCGGCGACCTGAGTCCCGAACAGTGCCGGTTGCCAGGGGACCTGTTCGATCGGCAAATCGCCCTGCAACCAGCGCGCATTGACCGCCACCATCTGCTGATCTTGCGCCAGATAGAGGCAGCCTCCCGTAGCCTGTACCGCTGACGTGGTCTCGTGCAGGATGCGGCTGATCAGGGAGTCGAAGCGATGCTCGGCAGCCAGTGCCCTACCCATGTTCATGAAGTTGCCCAGGGTCAGGCGCATGCCGGACATGGTACGGGCCAGATCATCGATCTCGCGGATCGCCGATTCGGGCTCCTTGCTGGCCGTAAAATCGAAATGCTGGATCCGCTCCGCCTCCCGGGTCAGGGCCTGCAGCGGGGTGGCGGTGCGGCGGGATACCCACCAGATCACCGGCAACAGCAACAGCAAACCGATCAGGGTGCGGGCCAGATTGACCAGCGCCGCGTCGCGCGCCTGCTGGTAGAGCACATCGGTCGAGACCAGCAGGGCAATATAGAAAGGCGAGCCCTCGCCGAGGGGGGCCAGGTTGGCCAGCCAGCTGTTGCCGTCAGGCAGGCTGATATCCAGCTCTACCGGAGTGTCCAGTAACCCGGGCTCACCGGTGATCTGCTGCTGTAACCGGGCCAGGGCGGGGTGAGCGAGGGCCGACAGCATGGGCAGCTGCTTCAACTGCTCGAAGCTGGGCAGATCCTTGGGGTCGGCGGCCAGCAGGGTGGCATGGTCATCAAACAGAACCACCTGGCTATGTTGTGGCAGGCGCAGCTCACCGATGAGGGCCGACAGTCCCTCGACGCTGGTATCGAGCCCAAGCACGGCGCGTTTGTCCTTGCTCTCCACCGCCAGGGTCATTCCGGGTTCCTTGGTGGTGAAGAAAAGATAGGGGTGGGTGACGGCAATGCCTGGATGGCGACGCGCTTGCTTGTACCAGTCACGACTACGGGGATCGTACTGGTATTGCGGCATGGCCCGGCGCTCGAGCAGCGTCAGATGCTGGTCAAAGTAGAGAAATTCCCCCTTGCCCTGATGCAGGCTCTGCACCATCAGGGTGCTGGCGAGGGGAACATTTTCCAGCTGCATTCTGGCCCGACTGGTCAGCTTGCGAACCAGAAAAAAATCGCCGTTTTCATAGCCTGCGTAGACGGCACCATAGCTGGCGCTGTTTGCCAGCACCTCGATCAACTGCGGCAGGTAACCGAGCCGTTCATCCAGGCTCTCCATGCCTGCCAGCCGGCCTGTGCGCAGCAGGCTGAGGGACATGCGGGCGGGACGTTCGTTCAACTGCAAGGCCAGGGCAAGCTGTTCCCGGTATTGCAAAAAATTCTGTCGCTCATGCTCGAGCCCTTGCTGGGTATCCTGCTGGAACTGAAGCGTGATAAGCGCTCCTCCCAGAAAGGTAAACAGCAAGATAAAGAGGGTGGCGATATGAACATAGAAGGGTTTACGACCAGGCCTGGCTGTTGTCATGGACACATCCTTGTCACACGTGCAGTTGCAGAAAAGATCAGTCAGCAGTGTGGCAATAAAATGACTAAAAAAACAGCGATGCTTTCAACCTATTCATCATTAGTCGCAGCATCCGCTTTAGGTGGATGTCCTGGCTCTTGTTCGACATCTGACAGAAACCGGTTTGTAAGGTGATTCATTCAGGTATCTCATGCTACATTGCCCCACTTGTTACTGGTCTGTGAATCAATGGAGTGACCCATGTCTGCCATCCCCTTTTCCGTCCTCGATCTGGTGCCGGTTCCTGAAGGCTCCCTACCGGCCGAGTCGTTCCACCGCTCACGCGATCTGGCGCAACATGCCGAGCGCTGGGGTTACCACCGCTACTGGCTGGCCGAGCACCACAACATGCCGGGCATTGCCAGTGCCGCCACTGCTGTGCTGATCGGCCATCTGGCGGGAGCGACCCGCACCCTGAGGATAGGGGCGGGTGGCATCATGCTGCCGAATCACTCGCCGCTGGTGATCGCCGAGCAGTTTGGCACGCTCGCCTCCCTCTATCCGGATCGAATCGATCTGGGCCTTGGGCGCGCACCGGGCACCGATCAGCGCACCATGCAGGCACTGCGCCGCCAGCGCAGCGGGGAAGTGGATGATTTTCCGGCAGATGTGCGCGAGCTGATGGACTATTTTGGCGACGAGGTGGGAGCGGTGCAGGCGGTACCTGGCCAGGGACTGCATCTGCCGGTCTGGTTGCTGGGCTCGAGTCTCTACAGTGCCCAGCTGGCGGCGGCCATGGGGTTGCCGTTTGGTTTTGCCTCTCACTTCGCCCCCGCTTTGCTGCTGCAGGCGCTGGAGATTTACCGCACCCAGTATCGCCCCTCGGCCCGCTGGCCCAAGCCCTATGCGGTGGTGTGCGTCAACATGATCGCCGCCGACAGCGAGCGGGAGGCCCGCTTCCAGTTCACTACGGTGCAGCAGCAGTTCCTGCGCCTCTATCGCGGTGATGCCGGCAAGTTGCCCGCCCCTGTTCAGTCACTGGGTGACACCTGGTCACCCCGCGAGCTGGTGGCCATGGAGCAAACGCTGGCCCGCTCCCTGGTAGGGGATCAGGAACAGGTGCGTCATGGTCTCAAGTCGCTGCTGGCCGAGACCCGGGCCGACGAGCTGATGTTCAACGGCCCCATCGTCGATCATCAGGCGCGGTTGCGCTCCTTCGAGATCGCCGCCGAGTTGATGAAGAGTCTGTAAACCAGGCAGTTTGCGGCTGGTGCTTGTCAGCTTCAGGCGACACCTGTTTCCATGGCCTGTAGTTAACATTATGATTTTAAAAGATTGTCAGGTTTATGTCGGCTTGCTGTCGTCTCACCTTGCTCAATGCTGACCTTATGCTGGCCCCGTCAATCACCACAAGGAGTGCAAGATGATCGTCAGGAAGTTGAGATTGCAGCGGGGCTGGTCACAGGAGCAGTTGGCGACCTTCTCCGGCTTGAGTGTCCGCACCATCCAGCGGATTGAGCAGGGGCAGCAGCCCGGACTGGAATCCCTCAAGGCCCTGGCCGCCGTCTTTGAACTCGATGTGGCTCAACTGGATGGAGTACAGCAACAGGAGCGCGAGATGAAAGGCAGCGAGACGTGGGAACGGGATTGGGGACAGGTATCGGTCGAGGAGCGGGCAGCGATGAGCTATGTGGAGGATCTCAGAGGCTTCTACTACCACATCGCCAGCTATCTGGTGGTGATCGGCGGGCTGTTTGTCATCAACTACCTGAGCAACCCGGATTATATCTGGGCCTGGTGGGCGGCGCTGGGCTGGGGGCTGGGACTGATCTCTCACGCCATCAACCTGTTCCAGCCCTTCAAGTTGTTCGGCCCGGAGTGGGAGCGGCGCCAGATAGAGAAACGGCTGGGGCGCAAGTTGTAACCCGCCTGACAATAAAAAGCCCGACTATCAGTCGGGCTTTTTCATACAGCCAGTATGGGCTGCGATCAGCTCGCATGCACCGGGCAGGGGGTAGCGATCAGGGCATCATCCTCGTAGCGCCACAGGGTGAGGCTGTTGCCCCAGACGCAGCCAGTATCGAGTGCCTTGATATCCTGCTTGTCGGTCTTGCCCATCAGGGCTGCCCAGTGGCCGAACACCAGGATGGGATCATCCACATGGTGCTCGCGCTGCTCGAACCAGGGGTGCAGGCCCGGGGTCGATTCGTTGGGACCCTTCTTGCATTTGAAGTCGAGCCGGCCGTCGAAGTAGCAAAAGCGCATCCGGGTGAAGGTGTTGATGATGTAGCGGTAGCGCTCTATCCCGACCAGATCGTCCCGCCAGCAGTCGGGCTGGTCGCCATACATGTTGTGCAGCAGCCAGCTGTACTGGTCACCGCGCAGCAGGCTCTCCACCTCGCGGGCACAGTTGCGGGCGGTGCGGGCATCCCAGGCCGGCGAGATGCCGGCATGCACCATCATGATCGGCAGATCTGGGTGTTCCGCCAGGAGCGGCCGGTGGCGCAGCCACTCCAGCAGGTCGTCCCGATCCGGCGCCTCCATCAGGCTCTGCAACCGGTCTTTTTTCTTGAGCGGTGCGACGCCGTTGGCGACCGCCAGCAGGTGCAGATCGTGGTTGCCGAGCACGGTGACGGCGCGGTTGCCCAGTCCCTTGACGAAGCGCAGGGTGTTGAGGGAGTCGGGGCCGCGGGCGACCAGGTCGCCACAGAGCCAGAGTACGTCATGCGCGGGATCGAACCCAGCCAGATCCAGCAGACGGCGCAAGTCGTCGTAGCAGCCCTGGATATCGCCGACAAAACAGTTCGCCATGAAACCTCAGTTGATAATATTGGGGATGGCCAGCGTGAAGGGGGCGATGGGCGCCTCAAATTGCTGACCAGAGCCATCTTGCAGGGTATAACGTCCTTCCATCACCCCGAGCGGGGTCGCCAGCGGGACGCCGCTCTGGTAGCGGTAGGTCTCCCCTTCGGCGATCACGGGCTGTTCCCCGACCACGCCCGGACCTTCGACTTCCAGCATCTTGCCATTGGCATCCGTAATGAGCCAACGCCGGTGCAGCAACTGCACCGGGCCGGGACCCAGATTCTCGATTTCAATGAGATAGTGAAACTGGTATGGATCTTTGGAGTCCGCCACATAACTGGGGTAGGGGCGGATCACGATGCGCGGGGTGGTCACGGGATCAGGCCTTTGGCTGATCCGCCAGCCAGTTGGCGATCATGACAAATTGCTCCAGGGTGAGGTTTTCGGGGCGCAGGTTGCCATCGATACCAAGCTCGGTCAGCTGGGCGTCGGTGATGAAGTTGGAGAAGCTGTTGCGAATGGTCTTGCGACGCTGGCCGAAGCCCTCGGTGCAGACGCGATTCAGGCAGCGGATGTCTTTCGCGACTATGGTCGGGTTTTTGTGCGGTACCAGACGCACCACGGCGGAGTCCACCTTGGGGGCCGGCTTGAAGGCGCCCGGGCCCACTTCCAGCACCGGGATCACCTGGCAGTAGTACTGGGTCATCACGCTCAGACGGCCATAGGCCTTGCTGCCGGGACCGGCGGCCAGACGCAGTACCACTTCCTTTTGCAGCATGAAGTGCATGTCTTCTACCCGATCGGCAAACTCGCACAGGTGGAAGATGAGCGGGGTGGAGATGTTGTAGGGCAGGTTGCCAAAGATGCGCAGCGGCCCCTTGCCTTCACCCATCAGGGTGCTGAAGTCAAAACGCATGGCGTCGGCTTCGATGACGGTAAGCTTGTCCTTCAGTGTCGGGTGCTCGCGCAGGCGGGCCGCCAGATCCCGGTCCAGTTCGACCACGGTCATCTTGTCCATCTGGGCGGCAACCGGCTCGGTCAGCGCGGCCAGACCCGGGCCGATCTCCACCAGGTTTTGGCCCGGCTGCGGATTGATGGCGGCCACGATCTGGTCGATCACGTAGCGATCGTGCAAGAAGTTCTGACCAAAACGCTTACGGGCCGTGTGGCCCATGTGCACCTTACTGCTCATATCTTTGTTTCTCTACCATCTTGATGGCGTGGTTAATCGCGGTGGTAAGGCTACCGGGATCGGCCAGGCCTTTGCCTGCCAGATCCAGTGCGGTGCCGTGATCCACCGAAGTGCGGATGAAAGGGAGTCCAAGGGTGATATTGACCGAACTGCCGAAGCCCTTGTATTTGAGCACGGGCAGTCCTTGGTCGTGGTACATGGCGAGTACCGCATCCGCATCCTTGAGGTATTTCTCCTGGAACAGGGTGTCGGCCGGCAATGGGCCGACCAGATCGATCCCCTCCTGGCGCAACGTGGCCAAGGCGGGTTCGATCACGTCAATTTCTTCACGACCGAGATGGCCCCCTTCCCCGGCGTGGGGATTGAGGCCGCAGACGTAAATGCGCGGTTTGGCGACGCCAAACTTGGCCTTGAGATCCGCATCTAGGATACGGATCACCTTGCCGAGGCGATCCTCGGTGATGGCCTTCGCCACATAGGCCAAGGGGATGTGAGTGGTTGCAAGCGCCACCCGCAGCCCCTCGGTTGCCAGCAGCATCACCACGTCGGCGGTGTTGGATTGCTGGGCGAAGAACTCGGTGTGGCCGCTAAACGATACGCCCGCCTGGTTGATGATCCCCTTGTGCACGGGCCCGGTCACCACGGCGGCAAACTCACCGCTCATGTTGCCGTCGCTGGCGCGCTGCAGGGTGGCCAGCACATAGGCGCCGTTGCCTTCGTCGAGCTCTCCGGGCATCACGGCGGCGCCGAGAGAGACGGGGCTGACGGTCAGGGTGCCGGCCCGCTGTGGATGCGCGGGCGCGGCGGGATCGTAGGGCTCAAGCTCGATGGGCAGACCCAGCAGGGCGGCGCGTTCACGCAGCAGCGCCGGATCGGCGATCACCACCAACTGGTGGGGCCAATCCTGCTGGGCTATCTGCAACACAAGATCCGGACCAACCCCGGCCGGTTCACCCGGGGTCACTGCAAGACGACGACAACGCATCAGCTGCTGGCGCCTTCGATCTGGATGTAAGCCTCATCACGCAGCTCGTCCAGCCACGCTTGGGACTCTTCCACGAAGCGACGGTTGTAGATCAGCTGATAGGCGCGCTGCTCCTGGGCCTTGTCGGTGGCATCCTGGCTGCGACGATCCTCCAGCTGGACAATGTGCCAGCCGTGAGAGCTGCGGAACGGGGCGCTGATCTGGCCCGGTTGCAGGCGGTTGACCATGTCGCGGAACTCGGGCACGTAGACGTTGGGATCAGACCAGCCCAGTTCGCCACCCTGCACCGCAGAGCCCGGGTCTTCGGAGTATTTCTCCGCCATGCTGGCGAAGCTCGCCTTGCCGCTCTTGATGTCGTGCAAGATGCCGTCCAGCATGCCCTTGGCTTTCTCTTCGCTCAGGATGATGGAGGGCTTGATCAGGATGTGACGCGCTTTCACCTCGGTCTGCATCACCTGCTGCTGACCCTTGGTGTCGAATACCTTGATGATGTGCAGGCCGGCGCCGGAGCGCAGCGGACCGACGATGTCGCCCTTGGTCGCGCCCTGAACCGCTTCGGCCATCAGGGTCGGCATCTCCTGCGGGCTCATCCAGCCCCAGTCACCCCCTTCCAGCGCCTTGGGTCCGTTGCTCTCTGCAATGGCCAGCTTGCGGAAATCGGCCCCCTGTTTGAGCGCGGCCAGAATGCCCTCGATCTTGCTCTTGGCGGCATCCAGCTGAGCTGCGGAAGGGTTGTCAGGCAGGGCAATCTGGATATGACCGAGGTGATACTCGTTCTGCTGCTGACCCTGTTTTTTCAGGATGTCGACTACCTGTTTCACCTCCTGCTCGGAGATGTTGATGCGACGGCGCACCTGGTTGCGGCGTACCTCGTTCATCAGGATCTCGCGACGCACCTCTTCCCGGTACTGGGCATAGCTCATGCCTTCGCGCGCGAGCTGGGCACGCAGCTGATCCAGGGTCATCTTGTTGTCGGCGGCGATCCCCTGGATGGCTTGTTCCAGCTGGGTATCGCTGATCTTCAGGCCCTGGCGTTCGGCCAACTGCAGTTGCAGGCTCTCCTGGATCAGGCGATCCAGCGCCTGTTTGCGCAAGGTGGCGTCGTCAGGCAGAGACTGGCCGCTCTCCTGGGCGGAGATCTTGACCTTGTTGACTAAAGCATCCTGTTGGCTGGCAAGTACCACGTCCTTGTTGACCACGGCCAGAACCTTGTCCATCAGCTCGGGGGCCGCCATGGCGGCCTGGCTTATGGCGCCGAACATTCCCGCGGTCAGCAGGGCTATCAGGGTCTTTTTCATATCCATCTCTCAAGGCTGGACCAGCATCATTGCTGGTCTTTCAGATTAAACGGGCGAACATAGGGCAACAGTTCGGTATCCATCGTGACACTGCGGCCACCGGTACCGACACTGCCGAGCCCCTTCATCTCGAACTGCAGACCGATCGATTTCTCCGAAGTGGGTCTCAGGGTGACGTTGTCAGGCTGGTTGTGCCACTCCAGGCTCAGGTTGATGCTCCAGCAGCAGGAGTCGTATTTGACACCGATCTTGCGGTCAATGTTCACATCCTGCTTGATATCGCGATAGTAGCCGCCGTAAACCTGCCACTGATCGGCAATCGGCGCCATCATTACCAGACCTGCCTGGCTAAGATCCTCTGCCAGGGCGGCATTGGCCGGGTAGCGGTAATCCCGGTTGCCATCCTGAATAAAGCGGTAGTTGAGCTGGGTAACCAGCTTGTCATGACGGTATTCCACGGCACCATTGCCTGAACTGAACGCTCCCTCCTCGGTATCGTACTGGGCGCCAGCGTGGGCGAACCACTGATCCGTGATCCGGGCATCCCCCTCAAAGGAGAGCAGAGAACGGGCGTTGGTGCTCTCGGGATCCGAGGAATAGAGACGAACCTTGGGAGAGGTCAGCTCGAACGCCTGGGCGACGGAGAGACGCAGCCGCTCATCCCCGAGGTTGTCATAGATCCGGCTGGTGAGACCAGCGCTGATCCGGTTGGCATCGCTGATCCTGTCGAGACCTGCGTAACGGCGATCGCTGAACAGGCTGTAGTAATCCTGTCGGGTGCTGGTGGAGTCGTAGACCCCGATATCGTCCTGGTTCTCGTAGGGGATGTAGAGATACTGGAACTCGGGTTCCAGAGTCTGGGTTCCCTTGCCGTCAAACCAGTCGACCGAGCGATCGAAGTTGAGGCCACCCTTGAGGCGGAAAGAGGGCAGCAGACGATTGATGGTGCCATCCTTGAGGGTCAGCTTGCCAGTCTCGGCATCGGTGAAGCGAGCGCGATCCGTACCGACCAGGGTGTTTGGTACCTCCTGGTTGTAGGAGGTAAACATCAGCTTGTACTGGCTAGTGAGGTAGTAACCGGGCGCATCCACTAGGGGAACCGTCAGAGTCGGGGCCATGTGCAAACGGGTTGCGGTATAGCGCTCTCCCGACTGATAGCTGCTGGCATTGCCGCTGTCATAGCCAAACTTGGTCAGCTCGCTGTTCCAGGCCAAATCGAACCAGTTGCCCTGGCGATAGTAGTTGTAGTCGATGCGCGGCAGCATCTCGTGCGGCAGCAGCGCATAGGGACTCAGGATCTGGTAGCGGCGAACCTCGGAGGTGAGGTTCCAGTTCTCCTGGTAGTAACCGGCGGTAAAGGATTGCTGCAACTGGTCATCAATCTGGGTGCCCACCTGGGGGCTGAAGTCGTTGAAGTAGTTGTAGTCCCTGTCCCGCACCTTGGTGTAGTCGAGCCCGAAGCGCAGGGAACCGTCCATCAGGCTGGAACCGTGGCGAACGTTCAGCAGATAGCGGTGGCCGTCAGACAAACCGGCCAGGCTGGGGTTGCTCGGGCTGTACTGTTTGTCATCCGCCAGGTTTTCGAAATAGAGGGTGCCGACGTGGGCGGGGTCCGGCATGTAGCGGAACTCCACCTGTTCCATCAGGCCGCGCTTGTCCATGAAGCGGGAGGTGATGGTGGCGTCATAATTGGGGGCAATGTTCCAGTAGAAGGGCTGGGTGATCTCCATGCCGTTGCCGGAGCTCTGCTTGTAACCCGGATAGAGCAGGCCCGTCTTGCGTTCATCCTTGATGGGGAAGTTGATGTACGGGAAATAGAACACCGGATAGTCATAGAGCCAGAGGCTGGCGTTCCAGGCTTCACCGAACACCTCTTTCTGATCGATGTCGATGCTGCCCGCCTTGAGGGTCCACACCTCCTGACCGGGGGGGCAGGTGGTGTACTGGGCCCCCTCCATGGTGATGTTCTGGTTGTTGTTGGTCATGGTGACCCGTTTGGCAAAGCCGCGCACCGGTGAACCATGAACCTGATACTTGCCCTCTTCCAGTTCGGAATTCTTGGTATCCAGGTTGGACTTGAGGGTCTTGTCGCTGGTGACGGTCACCTGACCGTCGTTGTAATAGATGTTGCCGATGGCGATGACATCCCGGCTCTTCTGATCGAGCTGGGCATAGTCGGAGTCAAACTTGCGAACCCCCTGACGCACCTTGACGTCCCCTTCATAGACGGCGGTGCCGCCCTGCTTGGCCTCAAGGCGATCGGCGTCGACCTCGACCGGCAGGGCATTGGCATCTTCCGCCGAAGAGGGCTTTTCGACCTTGGGGACATAGTCATAGCAGAGGCTGTCGAGAATACCGGTCGCAGGCGGCGGATTGAACGGGGCCGCCTGCACCATCATGGAGGTCAGGGCCGGTGCCAGGCTGATAGTCAGGGCGATGGGATAGCGGTATCCCAGTGTCCATTTTGTCATGTGAAAGACTCGTGCAATCCGTGATAGGTACGGTTGATCCAGGGCATGCATTTTACGACAGGTTTCATCGAGTTGACATTGCATGTCATTGCTTTATGTTAGCCGGCAATGATAAAGCATTATTGCGGCCAGGGCTAACAGCCAAGTGCTGCTTTCCACCTTGGTCCTCGACTTATGTACGATCGCGATTCCCTGCTTCTGCAGTGGGCACGCCGACTCTCCGGTGATGCCAGCCTCCATCTTACCCTTATTTCCGGTGATGCCAGTTTCCGCCGCTACTTTCGTGGCGGTGGCCTTATCTGGGTGGATGCCAATCCAAAAACCGAAAAAAATCATGAGTTTGTTCGCAATGCGGCGGCCTTGCGTGCGCGTCAACTGCTGGCGCCCGAGGTCAAGGCGGTGGACTATGAACTCGGTCTGCTGGCGGTGACCGATCTGGGGGATACCCAGCTTATTGGCTGCCTGAATGCCGACAACGTACTGGCTTGGTATGACAAGGCCATCGGGCTGTTGCCTCGCCTTGGTGCGGTTGAGCTTGACCTGGAGCCTTTTGATGCCGCCTTCATGGCGCGTGAGAACAGCATCTTTCCCGAGTGGCTGCTGGGTCAGCATCTGCAATTGACCCTGAGCGATGAAGAGCAGCTGTTGCTGGACGAGACCTTTGCCTGCCTCACCGAGAACAACCTGGCCCAGCCGCAGGGAGTGATGCACCGGGACTTTCACAGCCGTAACCTGATGGTATGTGGTGGCAATACCCCTGATACCAGCGAGCTTGCCATCATCGATTTTCAGGATATGGTCATCGGCCCCCTTAGCTATGACCTGGTCTCTTTGCTCAAGGATTGCTACGTGCGCTGGCCGGACGAGGTGATCGAACAGGGGATGTGCCATGGTTTTGCGACCCTGCAGCAGGCGGGGCTGCTCGGCGATCTCGATTACGCCAGCTTCCGCCGCCATGCGGATCTCACCGGCATGCAGCGTCACCTGAAAGCCGCCGGCATCTTCACCCGACTCTATCATCGGGATGGCAAGTCAGGTTACCTCCAGGATATTCCCCGCACCCTGGGATATGTGGTGGATGTCTGCCAGCTGCACGGGGCCAGCGAGCCCGTGCTCGCCCGTTTTGGCGACTGGTTGCGGCAGGTTGTGCTGCCGGGACTCGTCCGGGTGGCGGAGGCGCAGTCATGAAGGCGATGATCCTGGCGGCAGGACGTGGCGAGCGGATGCGCCCGCTCACCGATACCCTGCCCAAGCCGCTGCTGGTAGTGGGGGGTAAGCCCCTTATCGTGCATCATATCGAAAAGCTTAAAGCTGCAGGGGTGACCGAATTGGTCATCAATCACGCCTGGCTCGGCCACAAGCTGGTGGAGGCGTTGGGGGATGGCAGCCAGTTCGGGGTGACCATCCACTGGTCAGCAGAGGAGAGTGCGCTGGAGACCGCAGGGGGCATAGTGCAGGCACTGCCGCTGCTGGGCAGCGACCCCTTTCTGGTGATCAACGGGGATACCTGGCTCGATCTGGACTACCGTACCCTGGTGACCCAGCCTCTGGGTGAGGATCTGGCCCATCTCTGGCTGGTGCCCAACCCTCCCCAGCATCCCCAAGGGGATTTTTCCCTGCAAGAGGGGCGGGTGCTGGATATTCCCGGGTTTACCTTCAGTGGCGTCGGGCTCTATCATCCGGCAGCATTTTCCAGTCTGGCGAGCGGTGCGCGCAAGCTGGCTCCCCTGCTACGGGAGTGGATGGCACAAGGGCGAGTGGGGGGGAGCCTGCTGGCCGGCGAGTGGCGTGATATAGGCACAGTCCCGCGACTGCGCGAGCTGGATGATCAGCTTCTGGCTCGCACTCATTAACATCAAGAGGTCTTGAACCATGCGTATTTGGGGTAAGGTGCTCGGCGCCTTCTTCGGTTTTCTGCTCGGCCACCTGATTGGTGCCCTCATCGGCCTCTGGATTGGCCACCGTTTCGATCGGGGCATGGGATTGCAAAGTGCGTTTCGCCGCGGGCCGACTCAGGAGCAGCAGGCGGTCTTCTTTCATGCCACTTTCGCCGTCATGGGGCACATTGCCAAGTCCAGCGGTCAGGTGACCGAGCAGGAGATCCGGATGGCCTCCAACCTGATGGATCGGATGCGACTGGCAGGGGAGCAGCGAGCCCGCGCCCAGGAGTCGTTCCGTCAGGGCAAGGAGGCTGGTTTTCCGCTGCGCGAGACCCTGGCCGAGTTTCGTCGTGCCAGCCAGGGGCAGCGGGACATTCTGCGCTTCTTTCTGGAAGTACAGCTGCAGGCCGCGTTTGCCGATGGCCGGGTCGAGGATGGGGAACGTGCCATTCTGCACACCATCGCCGACGAGCTGGGCTTCAGCCGTATCGAGCTGGCCCGGATCCTGGCCATGGCCGAAGCGCAGATGAACTTCTTCAATCGCGCCCATGGCCAGTACCAGGGCGGCGGTGCGGGTGGCCAACAGTATCGTCAGGAGGCTCCGTCAGCCGATCGTCTCAAGGATGCTTATCAGCTGCTCGGGGTGAACGAGAGTGACAGCGATCAGGATATCAAGCGTGCCTATCGCAAGGAGATGAGCAAGCACCACCCCGACAAGTTGGCTGCCAAGGGGTTGCCACCCGAGATGATGGAGATGGCCAAGGAGAAGGCCCAGGAGATCCAGCAGGCCTGGGAGTGGATCCGCGAAGCCCGCGGCATTCGATGACCTGTTCTCGCCCATGACAAAAAAGCCCCGCATGATGCGGGGCTTTTTGTTCAGGGCAGGAACCTTGCCTTACTTGGCCGGGATCTGCTCCAGCACGCGGGTCAGCAGCTGCCAGAAGCGCTCGACCGCGACGATGTGCACCTTCTCGTCCGGGGAGTGGGCGCCGCGGATGGTCGGGCCGAAGGAGACCATGTCCCACTCTGGGTAGGCGCTCTTGAACAGACCGCACTCGAGGCCGGCGTGGATCACCATGATGTTGGGGCGGCTGCCGAACAGCTCCTCATAGGTGCCGCGCACCAGCTCCATCACCGGGGAGTTGACGTTCGGGGCCCAGCCCGGGTAGGCGCCGGTGAACTCGCAGCTGGCGCCGGCCAGGGTGAACAGGGAGCGGGTCATCTGCTCGATCTGGTCGCGGCCCGAGTCGATGAGAGAACGGATCAGGCACTGGACGTAGACTTCCCCGTCCAGGGTCTTGATGACGCCCAGGTTGGTGGAGGTCTCGACCACACCGGTCATGCTGTCACTCATGCGCATCACGCCGTTCGGGCAGGCCATCAGGGCATCCAGCAGGTGATCGCGCAGGGAGGCGCTCATCACCTTGGCGGGGGCGGCAGTCTGGGTCAGCAGCACGGTCAGGTGCGGCTCGGTGGCGGCCAGCTCGGTCTGGTAGATGCCGGTGAAGCGATCGACCAGGGCCTTGAACTCGGCGACGTTGGCACCCGGCACAACCAGGGTGGCACGGGCCTCACGGGGGATGGCGTTGCGCAAGGTGCCGCCGTGGATCCCGGCGAGCTCCACGTTCAGGGATTGTGCGGCCTTGAGCAGGCGCACCAGCAGCTTGTTGGCGTTGCCGCGACCGCGATGGATGTCGCCGCCGGAGTGGCCGCCGACCAGTCCCTTCACCTGCAGCTCGAATGCCTCGCCCGCCGGGGCGGCGGTCAGCTCGAGGGGAAAGCGGATGTTGGCGTCGACGCCACCGGCGCAGCCCATGTAGACCTCACCGTCCTCTTCGGAGTCGGTGTTGATGAGGATCTCGCCCTCCAGCCAGCCGGCCTCGAGGCCGAAGGCGCCGGTCATGCCGGTCTCTTCGTCGGAGGTGAGCAGCACCTCCAGCGGGCCGTGTTTGAGGCTCTTGTCGGCCAGCACCGCCAGACAGGCGGCCATGCCGACGCCGTTGTCGGCGCCCAGGGTGGTGCCGCGGGCGGTGACCCACTCACCGTCCACGTAGGCATCGATGGGGTCTTTGGTGAAATCGTGCGGGGTGTCGGCGTTGGCCTGGGGCACCATGTCGAGGTGCGCCTGCAGCACTACCGGCTTGCGGTTTTCCATGCCCGGGGTAGCGGGCTTCTTGATGAAGAGGTTGCCGACCTTGTCCTGCTTCACCGCCAGCCCTTCGGCGCTGGCCCACTCGGTGATCCAGCTGGCGAGCGCCTGCTCGTGCTTGGAGGGGTGGGGGATAGAGCAGATTTTCTCGAAGAAATGCCACACCAAGGTGGGAGAGAGGGAACTCAGTTGTGCCACGTCAGGACTCCTTACCAGCACGGAATAGTGAGAGGCCCCGTCAACGGGCCCGGGAAGTGGATAACGATAATACAGCCAATCGCAGAAAAATGTGAGCAGACAGCGTAAATCTCGGGTCGGTTATGCTGCCGGGGAAGGCTGTGGCAGGCAATGATCAGGTTCGAGGGGGGCTGGCAGGTGGAAAAGAAATTATGTGACACATCTCACAAAAAAGTTGAATTTATGGCGCCGACTGGTAAATTAGCTTCCGTGGTTCGCCACCCGTCAGGATGACGATGAAAGCCTCCAGGGAACCGAAGCAAAGACAAGTGCGCCTCCATGGAACCGAGTGTTCGTTCAAGGATTTGAGCCCGCATTAAAGGTACGTAACTTGTTAAGCAATCAGGAGTTTAAAGATGCCAGGCAGCAACTCAACCTATTGGTTCGCCCCGTCTCTCTATACCCAGGGTTTCAGCTACCCTAACCCCTTCGTCACCCGTCGCTAAGACGGTCTGTCCGAACAAACGGACAACCCGCCTGTGACAAACAGGCATGACGAGAAAGCAGCAGGTGTGTGAGGTAAATCCTCCTCCCTGCTATTTTTTTATCTGCTGTTTGGCGTTGTGATGGATTTTGCGTCAACCGGACGGGTAGTCGCTTGGTCATTTGGCTCTTTATATGAGTCATCTGGGGATAATCTGGACGATCTTTCCTTCATTTGGCATACGTTTGCCAGTCATTTTATCTGCAAACGGTGCTATCATACCGGCCCAACAGCCTGTCCGCGGTGTTGGCACTCCATGCAACCGATCGCCGGATATGCCCATCTTGCTTCCACTGCCATAGATCCGCTGCCGAGGCTTAGCCCTGAGGCAGCCAAAGTGCAATCTGAATTCAGTCGAGCAAGGGCCATCATTGCTTGGTTATCGGGGGAAGTACCCTGGTTGCCATTATTTTAAGTGATTGTTTTAAATAACTATTCGAGATCGATAACATGCCGAAGAAGTTTTATGTATCGTGGGACAACCTGCAACGTGAAGCGCGCCGTCTGGCCCGTCGTCAACTGCCAGTCAGCCAGTGGAAAGGGATCATCGCGGTCAGCCGTGGCGGCCTGGTGCCCGCTGCCCTGATGGCCCGTGAACTCGGCATTCGCAACGTGGAAACCCTGTGCATCTCCAGCTATGACCATGACAACCAGCGCGAGCTGGTTGTGGTCAAGGCCGCGACCACCGCAGGGGATGGTGAAGGCTGGCTGGTGGTGGACGATCTGGTGGATACCGGTGGCACAGCCAAGGCGATCCGCGAACTCTATCCCCGCGCCAAGTTCATCACCATCTTCGCCAAGCCGATGGGCGAGCCGCTGGTAGATGACTTCGAGGTTGCCATTCCGCAGGATACCTGGATTGAACAACCTTGGGATATGGCGCTGGAGTTCACCACGCCAATCTGCGACGAAAAATAACAGTTTCACAGGGCTCCACTTCGGAGCCCTGTTTTTTTGTCTGTCAATTGGGCCCGGGGTGGCTGTGTGACGACAAATCTGGTTAAGATGAACCATTGCCTGATCATGAATGAGATTTTACCTTGGACTTGAACGACGACCTCAACCTGACCGACCGACTGTTTACCCGCGTCAAGAAGGTATTGGAGACTTCCGAGATATCCAATACCAGTCCGGCGGCGGAAGAGGGCGAGTCAGAGGAGATGTTTATCGATGGCTCCCTGTCAAATCGCTGGTATCGTCTGCTGCGACGCCCTTCCTGGGCCTGGCAGGGCGCCGATCCGGTCGAAGTGGAGCAGACCCTGGCGCGCATCGCCATGGCGACCGGGGAGCGAACCCATGATTGCTACCTCGATACCATCAAGGGTTATGTGCCGGGCAACTGGATCTATGAGTGGAGCCAGGTGGCCGGCACCTATTTCAAACGGGGACGCGAACTGCGCGAGCAGGGAGATTCGGCGGCCGCGCTGAAGCAACTGCTCAAGGCGGTGCGCTACTACTCCATCGCCAGCTACCCCCACCTCAAGAATGACGAGCTGGCGGATCAAGCCCAGCTTTTAGGCAACATGGCCTATCGCGAGGCGGGCCGGCTGTTCAAGGTGCCGCTCAAAGAGATCCAGGTGCCGTTTCGCGGCAAGCATATTCAGGGCTATCTGCACCTGCCGACCACCG
This sequence comes from Aeromonas sp. S18(2024), assembly GCF_041402525.1. Lineage (NCBI taxonomy): Bacteria > Pseudomonadati > Pseudomonadota > Gammaproteobacteria > Aeromonadales > Aeromonadaceae > Aeromonas > Aeromonas sp. S18(2024). The sequence goes on along the minus strand of NZ_JBGLQV010000010.1, from coordinate 55,211 downwards.
ACAAGCCGGTGCCTCTGGTGATCATCAGCGGTGGGATCGACTCCCTGCAGCTCGATTTCCTCGCCTTCTATCTCAAGCGGCTGGAACCCAACGGCATCGGTATGCTCTCGCTGGACATGCCGGGGATCGGCTATGCCGAACATTGGCCGTTGGTGCAGGACACCAGTCGCCTCCATCAGGCGGTGCTGCAGTATCTCTCCGAGGTGGCCTGGGTCGATCACCAGCGCATCGCCATGGTAGGCATGCGCCTTGCAGGGAATATTGCTGCGCGTTTGGCCTTCATCGAGCCTTTCAAGCTGCGTACCGTGGTGTGTGTGGGGGCGGGGGTCAATCAGGTATTCACCAGCCCTGAGCTTTTTGCAAAATGCCCTCGCATGATGCGAGACAGTCTTGCCAACCGGCTGGGAGAGGATGCAGCCCAGTGGGATACCATGCGCACCAAGTGCCAGGTATTTTCACTCAAAACGCAAGGATTGCTGGGGACTCGCACCTCGGTGCCGATATTAAGTATCGGGCACAAGAAAGATTTCATCTGTCCCGAGAGCGATGTCCGGGCATTGGCGGCGGCCAGCCGCAATGGCAAGGCGGTCGTGTTCGACAAGCAACCCTTGCTGGAGGTGTATGACCAGGCCATGGAGGAGATTGTCGAGTGGTTGAAACGACATCTGTGTGTCTGATGTCGCGCTAAAAATCTGATGCCATCACAAGGTGGCGCGGCTTGTTTAACAGGGAGGTTAACATGTCTGAAAGAGTGACCTACAAGCGACTGCTGAGGCAATTCGCTGCCATAGGCCCATATCTGCGCGAGGATTTGTGTGAAGAGGGGCGTTACCGTTTCGATTGTCTGTCCGTCTGTGTCAGCGCCAAGCCGGCACCGGACAAGCGGGAGTTCTGGGGCTGGTGGCTGGTACTGGAGCAGGATGACCATCACTTCCGTTATCACTATCAGCTCGGTTTCTACGATGCAGACGGGGTGTGGCTCGACAAACCCGTCCCCAAGAAACACCAGGCAGAAGTGGAACGGACCCTCAATCACTTCTACAAGCTTCTGGTGGACAGATTGACTGTGCTTGAGTGCCACCTGGCGCCAGCCGAGCAGGTAACCAACGAACTGGCGGTCACCGCCGCCTGATCCCCGATACCCTGCGAGGGACTCACACCCTCGCAGGGTTATTCTTGTTCTCCCCTTCGCGGATTTTCGCCCCTTCTTCCGACGTTAATTGCCTTGCAGGGCCTGATGGCCGTGGGTATAAAGGGATTCCTTACTTTTTAGCCTTTATGCTCCCATGGAAAACAGAACCATAGTCGTCAAGTTGGGCACCAGCGTGCTCACAGGGGGGTCTTCCCAGCTCAATCGTGCCCATATGGTCGAGCTGGTCAGACAGTGTGCGGCCTTGCACCGTCACGGCCATCGCGTCGTCGTCGTCACCTCGGGGGCCATTGCCGCCGGGCGTGAGCACCTGGGGCACCCGCCACTGGCGCCAACCCTGCCCAACAAGCAGATGCTGGCGGCGATAGGCCAGACCCAGCTGATCCGGGTATGGCAGGATCTGTTCAACCTCTATGGTCTGCATATCGGCCAGATGCTGCTGACCCGTGCCGATCTCGAGGATCGCGAACGCTACCTCAATGCTCGCGACACCCTGCGTACTCTGCTCGATCACCGCATCATTCCGGTCATCAACGAGAACGACGCCGTGGCCACCGCCGAGATCAAGGTGGGGGACAACGACAACCTCTCGGCTCGTGCAGCCATCCTGGCCGATGCGGATCTGCTGATCCTGCTTACCGACCAGAAGGGGCTGTTCACCGCCGATCCGCGCACCAACCCGGATGCCCAGCTGATCGAAGAGGTGCAGACCATAGACGACACTCTGCGCAAGCTGGCGGGCGGCAGTGTCAGCGGCCTTGGCACCGGCGGCATGGCCACCAAACTTCAGGCGGCCGACGTGGCCCGTCGTGCCGGTATCGACGTGGTGATCGCCACCGGCCAGGTGCCGGAGGTAGTGGGGCGCCTGGCCAAGGGCGAGCGTATCGGCACCCGTTTCCCGGCCCTGGCCACACCGCTGGAAGGGCGCAAGAGCTGGATCCTGGCAGGCCCCCCTCCCCACGGCGAAGTGCATGTAGATCAGGGGGCCGTGGCCGCCATGCAGGAGAAAGGCTCCAGTTTGCTGCCCAAGGGGATCGTCGCGGTCAAAGGGGATTTCGTGCGCGGCGACGTGGTGCGTATCCTGGGACCCAAGGGCGCCGAGCTGGCGCGCGGCATCTGCCGTTACAACCATCAGGAGCTCGACAAGCTGCAGGGCGTCCATTCGGACCAGATTGAACAGGTATTGGGTTACGGCTATGGCGCCGTGGCCATTCATCGGGATGATATGGTGCTGCTGTGATCGCAGCATCGGCATGAACAGAAGGGAACAGTCATGAGTCTGGAAAAAATGGGGCAGGCGGCCCGTGAGGCCGCCTATCAGCTGGCCACCGTCAGCACGGCGCAGAAGAATCGGGCGCTGGCTGCCATCGCCGACGAGCTGGAGGCGCGAAGCGCCCAGATCCTGGCTGCCAACGAGAAGGACATCGCTGCAGGGCGCGAGGCGGGGCTGTCGGAGGCCATGCTGGATCGGCTGCTGCTCAATCCGGCCCGGCTGGCGGGCATCGTAGCTGACGTGCGCAAGGTGATCACTCTGGATGATCCCGTGGGGGCCGAGATCGACAGCCGGGTGCTGGAGAACGGCCTGCGCCTCTCCCGTCGCCGGGTCCCCATCGGCGTCATCGGCGTGATTTACGAGGCACGCCCCAACGTCACCATCGATATCGCCAGCCTCTGCCTCAAGACCGGCAACGCCAGCATACTGCGCGGTGGCCGCGAGACCTTCCACTCCAACCTGGAGCTGGTGCGGGTGATCCAGAGCGCGCTGGCCGCCTCAGGTTTGCCCGAGGCGGCGGTGCAGTACATCGACAACCCGGACAGGGCTCTGGTGGGTGAGCTGCTGCGCCTCGACCGCTACGTGGACATGATCATTCCCCGCGGCGGTGCCGGGCTGCACAAGATGTGCAAGGAGAACAGCTCCATCCCAGTCATCATCGGCGGATTCGGCATCAGCCATATTTTCGTGGATGAGAGTGCCGATCTGGCGCGTGCCTTGCCCCTCATCGATAACGCCAAGGTGCAGCGCCCCTCCGCCTGCAACGCCCTCGATACTCTGCTGGTGCACAAGAAGATTGCCGAGCGTCTGTTGTCTCAGCTGGTGAACCTGATGAACGAGCGCAAAGTGGCGCTGGTGGCCACCCCGGAGGCCATGCCCCTGCTGGCCGGTGCCGAGCAACTGCGCGCAGCGGGTGCCGAGGACTTTGACACCGAATGGCTGTCGCTGACCCTGGGGATCAAACTGGTGGCGGACGTCAACGAGGCGCTGGCCCATATGCGCGAGCACAATGCCGGCCACTCGGATGCCATCCTCACCAACGATCTGGCCAATGCCGAGCGTTTCGTCAATGGCGCTGGTTCGGCAGCGGTTTATGTCAACGCTTCTACCCGTTTCACCGACGGCGGCCAGTTTGGTCTGGGGGCCGAGGTGGCGGTGTCGACCCAGATGCTGCACGCCCGTGGTCCCATGGGGCTCACTGAGCTCACCAGCTACAAGTGGGTGGGCCAGGCGGACTATCTGAGCCGCGCCTGATGTGCCTTGGCGCCAGAGATGAAAATGCCGACCCCGGGGGTCGGCATTTTGTTTTTTGAAGGTTCCCGGCATCGCGCCTGGGTACTTATTCCTGGGGATCCCGCTCGATCACGATGTTGGAGAAGCCCAGCTCCTTGAAGTAGTTCTCGCGGTAATCCTTCACGCTCTTCTTGTCGCGCCGGCACACCTGGGCCAGCTGAGCCTCCATGGCATGGAAGCTGGCGAGGTCGATCCCTTCGGCGGCGGCCACGGCATCATAGATGCTGTTGAACTTGTCGTTGGCGTAGCCGATCTCCCTGGCCTGCTTCTTGTAGGTGTAAGTAATCTTGAACGCCATGGCGTTATTCCTTTGATTTGGCTTGCTTGCGCTGAACGTAGAGGTAGAGGCTCTCTACCTTTTCCAGTGCCCAGGGGGTCTTGCGCAAAAACTTCAGGCTGGACTTGATGCTGGGCTCATGGGTAAAGCAGCGGATGTTGATCTGCCGGCCCAGCTCTTCCCAGCCGTAGTGGGCCACCAGGGCAGTGACGATGGCTTCCAGCGTCAGCCCGTGCAGCGGATTGTTCTTCTGCGAAGAGGCGGGCTGTTCGCTCATGCTTGCTCCGCCAGCTTGGCAAAGGGTTGACCCATGCGGGTGGTGACCCCGTTGGCCAGATGCGGCTCGAAACCGGCCAGCATGCCCGGGCCAAACAGACAGACGACTGTGCTGCCGAGCTTGAACAGACCCATCTCGGCACCTTTTTGCAAGGTGATGGCCTCATCGCCTGTGTAGTCCCAGCGCACCACCTTCTTCTCTTTGGTCGGCGCTATGTTGCCGGCCCAGATGGTCTCGATGCTGGCCACGATAGTGGCACCGACCAGCACCAGCGCCATGGGGCCATGCGGGGTGCGGAAGGTGGCCACCACCCGTTCGTTGCGGGCAAACAGGTTGGGCACGTTTTCGGCGGTGAGCGGGTTGACCGAGAAGAGATCCCCCGGCACGAACACCATGCTCTCTAGCACGCCATCCAGCGGCATGTGGATGCGGTGGTAATCCTTGGGCGCCAGATAGATGGTAGCGAAGTCGCCATCCTTGAACGGCGCCACCAGATCCTCATAGCCGCCCAGCAACTCGCGGGCGCTGTAGTCGTGGCCCTTGGCCTGGATGATACGGCCTTGGCTGATGGGGCCGAGCTGGCTGACGGTGCCATCCACCGGCAGGGCCAGGGTCATGGCGTCTTCCACCAGGGGGCGAATACCGGGCTTGAGCTCGCGGGTGAAGAACTCGTTGAAGCTCTTGTAGTGGGCAGGGCTCTCGTGCAGCGCCTCGCTCATGTCGACCTGGTACTGCTTGATAAAGGCCTCGATCACCCTGGTGGTGAGGTTGCCCGCTTCGGCGGCGGCCAGCTTGCCCACCAGGCGGGAGAGGGCGTGTTTGGGCAGACAGTATTGACCGGCAATTTTCAGGTTGTCAGTAATGCTCATGTTCATCATCAACGTAGGTTAAACAGGGTCACAGGCGTGCCTGTTGGCGACCGTGACGGGCTTCCTGCATGGTTTCCAGGATGCGGTGATAGTTGTGGAAGCGATCGGCGCTGATGGCGCCCGCTTCGACCGCGGCGCGCAGGGCGCAGCCGGGATCGTCCTTGTGGGTACAGTCGCGGAACTTGCAACCGCCCAGATAATCGCGGAACTCGACGAAGCACCAGGTGATGCGGTCGGCTTCCAGATGCCAGAGGGCGAACTCGCGGATCCCGGGGGAGTCGATGAGATCGCCGCCGCTCGGGAAGTGGTAGAGCCGCGCCGTGGTGGTGGTGTGCTGGCCGAGCCCCGAGTTCTCGGAGATCTCGCCGGTGAGCACATCCAGCCCCGGCATCAGGGCATTGGTGAGGGACGACTTGCCGACCCCGGACTGGCCGACGAAGATGCTGATCTTGTCGGTCAGGGCGGCTTTCAGCTCATCGAGCCCTTCGCCGCTCTCGCAGCTCACCAGCAGCACCTCGTAATTGAGCTTGCGGTAGGTTTCGAGCTGGCGCTCGATGCGGGCGCGGGCGGCATCATCGAGCATGTCGACCTTGTTCAGCACGATGAGGGGGCGGATCTCCACATCCTCGGCGGCCACCAGATAGCGGTCGACGATGTTGGTGGAGAACTCGGGCATCACCGCCGAGACGATGATGATCTGGTCGATGTTGGCGGCGATGGGTTTGACTCCGTCGTAGAAGTCCGGGCGGGTCAGCACCGAGTGACGCGGGTGCACCGCTTCGATGACGCCGGCGGTCGCGGCATTGAGGCCGGGACGCCACACCACCTTGTCGCCGCACACCAGGCTGCTGATGCTGCTGCGCCGCAGGTTGCTGCGGTGGATGGTGCCATCGCTCGCTTCGACGTCTGCGTGCTGACCAAAACGACTGATCACCACCCCTTCGATGGCCGGCCCGAACAGGGTGTCATCCACCTCTGTGGTGTGCTCTTTTTGCAGCCGCCGCTCGCGGTTGGCCTGGACGCGCCTTTGTTGACCCAGATTGAGTTTTGCTTTCTTTGCCACTCGATTCGCCAGTTTATGAACAGATCCAAAGCCAGTATGATACATGCAAATTGGCAAAATTCCGCCATTCCTCCCAATAGAGAGAGCAATCATGACAGTCAGCGCGCAGAATCTGGTATGGATCGACATGGAGATGACGGGCCTCGACCCTGAAGAAAACGTGGTACTGGAGATCGCCACCATAGTCACCGACAAGGATCTGAACGTGCTGGCCGAAGGGCCGGTCATCGCCATCCACCAGAGCGACGAAGAGCTGGCCAAGATGGACGACTGGAACGTCAACACCCACACCAAGAGCGGTCTGGTGGCCCGGGTCAAGGCGAGCCAGCACGACGAGGCGAAAGCCGTCGCCGAGACCCTCGACTTCATTCGCCAGTGGGTGCCGGAGCGCACCAGCCCGCTGTGCGGCAACAGCATCGGCCAGGATCGCCGCTTCATGGTCAAGCACATGGCTGATCTGGAAGCCTTCTTCCACTATCGCAACGTCGATGTCAGCACCATCAAGGAGCTGGTACGCCGCTGGCAGCCGGAGCTGCTGGATCAGTTCAAGAAGAGTGGTACCCACCAGGCGCTGGACGACATCCGCGAATCCATTGCCGAGCTGCAGTTTTACCGCACTCACGTCTTCAAGATCTGATGCCCAGGCAAGGGATTGCCCCGCTCTGGTTGCTAAAATCGACAGTTCGACCAGCTTTTGAGCGAACGCGCGCAACCAGACAAAAAAGCCCTTGCAATTGGAATGACTGCTCTTATAATTCGGCTCCCGTACAGTAGCGCAAGCAACCAAATGCTGTACGGCCTGTTTTAAGGCAGTTGCGGGAATAGCTCAGTTGGTAGAGCACGACCTTGCCAAGGTCGGGGTCGCGAGTTCGAGTCTCGTTTCCCGCTCCAAAATCTGATGATGCACACTGGTGCAAACCAGCCCGATGCGGGAATAGCTCAGTTGGTAGAGCACGACCTTGCCAAGGTCGGGGTCGCGAGTTCGAGTCTCGTTTCCCGCTCCAATCATCAGCACAGCCTCAAGACAATCTAATGTTGCGGGAATAGCTCAGTTGGTAGAGCACGACCTTGCCAAGGTCGGGGTCGCGAGTTCGAGTCTCGTTTCCCGCTCCAAAAATTTGTAAGTGATATTCCGATGCGGGAATAGCTCAGTTGGTAGAGCACGACCTTGCCAAGGTCGGGGTCGCGAGTTCGAGTCTCGTTTCCCGCTCCAATCACTTGCAGATGATATTCTGTTGCGGGAATAGCTCAGTTGGTAGAGCACGACCTTGCCAAGGTCGGGGTCGCGAGTTCGAGTCTCGTTTCCCGCTCCAAAAATTTGTAAGTGACATTCCGTTGCGGGAATAGCTCAGTTGGTAGAGCACGACCTTGCCAAGGTCGGGGTCGCGAGTTCGAGTCTCGTTTCCCGCTCCAATCACTTGCAAATGACATCCTGTTGCGGGAATAGCTCAGTTGGTAGAGCACGACCTTGCCAAGGTCGGGGTCGCGAGTTCGAGTCTCGTTTCCCGCTCCAATCTCTCCTCGAAGTCTTGTCACTCCTCCTGATTTATCAATGACATCGCGCTGCGATGATTTTTCGTATCTGGCGTTTGCCCAGATCGGCTTTTCCATTTTTTGCAAACCGGGTTTGTACGTGGCTGGTCGTAGGGGACGGGATCATGACCCGTGGTGGGGGAGCGGAAAACGACGGACAAAAAAATAGGAGGGGCGGCGGCTCCTCCTACGGGTTCGCTGGCACGGGCTTAGATAACGGTGACGTTCTCGGCCTGCGGGCCTTTCTTGCCCTGGGTCACAGTGAACTGGACTTTTTGACCTTCAGCCAGGGTCTTGAAACCCGCGCTCTGGATGGAGGAGAAGTGAACGAATACGTCCGGACCCTGGGATTGCTCGATAAAGCCAAAACCCTTGGTTTCGTTGAACCATTTGACCTGGCCGGTGCGAATGTCAGACATGTGCTAAATCCTATCTATAACAATATGAAACTAAGCCCGGTGGGGCTGCATTTGCCTTGCTGCAGGGGTTGGCTCATGACTGACCACGTCTCATTGTCCCAGTAGCACGCAGAACAATCCCTGTCTAAAGCAAAAACGATTGTACGTTAGCACCTACCCTTGTCAATTTTGCCCCTTTCGTTTTTTGAACAAGCTAAAAATATTGTGAAGTCAGCGGCTTATTTGAGGAAAAACGGCATAAAAAAACGGGAGGCATGGCCTCCCGCTTCTCTTACTCCTTGAGGGCGAACCCCTCGCCCTGCCGATCGTAGCGATAGATGGCCTGGCCGTAAGAGCGAATTTCCACTCGCTGGATGCGACGATTTTCGTCCACCAGGATGAAGACCGATTTGCCGGATTGCAGCCGGGTCAGCGGACGATCCGGCCCTTCGATGGCGATGAGGCGACTCAGTTCCACCCCCGGCAGCTCGAATTTACGGAAGATGGAGTAGAGGGTCTCGCCAGCCTGCACTTCGTGCTGCAACCAGGTACCGTTGACCTTTTCTTCCACCGCCGGTTTGGCGGCAACTGCCGCAGAGGTGCTGCCGACAGTCAGTGCCTGGCTGGGTACGGCAAGGGGAATATCGAGTGAACCTGATGGGGCCACCGTTGGTGCACTGGGGGCCGGCTCCCAGGCCAGCACCAGCAACCAGAGCGGAGTCAGGATCAGCAGCCCTATGGTGTTTTTGCGGGGCAGCGGGCTGCTCAGCTTGAACTTGGTGGCCTTGGGCTCCTGGCTACGTTGGCCGAAGCGGCTCATACCCTGGCCGATGCACTGGCGCAGGGGCAGGGTTGCGGCATTGATACGATGGAGCAGGGATCCTTGTGATTCGTCTTGGCGACGCTGCTGGGCTCGTCTGTTATGGCCACGTGGGCGACGGTCCGGGGTGGGCACGGCATTTACCTCTCACTACATTGCCTGCCATCAGGCAAATACGCTGCCTATGGTAAACGGACTCGCCCCCGAGGGGGAGAGTCCGTGAGAGGAAAATTATCAGCTGAGACGAAATTGTCCCAACAATTGCTGCAATCGCTCTGCGGCCTGACGCAGAGCCTGACTGGCTTTGGCCGTTTCGGTCGCATCCAGGGCGATGTCGTTGGCCAGTGCGTTGGTTTTTGACAGATTGCCGGAGACGGTCTCGGAAACCGAGCTCTGCTCCTCGGCGGCAGAGGCGATCTGGTAGGTCATGTCGTTGATGGTGGAGATGGCCTGATAGATGCTGCCGAGCGCCTCTTCCGCCAGATCTGCCTCGCCTACCGCCTGGTGGGTCAGCTGCTGGCTCTGGTTGATGGCGTTGACCGCGTTGGCCGAGCTGTGGCGGATCTTCTCGATCAGCTCCTGGGTGTTCTGCACCGCCTGCTGGGTGTTGCCCGCCAGCTTGCGCACTTCGTCGGCCACCACTGCAAAGCCGCGTCCCTGCTCGCCGGCGCGCGCCGCCTCGATGGCCGCATTGAGCGCCAGCAGGTTGGTCTGGTCGGCAATGCCCTGAATGACGGTGAGGATGCTGGTGATCTGCTCGCTGTCGTGGGCCAGCCCTTCCACTACCTCGGCCCCTTTCCCGGCCTCTGCGGCGACCTTGTGCATCGACTGGATCACCTGCTGGAAGCGTACCTTGCCCTGATCCGCCGCGCTCTGGGCCTGCTTGGCCGAGTCGGCGGTGTTGTTGGCGTGGGTGGCCACCTCCTGGCTGACGTAGGACATCTCCTGCACTGCGGTCAGCATCTGTTCCATCTCTGCCTGATGATGCTGCAGGTTGTTGTCGGTCTGGCCAGCGATACGGTCGGTGTCACCGGCGTGACGGTTCACCTCGCTGGCAGTTTTCAGCACATCGCCCAATAGCCCCTGCAGCTTGTCAATGAAGCGGTTGATGCCCTTGGCCAGATCCCCCAGCTCGTCCACCGAGCGGGTGGTGAGGCGCTTGGTGAGATCCCCTTCGCCGTCGGCGATGTCATCCACCAGGCTGACCATCTGACGGATGGGGCCCGTGATGCTGCGAGCGATCACCAGCATGGTGGCCAGCGCCAGCACCAGCACGATGAGCGCACCCACCAGCTGTTGGGTCATGGCGGCCCGGTTCATGTCGCTCAGTTGGGCTTCCAGCTGATCGGCGCCCGCCAGCACTACCTTGTAGGGCAGGGTGACGATGATGGCCCAGTTGCGGGCCATGCCCGGCACCATGATGGGCACCGAGATGCGGAATGAATCGTTCAGCTCCTGACGCTGAACCTCCGGCTTCAGATATTGTTGCCACTGCTGGCCGAGCACCTTGTCGGCCCGCCCACCCAGCAGGCTGGCATCCCCGCTGGTGCCGGTGATGACACCGGCGGCGCTGACGATCAGGGTCTCGCCCTTGCCCTCATAGATGTTGCTGTTGAGGGTCTTGGCCTGGCGGCTGATGGAGTCTACCGCCAGATCCAGTGCGGCGATCCCCTTGAACTGGCCACCCACCATGATGGGGGTGGTGATGGTGCTGACCAACACCTGCTGGCCGTTGATGTCCACCTTGAAGGGATCGATGAGGCAGGAGCGTCCCTCCCGTTTCGGACAGGAGTAGTAGTCGTTGGCCGGATTGCCGAACTCGTCGGGGTCGGTTTTCTCGATGGAGAGCAGCAGATCCGTGCCGATCTGATCCTTGTCACGATAGAAATAGGGCACGAAGCGACCCTTGTCATCGCTGCCGAGCGCGCTCTGGCCGGCGAAGCTGGCGTCCTGGCCATCGAAGCCGCTCGGTTCGAAACCGGCAAAAGCGCCGTACAGTTGCGGCTCGAGTGCGAGCTGGGCCTTGAGCAGATCGGTGGCCTGCTGGCGAGTCAGGGGCAGCTTGCCCTCCTGCTGCAGGGCGAGGGCGCTGGCCATCTGCTGGGTGTAGGAGAGTCCCTTTTGCAGCAACTGGGTGATGGCGGCCGCTTCGGCACGGGCGTTGGCGCTGACTTTCTGCCAGGCCTCCTGTTGCAGGGCGGCGCGGCTGGAGCTGATGGTCAGCTGTTGGGTTTGTTGGCCCGAGTAGTGGTTGAGCAGGATCAGGATCACCAGGGCGGTGGTCATGGCGATCCCGGCCATTACCAGAATACGATTCTGGATAGAACGAAACTGCATCGTGCGTTCCTTGTGACGTGGAAAGTTGTTTGAATTATCGGCAGGGCGGGAGGCTTCTCCAGCAATGCTGCCTAGCAAAGCGGAAAAAACTGAACGGTTTTGCGATCCTCTTCAAAGATTGATGGGCATGCCCTATCGACCGCTTATTTCTTGTCCGGCGTCCTCATGGTTTTCCCATCCGTCACTGTCGGTGCTAAAATGCGACGGTTTTTTTAACGAATTGGCCCAAGGCCCTCTACACAAGGCTTAAAGATGAAAGTCAAAACCCGTTTTGCTCCCAGCCCGACCGGCTTTTTGCATGTCGGCGGTGCCCGTACCGCACTCTATTCCTGGTTGTTTGCAAAGAATCAGGGCGGTGAGTTCGTGCTGCGTATTGAGGATACCGATCTGGAACGTTCCACCCAGGAGGCGATCGACGCCATCATCGAGGGCATGGAATGGCTGGAGCTGAACTGGGATGAGGGCCCCTACTACCAGACCAAGCGTTTCGATCGCTACAACGCCTTGATCGACGAGATGCTGGCCGACGGTCGCGCCTACAAGTGCTACTGCTCCAAGGAGCGTCTGGAAGCGCTGCGCGAAGGCCAGATGGCCAACGGCGAGAAGCCCCGTTACGACGGCAAGTGCCGCCATGGTGATCACGATCACCCGGCCGATGCGCCTCACGTCATCCGTTTCCGCAACCCGACTGAAGGCTCAGTGGTGTTCGATGACCACGTACGTGGCCGCATCGAGTTCGCCAACACCGAGCTCGACGATCTCATCATCCGCCGCACCGATGGTGCCCCCACTTACAACTTCTGCGTGGTGGTGGACGATTGGGACATGGAGATCACCCACGTGGTGCGTGGTGAAGACCACATCAACAACACCCCGCGCCAGATCAACATCTACAAGGCGCTGAACGCGCCGGTGCCAGAGTTTGCCCACGTTTCCATGATCCTGGGTGACGACGGTGCCAAGCTCTCCAAGCGCCACGGCGCCGTCTCCGTGATGCAGTACCGTGACGACGGCTACCTGCCGGAAGCCCTGTTGAACTATCTGGTGCGTCTGGGCTGGTCCCACGGCGATCAGGAGATCTTCAGCCTGGAAGAGATGATCAAGCTGTTCAGTCTGGATGCCATCTCCAAGTCCGCCTCGGCCTTCAACACCGACAAGCTGCTGTGGCTGAACAACCACTACATGCGCAGCCTGGATCCGGCCTATGTGGCCAAGCACCTGGCCTGGCACATGGCCGACCAGAAGATCGACACCAGCAATGGCCCGGCCCTGGCCGACGTGGTGACCCTGCTGGCCGAGCGCTGCAATACTCTGGTGGAGATGGCCGCCCAGAGCCGCTATCTGTTCGAAGAGTATGAAGCCATCGACGAAGCGGCTGCCAAGAAGCATCTGCGTGGCGTCGCCGCCGAGCCCCTGGCCCTGGCCAAGGCCAAGCTGGCTGCCCTGGATACCTGGACTACCGAAGCGCTGCACGAGCTGATTGAAGCCACTGCAGCCGAGCTGGGTCAGGGTATGGGCAAGGTCGGCATGCCGCTGCGCGTGGCGGTGACCGGTCTGGGTCAGTCCCCGGCCATCGACGCCGTGATGGCGCTGGTGGGCAAGGAGCGTGTGCTCGCCCGCATCGATCGCGCTTTGGCGTATATCGAAGCGCGCATGGCCGCCGAGTAAGCAGGCCATCGTCAGGCCGGGCGGGATACCTGCCCGGCTGGACACCAGATATAAAAAATCCGAAACGCCATGTTTCGGATTTTTTTATGGTCGCAGTTTTGTGTGGCGGAGCCTGGCTGAGCAGGATCCGGATCGGGATCAGGTCAGCTTGAAGGAGTTGATCTGGCTGTCCAGATCCTTGCTGTGTTGCTCCACCAGCTCGGAGGCCTCCTGCAGCTCCCGCAGCACCACCACGGAGCCTTCGGCGATCTGCTTGACCTGCTCCAGGTTGCCGCGCATCTCTTCGGCCACCGAGCTCTGTTGCTCGGAGGCGGCGGCGATGTGGCGGTTCATATCGGCCACCCCCTGCACCCGTTGCACTATGGTGGCGAGTTGATCCCCCGCGCGAGTGACCTGCTCTACTCCCTTGTCCGCCTGTTGCACGCTCTGGGACATCAGCTCGGCCGCCTGGGCGGCATTGCCTTGCAGCTGTTCGATCATCTTCTGGATCTCGACGGTGGCCGCTTGGGCCCGGTTGGCCAGCTCCCGTACCTCGGAGGCGACTACCGCAAAGCCCCGACCGGCCTCACCGGCGCGGGCTGCCTCAATGGCGGCGTTCAACGCCAGCAGGTTGGTCTGCTCCGAAATGCCGCGAATGGTGTCGACCACAGAGCCGATGCGATCCACCCCCTGTTCCACCTGATTGACCACAGTGGCAGAGCGCTGGATGTTGCCGGAGAGGGTGTCGATGGTGTTGACGGTTTCCGCCACGCAGCGGCTGCCCTCTTCGGCCAGCTGGCTGGTTTCTGTGGTGGCATGGGAGGCCTGTTCGGCATGGGCTGCCACTTCACGAATGGCGCCGACCATCTGGCTCATGGCGCTGGCCAGCTGCTCTATCTGGCCAAACTCTTCGTTGATCGCCTCGTTGGCCTCCTCCATGCAAAGGGTCACCTGGGAGGCGATCTCGTTGAGCTCCTTGCAGGCGGCACGCTGGTTGCCAAACACTGCCTTGAGGTTTTCCTGGGAGTGGGAGACCGCCTTGGCAATGTCACCGAACTCATCGCGGGAGTGGAGCAGCACCTTGTGGCTGAGATCCCGCTTGGCGAAGCGCTCCAGCAGGCCGACCAGATAATGTACCTGCTTCACCATTAGGCGGGAGCCGGTCAGCAGCAGGATCACGAACAGCAGCCCCATGATGGCCGTCTCCATCAGACCGGTCCAGAGCAGGCGGTCGGCAATGGCATTTGCCTTGTCCGGATCCAGCCCTTCGCTGAGCAGGGTGGCTTCCAGATTGTTGGCATCGAACCAGAGCTTGGTGAGCAACAACAAGGTACTGAATACCATCAGCAGTACTACCTTGGGTACCAGCCGTATATCACTCATCCGCTTCTCTAGCAGGTTTAGCTGCATATTTTTTCTCCTTTAAAAAACTGCTTTTTCCTTTGTCCTCAGGGCTATCGGCATTATCTTCCCTTTTATTAATTTGCACTGTGTTTAAAGTTGGAAAATGTATGCGACATCACTTAACTCATCTGCGGGCCACCGATCTGCTGATGGCCTTCCTCTCTGTTATCTCGGTATTGCTGGTTACGGCCCGTTGGTGGGGGCACGAGACCCTGACTTCCCAGACACTGCAACTCTTCTATGACCTCGACAGCCTGATCTGTTACTTCTTTCTCGCCCACTTCGCTTATGGCCTGGCCCGCGCCCCTGACAGGAAGGCCTACTTCAAGGCCAACTGGTTTTATCTGCCGGGCAGTCTGCCCATGGTGGAGTCCCTGCGCTGGGCCCGGTTGATCCAGTTGTGGCGGGTCTATCAGTTGCTGCGCAGCCAGCCGGACCTGCTGGCCATGTTTCGTCGCGAGCGAAACGAGACCACCATTTCCGGCATCCTGTTCCTGTTCGTCCTCTTGCTGGGGCTCGGCTCCGGGATCATGTACTGGATTGAATCCGGTCAGCCGGGCAGTGAAATCGAGACTCCCTATGATGCGTTCTGGTGGACCCTGGTGACCCTCTCCACCGTGGGTTACGGGGATCTGGTGCCCAAGACGGAGGAGGGGCGTTTTGTGGCCAGCCTGCTGATCCTGTTCGGGGTCGGCCTGTTTGGTGCGCTCAGCGGTTTCATGGCCAGCCTGTTTCTGCAGCCCAATCGCGGTGATAACGACACCGAGAAGTGGCGTCATCACTACAATGCCCAGCAGGAGCAGTTGTTGCAGGAGTTGCGAGCACTGCGGGCCGAGGTGCGGGAGCTGAGAAACAAGTGATGATGAGGTCAAAAAGTGGCCAAGTCATGTATGGCAGGGCAGGAAGTGCCCCCGGGGGAAGCGTTTTCTTTGCTTGTCCTTTAACCTGCCGGCGGCTTAACATTCAGCCTCTTACCCAAAACTGAAAAGAGAACCGATCGACCATGCGCGCCCTTCTCGGGATTTTGATCTGCTTGTGTGCCGGCCAGGCACTGGCCGAGACCCGTTATGTTTCAGACAACATCTTTACCTATATCCACAATGGCCCGGGGACCCAGTACCGGATCCTGGGCAGCGTCAAGGCGGGTGAGCCGCTGGAGATAAAGTCGGTGAACGGCGAAGCCGGTTTCACTCAGGTGGTGGACGGCCGTGGCCGTGAAGGGTGGATCAAGAGCAGCGAGCTGCAGAGCCAGCCCAGCCTGCGCGAGCGCCTGCCCCAGGTCGAGAAGGAGCGGGATGAGCTCAAGAGCCGCCTGCAGAACCTCAACGGCGACAACGAGAAACGCTTTGCCGAGAAGGATGGCCAGATTGAACTGCAGAGCAATGAGATAGCGTCGCTCAAGGCCCAGCTTGCCAGCCAGGGCGAGGAGATGAGCAATCTCAAGGAGCAGAACGATGCCCTGACCCAGAGTTATGACAACCGGGAACACGACATGCAGATGGACTGGTTCATCCGTGGCGGTGCCATGGTGGGGGCCGGCATCCTGCTCGGCATCCTGTTGCCCATGCTGCCTCGTCGCCGCAGCCGCAGCGATCGCTGGATGAATTGACAAAAATTGTCTGACTGAGCAGAAGGGTCGCCATGGCGGCCCTTCTCTGTTTTTGTCGTTTGACGCAGGGCTGGAGGGGGCATAAAGGGAGAGCGAAATTGTATACAAAACAAGATGTGAAGCTGGCCTGAAAAGGGCATTTTCACCCTGAGATAGCCATAAAACTCCCATGTCAGCGATTTTTGTTAAAACAAGGCAACAAATTTATTTCATATAGGGTGCAATATTGTATACATTATCGGCGTTTCGGCGGCACGGCCGCCTTCGTCGATATCAGCCCTAGGGCGTACAGGAAGACCCCATATGTTCAAAGCGACTCAAGTGCTTGCAGCTGACTATATTCCCTCCGATCTGGCCGCCCTGCGCGAAGCCATCACCCAGAACTATGTGGTGGATGAAAATGCCTATCTGGCAGAGCTTGCCGCCATGCTGCCGGGAGATGGCGCCTCGCTGGAACAGGTGACCCAGCGGGCCCGCACCCTGGTGACCAAGGTGCGCAAGGAGAGCGGTTCCGGCGACGGTATCGACGCCTTCCTGCAGGAGTACAGCCTGGATACTCAGGAGGGGATCATCCTGATGTGTCTGGCAGAGGCGCTGCTGCGCATCCCCGATGCCCAGACCGCCGACGCCCTGATCAAGGACAAGCTCTCCGGCGCCAACTGGTCCTCTCATTTTCGCAAGAGCGACTCCACCCTGGTCAACGCCTCGACCTGGGGCCTGATGCTGACCGGCAAGATCATCAAGCTCGACAAGAAGCTCGACGGCAATCCTGCCAATCTGCTGGGGCGCATGGTCAACAAGCTGGGCGAACCCGTGGTGCGCTCTGCCATGTACGCCGCCATGAAGATCATGGGCAAGCAGTTCGTGCTGGGCCGCGATATGAAGGAGGCCCTCAAGGCGAGCCGCAAGTCTCGCGAGCTGGGTTACACCCACACCTACGACATGCTGGGAGAATCGGCGCTGACCATGCAGGATGCCGACAAGTATCTGGCCGATTACCACAACGCCATCGAGGCGGTGGGCGGCGAGCGGATCAGCGACGGCGGCCCGGCCCCCTCCATCTCCATCAAGCTCTCGGCGCTGCATCCGCGCTATGACGTGGCGAACCGCGAGCGGGTGCTCGGCGAGATGTGCGAGCGGCTGGTGGGGCTGGTGCGTCTGGCCCGTGACAAGGACGTGGCCATCAGCATCGATGCCGAGGAGATGGACCGCCTCGAGCTCTCCCTGGACCTGTTCGAGCAGCTCTACCGCTCAGAGGCCAATCGCGGCTGGGGCAAGCTCGGCATGGTGGTGCAGGCCTACTCCAAGCGTGCCCTGCCGGTCTTGTGCTGGCTCACCGCCCTGGCCCGCGAGCAGGGGGATATCATTCCGGTACGTCTGGTGAAGGGGGCCTACTGGGACAGCGAGCTGAAATATGCCCAGCAGGCGGGCTTGCCCGGTTATCCGCTGTTTACCCGCAAGGCGGGCACCGACATCTCCTATCTCGCCTGTGCCCGCTACCTGCTGAGCGAGCCGACCCGCGGCTTTATCGCGCCCCAGTTTGCCACCCACAACGCCAATACCGTGGTCAGCATTCTGGAGATGGCCGGCGATCGCCAGTTCGAATTCCAGCGTCTGCACGGCATGGGGGAGGAGCTGCACAACGCCGTGCTCAATGACACCCCGGGCTTGCACTGCCGCATTTATGCACCGGTCGGCGCCCACAAGGATCTGCTGCCCTACCTGGTGCGCCGCCTGCTGGAAAACGGCGCCAACACTTCGTTTGTGCACAAGCTGGTGGATCCCAACACCCCGGTGGACAGTCTGGCCGAGCACCCGCTGCGTACCCTCAAGCGCTACTCGAGCTTCGCCAACGACCGCATCCCGCAGCCGGTGAACCTCTTTAGTGATCGCAAGAACTCCAGTGGTGTGAACATGAACATCGTCTCCATCCAGCGCCCCTTCTTCGCCGGGCTCAAGGAGCTGGAGAGCAAGCAGTGGCTGGCCGGCCCCATCGTCGATGGCGAGACCCTCAAGCGCAATGACGCCCGCGTGGTGGTGAGCCCGCAGGACGTGAGCCTGACCGTCGGCAAGATCCACTGGGCCGATGAGCAGGCGGTGGAGCAGGCGCTGGCCTCGGCCCATGCCGCTTTCCCGCGCTGGCGCGAGACGCCGGTCTCCGAGCGTGCCGCCGCGCTGGAAAAGCTGGCCGAGCTTTTGGAAGCGAACCGTAGCCAGTTCATTTCGCTCTGTACCCGTGAGGCGGGCAAGCTGCTTCAGGACGGCATCGACGAGGTGCGCGAGGCGGTGGATTTCTGTCGCTACTACGCGGTGCAGGCTCGCAGCATGATGGGTCAGGCGACCCTGCTGCCCGGCTACACCGGCGAGCAGAACGAGCTGTTCCTGCAAGGGCGCGGTGTGTTTGTCTGCATCAGTCCGTGGAACTTCCCGCTGGCCATCTTCCTGGGGCAAGTCGCGGCGGCGCTCGCCACCGGCAACACCGTCATCGCCAAACCGGCGGAGCAGACCGGCCTCATCGCCCATCTGGCGGTGACTCTGGCCCATCAGGCTGGCATCCCGGGTAACGTGCTGCAGCTGCTGCCGGGCGACGGTGCCACAGTGGGCGCCAAACTCACCGCGGATCCCCGAATCGGCGGCGTCTGCTTCACCGGATCTACCGAAACCGCCAAGCTCATCAACCAGACTCTGGCCAATCGTGACGGCGCCATCCTGCCGCTGATTGCCGAGACCGGTGGCCAGAACGCCATGATCGTCGACTCCACCGCCCTGCCGGAGCAGGTGGTGCGCGACGTGGTCAGCGCCGCCTTCCAGAGCGCCGGCCAGCGCTGCTCCGCCCTGCGGGTGCTGTTCCTGCAAGAGGAGATCGCCGATCGGGTGCTGGAGATCCTCACCGGTGCCATGCAGGAGCTCAAGGTCGGCAACCCGGCCGAGCACAACACCGACGTGGGCCCGGTCATTGACGCCGAGGCCAAGGCGGGTCTGGATCTGCACCTGGCCAGGATGATCCCGAAAAGCCGCCTGATCGCCCAGGCCCCCATGCCGAAGGCGACCCAGGAGGGACATTTCGTCCAGCCGACCGCACTCGAGATCCGCTCCATCAAGGAGCTGGAGCGCGAGCAGTTCGGCCCCATTCTGCACGTGGTGCGCTATGCCGCTCGGGATCTGGAGCAAGTGATCAATGACATCAACGGCACCGGCTACGGCCTGACACTGGGCATCCACAGCCGCAACGAATCCCACGCCGAAGAGCTGGCAAGCCGCATCAACGTGGGCAACGTCTACATCAACCGCAACCAGATCGGCGCCATGGTCGGGGTACAGCCGTTCGGTGGCCAAGGCCTCTCCGGCACCGGTCCCAAGGCGGGCGGCCCCCACTATCTGAGCCGCTTCGTCACCGAGAAGACCCGCACCATCAATACCACGGCGGTGGGGGGTAACGCCTCCCTGCTGGCGATGGGGGATGCCTGATATCGGGTCTTTCTTTCTGGTGAAAATGAGATAACACCAAGGTCGCCAGCGGGCGACCTTGTTATTTCGGGGTGGCTCGTACCGGCGAGTAGCACTACCGGCATAGGGGTCGTCATCTTTTCGCGCTGGCCGTAAGATGAGAGCCTCGACCGGTGCCGAGCGCACCTTTGCTACACAGAGCCTGGATGCTTATGTCATTGACCGAACAGGCCCGCTGGTTCGTACTGGGGGGCGATCACCTGGTGCTGCTCGACGAGCAGGGCCATATTCCGCAGGGGGCGTTGAGCCAGTTGCCCGCGTTTTTGCACGCCAAGTCATTTGAGCGTTTCGACGAATGGGAGGGCCTGCCCTGCTATCTGCTGGATCTGGGGGAGGAGGCCGAGACGTCTCTTATGACCCCCTTGCGCCAGCTGATGGTGGCAGGGGATGAGGCGGGTTTTCATCTGGCGGGGCGCGCCTGGCAGCTGGCGACCTTTCGCCGCACCCACCGCTTCTGTGGCGAGTGTGGTGCCCCCATGGCGCCCAAGGCAGGGGAGTGGGCCCAGGTGTGTCACCATGGCCACATCGTCTATCCGCGCATCTCCCCCTGCATCATAGTGGCGGTGCGCAAGGGGCCGGCCATTTTGCTGGCTGCCCATCGCCGTCACCATCAGGTCGAGAATCCCATGTATACCGTGCTGGCGGGCTTTGTGGAGGCGGGGGAGAACCTTGAGCAGTGCATAGCGCGGGAGGTGTTCGAGGAGAGCGGCATCCGGGTGCGCAACGTGCGCTATGTGGCCAGCCAGCCCTGGCCTTTTCCCCACAGCCTGATGATGGGCTTCACCGCCGACTACGAGAGCGGCGAGATCCGGATACAGGACGAGGAGCTGGTGGCCGCCGACTTCTTCGACGCTGACCGTCTGCCAAGGCTGCCTCCCCATGGCACCATAGCGCGGCGACTTATCGAGCTTTGCCTGGCGGGCGAGGCCTGAGGCGAGTCGTTATTTCCTCGTTGTAAAAGGGACGCTTGTTTGCGTCCCTTCACATCTTTGCAACCGGCCCTGGATTTGCCACCCATTGGGCAGTCCGTTCCGGCGGGCAAAGTGGTATCATGGCCGCCATTTTATGCGTGATATGAATTCAGGAACTGGGATGAAAGAGCTGAAGAACGATCGTTACCTGCGTGCCCTGCTGCGCCAGGAAGTGGACATGACCCCGGTATGGATGATGCGCCAGGCAGGCCGTTATCTGCCGGAATACAAGGCGACCCGCGCCCAGGCGGGGGATTTTATGTCCCTGTGCCGCAATGCCGAGCTGGCCTGTGAAGTCACCCTGCAGCCGCTTCGCCGCTATCCGCTCGATGCCGCCATCCTCTTCTCCGACATCCTCACAGTGCCCGACGCCATGGGGCTGGGTCTCTACTTCGAGCAGGGGGAAGGCCCGCGTTTCGAGCGTCCCATCACCTCCATGGCCGACGTGCAGGCACTGCCGGTGCCGGATCCGGAAGACGAGCTTGGCTACGTGATGAACGCGGTGCGCACCATCCGCCGCGAGCTCAAGGGCGAGGTGCCGCTGATTGGCTTCTCCGGCAGCCCCTGGACCCTGGCTACCTACATGGTGGAGGGGGGCAGCTCCAAGGCATTCACCAAGATCAAGCAGATGATGTACGCAGAGCCGCAGACCCTGCACCTGCTGCTCGACAAGCTGGCCGACAGTGTAATCGCCTATCTGAACGCCCAGATCAAGGCGGGTGCCCAGGCGGTCATGGTGTTCGACACCTGGGGCGGCGTGCTCACCCCGCGTGATTACCGCGACTTCTCCCTGCAATACATGCACAAGATCGTCGATGGCCTCATCCGCGAGCACGACGGTCGCCGCGTGCCGGTCACCCTGTTCACCAAGAACGGCGGCCAGTGGCTGGAGCAGATCGCCGCCACCGGTTGTGATGCGCTGGGGCTGGACTGGACCACCGACATCGCGGACGCCAAGCGCCGGGTCGGCGACAAGGTGGCGCTGCAGGGCAACATGGACCCTTCCATGCTCTACGCCTCTCCCGAGCGCATCCGCGAGGAAGTTGCCTCCATCCTGGCCGGGTTCGGTCATGGCAATGGCCACGTCTTCAACCTGGGTCACGGCATCCATCAGGATGTGAACCCGGAGCATGCGGGCGTGTTCGTCAACGCGGTACACGAGCTCTCGGCTCAATACCACAAGCGCTGATAGCGGCGCGTTTTATCGTGACGACGGGGCCTTGGGGCCCCGTTTCGTTGGTGGCGGGGCTGCATCCCGGTTGTCGCTCGGGTTACACTGCATCCCTTGTGGGAACAACGATGGGAGCGGGCATGAGTCTCGTTTTCCGGACAGGTTTCCCTGGTCATGGCTGGAGGCTGGATGAGCAAACGAGTATTGGATTGGGGTATCGATCTGGGTGGTACCAAGTGCGAGTGCGTGGTGCTGGAGGGAGACGAAGTGCTGCTGCGTCATCGCATCCCCACCGAGCGCCAGGGCGGTTATGAGCATATGATCGGCCAGATCGCCAAACTGGTAGAGGAGTGCGCCGCCAAACTCGGCCAGCGCCCCGCCATCATCGGCATGGGCACCCCGGGGGCGCGGGATCCCCAGACCGGCCTGATGAAGAACTGCAATACGACCGAGCTCAACGGCAAGCCGTTCAAGGAAGATCTGGAGTGCAGGCTCGGTGTGCCCGTGCTCATCGCCAACGACGCCAACTGCTTCGCCCTGGCGGAAACCCACCTCGGGGCGGTGCGCCAGCATCATCCGGATGCGAAAGTGGTGTTCGGTATCATCATGGGTACCGGGGTGGGGTCGGGCATTGTCATCAACGGCCGCATCCTCAACGGCCACCACGGCATCGCCGGTGAGTGGGGCCACAACGTGCTCTCACCCGATGGCCCCGAGTGCTACTGCGGCAAGCGCGGCTGCGTCGAGACCCTGATCAGCGGCCCGGCGCTGGAGGTCTGGTACGAAGCCAAGGCCAAGCGCCGCCTTTCGCTCGCCCAGATTGCGGCAGCTACCGCCCACGATCATGTGGCCAAGCTCACCATCGACCGGCTGCACCTGCTGTTTGGCCAGGCGCTGGCCAACGTGGTCAACATCCTGGATCCGGACGTCATCGTCATCGGTGGCGGGGTGGGCAATGTGCAGAGCCTCTATCGCGCCGGGCGGGAGACTATTTTGCCCTTCCTCTTTAATCCCCGCTTCCGGGCCCCCATTATTGCACCAGCCCTTGGCGACAGCGCCGGGGTATTTGGCGCGGCCTTGCTGGCGCGCGGGGAATTCAAGGATGCCCTGCTGTCGTGAGCCGGGTGTCGGGTGGCCCAAGGGTCACCCCTTTTTGCTGGTAAGGAATGCATCCCAGATGATCAAGATTGCCATCAATGGTTACGGACGGATAGGTCGCAACGTGTTGCGGGCCCTCTATGAAAGCGGGCGCGACAAGACCATCAAGATCGTCGCCATCAACGAACTGGCGGCGCCGGAGGCCATGGTGCACCTGACCCGCTTTGACACCAGCCACGGTCGCTTCCGTTATCCGGTGCAACTGGCGGGCAACAGCATGCAGGTAGGCGAAGACCTCATCTCCCTGTTTGCCGAGAAAGACCCGTCCAGATTGCCGTGGCGGGCGCTGGGGGTGGATGTGGTGCTGGATTGCACCGGGGTGTTCGGCTCGCGCGCCGATGCCGAGCTGCATCTGGCGGCGGGGGCGGGCAAGGTACTCTTCTCCCATCCGGCCGATGCGGATGTGGATGCCACCATCGTCTACGGGGTCAATCACCAGGTGCTGACCGGGCGTGAACGGATCGTCTCGAACGCCTCCTGCACCACCAACTGCGTGGTCCCCGTCATAGAAACATTGCATCGAGAATTCGAAATAAATTGTGGTACTATTACGACAATTCATTCGGCCATGCATGACCAGCAAGTCATTGATGCCTACCATGGCGACTTGCGCCGAACTCGCGCCGCCAGCCAGTCCATCATTCCGGTGGATACCAAGCTGGCCAAGGGGTTGGAGCGTATCCTGCCCCACTTCGCCGGCAAGTTCGAGGCGATCGCGGTACGGGTACCGACCATCAATGTAACAGCGATGGATCTCAGTATTACTGTTCGTAAAAAAGTGACAGTTAGTGACGTAAATCAAGCCCTGCAACGGGCATCCAGAGGTACATTACACGGTATTCTGGATTACACGGAAGAACCGCTGGTCTCCGTAGACTTTAATCATGATGCACACTCCTGCATCATTGATGGTACCCAGACCCGGGTGAGCGATGCCAACCTCGTCAAGATGTTGATGTGGTGCGATAACGAATGGGGCTTCGCGAATCGGATGCTGGATACTACCCGGGCCATGATGGTTGCAGGCTGAGCCTGCCCCGGGCGAAAGGTTACTGTTTTTAACATTACCTGGAAAATATAGAGGACTGAATATGTCTGTTATCAAGATGACTGACCTGGATCTGGCGGGCAAACGCGTTCTGATCCGTGCTGACCTGAACGTGCCGGTAAAAGACGGCAAGGTCACCTCCGATGCACGGATCAAAGCTACCCTGCCGACCATCAAGCTGGCTCTGGAAAAGGGTGCCAAGCTGATGATCACCTCCCACCTGGGTCGTCCGACCGAAGGCGAGTACAACGAAGAGTTCTCTCTGCTGCCGGTTGTCAACTATCTGAAAGACGCTCTGTCCTGCCCGGTTCGCCTGGCCAAGGATTACCTGGATGGCGTGGAAGTCGCTGCCGGTGAGCTGGTTGTGCTGGAAAACTGCCGCTTCAACAAGGGCGAGAAGAAGAACGCCGAAGAGCTGGCCAAGAAGTATGCCGCGCTGTGTGACGTCTTCGTAATGGATGCATTCGGTACTGCTCACCGCGCCGAAGGTTCCACCTACGGTGTCGCCCAGTTTGCCCCGATCGCCTGTGCAGGCCCCCTGCTGGCCGGTGAACTGGAAGCCCTGGGCAAAGCCATGCTGAAGCCCGAGCGCCCCATGGTTGCCATCGTTGGCGGCTCCAAGGTCTCCACCAAGTTGACCGTGCTGGAATCCCTCTCCAAAATTGCTGACCAGCTGGTGGTCGGTGGTGGCATCGCCAACACCTTCATCGCCGCTGCCGGTCACAACGTCGGCAAGTCCCTGTGCGAGCACGACCTGATCGACACCGCCAAGAAGCTGGCTGCCGAAACCTCCATCCCGGCCACCACCGACGTGGTTGTGGGTAAAGAGTTCTCTGAGTCCACTCCGGCGACCACCAAGTCCGTGGCTGACGTGTCTGACGACGACATGATCTTCGACATCGGTCCGGATTCCGCCAAGGCGCTGGCCGACATCATCATGAACGCCAAGACTATTCTGTGGAACGGCCCGGTAGGTGTGTTCGAGTTCGACCAGTTCGCCAAGGGTACCGAAGTGATCGCCAAGGCCATCGCTGAATCCCCGGCCTTCTCCATCGCTGGCGGTGGTGACACCCTGGCTGCCATCGACAAGTTCGGCATCGCCGACAAAGTCTCCTACATCTCCACCGGCGGCGGCGCCTTCCTGGAGTTCGTAGAAGGCAAGGTACTGCCGGCTGTCGCGATTCTGGAACAGCGCGCCAAAGCCTAATTGACCCGAGACGGGGGGCAAAAGCCTCCCGTTTCGTTTATCATGTGCCCGCTGTGCCGGTTCATGATGAACCCCCCATTTTTTATTAACGGCATACGAGACAGGACGATTAAACATGTCTAAGAAAATTTTCGACTTCGTAAAACCCGGCGTGATCACTGGTGATGACGTTCAGAAAGTGTTCGCCATCGCTAAAGAGAACGGCTTCGCTCTGCCGGCCGTCAACTGCGTTGGTACCGACTCCGTGAACGCCGTGCTGGAAGCTGCCGCTAAGGTGAAAGCGCCGGTTATCGTTCAGTTCTCCAACGGTGGTGCTGCATTCACCGCTGGTAAGGGTCTGAAGCTGGAAGGTCAGCAGGCTGCCATCATCGGCGCCATCTCCGGCGCCAAGCATGTTCACGCCGTTGCCGAAGCTTACGGTGTACCTGTGATCCTGCACACCGACCACGCTGCCAAGAAGCTGCTGCCGTGGATCGACGGTCTGCTGGAAGCGGGCGAGAAGCACTTCGCTGAAACCGGCAAGCCGCTGTTCTCCTCCCACATGCTGGATCTGTCCGAAGAGTCTCTGGAAGAGAACATCGACATCTGCTGCGAGTACCTGACCCGCATGGCCAAGATGAACATGACTCTGGAGCTGGAACTGGGTTGCACCGGTGGCGAAGAAGACGGCGTCGACAACAGCCACATGGATCAGTCCGCTCTGTACACCCAGCCGGAAGACGTGGCCTACGCCTACGAGCGTCTGTCCAAGATCAGCCCGCGTTTCACCATCGCTGCCTCCTTCGGCAACGTACACGGTGTCTACAAGCCGGGTAACGTCAAGCTGACCCCGTCCATCCTGGATGCGTCCCAGAAGTATGTTTCCGAGAAGTTCGGTATTCCGGCCAAGTCCCTGGACTTCGTATTCCACGGTGGCTCAGGTTCCACTCTGGAAGAGATCCGCGAATCCATCTCCTACGGCGTGGTGAAGATGAACATCGACACCGACACCCAGTGGGCGACTTGGGAAGGCATTCTGGACTTCTACAAGACCAACGAAGCCTACCTGCAAGGTCAGCTGGGCAACCCGGAAGGTGCCGACAAGCCGAACAAGAAGTTCTACGATCCGCGCGTATGGCTGCGTGCCGGTCAGACTTCCATGATCAAGCGTCTGGAACAGGCTTTCTCCGACCTGAACGCCATCGACGTACTGTAATTCGTTACCGTACCTTGATTGCATGAAAAGGCGCCCTTCGGGGCGCCTTTTGCATTTCTGTGATCCGGTGCGACTGGTTTGCAGTGAGTGAGCTGGGTATTATCGAAACAAATCTGCTTATTTTATTAAACAATTTGCAACCAAGGCAGGATGCTGAACATGCAGGGAAAGCACAACACACATCAGGAACATGTGGCCTCCTATTACGCGGCCACCCGCAATGACAATCAGCAGTGGCCAGAGCTCAGCGGGGAGTGCAATGCCGAGGTCTGCATCATCGGCGGCGGCTTCACCGGTCTCAATACCGCCATCAATCTGGCCGAGGCTGGCTACAAGGTGGTGCTGCTGGAAGCCAACCGTATAGGCTGGGGCGCCTCCGGGCGCAACGGCGGTCAGCTCATTCGCGGTATCGGTCACGACACCAGCCAGTTCGCCCGCTGGATTGGTGAAGAGGGTGTGCGCGAGCTGGATCTGATGGGGCTGGCGGCGGTCGAGCTGGTGCGCGAGCGAGTCGAGCGCTTCAACATCGATTGTGACCTGCGCTGGGGTTACTGCGATCTGGCCACCCGCCAGCGCCATCTGGCCGGGTTTGCAGAGGAGGCGGCGCACCTGGCGAGCCTCGGCTACCGGCACGAGCTGAAACTGGTGGCGCGCGAAGATATGCATAGCGTGGTGGGATCGGATCGCTACATCGGCGGCATGATCGACATGGGCTCCGGCCACCTGCACCCTCTCAATCTGGCGCTGGGTGAGGCGCGAGCGGCGGCCAGCCTGGGAGTGGCGTTGTTTGAGCAATCCAGGGTGGTGCACATCGACTATGGCGAGCGGCTACAGGTCACCACGGCCCATGGCCGGGTCAGCGCCGACTACCTGGTGATCGGCTGCAACGCCTATCTCAATGACCTCAACCCCGAGCTGGGGGGCAAGGTGCTGCCGGCGGGCTCCTACATCCTCGCCACCGAGGTGCTGGAGAAACGGCTGCGCCAGCGGTTGCTGCCGCAAAACATGGCGGTGTGCGATCAAAACGTGGCGCTCGACTACTACCGTCTCTCCGCCGACGGCCGCCTGCTGTTTGGCGGTGCCTGCAACTATTCCGGCCGTGATCCTCGCGATATAAAAGCCTTTATGTTGCCCAAGCTGCTGCGGGTATTCCCCGAACTGGCCGGCACCGCCATTGAATTCCAGTGGGGGGGAATGATAGGCATAGGCGCCAACCGCTTGCCGCAAATCGGCCGCCTCAAGCAGCATCCCAATGTCTTCTACGCCCAGGCTTATTCGGGGCATGGGGTCAATGCCACCCACATGGCGGGCAAGCTGGTGGCGGAGGCGATCCGCGGCGAGAGCCGGGGCTTCGATCTGTTTGCCAGCGTGCCCCATATCACCTTCCCCGGTGGCCCTGCCCTGCGCTCCCCGCTGCTGGCGCTCGGGATGCTGTGGCACCGGATGAAGGATTTGCTATAGCGCAGGTGGGGCGGGCACTATCCTGAGCGGGATTAGTGGGCGGGCTCGGCCAGCCGCCAGCCCTGCTCCGTCTTCATCATCCACACTTCGGCTTGCTGGGGCAGCACCTGGCCAGCCTCGAAGTCGCCATATTTGCGCTCCAGCTCCATCAGTCCCATCTCCTGCTGGAAGGGACCGACCTTGTCGTAGACCAGATCCTCGTCGTGCAGCACTTGCAGTTGAGCCAGCCCCTGCTTGAAGTGGAGCTGGTAGCTGACCTTGACCAGATAGACGCCTTCCATGCGTTCCTCCTTGTCCAGGATGGCGAAGTCGCTGATCTCGAACAGGCTGGCGTCCGTTTCCGCCATCAGCTTGTCACTGACCTGCTGGCGGATCACCTCTTCACCGGGGCCCGCGCTGCAGCCATAGAGCCAGAGGGCCAGCAGGGGGATGAACCACTTTTTCATCAAAACTCCGGACGGGCGAAACAATGGAGGGCAAATTTTGCCACGCTGTCGCTCATATACAAGGGATTGCCAGAAAAATCAGCGAGTAACAGTGGGGATGGCCCAGCGGTGCGCCAGGCCAATTCCCATCTATGGCAGCTTGTCGAGCTGAGCCAGAAACTCGGCCTGGCCCATAAAGCCGGTGACTCTTTGCCCCGTGAGTTCGTTGCCGGCGCGATCGAAGAAGATCAGGGTGGGCAAGCCCAGCACATTGAGGCCGTTGAGCAGCTCGACATCGGCGTCGTCATTGGCAGTGACATCCGCCTGCAACAGCACCATGTAGGCAAAGCGCTCGCGCACCGCAGGATCGCTGAAGGTCTTGTGCTCGAACTCCTTGCAGGCGACGCACCAGTCGGCATAAAGGTCGAGCAGCACCGGTTTGCCGCGGGCGGCTGCGAGCTGGGTCTTGAGATCATCCTGGGTCTTGATGCGAATAAACTGCGGCGCCCGGGTTTCGGCACTGGTCTGGGCGCTGGGGGCGGGCAGCAGCAGATCCTTGCCCACCACCACGGCACTGATCATCGCCAGCAGCAGCACAAAACCGCGCAGGCTCTTGCCGATGGAGTGGGGCTGATGCTGGTTGTGGTGATAGAGGTAGGCGCACAGCGCCAACCCCCAGCCGAGCCAGGCCAGGGTGGCGGTCTGATCACTCCAGAGCCTTGAGAGCAGCAGGATGGGCACCGCCAGCAGCGCAAAACCAAAGAGTTGCTTGATCACATCCATCCAGGCGCCGGCCTTGGGCAGCAGCTTGCCGCCCGAGGTGCCGAGCAGCAGCAGCGGCAGTCCCATCCCCAGCGACAGGGCGTAGAGCGCCGCACCGCCGAGCCAGAGATCGCCGCTCTGGGCCACGTAAATCAGGGCGCCGGAGAGCGGTGCCGTGGTGCAGGGGGAGCAGACCAGTCCCGAGATCATCCCCATGATGGCGACCCCGGCCACCGAACCGCCCTGCTGGCGGTTGGAGAGGCCGGAGAGGCGCGTTTGCACGCTGCTCGGCAGCTGCAGGGTGTAGAGCCCGAACATGGAGAGAGCCAGCAGCACGAACATCACCGAGAGGCCGATCAGCACATAGGGGTGCTGTAGCGCCGCTTGGAATTGCAGCCCGGCCGAGGCCACTACCAGCCCGAGCAGGGTGTAGGTGAGCGCCATCCCCTGGACATAGACGAAGGAGAGCAGGAAGGCGCGGCGGGTGGAGAGACGATGGCCGGCACCGGCGATGATGCCGGTCAGAATGGGATACATGGGAAAGACGCAGGGGGTGAAGGCGAGCCCCAGCCCCAGTGCAAAGAAGGCGGCGATGCTGAGCCAGAAGCCCTGGCTGCCGAGGGCAGCGGCCAGTTTATCCTGTTGGCTGGATGGTGCAGCGGGCGCCGCCTCGTTATCACCCGACGTGGCCATCAGCGACTGCACCTCGACCACCTTGGTGGTCGGCGGGTAGCAGAGCCCCACGGTGCAGCCCTGGTAGCTGATTTTGAGGCTCGCTTGTGGCCCTGCCTCGGTCAGGGTGACGGGGATCTCCACCTCCTGGTAATAGACCCGGGTCTTGCCGAAGAAATCGTCCTCGTGCTCGGTTCCCTCGGGCAGGACGGGCTCGCTGAAGGTGAGGTCGTTGCCCTGAAAGCGCAGGCTGTGGCGATAAATATAGTAATCATCGGCGATGCGAAGTCGCAGCAGCAGCCGGTTGCCCCGCTGTTCGCTCTCCAGGGTAAAGGCCTCGTCGACCTTCAGGAAGGCGGGCTTGGTACTGGCCTGAATGCCCAGGCTCCCCAGCAGATCACTGCTTGCCTGGACGGGGGGGCACAACAGGCCCAGCAGCAGGGTGAACAGGGCGGGCAGCAGATAGCGCAGGCGAGCACGACTCATGGGGTCTCCTCCTTCAGCCAGTCGAGATAGGCGGGTAGACCCGCACTGACCGGCAGCGCCAGCAACTCGGGCACCTCGTAGGGGTGGTGGGTGAGGATACACTGTTGCAGCTCGGCAAAGAGCGGCATCCGGGATTTGATGATGAGCTGGATCTCGGTGGCCCGTTCCACCTTGCCTTGCCAGCGATAGACAGAGGTCACGCCCGGC
Source organism: Aeromonas sp. S18(2024) (assembly GCF_041402525.1). Lineage (NCBI taxonomy): Bacteria > Pseudomonadati > Pseudomonadota > Gammaproteobacteria > Aeromonadales > Aeromonadaceae > Aeromonas > Aeromonas sp. S18(2024). Next base: position 24,991 of record NZ_JBGLQV010000010.1, on the reverse strand, counting down.
AGCTGGTTGATGCAGGCGGCCAGTCGCCGGGTCAGCAGCTGTTCGCAGACAAGGTCGGCACTGGGTTGGTCTGGGCAGGTGCAGAGCACCACAATGGCGTCAGTCATAAAGGGGGATTTTCACCTCGGTGGGGTAAACCGGCGGGGTCATTTTTGTTAATGAAATGCCCCGAAAATCAGCGGTTACTATACCCCAGAGCCGCCCTGAATATCATCTGTCGCCATTTGTGAACCTGCGCCGAAAATTTGTGGGGGTCATGAGATGGACGCTGCCATGGGGACAGGGCAGAATGAGCGAGCTTGTTCCCACTAGACGTAAGGAAATGTATGACCCAACAGAATGAGCAGCAGAGAAACCGCATGTTGAGCCTGCTGCGCGAAGGTGAGCGCCGCATGTTGGTTCAACTCGCCGGTCTGCTGCGTACCACTGCCGATGACATCAATGCCGAGCTGGAAAAAGAGGGGCTGCAGAGCTTCCTGGAGCAGCCCATCACGGTGGATTATCTCAATGGCGTGGTGCAGCACCATCTGTTCGAGCGCAAGCACAAAGGGGATATGGCGGTGGCCCAGCAGATGCTTGGTGAATACCAAAGCGAGCTGGAAGCCCTGCAACTAGCCCAGGCTCAACCCGAAGAGGCTGATGCCACCGATGAAGAGGGTGCCGAGCTCAAGGCTCAGGCCTGACGTTTCTCTCTCCCCGCTAGCCGCTTTTGTTCTCTCAGGCACCATCATTGCGATCATGATGGTGCCCTGTTTTTTTTGGGGGGATCTTGCCGCTTAGCCCAGCGCCTTCTGCGGCATCGGTTGGGGGATGGGGAACACCTTGTCATAGCCCCAGTTGTAGGCGAAGGCGTAGACCAGATAGAAGGCTACGAAGCCCAGATCCAGCACCAGCGCCTCCAGCAGGCTGATGTCCAGCCACCAGGACATCACCGGCAGGGCGACGGTCAGCAAGCCCCCCTCGAAACCGAAGGTATGCACAATCCGTTGCCACAGGCTCTTGTGGGTATGGCCCTGATACTTCATCAGCAACTTGTCGACGCCGATGTTGTAGACATAGTTCCAGACGGTGGCGAGCACCGAAAAGAACAGTGCCAGTGGCCCCATGTGGTTGAGCCCGACTCCGGTGACCCAGCTCGCCAACGGGGCGGCAATCAGCAGGCCAATCAATTCAAAGCCGATGGCATGGCGCAGGCGATCGTTACGGGTTCGCATAAATCACTCTCTCAATCAGGTTCGTTCACGAATATCGGGCCAATCTATCGATAAAAGTTGATGTATTCACGTTACTATCTATCTGTAAATCAGATAGCTTGGTCGACAAGTATCACAAGCAAACAGGAATTCCGGGATGGGGCCGTCACTGGAACAACTCAATGTACTGCTGGCCGCCGCCGAGGCCGGCTCGTTTTCGGCTGCGGCGCGTAAGCTGGGCAAGGCGCAGTCGGTGGTGAGCACTGCCATCGCCAATCTGGAGATCGATCTGGGGTTGACCCTGTTCGACCGCACCGGCCGTTATCCCCGGCTGACGGCGGCCGGGGTTCGTATGGTGCAGGAGGCGAGCATACTGTTGGCGCAGGGTGAGCGCCTGCAGGCGATTGCCGGCGAGCTGGCGGCGGGGGTGGAGTCACGGCTGACCCTGGCCATTGACGATGATTCCCATCTCCCCTGGCTGGGCGCCTTGCTGGAAGAGTTTGCCCGCCGTTACCCGGCTGTCGAGCTGGAGCTGCTCTTTCCCTTGATGGAGGATGTGACCGACATGCTGGTCAGCGGCCGCGCCCAGCTTGGTATCAGTTACCAGCAGGCTGTTCCCCAGCGGGAGATAGTCACCCGTACTCTGGGGGAAGTGGCCATGCCGCTGGTGGTCTCGCCGGATCATCCGCTGGCGCACAGGGTGCTGGTGCAAGAGGTCGATCTGCAGGGGGCGCGCCAGCTGATTGCCACCGGGCGGCGGGATGGCCCCGAGCGTCAGCGCTTTCGCATTGCCTCTCAGGTGTGGTGGGTCGAGGGAGATCTCGGCGTGCTGGAGCTGGTCAAGCGTGGGCTGGGATGGGGCGTGGTGCCCGAGTTCTTGCTGGACAGGCCCCTGGCGCGCAAGGAGGTGGTGGTGCTGACTCCCGACTTTATCGCCAGGCATGAACTGGTGCTGGAGCTGCAGTGGCACCGCGCCCGCCCGCTTGGGCAGGCGGGGCGCTGGCTGAAGGAGGCACTGCTGGCGCGCGTGCCTCGTTAGTCCGGATTGCGGGTCAGTCGATGAGGGCGTAGGGCAGGGACTGCAGGGTGAGGCTGGCGCTCTCATCCTGCTTGAGACGGAACAGGGCGTCGGTCTCGGTGTCTTTGGGCAGCACGGCGGTGAGCCACACCTGACCATCCTGTTGCCAGGCGTTGAGCACCATACCGCTGCGACGCCAGTTGTCACCGAGCCGGATCTCCAGCGTATCACCACTGGCCACAGGCTCGTTGGCAACGCCCGCCAGCAGGAACAGGGCACGGTTGTTGGCGCCGCGATACTTGGCGCGCGCCACCGTCTCCTGACCCATGTAGCAACCCTTGGTAAAGCAGATGCCGTCGAGGGCCTGCAGGTTGAGCATCTGCGGGATGAACTCCCCCTGATGCACCGCTTCCATGTGCGGCAGACCCGCCTTGATCTCGAGCCCCCACCAGAGGGATTCGTCGCCCGCCGGCAGGGCCTCGGCTTGCTGGTCGCTCACCAGCAGCCAGCGATCCTGCTCAATTTTCACCGCCATGCCGCCGTCGACCAGCCCGCTTTGGACCAGGCCAAAGTGATCGGCGATCCAGGCGTCGCTGCCGGTTCCGGCAATCCCGGTGGCGTGGCGCTCGTCGGCGGCGATCTCCACCTTGGAGAAAACGGCGAATTTCTTCAGCTCCGGCAGCTGGCGCTCCAGCACGGAGGGGGTCGTCAGCATCAGCAGGCTCTCTTCGAGACAGAGCAGGCGGAAATTGCTCCACAGCTTGCCCTTGGGATCGCAGTGGCCACCCAGGGTATTTTGTCCCGGTTGCAGGGCATTGACGTCACAGGTGACCTGACCTTGCAGGTATTTGACGCGATCCTGGCCGGCGATGCGGGTGATGGCGATCTTGGTCAGGGCAAAGCGGGTCGGCTCGGCAGGAAAAACAGGTGGTTGCAGGCTCACGATGGTATTCCAGAGAGAAAGTATGTGAGCTGCATGGTAAAGACGTAACTAATGTTTGTCAGCCGGAAAATCCAGCTGGTACCATCCCACGGTCTTTGTAAGGAGAGTTCCATGTTAAGCCCAGTTGAAAAATCCCGCCTGAAGTGGGCCTGCCGTCGCGGCATGCTCGAGCTGGATGTGATCTTTATGCCCTTTTTTGAACACGAATTCGACACCCTGAGCGAGGCCGATCAGCAGACCTTTATCCGCCTGCTGGAGAGCGATGACCCGGATCTGTTCAAGTGGTGCATGGGTCATGGTATCCCCGAAGACCCCGCCTTTGCCGCCATGATCCCGATGATCCTGGAGCGCAACCAGGCCCGTCACGACCGCCAGGGCTGATCCGGTGGAGCGGGTGAGCATGACGGTTCACCCCTCCCGCCATCAGCGGATCTGGCTGCTGGCGCTCTTTCTGTTGTTGCTATGGCCTGTGGCCATGTTGATCGATGGTTGGCGTTGGGCCCTGTTTATTCCCTGCTGGCTGGCCGCTCTGGTGCTGGGCTGGCGTGCACTGCCACGCGATGCCTTTATGCTGGAGTGGGATGGCCGCTGGCTGTCGTGGCAAGGCGCCCGCTATCAGCTGGGCCCCGGGAGTCGCACTCTGCCCGGGGTGCTGAGACTCTCTCTTTTGCCTGAACAAGGGGCGCCCTGCATCCTGTGGATCTGCTCCGACTCGCTTCCCCCCGCACACTATCGCCTGTTGGCCCGGGCTATCCATTTCCTGTCGTCTGATAGCGGACGTTGAATACCGCGCTTTCATTCGCCGCTGTCGCAGCCTCATTGTCAGGTTGGGGGGCTGTGATGACGTTGCTTTCTGCTTGTCGCTTTGCCAAAAAAGAGTGACCCCGCCTTAAGCGGGGTCACGGATGGGCATTTGCCAGGCCGGGGTCAATCCCGCTCCGGGGTCAGTACGGTGGGCTTGGGGTTCGGCAGCATGTCCGGATAGTCCAGGTTGTAGTGCAGGCCGCGGGACTCTTTGCGCTGTAGGGCACAGTTGACGATAAGCTCGGCCACCTGCAGCAGGTTGCGCAGCTCCAGCAGGTTGTTGGAGACCCGGAAGTGGGCATAGTACTCCTGCACTTCCTGCTTGAGCAGGTCGATGCGGCGTTTGGCGCGGGCCAGACGCTTGTTGGTACGCACTATCCCCACATAGTCCCACATCATCAATCGCAGCTCGTGCCAGTTGTGCTGGATCACCACCAGTTCGTCGGAGTCTTCCACCTGGCTCTCGTCCCAGGCGGGCAGGTGAGGCGGCTCCACGCTTGTCGGCAGCTTGGCCAGGATGTCGGCACCCGCCTGATGGGCATAGACCACGCATTCGAGCAGGGAGTTGGAGGCCATCCGGTTGGCGCCGTGCAGCCCGGTATAGGTCACCTCGCCGATGGCATAGAGGCCGGGAATGTCGGTCTGGCCATTGTTGTCGATCATCACCCCACCACAGGTGTAGTGAGCCGCGGGCACGATGGGCATGGGCTCTTTGGTGATGTCGATGCCGACCGCGAGGCAGCGCTCATGGATGGTCGGGAAGTGCTTGATGATGAACTCCGCCGGCTTGTGGCTGATGTCCAGATACATGCAGTCGGCACCGAGGCGCTTCATCTCGTGGTCGATGGCACGGGCGACGATATCCCGCGGTGCCAGCTCGGCGCGCTCGTCAAATTCCGGCATGAAGCGGCTGCCGTCGGGGCGACGCAGATAGGCGCCTTCGCCGCGCAGGGCCTCGGTCAGCAGGAAGTTGGGATCGTCGGGGTGGAACAGGCTGGTAGGGTGGAACTGGTTGAACTCCAGGTTGGCCACCCGGCAGCCGGCGCGCCATGCCATGGCGATGCCGTCCCCGGAGCTGACGTCCGGGTTGGAGGTGTACTGGTACACCTTGGAGGCGCCGCCGGTCGCCAGTGCCACGAAGCGGGCGCGAACAACTTCGACCTGCTCGGCGTTGCGATTCCAGACATAGGCGCCGAGGATCCGGTTGCCCGGCAGACCCAGCTTGCGGGTGGTGATGAGATCGACCGCGTTGAAGCGCTCCATCAGCTGGATGTTGGGGTGGGCGCGTACCTGATCGATCAGGGTCAGTTGCACCGCCTTGCCGGTGGCGTCGGCCGCGTGGAAAATGCGGCGATGGCTGTGGCCCCCTTCGCGGGTCAGGTGATAGTGGGATTCGCCCTCGGAGTCTTCTTCCTGATCGAAGGGGACCCCCTGCTGGATCAGCCACTGGATGGAGTCGCGGGCGTTGCGGGCGGTGAACTCGACCGCGGCCGGGTCGCACAATCCTGCCCCGGCATTGAGCGTGTCGCTCACGTGGGATTCGATGCTGTCGGTCTCGTCGAACACGGCAGCGATGCCTCCTTGCGCATAGAAAGTGGCCCCCTCACTGATGGGCCCCTTGCTCAGAACCAGGACTTTGGCCTGGTCCGCCAATCGCAACGCGAGAGACAGACCGGCGGCACCGCTGCCAATGATCAGTACGTCGCAAAGGTATTCAACACTTGCTTTCATAAGTATCATTGGCCTGGATTAAGAACTGGCACCATGGTAGCCCAAGCGGGGGCGTGTATGCAGCCTGCATCACATTTTTTTCAATGCAAGCGAACTTTCTCTGATTCTCCCTGTCTGAACTTGTGCGCTTAGGAAGGGCCGGAAAAGAAAAACGATAACCTGATGGGGGTTTTACGGCTCCAATGAGCGACCAGAATCTACTGGACGAACAGCTGGTTGAACGTGTCCAGCGTGGCGACAAAGCAGCGTTCAACCTGCTGGTAAAAAAATACCAGCACAAGGTGGTCAACCTGGTGTCCAGGTATGTCAACAATCCCGGAGATGTGCCCGATGTGGCGCAAGAGGCCTTTATCAAAGCCTACCGGGCTTTGCCGACATTCCGTGGTGAGAGTGCTTTCTATACCTGGTTGTACCGAATTGCCGTCAACACGGCGAAGAATTATCTGACCTCCCAGGGGCGCAGGCCGCCCAGCAGTGATGTGGAGGCTGACGAAGCAGAGTCCTATGGTGGTGGTGAAGCCTTGCAAGAGGTCTCAACCCCTGAAAACCTGGCGCTGACCGACGAGATCAAGCGCACCGTGTTTGCCGCCATAGAGGCCTTGCCGGAAGACCTGAGGACAGCGATCACCCTTCGTGAACTGGAAGGGCTGAGCTACGAAGAGATTGCCGAAATCATGGATTGCCCTGTGGGTACGGTCAGATCCCGTATCTTCCGGGCGAGGGAAGCAATCGACAAAAAGCTGCAACCTCTGATCGAGAACTAACTGGGGAAAGACGGGTTTAACTTATGGCAAATAAAGAGCAAATCTCTGCCCTGATGGATGGTGACCTGAGTGACGCACAAGTACTGAACGAGCTGGAGCTGGACTCCGACTTGCAAGATACCTGGGGTCGTTACCACCTGATCGGCGATGCCATGCGGGGGGACCTGCCGGTCAATCTGCAGCTGGATCTCAGCGACAGCATCATGGCCGCACTGGAAGATGAGCCCACCGTACTGGCACCCAAGCCGGTCGAGGCCAAACCGGTTGCGCCTCAGGCACAACCGGAAATGGAACCAGCCAAGACAGATTCCAATGTGGTGCCGCTGTTCCGCCGTATCGGCCAGCAACTTGGCCAATACGCCATTGCGGCATCGGTCGCCGCGGCGGTCATCTTCGGGGTACAGCAGTATCAGGGACAGGACGGCGTGCCGACCAACCCTGTGCTCAATACCATCCCTATCGGTGGCAGCGCGGCCCCGGTCAGCGTGCACTATCCGCAAGAGGGTAACCGCAATCGCCAGCAAGGGTTGACCGAGCAGCAGATGCAGGAGCAGCGGGAACGGATCAACGCCTTCCTGCGTGACCACCAGTTGCAGCAACGTCTGCTGCAAGACAGGCAAATTCAACAATAACGAGTCGTCAGGGATACCAACAACGTGCGCCAGTCCAGCCGTATTTTGCTGGCCTCTCTCCTGCTGATCAGTGCCAAGGCCTCGGCCGACGATAAGTCGGCCGAGGCCTTGTTGCAGCAGATGCAGAGTGCCGTGCAGCAGCAAAACTTCGAGTTATCCATGGTCAAAGCCCGTCAGGGGCGCCTTGAGCCGATCCGCATCAGTCATGCCGTGATCGATGGCAAGGAGGTCGCTCATCTCAGCTATCTCGACGGCAAGGCCATCGAGTATCTGCAGCGCCAGGATGAATTCACCTTTTTTGAAAACAGTCATGAACCCTACACCCTGAAGGGGGCACGCTTCCCGGGCGTCTGGTCGACCCTGGTGAAGATGCCGCTTTCCCGGGTGATGGAAAGCTATGACGCCGTGCTGGCCGGTCGCAGCCGGGTAGCTGGTGTGGTGGCCCAGGTCGTCAGACTGGTGCCAAAAGAAGCAGACAAGTATGGCTTCGTGCTCTGGATCGATGAGCAGAGCAACCTGTTGCTGCGGGTCGACATGGTGGAGCGGGAAGGCAATCTGGTCGAGCAGGTGCTGGGTGTCGATCTGGAGCTGCAGAGCAAGCCGGCACCCTGGCTGGTTGCCCTGGCCAAGAGCAAGCTGCCGGAGGCGCTGGCGCTGGAAGATGCCTATCCTGCCCCGCAGCAAGTGCTGAGCTGGCAGATCACCTGGCTGCCGGATGGCTTCAAGGTGCTCTCTCGCGACAAACACCAGCTGGTGACCACCAGTCTGCCTGTGGACTACATGATGCTCTCCGATGGCCTGGTGGACCTCTCCGTCTATGTGGCCCGGGTCGATCCCAAGCAGGCGGTGCGCCAGCAGCTGATCCGCCAGGGAGCCACTTCGCTGGTGAGCTATGTCAACGAGGTGGGGGTCGAGATCACCGTCGTGGGGGAAGTGCCTGCCGAGACGGCCAAGCGGATCGCCGAGTCGGTCCAGGCCTTGGTTCGCAACGAAGCGGTACAATGACGCTGGCACAGAGGGGAAGGGCGCTTGCTGAACCTGGCAAAGCGTGTTCAGATCCCGTGCTTTGCAAGCCCGAGGTGTTGCCGTGAACGAGATGAGTGAAGAGCTGGCGACGGTTGTGGCCATTGAGGGCGACCATGCCTGGGTGGAGTGCGAACGGCGCTCCGCCTGCAGCGGTTGCCAGCAACAATCCAACTGTGGCACCGGTACGGTTGCCAAGGCGTTTCCCCTCAAGGCGCCGCGTCTGCGGGTGCGCCTGACTGCCGAGGTGCGGGTCGGCCAGCAAATCCGGCTCGGAATTCCTCAAGAGAGCCTGCTGCGCGGGGCCGCACTGGTCTATGTGCTGCCGCTCTTCTGCCTGTTGGCGGGGGCTCTGCTGGGCCAGCTCTGGCTGGCGCCGCTGCTCGCCGGGGGGGAGGGGATCACCATTCTCTCCAGCGTATTGGGGGGCGTGCTCGGCTTTTTACTGGTTCGTTACTTTTCCAACCGCCTGGATCAGGGGCGCTATGGCCCCCGGATGATCGGAGTGGTGGTTCCTGTCCGCATTATCTCTTGACCCGGTTGGCGCTATTTGACGGGCGCTGGCGACTAAAGAATGGCCGTCAGCCGGGTTATCCAGTAAAATCGCGCCTCCATAACCGACCTTAAACCAATTTTGAGTGACTCTTGCTCGATGAAACACATTCGTAACTTCTCGATTATTGCGCACATCGACCACGGTAAATCGACTCTGTCGGACCGTCTGATCCAGACTTGCGGCGGCCTCTCCGATCGCGAGATGCAGGCTCAGGTGCTTGACTCCATGGAGCTGGAGCGCGAGCGCGGCATTACCATCAAGGCGCAGAGTGTGACCCTGAACTACCAGGCACAAGACGGTAACACCTACCAGCTGAACTTTATCGATACCCCGGGCCACGTGGATTTCTCCTACGAGGTTTCCCGCTCTTTGGCGGCCTGTGAAGGGGCACTGCTGGTAGTGGATGCCGGCCAGGGGGTTGAGGCACAGACTCTGGCCAACTGCTACACCGCCATGGAAATGGATCTGGAAGTGGTGCCGGTGCTGAACAAGATTGACCTGCCGGCCGCCGAGCCCGAGCGTGTTGCCGAAGAGATCGAAGACATCGTCGGCATCGATGCGGTGGACGCGGTGCGCTGCTCCGCCAAGACCGGCCTCGGCGTCGATCTGGTACTGGAAGAGATCGTGGCCAGGATCCCGGCACCGGAAGGTGACCCGAACGCTCCGCTGCAGGCGCTGATCATCGACTCCTGGTTCGACTCCTATCTGGGCGTCGTCTCCCTGGTGCGGATCAAGAACGGTTCGCTCAAGAAGAACGACAAGATCAAGGTCATGAGCACCGGTCAGACCTGGGGTGTGGATCGCATCGGTATTTTCACCCCCAAGCAGGTGGATACCGACGGCCTGGGTTGTGGCGAGGTAGGTTGGGTTGTCTGCGGCATCAAGGACATCCACGGCGCGCCGGTGGGCGATACCCTGACTCTGGCCAAGCACGGTGCCGAGAAGGCGCTGGCGGGCTTCAAGAAGGTGAAGCCGCAGGTCTATGCGGGCTTGTTCCCCATCTCCAGCGATGACTACGAGTCCTTCCGCGATGCGCTGGAGAAGTTGTCGCTCAACGACGCCTCCCTGTTCTACGAACCGGAGAGCTCCACTGCGCTGGGCTTTGGCTTCCGTTGCGGCTTCCTCGGCATGCTGCACATGGAGATCATCCAGGAGCGGCTGGAGCGTGAATACGATCTGGATCTGATCACCACGGCGCCGACCGTGGTCTACCAGATTGAGCAGACCGATGGCACCACCATCCACATCGACAGCCCGGCCCAGATGCCTGCCATCACCAGCATCAAGGAGATGCGCGAGCCGATCGCCGAGTGTCACATCCTGCTGCCGCAGGAGTACATGGGTAACGTGATCACCCTGTGTATCGAGAAGCGTGGCGTGCAGACCAACATGGTCTACCACGGCAAGCAGGTGGCGCTGACCTATGAGATCCCGATGGCGGAAGTGGTGCTCGACTTCTTCGATCGCCTCAAGTCCACCAGCCGCGGCTACGCCTCCCTGGATTACGGCTTCAAGCGCTTCGAAACCTCCGACATGGTCCGTCTGGACATCATGATCAACGGTGAGCGAGTCGACGCCCTGGCCATCATCACCCACAAGGACAACGCCCAGTATCGCGGCCGTCAGGTGGTGGAGAAGATGCGCGAGCTGATCCCGCGCCAGATGTTCGACATCGCCATCCAGGCTGCCATCGGCAACCAGATTATCGCCCGCAGCACCGTCAAGGCCCTGCGCAAGGACGTGACCGCCAAGTGTTACGGTGGTGACGTGAGCCGGAAGAAAAAGCTGCTGAACAAGCAGAAAGAAGGTAAGAAGCGGATGAAGTCCCTGGGCCGTGTCGACGTGCCGCAGGAGGCTTTCCTCGCGATTCTCCACGTCGGAAAGGATTGATAGATGGCTAGCACGTTTTCCCTGATCCTGGTGGTGGTCTGCGCGATCACCGGTGTTATCTGGTGCCTGGACAAGATGATCTGGTCCAAGCAGCGCGCGGCCAAGATCGCCGTGGCCCGTGCCCACGGCGGCGCCAATCTGGACGAGAAGACCCTGGCCAAGGTTGCTCCCGTGCCGGTCTGGATCGAACAGACCGCCGGGATCTTCCCGGTCATCACCTTCGTGCTGGTATTGCGTTCGTTCATCTTCGAACCGTTCCAGATCCCGTCAGGCTCCATGATGCCCACCCTGCTGGTGGGCGACTTCATCCTGGTGGAGAAGTTTGCCTACGGTCTGCGGGATCCGGTGACCAACACCAAGTTCCTCGAGACCGGTGAGCCCAAACGCGGTGATGTGGTGGTGTTCAAGTACCCGCTCGAACCTCGGGTGGACTACATCAAGCGGGTAGTCGGCATGCCGGGGGATAGGATCATCTATCGCAACAAGGAGCTGATGATCCGGCCCAAGTGCGAGGAGCAGGAAGGGAAAACGTGCCCGGGCTTCAAGAAGCTCGACATCAAGTTTGAACAAAGAGGTGAATTTACCCAGATGGGGATCCCCCTTGACCGCTATACCGAGCAGTTGGGCGATGTCTCCCACGAGACCCTGCGCAATCCGCTGATGCCCGATATGGTCGGCCGTTACTATCGCCAGCCGGGCACCTACCCGGATGAGTGGGTGGTGCCGGAGGGGCAATACTTCGTGATGGGCGACAACCGTGACAACAGTACCGACAGCCGTTTCTGGGGCTTCGTGCCCGAGCAGAATCTGGTGGGCAAGGCGGTCGCTATCTGGATAAGTTTTGAATTTGAGCGCGAAGAAGGCTCCCTGCTGCCAAGCTGGGTACCAACAGGGGTGCGCTTCAACCGCATTGGCGGAATCAAGTAAATGAATATCAAGATGAACAGACTGCAGTCCCGTCTCGGGCATGTCTTTCAGGATCAAGAACTGCTGACCCGGGCGCTGACTCACCGCAGCGCCGGTTCCCGTCACAACGAGCGACTGGAATTTCTGGGTGACTCCATTTTGAGTCTGGTGATTGCCGATGATCTGTTCCACCGCTTCCCGCAGGCGGCGGAAGGGGATCTCAGCCGGATGCGTGCCACCTTGGTGCGCGAGAAGACCCTGGCCGAGCTGGGCCGGGAGTTCGACCTCGGGGATCACCTGATCCTGGGGCCGGGCGAGCTGAAAAGCGGCGGTTTTCGCCGTGAGTCCATCCTGGCCGACACGGTCGAGGCGGTGATCGGCGCCATCTATCTGGACTCCAATCTCGAGACGATCCGTACCCTGCTGCTGGGCTGGTATGCCAGCCGCTTGGAGGAGATCAAGCCGGGCATAGAGCAGAAGGATCCCAAGACCCGTCTGCAAGAAATTCTGCAGGGAAGCCGCAAATCCCTGCCGACCTATACAGTGACCAACGTCAAGGGCGAGGCCCACAACCAGGAGTTCACCGTGCAGTGCGAGGTGGAAGGTCTGGATGGTCCGCTGGTCGGGGTCGGCACCAGTCGCCGCAAGGCCGAACAGGCCGCAGCGCAGCAAGCATTGGAAAAACTGTCATGACAGATACTACCTACTGCGGCTTTGTCGCCATCGTGGGCCGCCCCAACGTGGGCAAGTCCACTCTGCTCAACAAGCTGCTTGGCCAGAAGGTCAGCATCACCTCGAAGAAGCCCCAGACCACCCGTCACCGGATCCTGGGGATCGACACCGAGGATAACTACCAGACCATCTATGTGGACACCCCGGGTCTGCACATCGAAGAGAAGCGGGCCATCAACCGCCTGATGAACCGCGCCGCCACCAGTTCGCTGGGAGACGTGGCCATGGTGGTGTTCGTGGTCGACGGTACCCACTGGACCAAGGATGACGAGATGGTGCTGGGCAAATTGCGCCACCTCAAGTGCCCTGTGGTGCTGGCGGTCAACAAGGTCGACAACGTCAAGGAGAAGGAAGAGCTGCTCCCCCACCTCGAGTGGCTGGGTCAGCAGATGGCCTTCTCCCACATCCTGCCCATCAGCGCCCAGAAGGGCACCAACGTGGCCAAGATCCGCGAGTGGGCCAAGGATCTGCTACCGGAGAATGTGCACTTCTTCCCGGAAGATTACGTGACCGACCGTTCCTCCCGCTTCATGGCCTCCGAGATCATCCGTGAGAAGCTGATGCGTTTCACCGGCGAGGAGCTGCCCTACTCGGTGACGGTGGAGATCGAGCGCTTCAAGGTTGAAGAGAGCGGCATCTTCCACATCAACGCCCTGATCCTGGTGGAGCGCGATGGCCAGAAGAAGATGGTCATCGGCAACAAGGGTGAGAAGATCAAGACCATAGGCACAGAAGCACGCCTCGACATGGAACGGCTGTTCCAGAACAAGGTGCACCTGGAGCTGTGGGTCAAGGTCAAGGCGGGCTGGGCCGATGACGAGCGTGCCCTGCGCAGTCTCGGGTATGGTGATGATTGATTGCTGACCCCGGCTTTCGTCATCCACAGCCGGCCCTATCGGGAGACCAGCCAGCTGGTCGAGGTATTCACCCAGGATAGTGGTCGCTTTACCCTGGTGGCTCGCGGTTCCCGCGGGCCACGCTCCCCTCTGAAGGGGCTGCTGCAGCCCTTTACCCTGCTCACCATCGCCTGGCGTGGCAAGGGGGATCTCAAGAATCTCACCCAGGTGGAGTGCCCGGATCACTCCCTGCGCTTAGGGGGGGATCGCCTCTTCTACGGCCTCTATCTCAACGAGCTGGTCTACTACCTGCTGGAAGCTCATACCCCCTTCCCCGAGGTGTTTGATGCCTATGCCCGTGCCATCATGGCGCTGGCGGATGGCGAGACCCCGGAGCTGCCCTTGCGACGCTTCGAATTTCTGCTGTTGCAGGCCCTCGGTTATGCGGTGGACTTCGAATATGCCGCCGACGACGATGCGCCGATCCAGCCCGAACTGCTCTACGGTTTCGAGCGCGAATTGGGCTTTGTCGCTTGCGAGCGGGCGCCGGATCCCCGTACCCTGTTTCTCGGTGCCCACCTGCTGGCCTTCGCCGAGGGACGTTTCGATACTCCCCCCCTGCTGCAGGCGGCCAAGCGTTTTAGCCGGCTGGCCTTGCAACCCTATCTCGGCAAACGCCAACTCAAGAGCCGGGAGCTGTTTTTGAAACGCAAAGCCAGTATGCAAGGCTGACATACGGATATCGGAGCTGGCGCCAAGGCGGCAGCCGCACAGTCAACAAATGAAGTGTTTCAAGGAGTCGTCATGAGTGAAATCTACCTGGGTGTGAACATCGACCATATCGCCACCCTGCGCAATGCCCGCGGCACCCAGTACCCGGATCCGGTACAGGCCGCCTTCGTGGCCGAGCAGGCTGGCGCCGATGGCATCACGGTTCACTTGCGGGAAGATCGCCGCCACATCACCGACCGGGACGTGGAGATCCTGCGCCAGACGATCCAGACCAGGATGAACCTGGAGATGGCGGTGACCGAAGAGATGATCGGCATCGCGCGGCGCATCAAGCCCCATTTCGTCTGCCTGGTGCCGGAGAAGCGCACCGAGGTGACTACCGAGGGTGGCCTGGACGTAGCCGGCCAGCTGGACAAGGTGACCGATGCGGTGACCCGTCTGGCCGCCGTCGGCGCCCAGGTGTCGCTGTTTATCGATGCCGACCCCATCCAGATCGATGCGGCCGCCGCGAGTGGTGCTCCCTTCATCGAGATCCATACCGGTCGCTACGCCGATGCCACCACGGATGCCGAGCGCAATGCCGAGTTCAAGCGCATCGCCGCCGGTGCCTCCTATGCCGCCGGCAAGGGCTTGAAGGTCAATGCCGGCCACGGCCTGCACTACCACAACGTCAAGGCCATCGCCGCCATTCCCGAGCTCTATGAACTCAACATTGGCCACGCCATTATCGGTCGTGCCGCCTTCGACGGCCTGGCCAAGGCGGTCAGCGATATGCGTGCACTGATGCAGGAAGCCCGTCAGGGGATCTGATCGGCCGAGACTGACAAGAGATAAAAAGGGACGCTGCGGCGTCCCTTTTTATCAGTGCCGCCCGGCATGCTGAATTGTGCCTGACCTGTGGTTTGCTAGCTGGCGGGGGTCAGCTCAATGGAGGGTGTCAGTTCAAGGGTAATGAGCTCCAGCGGTGCCAGCTTGATGACGGCGCCATTGCCAAGCGAAGAGGGGACGGTCGGGTTGTTGCCATAGCGTGACCGAACCTCGAAGTAGCTTGCCTCCCCCGACGGGATCTCAAGTTGACGCTGTGGTTCCAGCAGGAATTGTTGAGGCTGGCTCGACGGATTGCGCAAGGAGATAAATGCTCTGTCGGGGCTCCACGCGGCCCAGCCGTAGACTTCCAGCAGGGTGGGATCGCCGCCGATCCAGTGGCTGTCAAACAGAGCGTCCTGGTTCTGGCGTGACCAGAGCGCCGCCCTGGCCAGCAGATCCCAGTTCTCACCGGTCAGCAGCTCGGGAGTGAGGTAGAGCTCCTGCAGTTGGGTACCGGTGGCGAAGTAGCTCCAGGCCTGATCGGCAAAGTCCTGCGGTGACTGCTTGTCCAGATGTTTGGCCTGCTTGGCATAGACCAATCCGTGCAGCATCAGGGAGTTGAGCGGAAACAGGGGACCGTTTTTGACGATAGAACGATAGGTTTCGGCATCCCGATAGGTGATCCATTGCTGAACCTTGGAGCCCGGACCGTAGAAGTTGATGTCATCGCCGCCGCGCCAGATGGAGTCGGCGAAGAACAGCCAGGCGGGGGAGGCCGTAGTACCCGTGGTCAGGTTGATAAACACATCCTTGTTGGTGGCCCGCGCATCCGCGATGAGATTGATAGCGGCATCGAAGTCGCTGGTGAAACGGCTCCCCTTGATCAGCTTGTCCGCATTGCCGGTACCGTCAAACTTGAAGTGAGTAACCCCCTGTTCCTTGATGAGCGACATCACCTTCTGGTGGAAGTTTTGATAGTAGATCGGGCCCGAGAGGGCGAACTTGCCATCGCTCAGTTCATACCCGAACTCGGCGGCATGGGAGATCCGCTCATCCCTTGGTTTGTTGTAGCCGCCCCAAGGGGAAAGCCAGATCCCGAGCTGGGCATGGTATTTTTCGGCAGCCTTTTTCAGTTTGCGAAAACCGTCGGGGAAGTCCTTGCTAAATGCCCAGTTGCCCTTGCGATTGTCCCAGCCATCATCAAACAGAAAGCCGTTTACGGGTACCCCACGCTGTTTGACCAACGCCTCGCCAATCTGGTTGATGCGCTTGAGGGCCTCGGCCTCCGTGTAGGGAGTGAAGAAGCCTATGTCGAGCCAGGAGTTGTAGTGCAGATAGGGGGCGTAAGGTCTGTCGCGGGCGTCATTGATAAAGCGGTTGAAGTCGCGTCTGAGCTGGCCCTCACCGCAAGTGCCGATATAGGTGCGATAGCTGAGCGGTTTGTCTTGCGAGAGGGGGAGTTTGAGGGAGACAAGTTGGCTGACGCCCCCCTCGTAGGCACGGGTGTTGACCAGTGGATTCTGCGGCGTGATGAAGAAGCTGTCGCTGATGATGGGGGAACTGTTGATGGCTCCATAGACGAACGGGGCCTGGGTGCGAAATGGCAGCATGGAAAAACCGTTGATCCGCTTGTCGTTTTGCCGAGTGCCCAGTGAGAAATCAATGCTGGCGTAGCTTTTGTTCGAGGGCAGCCGGATAGCGCTTTTGACCACGAAGTCGGCGTTTTTCAACTCTAAGTTGATATGGTCTTGCACCTTGGCGAACGCCGTGACTCTGAAGTCGGCCGATGAGGTCAGCCGATCATCCAGCCCTTTGATATCAAACAGATTGTTCGAGCGGATGAGATCGCCATTGGCAGTGTTGGTGAAGGTGATCTCTCGGAACTGGTCGGCAGCTGTCTCGACGGTGATGCGGTACTGGTTTCCCTCCAGCGACATCACCTCGGCCCGGGCGAAGGTGGGTAGGGTCAGCATGACCAGCAACGTCATGCTCGCGATATGTGAGTGCATGGTTGTCTCCGTGCGGTAGTGGAAAGGTCAGAATGGTGTGCTGGCGGGTTGCCTCCTGTGGCTTGTGGATGGGAGGATTCGAACAAACCCAAGGATGCGTATCGGAGAGTGGCCGTCAGCCACCAGTTGATACAGGTGGCTATCCTGTTTATCTCGTAGGACAAGACCCTGCATCCCTTTCATTCCACCATCCTTGCCCGTCTGGTCATCAGAAAAAGTTTCGATCCGTTTCAAAACCATATGCTTGTGGCTTGCACAACAAAACAGAGTGCAGCCTGCTCTATGAGTAAGATCACAAAAAGAAAGGTATCGAAGTTTTTTGAGATTTATGTGTAGCGAGTCACTATGTTCTCTTGCACAGGAGAAAGGCTTTGTTGTGGCTTTATCATCGAATCATGATGGATGGAAACGAAATGAAATCTTTGTTTCAACACATCGCTTCGGCAGAAGAGTCTGTGCAAATAGCTGAAAAGCGTCGCTCCATTACACTGAATACCTATGATGCCATCCCGGGAGAAGCGGCCTCTAGCGTGCGCCATGTAGGTGGTTCCTGACTCTTGATTGCACGCAGATGCATACCAGCTCAAGGTCGCAACCGAAGGAAATAGCTCAGAGCAATAAGCTATAAGCGATTGATGTCAAAAAGGGTTACACTGACTGGCCTGCACACTGGAAGAGCCCCTTATGTACCGACCCGAGATTGCCGAGATTGAACCCGTTGCCCGCGCCGCGGGGGAGGCCATCATGGCCATCTACAGCCAGCCCTTTGCGGTAGAGTACAAGAGTGACGAGAGCCCGCTCACTGCCGCCGACAAGGGGGCCCACGAGGTGATAGTGCGAGCGCTTGCCAGGCTCACGCCAGATATCCCCGTGCTGTCGGAGGAGTCGGGCCCGCAAGTGATGGCCGAGCGGCTGGAGTGGCGGCGCTACTGGTTGGTGGATCCTTTGGATGGCACCAAGGAGTTTGTCTCCCGCAACGGCGAGTTCACCGTCAATATCGCGCTGATTGAAGAGGGGGCACCGCGCTGGGGGCTGGTCTACGCTCCCGTGCTGGACAAGCTCTGGTATGGCGGCAAGGGACTCGGTGCCTGGTGCATCGCCGATGGCAGGCGTGAGGCCATCCAGACACGCCCGCACCGGGAAGGAAGCCCCTGGCGGGTGGTGGGCAGCCGCAATCACCTCTCGCGGGAGACCCTCGATTATCTGGCACGCTTTGGTGACATGGAACGGGGCGAGATTGAGCTGGTCTCCATGGGCAGCTCCCTCAAGTTCTGCATCATCGCCGAGGGGGGCGCCGAGCTCTATCCCCGTCTTGCGCCTACCTGCGAGTGGGACACGGGGGCCGCCCAGGCGGTACTGGAGGGGGCCGGTGGCAGCGTGACCCGGCTCGATGGCGAGCCCCTTGTCTACAACAAGCCGGATATCCTCAATCCCTGGTTTGTCGCGAAGGCCTGATCGGGCGTTGCTGGTAGCCGGGGTAGAAAAAGAGGCCGGACAGTGTCCGGCCTCTTTGCATCCATCGTTTGCGGCAGCGCTCTCTTAAAAGACCTTCTTGAACGGTTTGACCGTGACGCTGGCATAGATGCCGGCCGCCACATAGGGATCGGCATCGGCCCAGGCCCGGGCATCCGCCAAGCTGGCAAACTCGGCGATGACGGTACTGCCGGTGAAGCCGGCATCGGCCGGATCCTCGGCATCGATGGCCGGGTTGGGGCCGGCGGTCAGCAGACGTCCCTCATCCTGCAGCGCCTGCAGACGGGCCAGGTGAGCGGGGCGAGCCTGTTTGCGCAGCGGCAGGCTGTTGGGAACATCTTCCGAATAGATGAGATACCACATGAGAGCGTCCTTTTCTTGATGCGATTATTTTTTCAGCTCGCCTTTCTGCTCGGCGGGCAGGTGGCGATAGAGGTAGGCACCACATAGCAGGGTAAAGACCAGGGTCATGCCGAGCAGGCCGAATACCTTGAAGTTGACCCAGATCTCCTGCGGCAGATTGAATGCCACATAGAGGTTGAGCAGACCACAGACGGTGAAGAAGCCGACCCAGCCGAGGTTGACTTTGTCCCAGATGGCATCGGGAGCTTGCAGCTCCTTGGCCAGCATCTGCTTGATCAGGTTCTTGCCAAAGCCGTAGCGGCTGATGAGCAGCCCCAGGGCAAACAGGGCGTTGACCACGGTGACCTTCCACTTGATGAAGGCGTCATCGTGGAAGAAGACGGTGAGACCGCCGAAGAAGCCGACCAGCAGGAAGGTGAACAGCTGCATCTTCTCGACCTTGCGATAACGCACCCAGCCATAGATGAGCTGCAGGCCGGTCACCACCACCAGGGCGCCGGTGGCCATATAGATGTCGTAGAACTTGTATACGGCAAAAAATACAATAAGTGGAATAAATTCAATAAATTGCTTCATGTCTGGCCCATTGTCCTCAAAATTTGGTTCAGTTTACCTGCAAGGTGGATAACGGCAAATGAATAAGACCGCTCATTTTGCATCCGGTTCCCTGTCGCTACTCTGGTCGAACATCTGGCCGGCAATCTCGCCGCCGAGGCGTTTCTGATCCGCCAGCAGCTCGCGGATATGGCGCTCTTCGATAAGCGGATTGAGCAGCACGGCCCGCAACAGGGTGAGGGGCTGGGCACCGTAGCGCACCACCGCCCGCTGGGTGCGGGAGACAAAGCTGTGCCCCTCGGCCCGCTGGGCCTTTTGCAGGGCGACATTGAAGGCGTTGATCTGCTCGTTGGCTGTCTCGTTCAGGGGCTTGCCCTGCAGATGGGGCGGAATGCAGCGGTAGGAGAGCAGGTTCATCACGGGGGCCGACATCAGCTCGAAGGCGGGATCCGCATCGATGAGTTCCGCCATCAGGCGTGCCCGATCGTAGTTGGCCTCGATCAGGCTGGCGTAGCCCTGCTGGCCAAACAGCTGGAAGGCGGCGTCCAGATAGAGGGCGTTGGCGGGGCGGGTTCCTTCCAGGGTGAAGCGTCCCTGATCAAAGGAGCTGGCACGAATGGCGTAGGGGGCCTCGCGCTTGACCGTCATCATCAGATCCGGCTGGCGGCAGAGCAGCATGCCGGTACCGAGCGGCACCAGCAGTTGCTTGTGGCCATCCAGGGTGACGGTATCGGCCCGCTCGATCCCCTCCAGCAGCCCCTGATAACGGGGAGAGAACAGGGTCGGACCGCCCCAGGCGGCATCCACATGAAAGTGGATCTGCTCGCGCTCGGCGATGGATGCCAGCTCCGACAGGGGATCGATGGAGCCAAAGTCGGTACTGCCGGCGACGCCGACCAGTGCCAGCACCTTCAGCTTCTGTGCCTTGCTCTGGGCAAGGGCCTGCTCCAGCGCCGCCAGGTCGAGCCGGTTGTGCTCGTCGGTGTCGAGGCGCCACACGCTTCTGGCCCCCAGCCCCAGCAGATCCATCCCCTTGTCGAAGGAGTAGTGCATCAACCGCGAGCCCAGGATCACGGCGCCGCGATAACCCTGCTCATAGAGGGCGAACAGGTTGTCGCCACAGGCGCGGTTGCGCGCCAGCCAGAGGGCGGTGACGTTGGCGATGGTGCCGCCGCTGGTCATGACGCCAAGGGCGGCATCCTTGGCATGCATCTGCTCGCCATAGAAGTCGTCATCGGCGCGGTAGATGAGGCGGTGCAGCTTGGCCAGTACCTCCCGCTCCAGAAAGCTGAGCAGACGGGAGGACTCCATCTTCATCGGATTCTGGTTGAGCATCACCAGCAGGCGCGATAGCTCGGCGGTGAAGGCCGGTAATGGTGCCGTCATGTGCCCCATGTAGCGTGGCGAGGTGAGGTGGGAGGCGCCGGGCACCAGGATGGCCAGCCGGGCCAGATAGTCGTCGATGCTGATGCCCTGGGTCGGCATGCGGGACTGATCGAGCTGGTGGGTGAACTGCTTGCGCTGGTAGGGAGCCTGGCTGTCATCCGAGTGGTGAAAATGCTTCAGCAGGGCGGTCATCGCCTCGCCAAAGGCCGGGGTCGGTTGTGTAAACAGCTCAGTCAGCTTCATCAGGTTCTCCAGACCAGATCACCGGGGTCGGTGTGCATGTCCCTTGTCGCGGGCGTCGGCGGCAGAGCATACACCATAGGGGGGGAGGGTGACAGCCATCCCCTTTTTTAAGCTAACACTTGTACACTTAAAATGGGCTGGGTAGAGTGGAGCCAGTTATCGTGGAGTGCGTATATGAGTGGTGAGATGGATTACTCCCCCCGGGAGGAGCTGGCCAACCGGCTGAGTCATGGGGCTGGGCTGCTGCTGGGGATCGTCGGTCTGGTGCTGTTGCTCGTCAAGGGATGGGAACAGGGTACCCGGGCGCTGGTCAGCTATGGCCTCTACGGGGGCAGCCTGGTGCTGCTCTACCTCGCCTCGACCCTCTATCACAGCGTGGCGGAGGGAAAAGCCAGGCGCTGGTGCAAGGTCTTCGACCACTGTGCCATCTATCTGCTGATCGCGGGCACCTATACCCCCTTTCTGCTGGTGACCCTGGATACGCCCTTGGCGCGTGGCTTGATGGCGGTTATTTGGGGGCTGGCGCTGGCGGGAGTGGTGTTCAAGCTGGTCTTCATCAACCGATTCAAGCGGTTGTCGCTTTTTACCTACCTTATGCTGGGCTGGTTGTCGCTGCTGGTCATCTATCAGCTCTATATCCACCTGGCCGGTGCCGGCTTGCTGCTGCTCGCCTTGGGAGGACTGGTTTACAGCCTGGGGGTCATCTTCTATGTGGCCAAGCGCATTCCCTATAACCACGCCATCTGGCATCTGTTCGTGCTGGGGGGCAGCATTTGTCACTTTGCGGCCATCTATGGTTATGTCGCTGACTAGCCCTTAATTGGTATTTATCGCCGTTTTAAAGGATAAATTCGTGCGGTATCACACAGTTGGCCCCGGCTTTTACTGACAAGCTAGTCACAGTTTCAATTCGCAAAGGATGCACAAGATGAGTGATATCGCGCTTTCCATCAGCATATTGTCGCTGGTGGCGGTGCTGGGGCTGTGGCTGGGCAACTGGCGGGTCTATGGCGTTGGATTGGGAATAGGGGGGGTGCTATTCGGTGGCATCATAGTGGGCCACTTCGCAGGGGTCTCGGGTCTGGCGCTGGACTCGCAGACCCTGCATTTTATTCAGGAATTTGGCCTGATCCTGTTTGTCTATACCATCGGCATCCAGGTCGGTCCGGGCTTTTTCTCCTCCTTGCGCAGCTCCGGGCTCAAGCTTAACGGCTTTGCCGCCCTGTTGGTGCTGCTCGGCTGCGTGGTGGCTGTGGTCCTGCATCAGCTGTTTGATGTGCCGCTGCCGGTGATCCTCGGGGTTTTCTCCGGCGCAGTCACCAATACCCCGTCACTCGGTGCCGGTCAGCAGATCCTGGGCGAACTCGGCGCCGCGCCCGGTTCGACCGGCCTGATGGGGATGGGTTATGCGGTGGCCTATCCATTCGGCATCTGTGGCATCCTGATCACCATGTGGCTGGTGAGAGTCTTCTTTCGCATCAAGATCGACGACGAAGCCGCCCTGTTCGAACAGCAGACCGGCAAGACCAAGGAGAGCCTGCAGACCATCAATATCGCGGTGCGCAACCCCAACATGCATGGTCTGATGCTAAGCGAGATCCCCAGCCTCGACGAGTCCGATGTCATCTGCTCCCGCCTCAAGCGCGGCGAGGAACTGATGGTGCCCAAGCCCGAGTCCCGCATCGAGCTTGGGGATTTGCTGCATCTGGTTGGCGAACGCCACGCCCTGCACAAAGTGCTGCTGGTGCTGGGAGAGGAGGTGGAGACCTCTCTCTCGACCCGTGGCACCGATCTGCGGGTGGAGCGGGTAGTGGTTACCAACGAGCAGGTGCTCGGCAAGAAGATCCGCGATCTCGACATCAAGCAGAAGTACGATGTGGTGATCTCCCGCCTCAACCGGGCTGGTATCGAACTGGTGCCGACCAGTCAGACCAGCCTGCAGTTCGGTGACATCCTCAACTTGGTGGGGCGGCTCGATGCCATCGAGGCGGTCACCAATGTGGTGGGCAACGTGCAACAAAAACTGCAGCAGGTGCAGATGCTGCCGGTGTTCATCGGTATTGGCCTCGGCGTGCTGCTGGGATCCATCCCCTTCTATCTGCCGGGATTCCCCGCTGCCCTCAAGCTGGGGCTGGCGGGCGGGCCGCTGGTGGTGGCGCTGATCCTGTCGCGGATCGGCAGCATCGGCAAGCTCTACTGGTTCATGCCCCCTAGCGCCAACCTGGCGCTGCGAGAGATTGGCATAGTGCTGTTTCTGGCGGTGGTCGGCTTCAAATCAGGCGCCGGCTTTGTCGATACCCTGATCAATGGTGATGGCCCGGCCTGGATGTTCTATGGCGCCGCCATTACCCTGATCCCGCTGCTGGTGGTCGGCGTGCTTGCTCGTCTCTATGGCAAGATGAACTACCTCACCCTGTGCGGTTTGCTGGCGGGCTCCATGACGGATCCCCCCGCCCTGGCTTTTGCCAACGCCATGCATCCGACCAGCGGGGCCAGCGCCCTCTCCTATGCCACCGTTTACCCTCTGGTCATGTTCCTGCGGATCATCTCGCCGCAGTTGCTTGCCATCATCCTCTGGGCAGGTGCCTAGTATTCCGTCCGGGTGGGAGCCTGCCTGATCAGGCTCCTACCATCATCATTTGCAATCTATTGATAAAATACACTTTTATTGCCACACCTTCGCTTTGCAACACCCTTCTGTCTGGCTGAAAATTCGAGGTTTAAATCGGTCCATCTGTTCGAATTTTCGAACTGGTTATTTGCACCATCAAGGAGCAAAGTACGCTGTGGTTTTTTGTATGCCAAAAACAGGACTCAGGAGCGAAGATGATCACCAATAGCATTACCTTGGCACAGGGCGTAACCGTTACCCAGCTGAAAGGAGAGGTCTATCTGCTGGCCGCAGATGGCAGCCGCAAGCAGTTGGCGGAAGGTGATGTAGTGCCAAAAGGTGCTGTGATCATCTCTCCGGAAGGGGGGAGTTTTCTCGGGGGGGAGCAACAGTTCACCCTGATCCCCGCAGAAGAACCCCGTGAACCAGCCCAAGAGGCAGAAACCCTGCTGGCGCAAAATGGAACAGCCGGTGCGCCGGATGATATCAATGCGCTGCAACAAGCGATCCTGGGGGGCGCCGACCCGACCCAGACCTTTGAAGCCTCGGCTGCCGGCGGGGCTCCTGCCGCCGGTGGTGGCGTGGGCGGTGTGGCCGGTGCCAGCGGCAACGGTGGCTTCGTCACTATCGATCGTACCGGTGATACCACCATCTCTCAGGCCGGTTTCGACACGACCTACAACACCAATGCTGAACCCCCGCGCGATGCGCTGGGAGGGGAAGAGCAGACATTTATCTCCACCAACCTGACACTCTCAGCAGCACCTCAAGTGAATGAAGGTGGCACTATCACTTTCACTGCGTCCGTGGATACACCGGTTTTTGGTACCGATCTGATAGTTACTCTCTCCAACGGTGCCGTTATCACTATCCCTGTCGGCCAGAGCTCGGGTTCAGTGACCGTTGCAGCCCCCAGCGACAGTCCTTATGTCGATCCGTCAACCATCACAGTCGCGATCACCGGCACCCAGGGTGGTGGCTTCAATCAGATCATTATCGGTCCTTCGACGACCACCGAGATTAACGACACCGTCGACACCACCACAGTGACCTTGAGCGCTCCGGCGCAGGTCAATGAAGGGAGCCAGATCACCTACAGCGCCAGCGTCAATAACGCGCCGCAAGGCGATCTGGTGCTGAGCCTGTCGAACGGGGCGAGCATCACCATCAAGGCAGGCGAGCTGAGTGGCAGCGTGACGGTCGCCGCGCCTGGCGACGATGTCTACAAAGATGGCAGCAACCTGACGGTGAGCATCACTGGCAGCAGCGGCGGCAACTACGAAAAACTGGATACCAGCAGCACGGTGACCACCGAGGTGGCCGATACGGTGGACACCACCACAGTGACCCTGAGCTCGGCCACCGCCGGCCAGGAGGTGGTCGAGGGCGGCAGCATCGTCTACACCGCCAGCGTCAACAACCCGGTGAGCGGCAGCCCGCTGACCGTGACCCTCTCCAACGGCGTGGTCATCACCATTCCGGTGGGAGCCAGCAGCGCCAGCAGCGATCCGGTGCCGGTACGTAGTGATGACATTTATCAGCAAGGTGAAGAGTCACTGAGCGTCACTATCGATAAGACCAGTGGCGGCAATTACGAGAATGTGGTTACCACTGGCACCATCACCAATACCGTGGTGGATGATCAGGATGCGCCGACACTGACTCTGACTGGGGATGCCAATGTGGTCGAGGGGGGCAAGGCCAACTACACCCTGACCATCAGCGACGCGCCGAAAACCGATCTGACCGTCAAGGTGGTGGTGGGCCACATCACCACCGACGAG
>NZ_JBGLQV010000009.1:0-170425 GCF_041402525.1 Aeromonas sp. S18(2024) | reverse complement strand
AGATTGCTTGATTCAAATTGTTAAAGAGCGACGCAGCTTTTGGCTGCTGCGGGAGTGGCATTCTACTCAACCGCCTTCTCGAGTCAAGCCTTATTTTCACAGGCTTTTCGAGGCTACCGACTTGGCTTTCTGCGTTGCCGCTTGCCGTGTCGATGGAGGCGCATTATAGGGAGCTGAAACTTTCTGGCAAGCAGATAATTGCAAAAAGATGGCTCTCATCGCTCAACCGCTCACAAAGCCACCAAAAAGCATTTAAAACCAGCAAAATCAGCCCACGGTGGGAGCTGCCACGGCAAAATCATGCAGATTGTCATAGATGGCATCGGCCAGCTCGATGCCAGCATCCGTTACCGGCTTACCCGTTCTGACCATGATCTTGTGACCAACACCGGCATTGA
Organism: Aeromonas sp. S18(2024); assembly: GCF_041402525.1. Lineage (NCBI taxonomy): Bacteria > Pseudomonadati > Pseudomonadota > Gammaproteobacteria > Aeromonadales > Aeromonadaceae > Aeromonas > Aeromonas sp. S18(2024). The sequence goes on along the minus strand of NZ_JBGLQV010000009.1, from coordinate 170,027 downwards.
TGGCGGCTTTCAGATCGGAAGGCTTGTCACCCACCATATAGGAACGACTCATATCGATGTTCAGCTCTTGCTTGGCAAGCAGCAACATTCCCGGTTCTGGCTTGCGGCAGTCACAGGGAGCACCATGCTCCGGATGATGGGGGCAGAAGTAGATACCATCGAGATCCACGTCGCGATCGGCCAGTGACCAATCCATCCACTCGGTCAGGTTCATGAAATCATCTTCGCTGAAATAACCGCGGGCGATACCAGACTGGTTGGTGACAACGACCAGCAGATACCCTTTCTTCTTCATCAGTTGCAGGGCTTCAATGACCCCGGGCAAAAAGTGGAAGTCATCTACCTTGCTGACATAACCGGTGTCTTCGTTGATGACACCATCACGATCCAGAAAAATGGCTGGTTTGCTCACAGAAACGACCTCTATCAATGATTTCGCAAAAGTATCTCACAGGCCATTTAAAGCCCCAAAAGTAAAAGGGGTGGCCGAAGCCACCCCTTTCATGCGCGTATTTAAAGTATCGATTAAGCGATAACTTTAGCTACAACACCCGCACCTACGGTACGGCCACCTTCACGGATGGCGAAACGCAGGCCGTCGTCCATCGCGATCGGCGCAATCAGGGTAACAACCATCTTGATGTTGTCGCCCGGCATGACCATCTCTACGCCTTCCGGCAGTTCGATGGTACCGGTCACGTCGGTAGTACGGAAGTAGAACTGCGGACGGTAGCCTTTGAAGAACGGGGTGTGACGACCACCTTCTTCTTTGGACAGTACGTACACTTCAGATTCGAACTTGGTGTGCGGCTTGATGGTGCCCGGCTTGGCCAGAACCTGACCACGCTCTACGTCTTCACGCTTCACGCCACGCAGCAGTGCACCGATGTTCTCGCCTGCACGACCTTCGTCCAGCAGCTTGCGGAACATCTCAACACCGGTACAGGTGGTCTTGGTGGTATCTTTGATACCCACGATTTCCACTTCTTCACCTACTTTAACGATACCGCGCTCTACACGACCGGTTACTACGGTACCACGGCCAGCGATGGAGAATACGTCTTCGATAGGCATCAGGAACGGCTGGTCAATCGCGCGCTCCGGCTCCGGGATGTAGGAATCCAGGTGACCGGCCAGCTCGATGATCTTCTCTTCCCACTGAGCTTCGCCTTCCAGCGCTTTCAGTGCGGAACCACGGACTACCGGCAGGTCATCACCCGGGAAGTCGTACTCGGACAGCAGTTCGCGAACTTCCATCTCGACCAGTTCCAGCAGCTCTTCGTCATCGACCATGTCGCACTTGTTCATGAACACGATGATGTACGGAACGCCTACCTGGCGACCCAGCAGGATGTGCTCACGGGTCTGCGGCATCGGGCCGTCAGTCGCAGCTACTACCAGGATTGCGCCGTCCATCTGGGCAGCACCGGTGATCATGTTTTTAACGTAGTCGGCGTGACCCGGGCAGTCTACGTGAGCGTAGTGACGGGTAGCGGTGTCGTATTCTACGTGGGAGGTGTTGATGGTGATACCACGCTCACGCTCTTCCGGTGCCTTGTCGATCTGGTCGAAGGCGAAAGCTTTACCACCGAAGTGCTTGGCCAGCACGTTGGTGATAGCAGCAGTCAGGGTGGTTTTACCGTGGTCAACGTGGCCGATGGTGCCGACGTTTACGTGCGGTTTGGAACGCTCAAATTTTTCTTTAGACACGACGTAGTCCTTCTAGGTTAAACCCGCCTACCGTCGTAGGCGGGGAATCTTAAATTACTTGGATTTGCGCTCTTCGATCACAGCCTGGGCAATGTTGTTCGGGGCATCTGCATACTTACCGAATTCCATTGCGTAGGAGGCACGACCTTGAGTGGCGGAACGCAGGTCAGTCGCGTAGCCGAACATTTCAGCCAGCGGCACCAGGGCACGTACGATCTTGCCGGACGGGCCATCTTCCATACCTTCGATCAGACCACGACGACGGTTCAGGTCACCGATAACGTCGCCCATGTAATCTTCCGGAGTTTCGACTTCTACTTTCATGATCGGTTCCAGCAGAACCGGGTTGGCTTTCATGAAGCCAGCCTTGAAGGCCATGGAAGCAGCGATCTTGAACGCCAGTTCGGAAGAGTCAACATCGTGGTAGGAACCGAAGTGCAGACGCACGCCCAGATCCATAACCGGGTAACCAGCCAGAGGACCAGACTTGAGCTGCTCCTGGATGCCTTTGTCGACACCCGGGACGAATTCGCCAGGAATGACACCGCCTTTGATGTCGTTGACGAACTCGTAGCCTTTGCCTTCTTCCAGCGGGTACATGTCGATCACAACGTGACCGTACTGACCACGACCACCAGACTGCTTGGCATGCTTGCCTTCAACGTCTTTAACGGTGTTGCGGATGGTTTCACGGTAGGCAACCTGCGGCTTACCTACGTTGGCTTCAACCTTGAACTCGCGACGCATACGGTCAACGATGATGTCCAGGTGCAGCTCACCCATACCGGCGATGATGGTTTGGCCAGATTCTTCGTCGGTCCATACGCGGAATGACGGGTCTTCCTGAGCCAGACGGCCCAGTGCCAAGCCCATCTTCTCTTGGTCAGCCTTGGTTTTCGGCTCAACCGCGATGGAGATTACCGGTTCCGGGAATTCCATACGCTCGAGGATGATCGGCGCTTTTTCGTCACACAGAGTGTCACCAGTGGTCACGTCTTTCAGACCGATGGCAGCAGCGATATCGCCTGCGCGAACTTCTTTGATCTCTTCACGCTTGTTGGCGTGCATCTGAACGATACGGCCGAAACGCTCGCGCTTGTCCTTGACGGAGTTCAGCACGGAGTCACCGGAGTTAACCACACCGGAGTACACGCGGAAGAAGGTCAGGTTACCAACGAACGGGTCGGTAGCGATCTTGAACGCCAGAGCAGAGAACGGCTCGTCGTCAGAAGCGTGACGTACGTCTTTGGTTTCGCCGTCCATTTTCAGGCCGTCGATAGCAGCAACGTCGGTCGGAGCAGGCAGGTACTCAACAACCGCATCCAGCATTGCCTGTACACCCTTGTTCTTGAACGCGGAGCCACAGGTTACCAGGATGATTTCGTTGTTCAGCACGCGCTGACGCAGTGCTTGCTTGATCTCTTCCTCGGTCAGCTCTTCGCCGCCCAGGTATTTTTCCATCAAGTCTTCAGAGGCTTCTGCAGCAGCTTCAACCAGGTTCATGCGCATTTCTTGCGCTTGTTCCAGCAGCTCGGCCGGGACGTCTTCGTAGTCGAAGGAAACGCCTTGGTCAGCTTCGTTCCAGTTGATAGCCTTCATCTTGACCAGGTCGATAACACCCTTGAAGTTCTCTTCGGAGCCGATGTTCAGCTGCAGAGGAACCGGAGTGCCTTTCAGACGGGTCTTGATGTGCTCAACGCAACGCAGGAAGTTGGCACCGGTACGGTCCATCTTGTTGACGAACGCGATACGGGGAACCTTGTACTTGTTAGCCTGACGCCATACGGTTTCAGACTGTGGCTGTACGCCACCTACGGCACAGTACACCATTACGGCACCGTCCAGAACACGCATAGAGCGCTCTACTTCGATAGTAAAGTCAACGTGGCCCGGGGTATCGATGATGTTGATACGGTGCGGTTGGAACTGTTTACCCATACCGGACCAGAAAGCAGTGGTCGCGGCGGAGGTGATGGTAATACCACGCTCTTGTTCCTGTTCCATCCAGTCCATGGTGGCTGCGCCATCGTGAACTTCACCGATCTTGTGGCTTACACCGGTGTAAAACAGTACACGCTCGGTAGTAGTAGTCTTACCGGCGTCAATGTGAGCGGAGATACCGATGTTACGATAACGCTCAATGGGGGTTGTACGAGCCATTGTCATCCTCTTACTAAGGCGCTTGTCCCTAGATAATTAAAGGTGCGCAGAGCCAGAAGACCCTGCGCAAGCGGATTACCAGCGGAAGTGAGCGAAGGCCTTGTTCGCTTCAGCCATACGGTGAACGTCTTCACGTTTCTTGACAGACGAACCCTTGTTCTCAGCGGCATCCAGCAGCTCGCCAGCCAAACGCTGAGCCATTGATTTTTCACCACGTTTACGAGCGGCATCAACCAACCAGCGCATTGCCAGAGCATTGCGACGAACCGGACGAACTTCTACCGGTACCTGATAGGTTGCACCACCGACGCGACGAGATTTAACCTCGACCGCCGGACGAATGTTATCCAGAGCTTCTTCAAATACAGCCAGGTGCTCTTTGCCGGATTTAGCGGCAATGATATCCAGAGCACCGTATACGATGGCTTCGGAAACAGATTTCTTACCGTCAACCATTACTACGTTGACAAATTTAGCCAGCAGCTCAGATCCGAACTTGGGATCCGGCAGGATTTTACGCTGACCAACAACACGACGTCTTGGCATTTCAATTCTCCGTGAACTTCAGGGGTTACCCAAAACTAGAAAGTTATCTAACTAGAAACGAATTAACGTTTGGCCTTACTTAACGGAGAACCATTAAGCTTTCGGACGCTTCACGCCGTACTTGGAGCGAGCCTGCTTACGGTCTTTAACACCGGCACAGTCCAGCGCACCACGAACGGTGTGGTAACGAACACCAGGCAAGTCTTTTACACGACCGCCACGGATCAGAACAACAGAGTGCTCTTGCAGGTTGTGACCTTCACCGCCGATGTAGGAGGTGACTTCGAAGCCGTTGGTCAGACGTACACGGCATACTTTACGCAGTGCAGAGTTAGGCTTCTTCGGGGTGGTGGTGTATACACGGGTGCACACGCCACGCTTCTGAGGGCACGCTTCCAGCGCAGGCACGTTGCTCTTAACAACGAGCTTAGTGCGTGGCTTGCGAACCAACTGGTTAATAGTTGCCATCAAAAGGCTCCTGATAATGACTTCATAAACATGTGAAAAATCCTCCCCGCAGATACGGGGACGCGAAATTTTATGCCCTGTTGTCTAGGGAGTCAAGATTTATACAATTCGCGGCATGGACGGCGCAGCGCAAACCACCGAAAGCCATAATAACCATCTGAATTATATTGAAAATAATCCTGTCACTCCCCCCAGGTCAGTGGGGACCCTTTTTGTGCAATCAAGGCGACCAGACCCGCCATATCGATCTCTGCCCCCACGCGATGAGACAATCCGCGAGCCTGCAGGTCTTCCTGCATGACATAGAGCGGTATGCCTGCCAGCTGTTCACACCAGTGTGGCGCCGATGCGGCGATCACCGCATCCTGCATCAATACCAGCTCGTCTTCCGGCTGACAGTATGCCAACGCTTGCGCCAACGCCTGGCTCTGGAAGGGGGAGTTCATAATCAGATGCAACATGAAGACCTCAGAAACTGATGTGAGCCGAACATTGTGCCCAGCAGCGAGCCAATGCCTCCCGTGGCATGCTCTCGACCTGAATGAGCAGATCATCGAGGGTCAGCCCGCGCTCGGCCAGTGAGTCAGCACAGACATAGACCTCCTCGATATCGTAGAGTTCCAGCATCTTGAAGGTCGGTGCATAGTGACGCTGCAGGATACCGGCAGGTTGCTGCTCCTTGACCAGTTGCAGCACGCCGTCACCGATCAGAAAGAGTGCCACTGATTCGGTAAGCGCCGACGTGGCCAGCAGGGCATCCAGCCCCTCTCGCCCGGCCGCATAGCCATGAGGCCCACGGCGGCAGATGAATGCAATTTTTTTGGTCATGACCCTCTCCTAGAACTGGACCAGCCGATCGGCCGTCAAGGTCGCCTCGGCCAGCTGCCCCAGACCGCTCAGGCAGAAGGGGGCCTGCAGATTGAAGTGATCATGTCCAACCCCCTTGGCCTCCTGTTCATCGAGTACACCACGGCGCATGGCGGCGGCGACACAGACATTGATCCGGATCCCCTGCTCTATCGCCAACTCTCGCCACAGACGCACCAGATCCGTTTCATCAGAAGCGGGCGTATGGAGGCCGTTGCCGTTGTAGACACCATCCTGATAGAAAAACAGATGGGAAAGGGTATGCCCCTGCGCCAACAGGCTACGGGCAAAACGATAGGCGGTACTGGCAGACTGGGTACCATAGGCAGGTCCGGTCACCAGGAGGGCAAAGTTCAAACTCATATCAGGCTCCTGTGCTGATGCCTGTCCATTGTACGCCAAAAACAAAAAAGCCCCTGCCAGGAGGGGCTTGTTCAACCAGAACGATCAGAGGTGGGCAATGGCTTCCACTTCAACCAGCACATCCTTCGGCAAGCGGGCCACTTCCACACAGGAGCGTGCCGGAGCTGCGTCGCCAAAGTAACGGGCATAAACCTGGTTGAAGGCCACAAAGTTATTCATATCGCTCAGGAAGCAGGTGGTCTTCACCACCTTGCCGGCATCAGCACCAGCCGCTTTCAGCACGGCAACCAGATTCTTCATTACCTGCTCAGCCTGGGCTTCGATACCGCCTTCGACAATCTCCATGGTAGCCGGATCAAGCGGGATCTGTCCTGAAGTAAAGATCATCTCACCCACCTTGGTCGCCTGAACATACGGACCAATCGCAGCGGGTGCCTTGTCGGTTGCAATAACTTCTTTAGCCATTCATGTATCCCCTTCTGGAATGATTATTCGTTTTCGTCTTCACCCTGCTTGCGCTGCCGGATGTAGAGATAAACGGTATGTTTGGAAATATTCAGTTTGTCCGCCACCAGGTTGATCGAATCCTTGATGTCGAAAATTCCTTTCTCGAACAACTGGGTCACGATAAACCGGTTCTTGGCATTGTTGGCCACGGTCGGATCGCGGTTGATTTCATCGATGGTATTGTCCACCGTCTGGGCAACCAGCTCCTCGACGCTGTTGGCAAATGTCTCGGGAGACTGACGCGCAACCTGCTGCGGCGTCGGGAAAAATTCGGCCACGAACTCGTGGAAGGGGGCATTGATGTGCAGATTGATGCAGATAAGGCCGATCACCTGCCGCTCGCTATTCCGGATGGCGATGGTGCTCGACTTCATCAGGGCACCGGTGCGGCTGCGAGCAAAATAGCTATGCGTGTAATCTTGCCCCGTGCTCTCGATATCCTTGAGCATACGCAAGGCCAGATCGGTGATGGGCGCCCCCAGGGAGCGTCCGGTATTGAATCCGTTGGCGATCTTGATCACCGACTCATGCAGATTCTCCAGGGAGTGAAGCACCACTTCACAATGCTTGCCGAACAACTCGGCCAAGCCATCGATGAGCCCGTCATATGAGCGCAACAATTCCCTGTCTTCATCTGTAAAAGTGCGGCTGATCAGCTGTTCTTCGGGAAGCATGGCCTCCTCGATACCGACAGTCATGTTCTACCCCTGTAATAACCGTTCAACTTTTCCGAGTTTTAAATTGCAGGGCATTAAAGTCAACTTTTTTTGATTTTTTACTCTACAACTTTGCTCTGGATCATCCTGAAAACCGTGCCAGACCTGACTTTGACGAGGAAAACACCAACAAAAAGGGCTCCCTGAAGGAGCCCTTTTTAATCATGGAGAAGAGATTACTCTTCGTCGAAGCTACCGGCTGCGTTCAGCAGATCCGCCAGGTTCTGTTGAGCCTCATCAGCGGTCACCTGCGGGGTGCCAACAGCACGAGCTGCGGCAGCACGCTGGTTGATCCGGCCATGGTGGTACGCAAAACCGGTACCGGCCGGGATCAGACGACCCACGATGACGTTCTCTTTCAGACCACGCAGTTCGTCACGCTTGCCACCTACGGCGGCTTCGGTCAGAACGCGAGTGGTTTCCTGGAAGGAAGCCGCGGAGATGAAGGACTCGGTGCTCAGAGACGCCTTGGTAATACCCATCAGCACGTGACGGTAGGTCGCAGGGGTCTTGCCCTCGGCAACCAGCTTACGGTTGGCAATCTTCACGCGAGCCACTTCAACCTGTTCGCCTTCGATCAGGTCGGTGTCGCCAGCAGTCAGGATCTCGCACTTGCGCAGCATCTGACGAACGATGACTTCGATGTGCTTGTCGTTGATCTTAACGCCCTGCAGACGGTAAACGTCCTGCACTTCGTTGGCGATGTAGTTGGCGACCGGGCTGATACCGCGCAGACGCAGGATGTCGTGAGCAGACTCGGGACCATCCGCCAGTACTTCACCCTTCTCAACTTTTTCACCTTCGAACACGTTCAGGTTACGCCACTTCGGAATCATCTCCTCGTAGACGTTGCCACCATCGGTCGGAGTGATGACCAGACGGCGCTTGCCCTTGGTCTCTTTACCGAAGGAGATGGTACCGGAGATCTCGGCCAGGATAGCCGGTTCTTTCGGCTGACGTGCTTCGAACAGATCCGCAACGCGCGGCAGACCACCGGTGATGTCCTTGGTACCGCCGGATTCCTGCGGGATACGCGCAACCGCGTCACCCACACCCACGTTAGCACCATCTTCCAGGTTCACGATCGCCTTACCCGGCAGGAAGTACTGGGCGGCTACATCGGTACCCGGGATCATCACATCATTGCCGTTCAGGTCGACCAGTTTCACGGTCGGACGCATCTCTTTACCGGCGCTCGGACGCTCGTTGACGTCCAGCACGACGATAGAGGAGAGACCGGTCAGCTCGTCGGTCTGACGAGTGATGGTCACGCCGTCGATCATGTGTTCGAAGTGCAGACGACCTGCCACTTCGGTGATGATCGGGTGAGTGTGCGGATCCCAGTTGGCAACGGTATCGCCAGCGTTCACGGCCTGACCGTCCTTCACTTCCAGCACGGCACCGTAAGGCAGCTTGTGGCTTTCCTTGGTACGGCCCATGTCGTCCATGATGGTCAGTTCGGTAGAACGAGAGGTGATAACCAGCTTGTCTTCGCTGTTGTGAACGAACTTGGCATTCTGCAGCTTGATGCTACCGGTGTTCTTCACCTGGATGCTGCTTTCTGCTGCGGCACGAGATGCGGCACCACCGATGTGGAAGGTACGCATGGTCAGCTGGGTACCCGGTTCACCGATGGACTGGGCGGCGATAACACCGACAGCCTCACCCTTGTTAACCAGGTGACCACGGGCCAGGTCGCGGCCATAGCAGTGAGCACAGTTACCGAAGTCGGTCTCACAGGTGATGGCAGAACGTACCTTCACACGGTCAACGGAGTTACGCTCCAGCAGGTCACACAGCTGCTCGTCGAGCAGGGTGTTGCGAGCTACCAGGATCTCGTCCTCGGTACCCGGCTTGATGACGTCTTCCGCCACCACACGACCCAGCACGCGCTCACGCAGCGGCTCGACTACGTCGCCACCTTCGATCAGCGGAGTCATCCACAGACCGTCGGTAGTGCCGCAATCGTCCTCGGTGATCACCATGTCCTGCGCCACGTCTACCAGACGACGAGTCAGGTAACCGGAGTTCGCAGTCTTCAGTGCGGTATCCGCCAGACCCTTACGAGCACCGTGAGTGGAGATAAAGTACTGCAGTACGTTCAGACCTTCGCGGAAGTTCGCGATGATCGGGGTCTCGATGATGGAGCCATCCGGCTTGGCCATCAGGCCACGCATACCGGCCAGCTGACGGATCTGGGCTGCGGAACCCCGCGCACCAGAGTCGGCCATCATAAAGATGCTGTTGAACGAGGCCTGCTCTTCTTCGTCACCCAGCGAGTTGACGTTACGCTCTTTGGACAAGTTCTCCATCATGGCCTTGGAGACGCGCTCGTTGGCGCTGGCCCAGATATCGATAACCTTGTTGTAGCGTTCGCCCGCAGTCACCAGACCGGACAGGAACTGATCCTGGATCTCGGCAACTTCGGCTTCAGCTGCGGCGATGATGTCTTTCTTGGCATCCGGGATGACCATGTCATCGATACCAACGGACGCACCGGACAGGGCCGCATAGTGGAAACCGGTATACATCAGCTGGTCAGCGAAGATAACGGTGTCCTTCAGGCCCTGCTTGCGATAGCAGGTGTTCAGCAGACGAGAGATCAGCTTCTTGCCCAGCGCCTTGTTGGATACGCACTTGATCCAGTTTTGCGGATTGGCGTCCAGATCGGCTTGCTCGGCAGCGCTCAGCACCTTCGGCTCGTCAATCAGGGCGTATTCCATGCCTTTCGGCAGGATCAGGCTCAGGATCGCACGACCAACGGTGGTGTTCTTCATTTCGGTCTTGGCAACCAGTTCACCGGCTTCGTTCTTCACGTACTCGGTGATGCGGCACTTGACGCGCGCATGCAGGTCAGCCAGGCCGGCACGGTAAACCTTCTCAGCCTCTTTCGGACCGGACAGCACCATACCTTCGCCCTTGGCGTTGATACGGGCACGGGTCATGTAGTACAGACCCAAGACCACGTCCTGAGAAGGAACGATGATCGGTTCACCGGATGCAGGCGACAGGATGTTGTTGGTAGACATCATCAGCGCACGCGCTTCCAGCTGGGCTTCCAGGGTCAGCGGTACGTGAACAGCCATCTGGTCACCGTCGAAGTCCGCGTTATACGCAGCACAAACGAGCGGGTGCAGCTGGATTGCCTTACCTTCAACCAGGGTCGGTTCGAATGCCTGGATACCCAGACGGTGCAGGGTCGGTGCACGGTTCAGCAGGACCGGGTGTTCGCGGATCACTTCGTCCAGGATATCCCAAACGACAGCTTCTTCGCGTTCAACCATCTTCTTGGCAGCCTTGATGGTGGTCGCCAGGCCGCGAGTTTCCAGCTTGCCATAGATGAACGGCTTGAACAGTTCCAGCGCCATCTTCTTAGGCAGACCACACTGATGCAGGCGCAGGGTCGGACCTACGGTGATAACGGAACGACCAGAGTAGTCGACACGCTTACCGAGCAGGTTCTGACGGAAACGACCTTGCTTACCCTTGATCATGTCGGCCAGGGATTTCAGCGGGCGCTTGTTGGAACCGGTGATGGCGCGGCCACGACGGCCGTTGTCCAGCAGGGCATCGACGGACTCTTGCAGCATGCGCTTTTCGTTGCGCACGATGATGTCCGGCGCAGCCAGATCCAGCAGACGCTTCAAGCGGTTGTTACGGTTGATCACGCGACGGTACAGATCGTTCAGATCGGAGGTCGCGAAACGGCCGCCGTCCAGCGGTACCAGCGGACGCAGGTCCGGCGGCAGCACGGGCAGCACTGTCATGATCATCCACTCCGGCTTGTTGCCGGACTGCAGGAAGGCTTCCATCAGCTTCAGACGCTTGGTGGTCTTCTTGCGCTTGGTCTCGGAGTTGGTCTGATCCAGCTCCTCGCGCATGGTCTTGACTTCACCTTCCAGATCGATGGCACGCAGCAATGCCAGGATTGCTTCGGCACCCATCTTGGCGTCAAATTCGTCGCCCCACTCTTCCAGCGCATCCAGGTATTGCTCTTCGGAGAGCATCTGGCTGCGTTCGAGGTTGGTCATGCCCGGCTCGATTACCACGAAAGATTCGAAGTAGAGCACGCGCTCGATGTCGCGCAGGGTCATGTCCAGCAGCAGACCGATACGGGACGGCAGGGACTTCAGGAACCAGATGTGGGCAGTCGGGCTGGCCAGCTCGATGTGGCCCATACGCTCACGACGGACCTTGGTCTGGGTCACTTCAACGCCGCACTTCTCACAGATCACACCACGGTGTTTCAGGCGCTTGTACTTGCCGCACAGACACTCGTAGTCCTTCACCGGTCCGAAGATACGGGCGCAGAACAGACCATCACGCTCCGGCTTGAAAGTCCGGTAGTTGATGGTCTCAGGCTTTTTGACCTCACCGAATGACCAGGAGCGGATCATGTCAGGAGAGGCCAGACCGATCTTGATACTGTCAAACTCTTCGGTCTTGGTCTGAGCCTTCAAAAACTTGAGTAAGTCTTTCACGTGTTTCCCCTGTCAGGAGTCTAACCTCGGCGCCCCGGCTGCCAAAACAGCGGGGCGCCCACGTCAATTCTCGAACAATAAGAGCGAGCTCTTACTCTTCGTCCAGCTCGATGTTGATACCCAGAGAGCGGATTTCCTTCAGCAATACGTTGAAGGATTCGGGCATGCCCGGCTCCATACGGTGGTCGCCATCCACGATGTTCTTGTACATCTTGGTACGGCCATTCACATCGTCAGACTTGACGGTCAGCATCTCCTGCAGGGTATATGCCGCACCGTAAGCCTCCAGGGCCCACACTTCCATCTCACCGAAACGCTGACCACCGAACTGAGCCTTACCACCCAGCGGCTGCTGGGTAACCAGGCTGTAGGAACCGGTAGAACGCGCGTGCATCTTGTCGTCGACCAAGTGGTTCAGCTTCAGCATGTACATGTAACCTACGGTTACCTTACGCTCGAAGCGGTTACCAGTGCGGCCATCGAACAGATCAATCTGACCGGATTCCGGCAGATCGGCCAGCTTCAGCAGGGCCTTGATTTCGCGCTCTTTGGCACCATCAAAGACCGGCGTAGCGACCGGCAGACCCTTACGCAGGTTACCCACCAGGGTACGCACGTCGTCGTCGGACAGCTCGGCGATGTTCACTTGCTGGGAGTCCTTCTCGCCCAGGTCATAGACCTGTTGCAGGAAGTTGCGCATCTCGTGCAGCTCACGCTGTTCTTTGACCATACGATCGATCTTCTCGCCGATCCCCTTGGCCGCCAGGCCCAGGTGAACTTCGAGGATCTGACCGATGTTCATACGAGACGGTACACCCAACGGGTTCAGTACGATGTCGACCGGACGGCCGAATTCGTCATGAGGCATATCCTCGACCGGGCAGATCTTGGAGATAACACCCTTGTTACCGTGACGGCCCGCCATCTTGTCACCCGGTTGGATGCGACGCTTGACTGCCAGATAAACCTTGACGATTTTCAGTACGCCCGGCGCCAGATCATCACCCTGGATAATCTTGCGACGCTTGTTCTCGAACTTCTTGTCGAACTCGGCTTTCAGCTCAACGTGCTGCTCAGCGATCTGCTCCAGTTCGGTCTGCTTGGCTTCATCTTCGATGGCCAGTTCAAACCACTTGGAACGCTCCAGCTTGTTCAGACGATCTTCGCTGTAACCGGCGGCCAGCAGCAGGTTGCGGGAGCGGCCGAAAATGCCGTCTTCCAGGATCTTGAACTCTTCGGTCAAGTCCTTCTTCGCTTCCTTAAGCTGCATCTCTTCGATTTCTTTGGCGCGCTTGTCTTTTTCCACGCCATCGCGGGTAAAGACTTGCACGTCAACCACGGTACCGTACACACCGTTCGGCACACGCAGGGAGGAGTCCTTCACATCGGACGCCTTCTCACCGAAGATGGCGCGCAGCAGCTTCTCTTCCGGAGTCAGCTGGGTTTCACCTTTCGGAGTCACCTTACCAACCAGGATGTCGCCGCCCTTCACTTCGGCACCCACGTAAACGATACCGGACTCATCCAGCTTGGACAGCGCGGCTTCACCCACGTTCGGGATGTCGGCAGTGATCTCTTCCGGACCCAGCTTGGTGTCACGGGAGATACAGGCCAGTTCCTGGATATGGATGGTGGTCAGGCGATCTTCCTGAACAACACGCTCGTTCACCAGGATCGAGTCTTCGAAGTTGTAACCGTTCCACGGCATGAACGCGACACGCATGTTCTGACCCAGCGCCAGTTCACCCAAGTCGGTGGACGGACCGTCAGCCAGTACGTCGCCCGCCATCACCGGCTCACCCAACATCACACAAGGACGCTGGTTGATACAGGTGTTCTGGTTGGAACGTGTGTATTTGGTCAGGTTGTAGATGTCGATGCCGGCTTCGCCTGGCAGCAGCTCATCTTCATTTACCTTGATAACGATACGGGAGGCATCGACATAGTCGATCATACCGCCACGCTTGGCGACTACGGTTACACCGGAGTCAACGGCCACAGCGCGTTCCATACCGGTACCTACCAGCGGCTTGTCAGCACGCAGGGTCGGTACAGCCTGACGTTGCATGTTTGAACCCATCAATGCGCGGTTCGCGTCATCGTGTTCCAGGAACGGGATCAGGGCCGCTGCCACAGATACGATCTGCTGCGGGCTCACATCCATATACTGGATCTGGTCGGCGTTCATAAAGGTGGATTCACCTTTGTGACGGCACGGGATCAATTCATCTTTCAGACGGCCATCTTCGGTGGTCGCGGCGTTAGCCTGTGCGATCACGTACTTGCCTTCTTCAATAGCAGACAGGTAGTCCACTTCGTCGGTGATCACACCGTCAATGACCTTGCGGTACGGTGTCTCGAGGAAACCGTACTCGTTGGTACGAGAGTACACAGACAGGGAGTTGATCAGACCGATGTTCGGACCTTCAGGGGTCTCGATCGGGCACAGACGACCGTAGTGGGTCGGGTGTACGTCTCGGACTTCAAAGCCGGCGCGCTCACGAGTCAAACCGCCCGGGCCCAGCGCGGAGATACGGCGCTTGTGGGTCACTTCGGACAGCGGGTTGTTCTGGTCCATGAACTGGGACAGCTGGCTGGAACCAAAGAACTCTTTGACTGCGGCGGAAATCGGCTTGGCGTTGATCAGATCCTGCGGCATCAGGGTGTCCAGGTCGCCCAGGGAGAGACGCTCCTTGACCGCACGCTCGACACGCACCAGACCGACACGGAACTGGTTTTCAGCCATTTCGCCGACGGAACGGATACGACGGTTACCCAGGTGGTCGATATCGTCCACTTCATCGTTGCCGTTACGGATGTCGATCAGGCGCTTCATCACCTCGACGATGTCGTCCTTGGTCAGCACACCCACGCCGGTTTCGTCTTCACGACCCAGGCGACGGTTGAACTTCATGCGACCAACGGTGGACAGGTCGTAACGCTCGGCGGAGAAGAACAGGTTCTCGAACAGCTGCTCTGCCGCTTCACGAGTGGGCGGCTCGCCCGGACGCATCATGCGGTAGATCTCTACCAGCGCTTCCAGACGGTTGGTGCTGGAGTCGATGCGCAGGGTCTCTGACATGTAGGCACCGTGGTCCAGTTCGTTGGTGAACAGAACCTCGAAATGCTTGAAGCCGGCCTGGGACAGGTTGGCGATGGCTTCCAGGCTCAGGGCCTGGTTGGCAGCGACTACCAGCTCGCCAGTCTGCGGATGTGCGTAGTCCTTGGCAGCAACTTTGCCAACAACATACTCAACCGGCACTTCGATCTGGGTGACGGAATCTTTTTCCAACTGGCGGATGTGACGCGCGGTCACACGACGACCGGTTTCAACCACCACGGCGCCATTGGCCACGATGTCAAAGGTCGCAGTTTCACCACGCAGGCGTTCAGGCACCAGATCCATCATCAACTTGCCATCTTTCACTTCGAAACCGATGGTCTCGAAGAAGGTGGCCAGGATTTCTTCGGAACTGAAGTCCAGGGCGCGCAGAATAATGGATGCCGGCAGTTTACGACGACGGTCGATACGGACAAACAGGTTGTCTTTCGCATCGAACTCGAAGTCCAGCCAGGAGCCACGGTAGGGGATAACGCGGGCGTTATAAAGCACCTTACCGGATGAATGTGTTTTGCCTTTATCGTGGTCGAAGAAGACGCCCGGGCTACGATGCAGCTGGGAGACGATTACCCGCTCGGTACCGTTGATAACAAAGGTGCCGTTTTCGGTCATGAGCGGAATTTCGCCCATGTATACTTCTTGTTCCTTGATGTCTTTGACGGTGCCGGCAGCTGCTTCACGGTCGTACAGAACCATACGAAGCTTGACACGCAGCGGCGCGGAGTAGGTCACTCCACGGATCTGGCATTCTTTTACGTCAAATACCGGCTCACCCAGGCGATAGCTGACATACTGAAGCTCAGCACTACCGGAGTAACTGGTGATCGGGAAAACGCTACGGAAAGCGGCCTCTAGGCCATATTCACCTTCCGGGTCAGCCTCGATGAACTGCTTGAAGGAGTCCAGCTGAATGGACAACAGATAAGGCGTGTCCAGTACCTGGTCTCGCTTACCGAAGTCCTTACGAATGCGTTTTTTTTCGGTATAAGAGTAAACCATAGGGTTCCTCAGCTCGCTGATAAGTGACCCACTCTGTCCCGCGGGACAGCTCTGTCTCAACACCGTTTTGTGTTGGCCCGGACGAAAGAAAACAGTCCGGATTGCTGGTGCACCGAGAGTCGTAAACGGTGTGAAATGCTCTCAGTCTACAGCGCAAAAAGGCTGGTGAACAAAAATTCACCAGCCCTAGCCTGTTTTATCAGGCTAATCTACATAAATGCAGATTATTTGATCTCAACAGAAGCACCGGCAGCTTCCAGCTCTTTCTTCAGAGCTTCAGCTTCGTCTTTGGAGATGCCTTCTTTCAGGTTAGCCGGAGCAGCTTCTACCAGGTCCTTGGCTTCTTTCAGGCCCAGACCGGTGGCGCCACGAACGGCTTTGATAACGGCAACTTTGTTAGCACCGGCAGCAGTCAGAACTACGTCGAACTCGGTCTTCTCTTCTACTGCTTCAGCAGCAGCCGGGCCAGCCATTACGGCAGCAGCGGCAGAAACACCGAACTTCTCTTCCATAGCTTCGATCAGCTCAACAACTTCCATTACGGACATGGAAGCAACGGCTTCGATGATTTGGTCTTTAGTGATAGACATGACAAAAATTCCTGATGTTGAATAAACTCAAACAGCCTAGATAGGCGAGAATCAAGCAGCAGCTTGTTTCTGGTCGCGAACAGCAGCGATAGTACGAACCAGCTTGCCAGCAGAGGCTTCCTTCATGGTAGCCATCAACTTCGCAATTGCTTCTTCGTAGGTCGGCAGCGTGGCCAGACGATCAATTTGTGCTGCGGCGATAAACTCACCGTTAAAAGCGCCAGCCTTGATTTCGAACTTTTGGTTCGCTTTGGCAAACTCTTTGAACAGACGAGCAGCAGCGCCCGGGTGTTCGTTGGAGAAAGCAATCAAGGTAGGACCGGTAAATGCGTCGTTCAGGCACTCGTATTCGGTACCTTCAACCGCGCGACGCAGCAGGGTGTTACGCACAACGCGCATGTACACACCAGCTTCACGAGCGGTCTTACGCAGGACGGTCATCTTGTCTACAGTCACACCGCGAGAATCGGCTACAACTGCGGACAGGGCGCCTTTGGCAGCTTCGTTGACTTCAGCAACAATTGCCTTTTTGTCTTCGAGTCCCAATGCCATTGGCTTAACTCCTGGATTGAATCCGGGTCTGTAGACCCAGTACTGACACATCCCCCCTACCTTTAACAACAGAGGGGAACGATGCGGTAGCAGGATTCCAGAAGAGAAAGAATCTTTCTCGCTGGGTTTCCGGCACCGTCTACGCAGGAAACATTAAGGCTTTGCAGCCTCCTGCGGTCTTGGACGGAGGTCGAAACCCCCAACCAATCAAGGCGCAAAATTATAGATTAAATTTTGCGCCTTGTAAAACCCATCAATTAGGCCTGAGCTTCCAGAGAGGCTTGGTCTACGGCAACACCGGCACCCATGGTGGTGGAGATGCTGACTTTCTTGATGAATTGACCTTTGGCGGAAGAGGGCTTGCCTTTTTTCAGGGCAACCAGCAGAGCTTCCAAGTTTTCTTTCAGCTGAACTTCGTTGAAAGAAACCTTACCCAGAGTGGTATGGATGATACCATTCTTGTCGTTACGGTAACGAACCTGACCAGCCTTGGCGTTCTTGACGGCTTCGGCAACGTTCGGCGTTACAGTACCAACTTTCGGGTTCGGCATCAGACCGCGCGGGCCCAGGATTTGACCCAGCTGACCAACAACGCGCATGGCATCCGGGGATGCGATAACGACGTCGAAGTTCATCTCGCCTTTTTTGACCAGCTCGGCCAGGTCATCCATACCTACCAGGTCAGCACCGGCAGCTTTGGCAGCTTCGGCGTTGGCACCTTGGGTAAATACGGCAACGCGAACGTCACGACCGGTACCGTGCGGCAGTACAGTTGCACCACGTACGTTCTGGTCGGATTTACGAGCGTCGATACCCAGGTTGACTGCAACGTCAACGCTTTCAACGAACTTGGCGGTAGCCAGTTCTTTCAGCAGGGCAATGGCTTCGTTGATGGAGTACTCTTTGGTACCGTCAACTTTTTCGCGAATAACGCGCATACGCTTGGAAAGTTTAGCCATTGTCTTAATCCTCCACTACCAGACCCATGGAACGAGCGGAGCCGGCGATGCAACGTACTTTTGCATCCAGATCGGCACCGGTCATATCCGGCTCTTTGGTCTTGGCGATTTCTTGCAGCTGAGCTACGGTCACCTTACCAACCTTGTCTTTGTTCGGCTTGGCAGAACCAGACTTGATGCCAGCAGCTTTCTTCAGCAGGAAGGAAGCGGGCGGAGTCTTGGTTTCGAAGGTGAAGGAACGGTCGCTGTAAACGGTGATCACGACCGGAGTCGGTGAACCTTTTTCCAGCTTCTCTGTACGGGCGTTGAACGCCTTACAGAATTCCATGATGTTAACACCGTGTTGACCCAGTGCAGGACCAACGGGAGGAGACGGGTTGGCTGCACCAGCAGCAACCTGCAGCTTGATATAAGCTGTGACTTTCTTAGCCATTAGGAAATTACCTCAAATATGGGTTCTAGCGCCTCGGAGACATGCTCCTGCAAACGGCTCCCCAACTAATAAAGGGGCAGCGAATTATAGAGATATTCGCTGCCCCTGACAACCGTTAAACGTACAGAATTCGATCAGCCTTTTTCGACCTGACCAAAATCCAGTTCAACCGGAGTAGAACGACCGAAGATCAGTACGGAGACCTTCACGCGGCTCTTCTCGTAATCCACTTCTTCAACGGTACCGTTGAAGTCGGCAAACGGACCATCGGCAACCCGTACCATCTCACCCGGTTCAAACAGGGTTTTCGGACGCGGCTTGTCGTGGGCATCCTGCAGACGATTCAGAATGGCATCGGCCTCTTTGTCGGAGATCGGCGCCGGGCGGTCGGAAGTACCGCCGATGAAACCCATGACGCGCGGTACGTTGCGTACCAGGTGCCATGTGGTTTCATCCATGATCATCTGGACCAGGACATAACCCGGGAAAAATTTGCGCTCACTCTTGCGCTTCTGGCCGGCACGCATCTCGACCACTTCTTCGGTCGGGACCAGTACTTCACCGAACATGTCTTCCATGCCATGCATCTTGATATGTTCACGCAGAGATTTGGCAACACGGCCTTCATAGCCGGAAAATGCCTGCACGACATACCATCTCATACGTTGTTCACGTTGTTCAGTCATGGCTTATCCTTACACACCGGTAATCAGGTTGACCAACCAGACCAAGGCACCGTCCAGAACGAACAGCAGCAGGCCCATCACGGCAGTCACCGCCAGCACAATCAGGGTTGTCTGAATGGCTTCCTGACGGGTCGGCCATACGACCTTGCGGACTTCCAGGCGAGACTCACGGGCGAATGCCAGTGTTGCCTTTCCCTTGGTGGTTTGCAGGGCCACTGCACCAGCAGCAGCAATCACAACGACCACACCCAGGGCGCGGACGGCAACCATGACATCACTCAGCAGATAATTACCCACTACAGCGGCCGCCAGGATAATGAAAACCAGGCCCCAAAGCAGGGTATCCTTGCTTCCGCCCTGGCTCTCAGAACTAACACTCATACAACCCACCTGTATCTGACGTAACCAAAGACACAAAAGCCCCGTACGAGACGAGGTATATGGCAGGGGCGGCAGGACTCGAACCCGCAACCATCGGTTTTGGAGACCGCTGTTCTACCAATTCGAACTACGCCCCTGCATAAGAAAGCCCCTATTATAGGGGCTTTGCTTTATTTATGTAAGCCAAAGATTAAGCGATAACTTTAGCTACAACACCAGCACCTACGGTACGGCCACCTTCACGGATGGCGAAACGCAGGCCGTCGTCCATCGCGATCGGCGCAATCAGGGTAACAACCATCTTGATGTTGTCGCCCGGCATGACCATCTCTACGCCTTCCGGCAGTTCGATGGTACCGGTCACGTCGGTAGTACGGAAGTAGAACTGCGGACGGTAGCCTTTGAAGAACGGGGTGTGACGACCACCTTCTTCTTTGGACAGTACGTACACTTCGGATTCGAACTTGGTGTGCGGCTTGATGGTGCCCGGCTTGGCCAGGACCTGACCACGCTCTACGTCTTCACGCTTCACGCCACGCAGCAGTGCACCGATGTTCTCGCCTGCACGACCTTCGTCCAGCAGCTTGCGGAACATCTCAACACCGGTACAGGTGGTCTTGGTGGTATCTTTGATACCCACGATTTCCACTTCTTCACCTACTTTAACGATACCGCGCTCTACACGACCGGTTACTACGGTACCACGGCCAGCGATGGAGAATACGTCTTCGATAGGCATCAGGAACGGCTGGTCAATCGCGCGCTCCGGCTCCGGGATGTAGGAATCCAGGTGACCGGCCAGCTCGATGATCTTCTCTTCCCACTGAGCTTCGCCTTCCAGCGCTTTCAGTGCGGAACCACGGACTACCGGCAGGTCATCACCCGGGAAGTCGTACTCGGACAGCAGTTCGCGAACTTCCATCTCGACCAGTTCCAGCAGCTCTTCGTCATCGACCATGTCGCACTTGTTCATGAACACGATGATGTACGGAACGCCTACCTGACGACCCAGCAGGATGTGCTCACGGGTCTGCGGCATCGGGCCGTCAGTCGCAGCTACTACCAGGATAGCGCCGTCCATCTGGGCAGCACCGGTGATCATGTTTTTAACGTAGTCGGCGTGACCCGGGCAGTCTACGTGAGCGTAGTGACGGGTAGCGGTGTCGTATTCTACGTGGGAGGTGTTGATGGTGATACCACGCTCACGCTCTTCCGGTGCCTTGTCGATCTGGTCGAAGGCGAAAGCTTTACCACCGAAGTGCTTGGCCAGCACGTTGGTGATAGCAGCAGTCAGGGTGGTTTTACCGTGGTCAACGTGGCCGATGGTACCCACGTTAACGTGCGGTTTACTACGCTCAAATTTTTCTTTAGACATGATCGTCCCTCTAAACTAACGCTGAGTACGCGGTGGCAAGCTAACCACAGAACAGTTTATATGATGGATTTGAATCTGGTGGGGAAGAGAGGTTGGTGCTGACAGGCAGATTCGACTGCCGACCTCACCCGAGGGTGTAGCTCTTGGTATCGCCTGAGCCATATCAGCATCTTGGAGCGGGCAGCGGGAATCGAACCCGCATCATCAGCTTGGAAGGCTGAGGTAATAGCCATTATACGATGCCCGCATTTCTCTAACCCAAAGAACTCAAACCGCAGAGAAATATGGTGGAGGGAGAAGGATTCGAACCTTCGAAGGCAGAGCCGTCAGATTTACAGTCTGATCCCTTTGGCCGCTCGGGAACCCCTCCAAATACCAGATTGTCACAACGGTAATTCTGCTTGCACCCGTTGTTTTTATCGCTTTTGCTCGGCAAATAGACGACAGACATCTAAGCGTCGCGCATTTTATTGTAAGGATTTGGGGGATGCAACCATTGAGCCCGGCAAAAAGTGCTTTATTGCCGCCAAGTTTGCAAAAACATGGCGACAAATCGGGCAATCCCGCCAGGTCGCTTGTCGCTCTCCCACCCTTGGTGTATGGTCGCCGTGCCCAAGAAACAGTGACGACACCATGACGACAGAGCATAACCCCTATCTGCAATTCACCCGCGAACAATGGGCGTTATTGCGCGATTCGGTCCCCCTGACCCTGACCGAGCACGATCTGCAGACCCTGCGCGGGATCAACGAGAAGGTGTCATTGCGGGAAGTCGAAGAGATCTATCTGCCGCTCTCCCGTCTGCTCAATCTCTACGTCAAGGCCAAACAGCGTCGCAGCCGGGTGCTGGAGCAGTTTCTCGGCCAGTCCCGCGGCAAGGGCACCTACATCATCAGCATCGCGGGCAGCGTGGCCGGTGGCAAGAGCACCACGGCGCGTATTCTGCAAGCGCTGCTGGAGCGCTGGCCGGAGCACCCGCGGGTAGAGCTGGTTACCACCGACGGCTTTCTCTATCCCAACAAGGTGCTGGAGGAGCGCGGCCTGATGCGCCGCAAGGGATTCCCCGAGTCCTACGATATCCGTCATCTGGTGGAGTTTGTCGCCAACATCCGCGCGGGCCACGAAAAGGTGGAGGCCCCCGTCTATTCCCACCTTATCTACGACATCATTCCCGACGAGAAGAAGGTGGTGGAGCAGCCGGACATCCTGATCCTGGAAGGGCTCAATGTGCTGCAAAGCGGCATGGACTACCCGCAGGATCCGCACCGCGTGTTCGTGTCTGATTTCGTCGACTTTTCCATCTATGTGGATGCTGATGCCGAGCTGCTGCGCACCTGGTATATCGAACGTTTCCTCAAGTTTCGCAGCGGCGCCTTCTCGGATCCGGACTCCTACTTCCACCACTATGCCAAGCTGGCGGAAAGCGAAGCGACCCGGATTGCCGGCAACATCTGGCAAGATATCAACTATCTGAATTTGCAAGAAAACATCCTACCAACTCGGGAGCGAGCCAACCTGATCCTGACCAAGGGGCAGGAGCACGCCATCGAACAGATCAAACTGCGCAAGTGACGGCTTGAACAGACAACGGATAAACGCAGAGGGGGCCAGTGGCCCCCTCTTCGTTTATAACTGCCACGGTACCCTCAGTCTCCCCGGCGCAGGGAGATTTCACCGCCCAGATAGAACTTGATGCCCTCCTCCGTCTCCAGACGCAGGGCACCGCGATCGTCGATCCCCCTGGCGATGCCGCGGATCTCCTGATCGCCCATCAGCAGACGGACAGGGCGACCGGCAAAATGATCGAGCCGGTTCCACGCGTCGACGAAGCTCCCCAATCCGCTCTGTTCGAAGGTCTGCATGGCAGTTTGCAGACGTTCTATCACCCGGGCAGCCAACTGGTTGCGATCAACCAACTCGGGGTTGATGTGGCGCAGTTCGGCCCAGGCCTGATCAATTCTCTCCCCTTCCCGGGCAGGCATGGCCAGATTGAGCCCTACCCCGATCACCAGATGGCAACTGGCACCGGCACTGCCGCTCATCTCTACCAGAATGCCCGCCAGCTTGCGCCCCTGATAGTAGAGATCGTTTGGCCACTTGAGCTCAACTCCCTGATAACCCAGGGACTCCAGCGCCTCCACCACGGTAACGCCCACTGCCAGGCTCAATCCCATGGCAGCAGCCATCCCCTGCTCCAGCCGCCAGTACATGCTCAAGATCAGCTGGCAACCAAACGGCGAAATCCACGGCTTGCCACGACGACCACGGCCGGCGGTCTGGCACTCGGCCAGGCAACACTCGCCGGCGCGGGCCTGGTTGACCCGCTCCAGCAGGAACTGGTTGGTGGAATCGATGACCGGGAAGCAGTGGATTGGCGCCATCGGGGCCAAGGCTTGCAACTGGGCCTGATCGTAGAGGGCCAGCGGCACGGCCAATCGATAGCCCTTGCCGGTCAGACTGAACAGATCCAGCCCCAGACCCTTGAGGGCCGCCATATGCTTGCTCACCGCCGCACGGCTGATGCCGAGTTGCTCACCCAGCTGCTCACCGGAGTGGAACTGGCCGTCGCTGAGCAGGGAAATCAGAGTCTGTCTGATGGGAGTCAATGTCATGCCAGCACCTCGTCAAGCCAGGTTTCCCCCTGCGCCCCCATGAAGCGCACCTCGTGCTCCAGCACCACGCCAAACTTCTGCTCCACGCTGTCACGCACATGGGCCGCCAGGGCGATCAGCTCCATGGCGCTGGCGTCCCCCAGGTTGACCAGTACCAACGCCTGCTCCTGATGGACGGCGGCGCGACCAATGGCAAAGCCCTTGAGGCCGCACTGATCGATAAGCCATCCCGCAGCCAGCTTGGCCTCACCGTCGCCGGCCGGATAGCAGGGCATCTGTGGATACTGCTGCTTGAGCCGCTGCGCCAGCTCGGCCGGCACCACGGGATTTTTGAAAAAGCTACCCGCATTGCCGAGCACAGCCGGATCCGGCAGCTTGGCCATCCGGGTTGCGCAGACTGTATCGAAAATAGCCCGGGCCGTTGGGTATTCACCAAGGGCTGCCAACGGGCCGTAGCCCGCAACGGGTTGCCACGCCTTGGGCAGATGCAGGCCGACGGCGGTGATTAGGTGAGTATCCTGATACTCATGCTTGAAGATGCTGTCGCGATAGCCGAAACGGCACTGGTCCGCCGCGATCCGCTCCATCTCACCGCTCTGCCAGTTGAACGCATCCACATAGTCGCAGAAGGTGGCCAGCTCGACGCCATAGGCACCGATATTCTGCACCGGTGCGGCGCCGACCGTACCCGGGATCAGCGCCAGGTTTTCCAGTCCATGCCACCCCTGCTGCAGGGCATGGCACACCAGCTGATGCCAATCCTCGCCCGCGGCCACATGGAGCAACCAGTGATCGCCGCCATCCTGCATCTCGATCCCTTTCAGACGGTTGAGGATCACCAGCCCGAGGAAATCGGTGGTAAACAGCACATTACTGCCGCCGCCCAGGGTCAGACGCGGCAAAGACCCGAGCTGGGGATCGGCGCGCAGGTTGCCCAGATCGGCGACCTGCTCCACCTCGGCCAGCCAGAGGCAATGAGCATCGAGGGCAAGGGTGTTGAGACTCAACAGGGAGGCGTTGGCATTCAGTTTCATCGGTCTGTCCCGGCTTGGTGCGAAGGCGCAGTCTACCTCAAGTTGGTCGATGACGAAAAACCTGGGCTCTTTCCGGCCGAATAACAGTGGTTTAGAGTAGACAGATCCAACTGTTGAGGAACCACTCATGAACAACCAGTTTGCCGTCATCGGCCTGGGCCTGTTTGGTAGCGCTCTGTGCGAAGAGCTGCAGCGACAGGATGCCGAGGTACTGGCTATCGACATCGACGAGAGCAGAACCCGCCAGATCGCCACCCTGTGCAACCATGTCATCGTCGCCGATGCCACCGACGAGGCCACTGTGGCCGAGCTGGGGCTTGCCAACTTCGACATCGTCTTCGTCGCCATCGGTGACAATCTGGAGACCAGCATCCTCACCACCCTAGTGCTGAAAGAAGCCGGCGTGAAGAAGGTGTGGGTCAAGGCGCGCGACAAGTTTCACGCCAAGATCCTGCAGAAGGTGGGGGCCGACAAGGTGATCAACCCTGAATGGGACATGGGACGCCGGGTCGCCCAGAGCATGCTCGACAACCGCCTGTTCGACTATCTGGAACTGGGCCATGACATGGTGCTGACCGAGTTCGTCATCGGTCTGCAGTTGAACGGCAAGGCCCTCAGCGACTTCCACCTGTTGCAACAGAGTGACTTCCAGCTGCTCGCCATCAAGCGCGGCGAAACCCTGCACAACGTGCTGACCGGCAAGATGGAGCTGCAGCTGGGAGATATCCTGATCCTGGCTGGCAACAAACACGCCATCGATCACTGGCTCGAAACCCTATGATCAACTGGCGCAGCAATTACACCTTCGCCCTGTATCAGAAGGATGAGTCCCGCTGGAGCGAAGCCCGGCTGATCCTCGGCAGCTTTCTGATCATCCTGCTGGTCGGCACCATCTTTCTGGTGCAGCCCTCCAGCCACAAGGGCGAGGTCACCTTCATCAACGCCCTGTTTACCGCTACCTCGGCCATCAGCGTAACTGGCCTCGGGGTCGTGGATACAGGTACCGCCTTCACCCTGCAGGGGCAGATCTTCCTGCTCATCCTGATGGAAATTGGCGGTCTGGGCCAGATGACCATGACCCTGTTGCTGATCGCCATGTTCAGCAAGCGGGTCGGCCTGCGCCAGCAGGTGCTGGCCAAGGAGGCGCTGGGCCAGGAGGGATCGGTCAACATAGTCCAGCTGGTCAAGCGCATCGTGCTGTTCGCCTTCATCGCCCAGCTGATCGGCACCGCCATCATGGCCATTCGCTGGGTGCCCGAGATGGGCTGGGTCCACGGCCTCTACGTCAGCTTCTTCCATGCGGTATCGGCCTTCAACAACGCTGGCTTCTCGCTGTTTGCCAACAATCTCATGGACTATAGAGATGACCCTCTCATCAGCCTCACCATCGCCGGCCTGCTGATCCTGGGGGGGATAGGCTTTACCGTCATCGTCGATCTGGTACGCAACCGCCGCTGGCGCAGGCTCAAGCTCCACAGCAAGCTGATGCTGGTGATGACGCCTGCCCTGCTGCTGATCGGTACCCTGATGTTCTGGCTGCTTGAGCACAACAACCCGGGCACTCTGGGTGAAGCCAGCCTGGGCAGCCAGTTGCTGGCGGCTTTCTTCCAGTCGGCCAGCGCCCGGACGGCGGGTTTCAACTCCATCGACATCGGCCAGATGGTGCCCGCCTCCCTGCTGTTCATGATGATGCTGATGTTCATCGGGGCCGGCGCCACCTCCACGGGGGGCGGTATCAAGGTCACCACCTTTGCGGTGGTCCTGCTCGCCACCAAGGCCTTCTTGACCAAGCGTCCCCACGTCACTGCCTTTGGCCGCACCCTGTCGCCCCAGATAGTGACCCGCTCGCTGGCCATCATCATGGTCAGCGTCATGGGGTTGATGCTGGCCATGTTCCTCTTGATGATCACCGAGGATCTGCCGTTCGACAAAATCATGTTCGAGACCATCTCGGCCTTTGCCACCGTCGGCCTCTCCACTGGTATCACCAGCTCCCTGAGCGAGCCGGGCAAACTCATCCTGGTACTGGTGATGATCTGTGGCCGTCTTGGCCCCCTCACCCTGGCCTTCATGCTGGCTCGCCCGGCCGAGACTCGCATCCGCTACCCGGAAGAGGGTGTCTACACGGGTTGATCGATCATGAGAACGGGGCAGCCACTGGCTGCCCCGTTTCTATTCTGCCCGCTCCCGCTGTGCCTTGAGCCAGCGCCCCGGACTCACCCCCAGCTCCCGCTCGAACGCCCGGCCGAAGGCGACACTGCCGCTGTACCCCGCCCCCAGCGCTACCTGCACCATGGACTCCCCCGCCAGCAACTGCTGGCAAGCACGCGCCATGCGCCAGCGGGTCAGATAACCGAGCGGCGCCTGACCGACCCGCTCCTGAAACCGTGCGGCAAAACGGGCTCGCGACATGCCGGCCTCCCGCGCCAGCGTGGCCACGGTCCAGGGTTCATCTCCGCGCTGATGCATCGCCGAAATAGCTCTCGCCAGCTGGGGATCGGACAGACCCGCCAGCATCCCCTGCTGGCACGCCCCCTGTTCGACCAGATGGCGGAGCAGCAGGATCAACAGCACCTCCAGCAGGCGGGAGAGCACCGGCTCCTGCCCATAGCGGGGGTGAAATGCCTCGTCAAACAGCTGATCCAGCACCGGCGTCAGGGCAGGCAGCGCTCGCAGCGGCAACACCAGCGAGTCCGGCAACGCCTGCTGCAGCGGCGATGCGCCCCCCTGCCCGAACGCCACGTTGGCACACACCAGATCGCAGCCCCCCAGCTTTCTGGGCTCAAGCCTGTGCCGGCGCCCCCGGGGAAACAGGATCAGAGTCGGCTCCTCGAGCAGCAGGCTGGCGCCCCCCTCTTCGCGCAGCGTCAGGGCACCGCTGCGCAGCAGATGGAGATGTCCGCCGCCCGGGTAGTCGTCGCTGGGGGAGTGCTGGCACAGGTTGCCGGCGAAGAAGAGTCTGGCTTCGGGGGTGGCATGGGCCAACAGAGTGGAGAGCGGATCCATATTTGAGACGAATAGTATCTATTTAAAGACAATGGGTGATAAACCGTATCACGAACGACGGCACACTGTCTCCCGTACCTTCACCAACTCACAGGAGTACATCATGAGCCGTATCCAACCCGTATCCCAGCCGCAACCGGCTGCCGCCCCGACCCTGGCCACCCTGCAACGCACTCTGGGCATGGTGCCCAACCTCTACGCCACCCTGGCCCACTCGCCAGCCCTGCTCAACGGCTTCCTGGCTTTTGCCGATGCCCTCGGCAAGGGACGCCTCACCGCCCCCCAACGAGAGCTGCTGGCACTGGCCATCGGCCAGGCCAATGCCTGCCAATACTGCTTGTCTGCCCACACCCTGCTGGCGGGCAAGGCCGGATTCTCGGCCCAGGAGATCCGCGCAGCCCGTCTTGGCCAGGCGGCGGATCCCCTCGATCACGCCCTGCTGCAGCTGGCTACGGCGCTGGTCAGCCAGCGTGGTGTCATCAGTGACGAGCAGTTGGCGAGCGCCCGCGCTGCCGGTGTGGATGACGAGCTGCTGCTGGAGGTGCTCGGACAGGTGGTGGTCAATACCCTGACCAACTATGGCAACCATCTGGCGGCGACCGATATCGACTTCCCGCCCGTCACCCTGACCCCTTAAGCGAGGCTCCCCCATGCAGCAACATGACAAAGGCTTTCTGATCGCCCTGGCGGGCGTGGTGTTGACCCTGCTCTGGATCGGCGTGTTCAAGTTCACCCCGACCGAGGCGGCCGCCATCAAGCCACTGGTAGCCAGCCACCCCTTGATGAGCTGGCTCTATGGTCCCTTGTCGGAACAGGGCGTATCGAACCTGATCGGGCTGGCCGAGATAGTGATCGCCATCGGGCTGATCGTGGGTCTGTGGCAACCCCGCATCGGTTACTGGAGCAGCATGGGGGCTATCGTCACCTTCCTGGTTACCCTGAGCTTCCTGCTGACCCTGACAGGGGTCTGGAAGGTGGTCGACGGCGTGCCGGTCACCGAGTTCTTCATCTTCAAGGATCTGGTGTTCCTCGGTGTGGTTCTGCACTACCAGCACAGGATCCGCGCCAACTTGCCCGCCCGGGCAGCCTGACAACAATGCCTTTGGCGCCCAGGACGGGCGCCTTTTTTCGTCATGCCGCCCTGGTTTGGCGCTTGCTGGTCGTTTTGCGTGGTCGGGATCCGCCGGTCGTGCTGGCCGTCCCCTTGCGCCGGGTGAAACGCCGCTTGGCTGCGCCGGGCGCCTCCCTGGGCAGGGCGCTGAAACCGGCCCCGGAATCCTGCCTGGCTCCCTCCACCAGCCCGTGCAACTGTTCGGTCAGCGGTCCCATGAACTGCTGGTAGCTGCCGTGGCGCTCGGCAATCCGACCGAGACTCTGCTCCCATAACGCCGTCATGTCCGGGGTAGTGGCGCTGGTCGGCAAGGCCTGGATCAGC
The DNA here is from genome assembly GCF_041402525.1 of Aeromonas sp. S18(2024). Lineage (NCBI taxonomy): Bacteria > Pseudomonadati > Pseudomonadota > Gammaproteobacteria > Aeromonadales > Aeromonadaceae > Aeromonas > Aeromonas sp. S18(2024). The sequence goes on along the minus strand of NZ_JBGLQV010000009.1, from coordinate 141,026 downwards.
GCCCGTCCCGTGGGAGTCGCCTTGATGACCTTGCCCTGACGCACCAGGAAGCGACGCTTGAACAGCAGATCTATGATGCCGGCCCGGGTCGCCTCGGTGCCAAGGCCATCGGTCTCCCGCAGGGTCTTGCGAATCTCGGGATCCTGCACATAACGGGCAATCCCCGTCATGGCAGCCAGCAGGGTGGCATCGGTAAACGACTTGGGCGGCTGGGTCATCTTCTCCAGCAGCTCACCCCGCTCGCATAACAGTTGCTCTCCCTCCTTCAGAGCGGGCAGAGTGCCGGCTTTCTCTTCATCGTCATCTTCTTCCACCCCGAGCAACGCCTTCCAGCCGGCCTTGAGGATGCGACGCGCCTTGGCATGGAACAGACCGCCGGCAATACGCAGCAGCACCTTGCTGTCGTTGTACTCGAACGGCGGATAGAACTGCAGCAGGTACTGGCGGGCGATGAGGCCATAGAGTTTGGCCTCGTCAGCCCCCAGGCTCCCCTCGTTGCCGCGCTTTTCGGTGGGGATGATGGCGTGGTGGGCATCTACCTTGCTGTCGTTCCACGCCTTGCTGCGGATCTTGCCGTCCGCCTCGCTCACCGCCTTGGCCAGAGCGGGGGCCGTGGCGGCGATAGCCTCACGTACCTGGGGGGCCCGGCTGAAGTGATCGCTTGGCAGATGGCGGCTGTCTGATCTGGGATAGGTGATGAGCTTGTGGCGCTCATAGAGGCTCTGGCACACGTCCAGCACCCGCTTGGCATCCATGCCGAAGCGCTTGGCCGCATCGATCTGCAGGCTGGAGAGGTTGTAGGGCAGCGGCGCCGCCTGCTTGCGAGCCTGCTCTTCCACCGACTCCACCTGCGCCGGCTGGCCGTTGATCCTGCTCACCACCTTGTCGGCCAGCGCCCGGTTGAGCACCCGCCCCTCCTCATCCTGCCAAGGCAGGCAAGCCTCGGAGGGCAACCACTTGGCGGTGAAGCGTTCGTTGCCATCGGTCACCAGATGAGCCAGCACCTCGTAGAAGGGCTTGGGGACAAAGGCCTCTATCTCGAGATCCCGGCGCACCACCAGCCCCAGCAGCGGGGTCTGTACCCGCCCCACCGAGAGCAGCTCGCTGCAGCCCGCCTTGCGTCCCAGCAGGGTGTAGGCGCGGGTCATGTTGATGCCATAGAGCCAGTCGGCCCGACTACGGGCCAGCGCCGACACCGCCAGCGGCACGAACTCCTTGTTGTCCCTGAGCTTGTCGAGGGCGCGGCGCACCGCCGGCGGATTGAGATCGCTGATGAGGCAGCGCTGCACCGGCTTGGTTTTGGGGTAGCCGAGAAAATCGATCACCTCGTCCACCAGCAGCTGCCCCTCCCGGTCCGGGTCACCGGCGTTGACCACACAGTCGGCCTGCTTGATGAGGCGTTTGATGACGGTGAGCTGGGTCCTGGTCTTGGGCTTGGCCACCAGTTGCCACTGATCCGGCACTATGGGGAGGTGTTCCATCCGCCACTGCTTGAAGGCGGCGTCATAGGCATCGGGCTCGGCCTGCTCCAGCAGATGGCCGATGCACCAGGTGACCACATCCCCCTGGGCAGTTTCGATGAAACCCTCCCCCTTCTTGTGGGGCTTGGGCAGTGCATCGGCTATGGCGCGGCCGAGGGTGGGCTTCTCGGCGATAAAGAGTCGCATCTGTGGCTACCTGCAATACTGTATATGCAGACAGTATACAACCCAGTGCGGCAAAGCCCAACCGCCGCTATTCGTCGAACGGATGGTCGTGAATGGCGGCAAACAGCCTGGCCTGGTTAAGCAGGGAGGCGTAATGGAAGGCGTTGTCGCCATCCTCCGCCAGCAGATAATCGGTGAGTTGCTCCCGCACCGCCTCTTGCAGCGTCTCCAGCTTCCACGGCTTGGCCAGATAGTAGTGCAGGCCGCCGCGATTGACCGCCTCGACGGTCGCCTCCAGCCCCGCCTGACCGGTCAGCAGCAGCTTGCGGCTGGCCCGGGTACTGGCGCGCTGGTTCAGCTCGATGAGAAAGTCGATGCCGAGAGTCCCCGGCATGATGTGGTCGCAGAGGATCAGGGCCAGTTTGCCTCCCTCGCTCTCCCACTCATCCACCACGGCGCGCGCCTCGTCGACACTCTCGGCGGCTTCCAGCTCGAAGTGGGTACGGAAGGGGGCGAGATCGTGGATCACCGCTTCCAGCACTTCCCGCTCGTCATCCACACACAGGATCAGGTAGTTTTTCATTGTTTTTCCTCCTTGGCGGCATCTCGCGACGGCTCCGCCGGTTGATGTCGGCGGCCGCGTCAGGCCGCGTGTTCCTTGTAATGATTTTCTCCCCCATGGCTGGCATGCCCCCTGCCATCCAGCGGCAGACAGACCCGCATCCGGGTGTAGCGGCCAGGTTCGGAGGCCACCTCGATCCGGCCGTGGTGCTGCTGCACTATCTGCAACGCCACGCTCAGACCGATGCCGAGGCCAAAATGGCCCTCTCGCTTGGTGGTGAAGTTGAGATCGAAGATCCGCTCCCGCAGTTCGGGAGGAATGCCGCAGCCCGTGTCCTCCACCTCCACCATGACCCACTCGGGATCCAGCAGGGCGGTGCGGATGGTGAGCCGGCCCGGGCCGCTCATGGCATCCAGGCTGTTGCCGATGAGGTTGGTCCACACCTGCTGCAGGGCGATGGGATGGCAGCGCACCGGCGGCAGCGGCTGGTACTCCTTGCACAGCTCGTGCTGTTTGAGGCGGTTTTCGAAGATCATCAGGGTATCTTCCAGCCCCTCGTGCAAGTCCACCAGCGAGGGCTCATCCCCGTCCTGGCGGGCATACTGTTTGAGACTCTTGACCAGATCGCCAATGCGGCGAGCACACACCTCTATATTGCGCAGAAAGCTGCCGGTCTGTTGGAACAACTCCAGCTGCGCCAGCAGGGCCTCCCGCTGTGCGCCAGTGCGGCCGGCAAACCAGCGTTGCCAGCTCAGCTCGTCATCCAGATGCATCTGCACCGCCAACCGCGCCTGCTGGCGATCGCCGAAACGTCCCTCCGCCTGGCGGGTCTTGTCGCGGATCTCGCTGGTCGAGACCGGTTGGGCCGTCAGGGCCTGGCAGAGGGTCTGGTTGCCCAGCGCCTTGATGGCGGCGGGCAGCTCGAGGTTGACCAGATCGGGGATGGCGGCCCGCAGGGTTTCGCTGCCGCGGATGATGGCCGCCACCGGATTGTTGAGCTCATGGGCTACGCCGGCCACCAGCTGCCCCAGCACCGCCATCTTCTCGCTCTCCACCAGCTGGGCATAGGCCGCATCGAGGGAGTTGAGGGTCTGCTGCAACCGGATCTCGGTGCGGATGCTGTTCTGCAGGCGGCGGTTGAAGTGGCGCAGCAACAGGCTGGTAAAGGAGGGAAGCAGCTCGCTGCGGGCCTGCATGACACGGGAGAATTGCAGCTTGTCGAGCTTGATCACCTCGGCCCCGGTCAGGGTCACAGCCGTGGTGAAGGCCGGTTCGCCGGTGACGAAGGACATGCCCCCCACCAGGGAGCCGGTACGATAGTGCACCACCTCCTGCTCGATCCCCTGCTCATCGCGCTTGCGCAGCACCACCTCCCCCTTGGCGATGAACCAGAGAAAGCGGTTCGGCTCCCCTTCCCGGGTCAGCACATGGCCCGGACTGTAATGGAGACAGACCTTGGCCTCGTCATCTCCTTCGAAGAACTGGTAGAGCCCCTCGATCACCACCCGGGAGAGCTCTTCATCGCTGCAATGGGTGTAATCCATGAAGCCCTGGCGGTACTCGGCCATCTTGCGATCGACGTGAGCTCGCAGCAGCTTCTGGTTGTCGAGCACGGCGGCATAGCTCAGCAGATCCACCTCGGGGTGCTGCAGCACGAAGTGACTGGCCTGTTCGATCACCGCCCGGCGCAGACTGCCATCGCGCCAGGGGAGCTGCAGGTAGTAGTCGAGCCGGCCCAGGTTGACCGCCTCTATGATGGATTTCATCTCCGGCTGGCTGCCCAGCAGGATCTTGCGGCACGCATCGTGGCGATCGCCAAGGTGGATGAGGAAGTCGGCCCCCCGGCCATCCCCCAGATCGCTGTCGCACACCACCACGGCGGGCAGTTGCCCCTTGCCTTCCAGCTCGTCCAGCGCCTGTTCGGCGGACTGCTGTCCGGCCACCACCACCAGATTGAAGTGACTCAGCAACGGGGCCAGCTCCTGCTCGAACTCGGCCAGCATCTGCACATCGGCGGCAACACACAACAGGGAGAAGGGGCTCATCAGCGACGCTCCATGGGGGCTCACTCATGACTATATCAATGAATCCGGGAGGGTTTTGCGAGGAGGCTAACAGCTGCAAAGGAAAGAGTCAGAAAACAGGCTGCGATCAGGGCGGTGAATTTAATTCAGCAATAATTCAAAAAAATAAATTAATCACGAAGTGTGACGCCATTCAAAAAATATAAAGCATGACAAAGGTCAACGTCTTACAACCACCGATACCACTACCATGGAGGTACTACTATATTGGTACAAAATAACTGTAGGACAATGTCGTCATGATTGGAAAACTGACCCGAAAAACCTGGTTCTGGCTCCTGCTGCTCGGAGCCCTGCTGGGCGTCGCGGCACTGGGGGTGACAGTGACTGTGCTGCACAAGACCAGCTCCACCGAATTCTGCGTCTCCTGCCACTCGATGCAGACCCCGCTTGCCGAGTACCAGGGCAGCGTTCACTTCCAGAACACCAAGGGGATCCGCGCCGAGTGCGCCGACTGCCACATCCCGGGGGATCCCACCTCCTATCTGTGGACCAAGATCCGCGCCGTGAAGGATATCTACCACGAGGCGATCGGCACCCTGGACACCCCGGAAAAATACGAGGCCCACAAGCTGCGCATGGCGCAGTCGGTATGGGACGAGCTCAAGGCCAACGACTCGGCCACCTGCCGCAGCTGCCACAGTTATGAGGCGATGGACATCCTGGCCCAGCGCCCCAACGCCCGCGCCGAGCACCCGGTCGCCATCAAGGATGGCCAGACCTGCATCGACTGCCACCGCGGCGTCGCCCACATCATGCCCGACATGAGCGGCCTGGCCGCCGCCGGCGCCAGCGAACTGGCCCAGGCTGCCGCCCAGACCCCGGCCAGCGTCACCACCCGCTACGCCATCGCCACCACCCCGCTGTTCCTCGATGCCAACGCCAAGACTGACGAAGGCACCCTGATGCCCTCCACCCAGGTGGAAGTGCTGGCCAACGAGAACGGCCGTGCCCAGGTGCGCATCGACGGCTGGCAGCAGGATGGCGTGAGCGAAGTGTTCTACGCCGCCCCCGGTAAACGGATCCTGAGCGCCCTGGTCGGCGACGCTGCCAAGAAGGAGTTGGTCACCGGCAAGAGCGAAACCGACAGCGCCACCAACCTCACCTGGCATCAGGTCAGCCTGACCGCCTGGGTTGACCAGAGCCAGCTCATCGGCGATCAGGGCAAGCTGTGGCAATACGCCTCCACTCTGATGTCCAATAACTGTACTGGCTGCCACGGCCTCACCGCACTGGATCACTTCAATGCCAACCAGTGGATCGGCGTCATCAAGGGGATGGAATCTCGCACCTCCCTGACCCCCGAACAGTCGCGCATGCTGACCCAGTATGTCCAGAAACACGCCAGTGACATGAGCGCGGCCCACTAAGGCTGGCACAGAGGAAAACCGTTATGACTTTTTACAACGACAAGAAAACCAATCTGTCCCGCCGCAATCTGCTCAAGGGTCTGGGTGCCTGTGCCGCCTTGCCCCTGCTCGGCGGCCTGTTTCCGAAAAGCGCCCTGGCCCAGGCCATCAGCACGGCGCTGAGCCAGTTCCCGACCCTGGTGCCGGCCCAGAAGGGCATCCTCACCGGCGCCCACTGGGGTGCCTTCGAAGCCATCGTCGAAGAGGGGCGCATGGTACGCGTCCAGCCGGTGGCCGATGATCCGGCCCCGAACGATCTCATCGACATGGCGCCGTTCCAGGTCCACGCCAAGAACCGCATCAAGTACCCCATGGTACGCAAGAGCTGGCTGGAGCACGGCCCGGGGGCCAAGACCGAGCTGCGCGGTGCCGACGAATGGGTGCGGGTGAGCTGGGAGAAGGCCATCGAGCTGGTCGCCGGCGAAATCAAACGGGTGCAGAGCGACTTTGGCCCGCAGGCCATCCACGCCGGTTCCTACGGCTGGAAGAGCGTCGGCATGTTCCACAACAGCCGTACCCTGCTGCACCGTCTGATGAACCTGGCCGGCGGCTTTACCGGTTATGCCGGTGACTACTCCACCGGTGCCGCCCAGGTGATCATGTCCCACGTGATGGGCTCCATCGAGGTGTACGAGCAGCAGACTGCCTGGCCCAACGTGGTGGAAAACGCCGAGCTGGTGGTGCTGTGGGGGGTCAACGCCCAGGTCACCCTGAAGAACAGCTGGAACATGCCGGATCACGAGGGTCAGGCCGGCTTCAAGGCGCTCAGGGAGAAGGGCACCCGCGTCATCAGCATCGACCCCATCTACAACGAGACCGCCAAGCAGCTGAATGCCGAGTGGATCGCCCCGAACGCCTACACAGACGTCGCCATGATGCTGGGGGTCGCCCACACCCTGTATAGCGAGAAGAAACACGATCAGGCCTTCCTCGACCGCTACACCGTCGGTTTCGACAAGTTCCTCGCCTACCTGCTCGGCAAGGACGACGGCCAGCCGAAGAGCGCCGAATGGGCGAGCTCCGTGTGTGGCGTCGACGCCAAGGTCATTCGCCAGCTGGCCCTCGACATGGCCGGCAAGCGCACCATGATCATGGCGGGCTGGGGCATGCAGCGTCAACAGCACGGCGAACAACCCAACTGGATGCTGGTCACCCTGGCCGCCATGCTCGGCCAGATCGGCCTGCCGGGCGGTGGCTTTGGCTTCAGCTACCACTACTCCTCAGGTGGCAGCCCCACCGCCAAGGGCGGCATCCTAGCGGGGATCTCAGCCGGCAACGCACCGAAGAACAGCCCGGCGCCGATCCCGGTGGCTCGAATCGCCGACTGCCTCGCCAATCCGGGCAAGACCATCGACTTCAACGGTCGCAAGGTCACCTATCCGGACATCAAGCTGGTCTATGTGGCGGGCGGCAACCCCTTCCATCATCATCAGGACACCAACAACCTGATCCAGGCCTGGCGCAAGCCGCAGACCGTGATCGTCCACGAGCCCTACTGGACCGCCACCGCCAAGCAGGCCGACATCGTCCTGCCGGTGACCACCAGCTATGAGCGCAACGATCTGGAGATGGGCGGCGACTATTCCCAGCGCTACGTCTTCCCGATGCACCAGTGCGTGCCGCCCCAGTTTGAAGCCCGCAACGACTTCGACATCTTCAGCGCCATCGCGGCCAAGCTGGGTGTGCAGGATCAGTACACCGAAGGCAAGGACGAGATGCTGTGGCTCAAGCAGATGTACGACGGCATGGCGGCCCAGGCGCGCGGTGCCCGGGTGGCGCTGCCGCCGTTCAACATGTTCTGGGAATCCAACAACTATGTGCGCTTCCCGGTGCCCGAGGCGAGCCGCGAGTGGGTACGCCACGCCGATTTTCGCGAGAACCCGCTGCTCAATCCGCTCGGTACCCCGTCAGGCAAGATCGAGATCTTCTCCAATACGGTGGCAGGCATGGATTACGCCGACTGCGCGGGTCATCCCAAGTGGTATGAGCCGAAAGAGTGGATCAAGAGCGAGGTGGCGACCGCTTATCCCCTGTCCCTCAACACCTCGCACCCGACCCAGCGGCTGCACTCCCAGCTCGACAACACTCCGCTGCGGGACAAGTTCGCCATCGCCGATCGCGAAGCCATCATGATCAACCCGGCAGATGCCAAGGCTCGCGGCATCGCCCAGGGAGATCTGGTACGCGCCTTCAACGATCGCGGCCAGATCCTGGTGGGGACGCTTATCTCCGAGGATATTCGCCAGGGAGTGGTGCGGATCTGCGAAGGGGCCTGGTTCGATCCGGCCAAGCCGGGTGACGTGGGCAGCATCTGCAAGAACGGCAACGTCAACTGCCTCACTTTCGATGAAGGATCCTCCAGCCTGGCCCAGGGCAACTGCGGTCACATGGCCCAGTTGCAGATCGAGAAGTACACAGGCCCTGCGCTGCCCAACACCGCCCACGCGGTACCGGCCGGTGCCTGACAACGCCAGAACCTGACAAAGTGCAACAAAAACGGCGCCATCCAGGCGCCGTTTTTATCTCTGCTGCAACAGAAGCCGGGGACAGGATCAGAAGTCCCCTTCCTCCATATATTCCTGAGCGCACTCCACCAGCTGGGGCCAGAGCTCTTCCGGCACCCAGGCATCCGGGTCATCCTCGTCGCCATCGTACTGGCTCCAGAAGTAACGGCGCAGGCCGGAGGCAAATTCGTCGCTGATCTCCGCCAGCTCGGAGAGCGGCCCCAACCAGGCGATGCGGCGCAGGCCGGAGGCGAGATCGTTGATCGCGTCCATCAGGGTGCGATCGTCGAAGCTCTGTTCCACCAGCAGGGTGAAGCGTTCGCGCGCCTGTTCGGTCTGCTCCTCGTCCAGCTCGCCGACATCGGCCAGCAGATCGACAAAATCCTCCAGCAGGAACTGGATCAGGCCGTCCCTGTCTTCAAACCACTGGATCTGGGCACCCTTGGTGCCCAGAACAGAGGCATCGAATGAATCGTCAAGATGACATAGTGCCCACGGATCGTCAGTCATGGTTCTCTTCCTCAGGCTGAAACAAGTGCCATATCTTATGCCTAGCTCTCTACTCTTGCCACCTTGGGCAGGGAGAGCGAGGCCGCCAGACCGCCCAGCTCGGCGCGGCCCATAATGAAGCTGCCCCGATAGGCTTCCGCCAGATCGGAGACGATGTTGAGGCCAAGCCCAGAGCCCGGCACCTTCTCGTCGAGCCGCACTCCGCGCAGCACCGCCTTGGCGATCTGATCCTCGCTCATGCCGGGGCCATCATCCTCGATGCGCAGGGTGATCCAGCCCCCCAGTTCGGCGCTGGAGATGCGCAGCTGGCTGGCGGACCACTTGAAGGCATTTTCCAGCAGGTTGCCCACCATCTCGTCAAAATCCTGCTCCTCCACCCCGACCGCCAGATTGGCGGGTACCTGCAAATCCACCGTCTTGCCCGGATAGAGGCGGGAGAAGGCACGGCAAATGTACTCCACCCTGGCCCGCACCGGCGTCGAGACCCCCAGGATCTTGGCCGCCCCGGTCACCCGCGCCTTGCCGAGGTGATAGTCGATGTGGCGCTGGATCTGGTCGAGCTGCTCACCGATGGCAGCCTGATCCTCGGGCGGCAGCTGGGCTACCTGATTGCGCATGATGCTCAGCGGCGTCTTGAGGGCGTGAGCCAGGTTGCCGGTGTGGGAGCGGGCCCGCTGCAGCAACTCGCTGTAGTGGTGCAGCAGCCGGTTGATGTCCTCCACCAGCGGCTGGATCTCCAGCGGATAGCGCAGCCGGAACCCCTCCTGATGCCCCTGATGCACCCGGCTCAATTCGCGGCGCAGCAGATGCAGCGGGCGCAGGCCGTAGACAATTTGGAACATGAAGCCGAGCACCAGACCGGCGGCCGCAAACCCGAGGCCGAAGAAGAGGCTGATCCGGGTCTTCTTCAGGGTCTGGGTCAGGGCGCTGCTGTCTTTCGCCATCACCAGGGTGAACACCTTGTCCGACCCCGGCAGCAGCACGGTGCGAGTCATGATCAGGAGGGGTTCCTTGTTGGGGCCCCGCCCGAGAAACAGATCCGGGTCGCCAAAGGCGGATTTCAGCCCCTGGGTATTGAGATTGGTGTCCCACAGGGAGCGGGAACGACCGATGACGTGATGTTCCAGCTCCAGCTGCCAGTAGTGGCCGGAATAGGGCTGGCGAAAGCGGGGATCCGACAGGGGCTCACTCACCACCGGCAGGCCATTCTTCGCCACCTCCAGTCGGGAGAGCAGGTCATAGAGCTGCAGACGCAGGCCGTCGGCTTCCGCCTCCTGCCAGTAGTTGCGCATCATGGTCTGCAGGCTGAAGCCGGTGGCAAACAGGAACAGGCCGCACCACACCAGGGCGATGGCGACCAGCCGTCCCCGCAGGGTTCTGACCAGCCTCATTCGTTGATCCGGTATCCGAGGCCGCGCACCGTTTCAATCAAATCGGGATGGGTCTTCTTGCGGATCCGGCCGATGAACACCTCGACGGTGTTGGAGTCACGGTCAAAATCCTGGGCATAGATGTGATCGATGAGCTCGCTGCGCGACACCACCTTGCCCCTGTGCTGCATCAGATAGCCCAGCACCCGGAACTCGTGGGCAGTGAGCTTGATGGGGGTGCCCTCATACCACACCTGGGAGGCCGCCATATCGAGGCGAACCCCGCCGATCTCCAGGATCGAGCTGGCATTGCCCGCCGCACGGCGCACCAGGGCATGGACCCGGGCCACCAGCTCGGCCACCTGGAACGGCTTGGTGAGGTAGTCATCCGCGCCGGCATTGAGCCCTTCGATCTTCTGGTGCAACTGGCCGCGAGCAGTGAGCACCAGCACGGGGGTGTCGATCCCCTTGCTGCGCCACTCCTTGAGCACGCTCAGGCCATCGCGCCCCGGCAGACCCAGATCGAGAATGATGGCGTCATAGGGTTCGGTCTCGCCGAGAAAACCCGCCTCGTTGCCATCGTGGCAGAGATCGGTGACAAAACCGGACAGCCTCAGCTGTTCCGCCAACTGGCCCGCCAGGGTCTTTTCGTCTTCAACTATCAGAATTCGCATCAGCAGCTTTCCAAACAGGGATTACTCTTCGTCAACCGGATCCGCTCTGGGCACGAACAGCCGCTCCAGGTGGTGGCCCTTGGCCCACACCATCTCCAGGTTGTCGGCCCGATAGGCCACCTTGAGCACGCTGTTCTCCTGGTCGATCACTCGCAGTTCATAGAGCCAGACACCATCCTCTTCCCCCAGATCCACCCGCAGCACCCGTACCGGCAATCTGGCTGCCACCTCCATCATCTCCTGGAAGGGCCGAACCCGTCCCTCGCGGACAGCTTGTTGCAACTGGGCCTCATCAGGCGTGATCGCCTGCGCCAGTACCGGCAACAAGAGCCCGAGCAGAGGGAGCGCTCTATTCATGGATGATTCATCTCCAAAAACCTAACATAATGGGGTTTATAGTCTGCCAGCCATGAATCCGGAATGAATATGATCCCGCGCAGTTTCCTGCTAATCCTCTGCCTTTTCAGCGCCACAGGCTGGGCGCTCGACAACCGTCTCGACATGGCCGGACTGGTCAAACTCTTGCTGGCTCAAGGGTATCACGACATTCGGGAAGTTGAGCTGGAAGGCGACAAGTTCGAGGTCCGCACCCTCAATCGCCAGGACGAGAAAGTCCATCTTATCGTCGATGCCTACACCGGCGAGATCAAACAAAAAGAGGCCGACTAGGCCTCTTTTGCTTTCCAGCGTCCGCGCCAGGGGCGCAGCAACCTGTCCCGCCGCGGCAGCAGCAAGGCACAGGCCAGCGCCAGATAGATGAGGGGCTCCAACCAGCCGCTCTTCACCGACCACCAGTAATGCACCGGCACCAGCAGGGCGATGGCATAGACCCAGTTGTGCAGCTTCTGCCAGGCCGGCCCCATGGCGCGCTGCAAGGCCGGCAGCGAGGTGATGCCAAGCGCAATCAGCAGCAGCAGCGCCACCAGGCCCACTACTATGTAGCTGCGCTTGACCAGTTCCCCTGCGATGAGCCCCCAGTCGAACTGCAGATCCAGCCCCAGCCAGGCCATGAAATGAAGCAGGGCCCAGGCCAAAGACCAGAGACCGAGGGGGCGGCGCAGTTTGATAAGCAGCCCCTGACGCCAGCGCTTGGCGAGCGGCGACACCAGCAGGGTGAGCAGCAGCAGGTTGAGCGCCCCCTTGCCGAGATAATGAATCAGCTCGGGGACGGGATCGCCCCCCAACCGTCCGGCCGGAATGGCAAACCCCAGCCAGAGCAAAAAGCCGAGCGCTCCCAGATGCACCAGCGCCCGCAGCAAGGTGATGTGACGCGCCGTCAGTCGCAATGTCATGGTGTCAGCTCCAGCTTGTCTCAATACCACTTGCGCAGATCCATGCCCTGATAGAGCGAGGCCACCTCATCGGCATAGCCGTTGAACATCAGGGTCGGCTGGCGCTTGGCACCGAACAGCCCTCCTTCGCCGATGAAGCGCTCGCTGGCCTGGCTCCAGCGCGGGTGATCCACCTCTGGATTGACGTTGGCGTAGAAGCCATATTCGTTGGGGGCCAGCAGGTTCCAGGTGGTGGGAGGCATCTCCTCCACCAACCGGATGGAGACGATGCTCTTGATGCTCTTGAAGCCGTACTTCCAGGGCACCACCAGCCGGATCGGTGCCCCGTTCTGGGCCGGCAGCGTCTTGCCATAGAGCCCCATCGCCAGGAAGGAGAGCGGGTGCATCGCCTCGTCGATGCGCAGTCCCTCCACATAGGGATAATCGATGCCGCCCCCCAGGCTGCGGGAGGCCTGACCCGGCAGCTGTTTCGGGTCAAACAGGGTCTCGAATGCCACGAACTTGGCACGGCTGGTCGGCTCGGCCCGGCGGATGAGATCCGCCAGCGAGATGCCGTTCCAGGGCAGCACCATGGACCAGGCCTCGACACAGCGCAGCCGGTAGATGCGCTCCTCCAGCTCGGTATTGTTGATGAGATCCCACACATCCAGGGTGAAGGGCTTGGCCACCTCCCCCTCCACCTTCAGAGTCCAGGGCTCGGGTTTGAGGCTGTGGCCATTGCGGGCCGGATCCCCCTTGTCGGTCCCCAACTCGTAGAAGTTGTTGTAACTGATGGCTTTCTCTTCCGGCGTCAGCACCATTCCAGCCGGTCTCGCGGCCTGCGGACTGTTGAGCCCCTTGGTTGCAGGCGCAGGGGATGCCTTGTCGGCACCAAACAGATCGAGTACACCCGCCCGGGTCGGAAATGCCAGGGTCGCGGCCCCCAGGCCCAATCCCTTGAGGATCAGGCGGCGATCCTGATAGACGGCTTCCGGGGTAACATCCCGTTCGGTGAGGTGATGTGAAGCAGAGCGTTTGATCAGCATGAAAAACTCCCGGGGCGAATAGAGGCGACACAGATAAGACCCGCCCCGGCAGATTTTTATTTCACACAAATTTACATGAGGGGGTGCAGGGGCAGCGCCTTGGCCATGGTTCCGACCAGAAACAGAAGTACGCACACCAGCAGGGGCACGAGCACATTTGGCACCATCAGACTCACTCCATGAGCAGGACAGGGCCCCTAACTATGGAACAGGGCCAGACCGGTCGCCAGTGAATTTTTTTCGCGAGCGCAAGCGTATTCCCGAGTTGCAAAGAGTGATGCAGATCACACACAATTCGCCCCCCGCTTGCCGCCCCGCCAGTCAGGCGTAGGCTGCTTTTTCTTCGAAATCCACAGCAGGATCGCGCCATGAGCCCACTGATCGCCATCGCCATCACCACAGGTATTCTCTCCGCCCTCTGGGGCTGGATTGCCGTCGCGTTCGGCCTGCTTTCCTGGGTCGGTTTCCTCGGCTGTACCAGCTACTTTGCCTCCAGCGGCGGCTACAAGGCGCTGCTGCAGACCCTGCTGTGCAATGCCAGCGGCATGCTGTGGGCGCTCTTGCTGCTCAATGGCGAAGCCTGGTGGGGTGCCGGCGTGGCGGGGTATGTGATGACCGGCGTGGTGGCCACCCTGATGTGCGTGCAGGCCAGGCAACAGTGGCTCGGCTATATTCCCGGCACCTTTGCCGGTTGCTGTGCCACCTTCGGCGCGGCTGGTGAGTGGCGGCTGGTGCTGCCCTCTCTGGTGATAGGTGCCCTGTTCGGCTATCTGATGAAGGCAAGCGGTCTCTGGCTCTCCCGCAAGACCCAGACCGACGCCGGCGTGGCCGATCCGGCCTGAGCCCTTCCCCCGATCCGGGCCGGCTTTCCGGATAAACAAACGGGCCTGCTGCCAGGCCCGCTTTCCCGTCTCTTCCCCGTCACCCCTTCGACTTGAAGTTGGCCGCCTCGATACCGTGGCGGTTCAATAACTTGTAGAAGTCGGTTCGATTTCGGCCCGCCATGTTGGCCGCCAGGGTCACGTTACCCTCGGTGGTGCGCAGCAAGCGGATCAGATACTCCTTCTCGAACTCGGCACGCGCCTCGTTGAACGAGGGAATGCCGCCCCCACCGCTACTCAGGGCCGACTCCACCATGGCGGCGCCGATCACCGGGCTGCAGCAGAGGCTGGCGAGTTGTTCCACCACGTTGCAGAGCTGGCGCACGTTGCCGGGCCAGGCGGCAGCGGCCAGCATGGCCAGCGCCTCCGGCGAAAAGCCCATGACGGCGCACTCTTCGTGGCGGCTGCGATACTCATCGAGCGCCTGGCGAGCCAGCAGGGGAATGTCCTCACTGCGGGCGCTGAGCGACGGCAGCGTGATGTTGGCCACGTTGAGGCGATAGAAGAGATCCTCACGAAAGCGTCCCTCCTCCATCGCCTTCACCAGATCCTGATGGCTGGAGCTGAGCACCCGCACCTCGGGGGTTCCCTGACCGTACTCTTCCATCACCTGCAGCAACTTGGCCTGCAGCGACTCCGACAACCCGCCGATTTCGTCGAGAAACAGGGTCGCCCCCCTGGCCTGCTCGAACAGGCCGGAGTGACCGTCTTCACCGAACAGTTGCAGATCCAGCGAAGCCCAGGGGATGGCGGCGCAATTGATGGTATAGAGCGGCTTGTCACTGCGATGGCTCGCCTGATGCAGCGCCTGGGCCATCACCCCCTTGCCTGAACCGGACGGCCCCATGATCAGCACAGGCACCTCCATGGTCGCCATGCTGTGAGCCTGGATCAGCACCTGTTCCAGCTGGGGATTGCGGGTCAGGATCAGCGATTGCCACTCCTGTTGCTGCTTGGGACGAGTCAGGCTCAGGGCATGCTCTATGGTGGCAAACAGCTCGTCCTTGTCGACGGGCTTGGTGAGAAAACTGAACACCCCAGAACGGGTCGCCTGGATCGCATCCGGGATGGTGCCGTGGGCAGTCATGATGATGACCGGCAGCCCCAGCCACTGGGTCTGGATCCGCTCGAACAGGGCCAGACCGTCCATGCCCGCCATCCGCAGATCGCTCAGCACCAGGTCAGCCCGTTGCTGGCGCAACCGGTCGAGGGCCCCTTCCGCGCTGTCGGCGGTATCCACCTCATACCCCTGACTGCGCAGGCGCATGCTCATCAGCTTGAGCAGGCTGACGTCGTCATCCACCAGCAGGATCCGGCTCATGGCAGGACCTCGCGATGTTCGTTGAGCTTGCGCTGGTTGAGCTGGTCGTCGATAGCGGAAAGCTGCTCTATCTGGCGGCGCAGCCGCTGGATCTCCTGGCTCTGGTCGTCACGCCGGCTATCCCGTTCCAATACCGCCTCGCCGAGGGCAATCCAGCTGCGCAGAAACGCCTGGGTATCGAGACCGAGTTCGGGCAGCATCTGCTTGAGTCTGGCCAGACCGGCGCGGCGATTGGCCACCGACTCGGCCGGGTGGGAGTCCACCATGGCCAGACTGACCCGGCTCTCCAGATCATCGGCCCCCTTGAGCCGCTGACGCTCCTGGACCCGTTGCTGGGGATGGCTGGCCAGCAACCAGTCGGAGTATTGCAGGCGCACCTGCATCTCCTTGTTGGCAAACTCCATCCGCTTGGCAAAAGCGATATCGGAGGACTCCCGCTGTTCATGTTGTGGCAGCAAGGAGCAACCCGCTATCAACCCTGCGATCAGGGCTGGCAATACGCGTTGTATCTTCATAGTCCTCATTTCAACGTCAACCTGAAACAGACATCAGCCTGTTCATCTTTCACCAGAACCAACGACCCTCCCAAGCTGTGGGCAGACTCGCGGGCAATGGAAAGGCCCATGCCAGAGCCTTTCAGAATGCCTTGCCGTACCGTGCTGCCCTGCTCAAAGGGTTCAAAAATCCGTTGCTGATCGGCCTCGGGGATCTCGGGTCCCTCATTGGCGACCACCAACCAGTGTCCCTGCGCCTCCTCGCCGGCGCGGATCCAGATATTGCCGCCACTGGCACCATAACTGACGGCATTGGAAAACAGATTATCGAGGATCAACTGCAGCCGATAGGGCTCGGCCAGCAGGCTCACCGGCTCGGTCGGCAAGTGTACACGGATCTGCTTGGACTCCAATGCCAGCCGGTATTCGGCGACCAGCTTGTCGAGAATGGGGTTGAGCGGCACCGGCTCCAGCTCGAACACCTCCTGCTGGCTGAGGCGGTTGAAGTCGAGCAGCCGCTCGATCAGGGTCTGCAGGCGGCGGCTGTTCTCGTCCAGCATCTGGCAGATCTCCAACTGATCCGGCGTGAGCGGCCCAACCACCTGTTCGCAGAGCAGATCCGATCCTTCCCGCAGCACCGCCAGCGGTGTCTTGAGCTCGTGGGAGACATGACGCAGGAATTGGTACTTCTGCTGTTCCAGCTCCTTGAGCTTGCCGTGCAACCAGACGATCCGCTCTCCCAGCAAGACCAGTTCGGCCGGCCCATCCACCGGCTCAGCATCCGGTTCGACACCGGCCCCCAGGCTCAGAATGCGCGACTCAATCTGTCGCACCGGGTGAATAATAAGGTAGGTGAAGATCAGCACCAGCAGCAGGCTGAGCACGGCCACCACACCACTCACCCACCAGATCTCGCGGGTCAGTCCGGCGATGGTAAGGCGGACCCGATCCATCCTTTCATCAACCCGGTTGCGGGTAACCTGTTCGAGCTGCTGGCCGAGCTGATTGAAATGGACGAGCTTGTCGTTCTCCACCGCCGCCCTGGCCTGAGTCATATCCTGCAGGCTATCGAGCCACTCGATCGCCTGTTCAAGCCCGCCGTAGACATCGCTGTCGGCGATGGAGTGGCGATGCTCCGCTAGCAGCTGGCGGTAACTCGACAGCTGCTGGCGGTAGCTGGCCAGGCTCCTGATATCCCCCAGCACCACATAACGACGCAGGGTTCGCTCGATGTCGATGGCCTGCGCCGTCAGCAAGGTGGCACGGCGGGTATCCTTGACCGCTCGCTCCATCTCGTCGCTGGTCAGCTTGCTGAGGTGGGAAAGGGCATTGCTGTTATGCCAGATCATGCCGCCAAGCGGCATCAGTACCAGCACGAATCCCATCAACACCACCTGCAGCAGGGAACGCGGGCGAACCTTGGCCATCATCTCTTCTCTTCATTTTCACCGGTGCGCCAGCATAGCCGCACAGCCCAAAAAACAAAACCGGCCCAAAGGCCGGTTGATGCTACGAACGAGAGCGTGATTCACGCCAGACCGACGGAGGCCACACAGATAACCAGGATCATCGCCAGCGCGCCTGCAGCCGTCAGCAGTGCCCATTTCAGTTCCACACTCATGCAAGTCTCCTTCTGCCAATCAGTGCCGGATCACAATAGATAAATCCATGTTACGTCATAGTTAATACGATAACCGTGAACTGCGTATACATTTCAGATGAGCCCAACCCAGGGAAGGTGAGCATGTTCTATCTGTGCAGCATAGGATCCAATCTCGAGCCCCAGCGCCATGTCGGCCAGGCGCTGGACGAGCTGATCACCCAGTTTGGCTGGCTACAGCTAAGCTCGGTGATCCGGACCAAACCGGTGGGCATGCACTCCCGCCACGATTTTCTCAACTGCCTGTTTGTCATTGAAAGCCGGCTGGAAACCACAGAACTCAAGCAGTGGTTTGTCACCCTGGAAGTCGCCCACGGACGGGATCGCAATGACCCCCTGTGCAAGGTGCACGACCGGCCGCTCGATATCGATATCCTGGCCAGCAGCCCGATCGCTGATTTTGCGACGGCCAGGGTCGATAGCTACCTGGCCCCCCTGCTGGCCGAATGGTATGGCACCGGCGAGGTGCACGCCACCAAGGTGGCGCTCTCCCTACGCAGCCCGCTGGCTGCGGGCCACGGCCATAATCAGCAGATTGGCCTGCACCCAGTCACCCTGCAGCTGGCCTCACAGGGTGGCCAGGGCACGGCCCCCATCCACCTTGATGCTGGCCCCCGTCATGTAACTGTTCTGCATCAGTAGTTGCACCGCCTGCCAGATGGGCTCAAGCCCCCCTTCACGGGCCAGCGGCGTCCTGGCCAGCACCTGCTGACGCCATGCCTCGTCATGCTCATCGAGAAACAGGATGGGGCCGGGCTCTATGGTATTGACCCGCACAGCCGGCGCCAGTTCGCGGGCAAAACTCATGGCGAGCGAATGGGCTCCCGCCTTGGTGGCCACATAGCTGGCAAAATGCGGGGGCGGGGCGTGGATGTAGATATCCGTGATATGGATGATGCTGGCGTTGTCGTTGCACGCCAGCTGGGGGGCCAGTGCCCGATTGAGCTGGAAGGGGGCCGCCATGTGCACCCGGTAGTACTGTTCGAACTGGGCCAGCTGTGCGGCAGGATCTGCCGCTTGGGGTTCGAAGGCCGAGGCGTTGTGGATCACCAGTGCCAGATCGCGGTGGGTAGCCAGCACCTCAATCAGTCGGCTGACCTCCTCCTCACAGCCAAAGTCCGCCCGCACCAGTTCGACCCCGAGCTCGCGCAGCCGCGCCAGTTCAGGCCGCTCGCTGCGATAACTGCCGGTCACCCGCCATCCCGCCGCCACCAGTTGTTCGCACAGATAGAAGCCGAGTCGCCGACCACAGCCCGTTACCAATGCCCTCATAAGATCTCCTCTTCCATGAATACCCCGGCAATGCCACCGCTTCAGCAGCCATTTCTGCCGCCTATCAATCCCTGCGGTACAAGCCATTGGCGCACCGCCCCACGGCTCCGCCATAGTAGCCCCCATGCACACCAAGGGAGCCACCACCATGCTGAAAGTTCACCATCATATGAGCCGCCTGACTCATTCGCTCACCGCCGGACTGAGCCTGGCCGAAGCGCTCGATCGCCTGCATCACTCGGGCCTGAGCGGCCTGCCGGTGCTGGACGACGAGAAGCAGCTGATCGGCTTTCTGTCAGAGCAGGACTGCATTCCCAGCCTGCTCACCGGCAGCTACCACTGCGATACCCGCACCCGGGTGGAAGACATGATGAACCGGGCACCGCTTTCGGTGGGCCCAGACGAGAGCATACTGGAGCTGGCACGCCAGATGACGGGAGCCAAACCCAAGATCTACCCCGTGCTGCAGCAGGGCAAGGTGATCGGCATCATCAGCCGTCGCCAGGTCATGCAGGCCCTCAACCAGCAGCTCAAAGTCTGCCAGCAGACCTAAAGACAGCCGGCAAGTTGGTGCAACTCCAGTGGCTGCGCCAACCATCCCTTCTAAATCTGGTAACGCCCCTTGTCACCGATGTCGAAGTGCAGGGGCATTCGCCACTTGGCCAGCGCCAGCAGGGTTAACAATGCCCCACTGACCAGCGCAGCCAGGGCAGCGGCCCACTCCAGCCGGCCCCACTCCAGCAACCATAACAGCGGTAGCAACACGGGCACCAACCTGATCCCCGGGATGGCGAAGCAGAACTGCTCCTTGAATGCCAAACCTGAGAGGGTGGCCAGTGCTGCCCCCAACACCAGAACATCCGGCGCCCCCAGCGCGGCGAACGCCAGCGCGCCCCAGCCAAACCCCTGCAGCATCAGACGGATACGCTTGTCATAGAGATGGATGGAGAAACTGCACAGCGCACTGGCCAGCGCCAGCAGACTCAACCAGCGAGCAGGAGCGATGACCTCGATACCACTCAGCAGCGACGCCCCGCGCCCGAGCAGCAACAGGGCGGCACCACTCAGGCCGATGCGGTAGAGCAGCACCGTCAGCTTGTCGACACCATCGAGCTGGCTTTCGATTTCAGGGTTTGCCATGCGGGATCACCTCTTTACACCTTATAAACCAATATACTGGGAGCAGGCCCCCAACATCATCTTCCTGAGGGGTCAGGAGGCATAGTGTGCGCGTGATCCCCCTGCTGTGGCTACTCTTCCCGCTCTGGCTCAACGCCAGAGAGCTGGTGATCTGCGGCACTCTGGAAGCCCCGCTCAAGTTCATGAATGCCGCCGGGCAACCGCAGGGGCTCGATATCGACATAGTGACCGCCATCTTTGGCAAGCTTGGGCTCCCGATCAAGATAGAACTGACCGACTCCGGTGCCCGTCTCACCCGCAATGCCGAGAGCGGTGTCTGCGATGTGGTGATGACCCACTCCTACAAGCCTGAGCGGGAGAGCTATCTGCTCTATCCGCAGCAGGCACACCTGCGCCACAGCTGGCACTTTTTTGTGCGCAAGAGCGATCTGCTGACGATCCGTTATGAAACCCTGGCCGACCTCAAACCCTGGCGCATCGGCGTCACCAAAGACTTCTCCTACACCCCCGAACTGGCTGCAGCCATGGCAGACCCAAGCTATCACTTCCAGGAAGTCACCATGAACCAGTTGCAGCTGCGCAAGCTGATCGCCAATCGCATCGATGTCGTCCCCATGCCGCTGGTCACCGCCTTCGCCCAGATCCATGAGGAGAAACTCGGCGATCTGGTGGATTACCTGCCAAGGCCGCTCAAGAGTAGCCCCTACTTCAATACCTGGGCCCGTGCCCGCGCCGACGCACAGACTCCTGCCCAGATGGCCGCCTATGATAGCGAACTGCTGCACATGAAGCGGGATGGCCGCCTCAAGGCCCTCTACAACAAGTACGGTATCCCCTATATCGAGCCCTGATCCCGGCCAACCAGCTTCATCAGGGCTTCACATCCCGCAGGAGCGGGCTCTACAGCGAAAGCAGCGTCTCGCGCGGGAGAGGGATCTCTACGCCCCTCTCATGCAACCCGACTCAAGGCTTCACGTCCCGCAGAATGGGGTTTTGCAGCGAAATGAGCGTTTCGGTGGACTGGATCTCGTCAATGGTCTGGATCTTGTGGATCAGCACGGTCTGCAACTCGTCGATGGAGCGGGTCATCACCTTCATGAAGATGCTGTAGTGGCCCGTGGTGTAGTAAGCCTCCACCACCTCGTCCAGCGCCTGCAGCTTGGCCAGGGCCGACGGGTAATCCTTGGCGCTCTTGAGGTTGATCCCGATAAAGCAACAGACGTCATAGCCGAGCTTCTTGGGGTTCACCTGCACCCGCGTACCCTCGATGATGCCCGCCTGCTTCATCTTCTCCACCCGCACATGGATGGTGCCCGGGCTGACCGCCAGTTGCTTGGCCAATTCGGCGTATGGGATTCGCGCATTGTCCATCAATGCGGTGAGGATGGCCTGATCGAGATTATCGATCCGATAATTTTCCGGCACTTTTTTCTACTCCCGTTGACGATCTTTCATTAAAAGCCGGCATATTTTGAAGAAAAAAACACGCAAAGCCTATTTTTATTATCGAATATTGAATTTAGCTTGCTGGCTGTTGAAGAATCACCACATCCAACGGGGTTTGAAACAGGAATTCAGCATGAAACAGCACTACATTCGCAGCCAACAGCAGATCAGCTTCGTCAAGGAGATGTTCTCTCGCCAACTCGCCCAACAGCTGGGTCTGATGGAGGTGCAAGCCCCCATCCTGAGCCGGGTCGGTGACGGTACCCAGGACAACCTGTCCGGCAGCGAGAATGCAGTGCAGGTCAAGGTGAAGACTCTGCCGGAGCACAGCTACGAGGTGGTGCACTCCCTGGCCAAATGGAAGCGCCAGACCCTGGGTCGCTTCGGTTTCGCGCCAGGCGAAGGGATCTACACCCACATGAAGGCCCTGCGCCCGGACGAAGACAGACTCAGCCCCATCCACTCCGTCTATGTGGATCAGTGGGACTGGGAGAAGGTGATGCCGAGCGAGCGCCGCGATCTGGCCTATCTGCAGGAAACCGTGCGCGGTATCTGGGCCGCCATCAAGGCCACCGAGCGCGCCGTCTGTGCCGAGCACAAACTGACCCCCTTCCTGCCGAGCGAAATTCAGTTCCTACATAGCGAAGAGTTGCTGACCCGCTACCCGGATCTCGATGCCAAGGGGCGCGAGCGGGCCATCGCCAAGGAGCTGGGGGCCGTGTTCCTGATCGGCATCGGCGGAGCACTGTCCCATGGTGAGCGCCACGACGTGCGCGCCCCGGACTACGACGACTGGAGCAGCCACAGCGAGCTGGGCCTGGCGGGTCTCAACGGCGACATCCTGGTGTGGAACCCGGTGCTGGAAGACAGCTTCGAGATCTCTTCCATGGGGATCAGGGTAGACGCCGAGGCGCTGCGCCGTCAGCTCGCCATCACAGGCGACGAGGATCGCCTGCAGTATGACTGGCATCAGGAACTGCTGGCAGAGCGCATGCCGCAGACTATCGGCGGCGGTATCGGCCAATCCCGTCTGGCCATGTTGTTGCTGCAAAAGGAACATATCGGTCAGGTGCAAGTTGGTGTCTGGCCGGCCGAGATGAAAGCCGCCGTTCAGGGCATGCTGTAAAGCCAAAGTCATTTGACTTGCCCCCTTGCGCTGCGGCACAACAGGACACGGTTCAGGTTCAACAAGTGTGTGGTCATCCGGGATGAGAGAGCGCAGTCCGGACAGGCTGTAAGCAGGGCGACCATCCTCGATGGTCCTCCGCGAAACCGGGGCTAGCCCCTGCGACCCGCTCAACCCACGTCAGGTCGCATTGAATACATTCCTCCCGGCAATCCTCGGATTGCCGTTTTTTTATTTCCATTTCATGGATATGACAACGCCAGCCCGAGGGCTGGCGTTGTAAACACGGACAAAGGGGAGGTTACTGGCGCATGGTCAGGCCGTTGCTGTCGGCTCCAAGCACCAGCTTCTTGCCCGGAACGATGCGGCCGGAGAGCAGCGCCTGGGCCAGCGGGTTCTCCACCTTGTGCTGGATCGCCCGCTTGAGGGGACGCGCCCCGTAGACGGGGTCGAACCCGGCGTGAACCAGCTTGGTCAGCAGCTCCTCGGTCACCTCCACCTCGTAACCCTGGGCCTCCAGGCGGCCCATCAGGCTCTTGAGCTGGATGCGAGCGATGGACTTGATGTGCTCCTCGCCGAGGGGGTGGAACACCACGGTCTCGTCGATCCGGTTGATGAACTCGGGACGGAAGCTGCGGGTCAGCACCTCCATCAGCATGCCCTTCATCTCGTCGTAGTCCTTCTCGCTGTGGTGCTCCTGGATAAGATCCGAGCCGAGGTTCGAGGTCATGATCACCACGGTATTGCGGAAGTCCACGGTGCGACCCTGGCCATCGGTCAGGCGACCGTCATCCAGCACCTGCAGCAAGATGTTGAACACATCCGGATGAGCCTTCTCCACCTCATCCAGCAGGATCACCGAATAGGGGCGACGGCGCACCGCCTCGGTGAGATAACCCCCCTCCTCGTAACCCACGTATCCCGGAGGCGCGCCTACCAGACGGGCCACGCTGTGTTTCTCCATGAACTCCGACATGTCGATCCGCACCATGGCATCCTGGGTATCGAACAGGAACTCGGCCAGCGCCTTGCACAGCTCGGTCTTGCCCACCCCGGTGGGGCCGAGGAACAGGAAGGAGCCGATGGGACGGTTCGGGTCAGACAGCCCGGCGCGGGAGCGGCGGATGGCGTTGGAGACGGCGTCCACCGCCTCCTCCTGGCCGATCACCCGGCTATGCAGCTGATCTTCCATCCGCAGCAACTTCTCCCGCTCCCCTTCCAGCATGCGGGCGACCGGAATGCCGGTCCAGCGCGCCAGCACGTCTGCGATCTCCACGTCGGTGACCCGGTTGCGCAGCAGGCTGGTCTCCTGCATCTCCGCCTGGGTGGCGAGATCGAGCTGTTTCTCCAGCTCGGGGATGCGACCGTACTGCAGCTCGGACATGCGGCCCAGATCCCCGGCGCGACGTGCCACCTCCAGATCCTGACGGGCCTGCTCCAGCGCCGCCTTGATGTGCTGGGTGCCAGCGAGGGCGGCCTTCTCGGCCTTCCACACCTCTTCCAACTCATTGTATTCCCTATCCTTTTCGCCGATCTCCTGATTGATGAGCTCCAGCCGCTTACGGCTGGCGTCGTCGTCCTCCTTCATCAGCGCCTGCTGTTCGAGTTTCAGCTGGATGATGCGCCGCTCGAGGCGATCGAGAGACTCGGGCTTGGAGTCGATCTGCAGCCGGATGCTGGCAGCCGCCTCGTCGATGAGGTCAATGGCCTTGTCCGGCAGCTGACGATCCGCGATGTAGCGGTGCGACAGCTGGGCCGCCGCCACGATGGCGGGGTCGGTGATCTGCACGTGGTGGTGCAGCTCGTAACGCTCCTTCAGGCCGCGCAGGATGGCGATGGTGTCCTCCACGCTCGGCTCCTCCACCAGCACTTTCTGGAAGCGGCGCTCCAGCGCGGCATCCTTCTCGATGAACTGGCGATACTCATCCAGGGTGGTGGCCCCGACGCAGTGCAGTTCGCCCCGCGCCAGCGCAGGTTTCAGCATGTTGCCCGCGTCCATGGCCCCCTCGCCCTTGCCGGCGCCGACCATGGTGTGCAGCTCGTCGATGAAGAGGATGACGTTGCCCTCCTCCTTGGCCAGATCGTTCAGCACAGCCTTGAGCCGCTCCTCGAACTCGCCGCGATACTTGGCACCGGCCACCAGTGCTCCCATGTCCAGCGACAATACCCGTTTGTTCTTAAGCCCCTCCGGCACCTCGCCGTTGACTATGCGCTGGGCCAGCCCTTCGACGATGGCGGTCTTGCCGACGCCGGGGGCACCGATCAGCACGGGGTTGTTCTTGGTGCGGCGTTGCAGCACCTGAATGGTGCGGCGAATTTCGTCATCGCGGCCGATCACCGGGTCGAGCTTGCCGATCTCGGCCCGCTCGGTGAGATCGATGGTGTATTTCTCCAGCGCCTGACGGTTCTCCTCGGCGTTGGCGTCGTCTACCTTCTTGCCACCACGCACCTTGTCGATGGCGGCTTCCAGTTTCTCCTTGGTCAGCCCCTGGGCACGCAGCAGCTCGCCGAGGGTCCCCTTCTCGTCGAGGGCCGCCAGCACAAAGAGTTCGGACGAGATGAACTGATCCTTGCGCTGCTGGGCCAGCTTGTCACAGACATTGAGCAGCCGGCCGAGGCCATTGGACAGTTGCACGTCCCCTTCCACACCACTGACGCGAGGCAGGCGATCGAGCTCTTCGCCCAGGCGCGAGCGCAGGGCATTGATATCCATCCCGGTCAGGGTCAGCAGCGGACGAATGGAACCGCCATCCTGGTTGACCAGGGCAGACATCAGATGGACGGGTTCGATAAATTGGTGGTCACGACCCAGTGCCAAAGACTGGGCATCGGAAATAGCAATCTGGAATTTGCTGGTCAGGCGATCGAGGCGCATTGCACTCCCCCTTCAAACAGACGCCGCGTGCGCGGCAAACAACATAACTTTCTGAGATGAAAGATGAGGCCCGTACGGACTATTTCAAGGGGCAGGAGTGGTTATTTTTTCTGCAAACAAGGGATTGGCGGGATCCCGGCCCCCTCATGAGGAGGGAGCCGCTGAAGCTTTACTCGGCGAGCCAGATAATCGAGGCCATGCGGCCGGTCTGGCCGTCACGACGGTAGGAGTAGAATTGCTCCCCATCGCTGAAGGTGCAGTAGTCACCGCCATAGACGGCGGTCACACCGGCGCGGGCGAGGCGAAGTCGGGCCAGTTGGTAGATATCCGCCAGCCATTTTCCCTCGTTGACGGAGGGTTCGAAGGCCGCCACCGCCTCGGCCTGCTCCGCCATAAAGGCCTCGCGCACCTCGCCACCCACTTCAAAGGCTTGCGGGCCGATGGCCGGGCCGAGCCAGGCTAGGATCTCACCCGGTTCGCGGCCCATGGCCGCGATGCTCGCCTCCAGCACACCAGCATGCAGTCCGCGCCAACCGGCATGGGCGGCGGCCACCCGGGTGCCGGTCCGATCGCAGAACAACACCGGCAGACAGTCGGCGGTCATCACGATACAGGCCAGCCCCGCCTCATGGGCACAGGCGGCGTCAGCATCTGGCGCACTCTCATACTGATGGCTGACCGGATGAACGACGATACCATGCACCTGGTTGAGCCAGTTCAGTGGCCCGGGGATCCCGGCCTCCTGTTGCAGGCGGGCCCGATTGGCCTCGACCCGCGCCATTGCATCGCCAACATGGGCCCCCAGGTTGAGAGCGGCGAAGACCCCTTCACTTACGCCCCCGTCCCGGGTGGTCGAGAGGGCCCGGACATGAGCCGGTGCCGGCCAGTCGGGTTCAATCCATTTCATCTATGGCTCCTTTTGCATTCGTTCATATAAAAACGGGGCCCCTGGCTACAAGTCAAGGGGCCCCGTTTCGGCAGGAGGCGGCGCGACAACCGGCGTCAGCCCGTCCCCGCCCTCTGCATCATTTCCAGACAAGCTCGTCCGGATTGGCCAGGGTGTCGGCGCGCAGCACTTCCATCAACTCCACCATGTCCTGGGGCGTGGGAGAGTGCCATTGCATCACCTCACCGGTGATGGGGTGGGCCAGCTGCAGCATGGTGGCGTGCAGGGCCTGACGGTGGAAGTTGCGCAGTGCCTGGGTCAGTTCCGGGGTGGCGTTACGCAGCGGGCGCAGACGACCACCGTAGGCCGGATCGCCCACCAGCGGGTGCTTGATATGGGCCATGTGCACACGGATCTGGTGGGTACGACCGGTTTCCAGACGCAGCCGCAGACGGGTGTGGCCACGGAACTTCTCGTGCACCCGGTAGTGGGTGACGGAGGGGCGGCCATTGGGCACCACGGCCATGTGGGTACGCTGGGTCGGGTGGCGGCCGATGGGTGCATCGACGGTGCCACCAGCGGTCATGTGACCGATGGCGATCGCCTCGTATTCACGGGTGATCTGGCGCGCCTGCAGCGCTTCCACCAGGTGGGTCTGGGCCGGTACCGTCTTGGCCACTACCATCAGGCCTGTGGTGTCTTTATCCAGACGGTGGACGATGCCGGCACGGGGCACCTCGGCGATGTCGGGGTAGCGGTGCAGCAGGGCATTGAGGATGGTGCCATCCGGCGTGCCTGCCCCCGGGTGAACCACCAGGCCGGCCGGCTTGTCGATCACAAGGATATGTTCATCTTCATAGACGATGTTGAGCTCGATATCCTGCGCATCGAAGCGGGTATCGTCTGCCAGTTCGACATTCACATGCACCTTCTGCCCGGCCAGAATTTTCTCGCGCGGGGTGTTGGCAACCTGACCATCCAGGGTCACTCTGTCCTGTAAAATCCACTCCTTGATACGGGTACGGGAGTAGTCTGGAAACATTTCAGCCAGGGCCTGATCGAGTCGCTGCCCGAATTGGTGATCCTGGAATTCGCCTGTCAGTTCAATATGCTGGCTCATGTAAGGTCTCTTGAGCGGGGGGGTGTTAATTCGAAATAATCCGGGTATTCTAGCTTTTCTTTTAGCCAAGCATAACGGATACTTTGCCAATTTCGTGGAAATGGACCGGATGTTGTTGATGGGAAAGAAGTCTCACCTGCTGATGTCGCTCGCCTTGGTCGCTACCTTGATCACAGGCTGTTCCAGCACCAAACCCAAGGTACCCGACGAGCCGCCGGAGACCCTGTACCAGAAAGCACGGCTGAAACTGGACGTGGGCAACTACGTGCAGGCCACCGAATTGCTGGAGGCGCTGGACTCGCGCTATCCGTTCGGTGCCTACTCCAACCAGGTGCAGCTCGACCTCATCTATGCCTACTACAAGCAGGATGACACCGCCCAGGCGATCGCCAATATCGACCGCTTCATCCGTCTGAATCCGGCGCACAAGAACATCGATTACGTCTTCTATATGCGCGGTCTGACCAACATGGCGGCGGATTACAACTTCTTCCAGGACATGTTCGGGATCGATCGGGACGACAAGGACCCGGCCTATGCCCGTCAGGCATTCCAGGACTTCAAGACCCTGCTGCAGAACTACCCCAATAGCCAGTACGCCGCCGATGCCCGTGCCCGCATGGTCGGTCTGAAGAACCGTCTGGCCCGCTACGACCTGAGCGTCGCCGAGTACTATGTGAAGCGCGATGCCCTGGTGGCCGCCGCCAACCGGGCCAAGCAGGTCGTCGAGACCTACCCCGACACCGCCGAAACCGAGAAGGCACTGGAGATCATGGTCAAGGCCTACGACACCCTGAACATGCCTACCCTGGCCAAACATGCCCGGGAAGTGCTGGCGGAAAACTATCCGAAGAATCGTCTCGGCCGCAGCTGAGCAGCAAACTTCCAATGAAAAACCGGAGCCAGTGGCTCCGGTTTTTTTATGGGTGATGGTCACCAGGAGTCTTCCTGCCAGAAAGAAAAGCCTTACTTGGCGACATTGCCCGCCACGTTGAGCACATCCCAGGTGCGGGAGAAGGGCGGCGCGTAGGCAAAGTCGAGCATGCCAAGCTGCTCCGTGGTGACTTCCATGGTGATGGCGACCGCCAGGGCGTCAATGCGGTGCACAGCCCCCTTGCGACCCAGGATCTGGCCACCCAGCAGCCGCTTGCTGCCCGCTTCATAGACCAGCTTGACGTGGATGTCGGACTGGCCCGGGCAGTAGTTGGTGTGGCACTTGTCCTTGATCACCACGGTGCGATAGTCGATGCCAAGCTGCTGCGCCTCTTTCTCGGAGAGACCGGTACGCCCCGCCTCCAGTCCCAGCACCTGAAGCGCGGCCGAGCCCAGGGTGCCCGGGAAAGCATGCTCGGCGCCCGCCAGGTTCTCGCCTACCATGCGGCCCAGCTTGTTAGCGATGGTGGCAAGTGGCACATAGACCTGCTGCTGTTTCACGCTGTGCCAGACGCTGGCGCAGTCACCGGCGGCCCAGACGTTTGGCAGCGAGGTGCGGCCCTGGCGATCCACCTCGATGGCGCCATTACCCAGACGCGCGATGCCGGTGTCGGCCAGAAACTCGGTGTTGGGCTTGACCCCGGTGCAGACCACCACGATATCGGCCTCGTACTCGCCATGGCTGGTGCGCACACCGGTCACCCGGCCCTCTCCCAGCAGGGCTTCTACCCGCTCGCCGAGATGGAGGGAGACCCCCTGCTCGCGCAACTCGGTTTCGATATGCTGGGTGATCTCCTCATCAAACGCCTCCGGGATAACCCGCTCGGCCAGCTCGATAAGGCGCACCTCTTTACCCTGATGGACCAGCGCCTCGACCACCTCCAGCCCGATAAAGCCGGATCCGATCACCAGAGCACGGGTGTTGGCCTTGTCCTGCACGGCGGCCTTGAGCGCCAGCCCGTCGGCCATCCGGCGCAGGCCAAATACCCCTGCCTGCTGCAGACCGGGAATGGGAGGCATCACCTCGCGAGCACCGGTGGCGATCATCAGGCGATCGTAGCGATCGCTGAAGGTGTCGCCCTTGTGCTCCACCAGCAGGGTCTGGGTTGCAGCATCGACGCTCAGCACCCGGTGGCCGGTCTTGACCTCAATCCCCTTGGCGGCGAACTGCGCCGGAGTGAATTCGGCCATGTAGCCCGGCTCTTGGAACTCGTCCCCCACGAAGTAGGGCAGGCCGCAGGCGCCGAAGGAGATCACCTCGGAGGCCTCGTAGACGACGATTTCGGCATCCTTTGCCAGGCGGCGAGCCTTGGCCGCCGCGCTCATACCGGCGGCTTCACCACCGATGATCAGGATTCTCATGCTATTTCCTCGCAATGACGCAGGGAGGGCGAACCCTCCCTGTGATGGATGGCGGGAAGGCTTCCCCTTCCCCGCTGCGGATCAGATGGTGGACTCTTCGCCGTCCAGGCTCACTTCATGGTCGCTATTGAACACCGCCATGTCGGTCTGCCCCAGCACGCGACTGGTGATGGTCCCGGCGGTGATGGAGCCGGAGACGTTGAGGGCGGTGCGGCCCATGTCGATCAGCGGCTCGATGGAGATGAGCAAGCCCGCCAGCGCGACCGGGAAATCCAGGGCGGAGAGCACGATCAGCGCGGCGAAGGTGGCGCCGCCGCCGATCCCCGCCACCCCGAAGGAGCTGACGGTAATGATGGCGATGAGCGTCATGATGAAACCGGGATCCAAAGGGTCAATCCCCACGGTCGGCGCTATCATCACCGCCAGCATGGCCGGGTAGATGCCGGCGCAGCCGTTCTGACCGATGGTGGAACCGAAAGAGGCGGCAAAGTTGGCGATCCCCTCCGGAATACCCAGCGACTTGGTCTGGGTCTGCACGTTCATCGGGATGGAGCCCGCACTGGTGCGCGAGGTGAAGGCAAACGCCAGCACCGGGGTGATCTTCTTCAGGTAGCGCATCGGGTTGATCCCCACCAGGCTCACCAGCAGCAGGTGCACGGCGAACATGATGGCGATGGCGCCGTAGGAGGCGAGCACGAAGTTGAGCAGGTTCAGGATGTCGGCATAGTTGGAGCCGGACACCACCTTGGTCATCAGGGCCAGCACGCCAAACGGGGTCAGACGCAGTACCAGGGTCACCATGCGCATCACGATGGCGTGAGCCACGGCGATGAAGTGGCTGAAACTCTCGAAGATCTCCGGTTTCTTGCGGGCGATGCCGGTGGCCGACAGGCCGATGAAGATGGAGAAGATCACCACGGCGATGGTGGAGGTCTTGCGTGCCCCCGTCATGTCGAGGAAGGGGTTGGCCGGGATAAACTCCAGCACCATCTTGGCAAACGACATGCTTTCAACCGAGCCCAGGGTGGTCTGCAACGCAGCACCACGGGCGCTCTCGGCGGCCCCGGCGGTCAGCCCTTCGGCGGTCAGACCGAACAGGTTGGACATCAGGATGCCCGCCCCGGCGGCGATCATGGTGGTGAAGATCAGCACTCCTATGGTCATGGCGCTGATCTTGCCAAGGGCGGTGCCGCCATTGAGCTTGAGGATGGCGCTGATGATGGAGACCATGATGAGCGGAATGATGATCATCTGCAGCAGCTTCACATAGCCGCTGCCAACGATATCCAGATAGTCGATGGTCTGGGTAATCACTCCCGACCCCGTGCCGTAGAGCAGTTGCAGGGCCGCCCCGAACAGGATACCGAGCCCCAGGCCCGCGAAGACCCGGCGGGTGAAGCTCACGTGTTTTTGCTGCAACCGGTAGAGGAAGAGCAGCAAGAGGGCCGCAATGGCCAGATTGCCGATAACGCTAAGTGTCATGTGATGACTCCCCAAAAAGCGGGCCGTGCCCGAGAAACGAGAGCAGGCCTCATGCCTGCCCTGGCAACCTTGCGGTCAGACGGCGTAACCGTCATGACATGAACAAGGGGGTCTTGCTGCCCCCTTTGTTCGCAAACTTATGACTTCTGCTTGGCGCGCATGATGTTGATGATTTCGATATCCGTGTCCAGCATCCCCTGTTTGGAGAGCTGCCCCAGGTTGGCGATGGTCTGATCCACGTCGTCAGAGACGATCCCCTCGCTCTGGGGAACGCGCAGGTTGTTGATGGCCATCAGCGACGACTTCACTGCCGCCGAGGTGGAAGTGGAAACCTTCATGGAACAGGCGCTGCCGGCGCCGTCACAGATGATGCCGGAGACATCGCCAATCATGTTGTTGATGCAGTGGCTGATCTGCTCGAACTGACCGCCCAGCAGCCAGGTGATGGCAGCCCCCGACCCCATGGCGGCGGTGCTGGCGGCGCACAGGGCAGACAGCTTGTTCTGATAGGTCTTGATGTAGATGGCCACCAGATGGCTCATCACCAGGGCGCGGGTGAGCTGCTCGTCGCTCGCATTGAGGAAGCGGGCGGCGGCAACCACCGGCATGGTGGCGGCGATGCCCTGGTTGCCGGAGCCCGAGTTGGACATGGCGGGCAGCATGGCGCCATCCATCCGCGCATCGGAGGCGGCGGAAGAGAGGCGCATGGCCAGTGTCATCAGATCGTCGGAGAGCAGCTTGCGCTCCACCTGCTCGGTAAGGATCTTGCCAATGCGCAGGCCATAGCCTTGCAACCCTTCGTCCGCCAGGGCCTGGTTCATCGAGGCCGCCTCGCGGATGAAGTCGATCTCGGCAAGGGGCACCTGCAGGGCAAAGTCGACTATCTCGCGCAGGCTCATAGTGGGCTTGTCGGCCTTGGCTGGCTGGATCTGCACGCCCGGAGCGCTGTCTTGCGCCATCAGCACCTCGCCATCCTTCTCCATCAGGATGATGCGGGTGTGATCGGTGCAGATCACCACCCGGGCACTGTGGCCGTCCACTTCCGTCAGCACCTCGGCGTAGAGGACATCAGGCACATCCTTCACATCCACCTTGATGGTCGGCAACAGCCCCTTGGCCGCCTCGACCTGCTCTGTGGTGAGACCCTTGAGCACCTCCAGTCCGGCATCCGGATTGCCACCCGTGATGCCGACGGCCGCCGCGACAGGCAGGCCTATCATGCCGGTGCCGGGTACCCCGACCCCCATGCCGTTCTTGAACAGGTTGCCGCTGACCCAGACGTTGACGCGGGTCGGCACCTGCCCCAGCAGCTTGCGGCAGTTGGCCGCCGCCAGTGCTACCGACATGGGTTCGGTGCAGCCCAGAGCCGGCACCACTTCACGCTTGAGCAGGGTAATAAAGTCGGTCCATTGTGCGTTCATTGCTGTATGTCTCATCTTCGTGGTGCCCGCGGGGCAATCTCGATTGTTCGTGGCCACCGCCATGCGGCGAGCCTGATAAAGAGTATGGTTGCTGATGTCAGGTGATCTCTTGGCCTGCCTGGCCGGAACGCGGATTAACGTTCGTCCCCTGGTGGTGGCAGCGACCATGGCATACGCCATCCGGGTCAGCCCAGCATAGTCAACCAAAGTTGACTTTACGCCCAATGCATTCAACTAATGTTGAGCCACATCCCCTTTTTGCACGCCATTATGCCCGCCTTTGTATAAAGTGCGACAAAATGTGAAGCATTACACATTTCACTCTGCAAATAACTTAAAACTCAGCATAAAAATTCGCTCACGTACAGGGTGTTCGGATTGCCCCCGACAATAAAAAAGGAGGCCGAAGCCTCCTTTTATTCGTTTTCTGACAGGCACTTACAGTGCTTTCAGGATAGCCTCGACGCTGGCCTTGGCATCGCCGAACAGCATCTGGGTGTTCTCCTTGAAGAACAGCGGGTTCTGCACACCGGCATAACCGGTATTCATGGAACGCTTGAAGCCGATGACGTTTTGCGCCTTCCACACTTCCAGCACCGGCATACCGGCGATGGGGCTGCCCGGATCTTCCATGGCGGCCGGGTTGACGGTGTCGTTGGCACCGATCACCAGTACGGTATCGGTATCGCTGAAGTCTTCGTTGATCTCGTCCATTTCCAGCACGATGTCGTACGGGACCTTGGCTTCCGCCAGCAGCACGTTCATGTGACCCGGCAGACGACCGGCCACCGGGTGGATACCGAAGCGTACCTTGACGCCACGATCACGCAGCTTCTGGGTGATCTCGGCCACCGGATACTGGGCCTGCGCCACCGCCATGCCGTAACCCGGGGTTATGATGACGGAGCTGGAGCTCTTGAGCAGCTCGGCCACGTCTTCGGCGCTGGTCTCGCGATATTCACCCATCTCCTGGTCGCCGCTGGAGGCAACGCCGTCGGAGCCGAAGCCACCGGCGATCACGGAGATGAAGGAGCGGTTCATCGCTTTACACATGATGTAGGACAGGATGGCACCGGAGGAACCCACCAGGGCACCGGTGACGATCAGCAGGTCGTTGGAGAGCATAAAGCCCGCCGCCGCAGCCGCCCAACCGGAGTAGGAGTTCAGCATGGAGACCACGACCGGCATGTCGGCGCCGCCGATGGAGGCAACCAGGTGCCAGCCAAAGGCAAACGCGATCAGGGTCATCACCAGCAGGGCGAAGGTGGAGCCACCCGCGTTGACGAAGTAGATCATCAGCAGCACAGAGACCACCACGGCCAGCAGGTTCAGCTTGTGGCGGTGCGGCAGCATCAGCGGCTTGGAGGAGATGAGACCACGCAGCTTGCCAAACGCCACCACGGAGCCGGTGAAGGTCACCGCACCGATGAAGACGCCCAGGAACACTTCAACCAGGTGGATGTTCAGCATGGCGCCGGTCAGGTGCTCGACTTGGGCCACGCTGGCCGCCTGTTCGAACGCCGCACGGGCGGCCGCCAGGGTGGCATCCAGGTTGGAGGTGATGGGCACCACCACCTCGGCCGGGGCCGACGGGTGCAGATCGATGAAGCTGTTGAAGCCCACCAGCACCGCTGCCATACCGACGAAGCTGTGCAGCACGGCCACCAGCTCGGGCATCTCGGTCATCTCGACCTTGAGTGCCAGACGCACGCCGATGGCACCGCCGATCACCATGGCCAGAATGATCCAGTGGACACCACTGGTCTCCGGGTTGAACACGGTGGCGAGCAGGGCGATGGCCATACCCGCGATACCGAACAGGTTGCCATGCTTGGCCGTCTCTTGCTTCGACAGTCCCGCGAGACTGAGGATGAAGAGCACGGCGGCAACGATATAGGATGCTGTTACCAGTCCTTGAGACACGTTAAACCCCCTTAATCCTTACGGAACATCTTCAGCATGCGCTGAGTGACGGTGAAACCGCCGAAGATGTTGATACTGGCAATCAGCACGGCAATAAACGCCAGCGCGGTGACCAGGGTCGACCCTTGCCCGATCTGCAGCAGGGCACCGACCACGATAATGCCGGAGATGGCATTGGTGACCGACATCAGTGGCGTGTGCAGGGCGTGAGAAACGTTCCACACCACGTAGTAACCGACCACGCAGGCCAGAACGAACACGGTGAAGTGAGAGAGGAACGCGGCCGGCGCCACGGCAGCCACCCAGCCAAAGGCGGCGATGCCCAGGGCACCCCAGACAAATTTCTTGTTGGAGGGCTTGGCCTCTTCTTTCTTGGCAGCCGGTTTGGCGGCAGCCGGCTTCTGCGGGGCGGCAGAGACGGAGATGGCGGGCGGCGGGAAGGTCACTTCACCGGCCTGGATCACCGTCATGTTGCGCTGCACCACGTCTTCGAAGTTGATGGCGACGTTGCCGTCCTTCTCCTTGCACATCAGCTTCATCAGGTTGACCAGGTTGGTACCGTAAAGCTGGGAGGATTGGGCAGGCAGACGACCCGGCAGATCGGTATAGCCGATCACCTTGACGCCACGATCGGTGACGTGCAGCTGGCCCGGCACAGTGTATTCGCAGTTGCCACCAGCCTGAGCGGCCATGTCCACGATCACCGAGCCCGGCTTCATGCTGTCGACCATCTCTTTGGTGATCAGCTTGGGTGCTGGCTTGCCCGGGATCAGGGCGGTGGTGATGATGATGTCCACCTCTTTGGCCTGCTGGGCGAACAGCTCCATCTCGGCCTTGATGAACTCTTCGCTCATCACCTTGGCATAACCATCGCTGGAGGAGCCATCCTCGCCACCGAAGTCCAGCTTGAGGAATTCCCCACCCATGGATTCGATCTGCTCGGCCACTTCCAGACGGGTGTCGAACGCACGCACGATGGCGCCGAGGGAGCCGGCGGTACCGATGGCGGCCAGACCGGCCACACCAGCACCGATCACCAGCACCTTGGCGGGCGGGACCTTACCGGCAGCGGTGATTTGACCGGTAAAGAAGCGGCCGAACTCGTGGGCGGCTTCCACCACGGCGCGATAGCCACCGATGTTGGCCATCGAGGAGAGGGCATCGAGAGACTGGGCACGGGAGATCCGCGGCACCATATCCATCGCCATCACATTGATGTTGCGCTCGGACAGCTTCTTGACCAGCTCGGGGTTCTGGGCAGGCCAGATGAAGCTCACCAGAGTGGCACCATCCTTAATTTGTGCGATCTCGGCATCGGTCGGCGCGTTGACCTTGAAGATAAGGTCGGCTTGCCAGACATTCGGCACCACGCTGGCACCGGCCGCCTCGAAGGCAGCATCATCGAAGCTGGCCAACTGGCCTGCGCCAGACTCGATGGCGACCTCGAAGCCGAGCTTTTTCAGCTGCTCGACGGTAGCCGGTGTCGCTGCGACCCGGGTTTCACCGGCGAGACTCTCTCTCGGTATTCCAATCTGCATGACTATTCCCTGATGGTTAATAAACAATCGCTGCCCAGTGTCTCATTTCTGGCGAAACAAGACAGGACCAAAGTGCAGGTCCAGGGCTCTTTGTTATGAAAATCAGTAGGCTTTACCGCAACCTCCTGTCATGGTCAGGCCCCCGCTTTTCAGGCGCGAAGGTGATTAGTATCAAATTTTGGAGTTTTATTACAACCGCAGTCCCGACAGCGCTCGTACAGAATTCAGCCCATCCCTGGTCGCGATTAAAAAAAACAAACCAAATTAGAGGCTTATACCAGTAAAAATGGCTGAAAAAAGTGATCCAACCAGTCAAAAAAAATGTTTTACCGGCCCTCTATCTTAGCGTTTTTTGTTATTACGAAATCCGGCCGTGTCTCATTTTTCGCAACGAAATGCCATAAAGTAACAATTTAATAACGAAAGAGGGCCGTCCGACCGCCAAATGGCGGGCGTCGGCCCCACGTATTCAATCGTTTCGCGCAGATGATGGTAAGGGTATGCCGTTACCAGGCGGCTTCATAAATATGCTGACTCTGCACCAGGTCGATGTCGCCGTGCTCGCCGAGTCGGGTCATGCCGTGTTCCGCCAATTTGCCCAGCAAGGCATCGATGTCGAGCGAACCCAGATCGTAATCCCGCAGCCGGGTCTTGAGCCCCATCCGGGTGAAGAAGTCGCGGGTGGCGGCAATGGCCCCGTCGATGCGCTCCGCTTCGCTGCCCTCGCGCAGATCCCACACCCGCTCGGCGTATTGCAGCAGCTTGGCGTGTTTCTGCTCGCGCTTGGCCTCGAGCAGGGCAGGCAGCACTACCGCCAGGGTCTGGGCATGATCCAGGCCATAGAGTGCAGTGAGCTCGTGACCCAGCATGTGGGTGGCCCAGTCATGGGGCACACCGGCACCGATCAGGCCGTTGAGGGCCATGGTGGCACTCCACATGATGTTGGCGCGCACGTCGTAGTTTTCCGGCTCGGTCAGCGCCTTGGGCCCCTCCTCGATCAGAGTCAGCAGCAGCCCTTCGGCGAAGCGATCCTGCACCTTGGCGTTGACCGGGTAGGTGAGGTACTGCTCCAGAATGTGGATGAAGGCATCCACCACGCCGTTCGCCACCTGACGCGCCGGCAAGGTATAGGTGAGCACGGGGTCGAGCACGGCGAAGCGCGGCATCACGAAGGGGGAGAAGAAGTGCTGCTTGTCGCCGGTGCGCTTGCGAGTGATGACGGCCCCCATGTTCATCTCGGAGCCGGTGGCAGGCAGGGTCAGCACAGTGCCGAGCGGGATAGCGGAACGCACCTCGCTGCCGACCGTCTCGAGAATGTGCCAGGGATCCCTGGCCGGATCGTAAGGGGTAGCTGCGGCGATAAATTTAGTGCCATCCAGCACGGAACCGCCACCGACAGCGAGCAGGAAGTCGACCTTCTCGGCACGGGCCAGTTCGACCGCGCCCATCAGGGTCTCATAGGCGGGGTTGGGCTCGATGCCGCCAAACTCGAACAGGGTCATGCCCGCCAGTTCGCTGCGGATCTGCGCCAGCAGGCCGCTGCGCACCACGCTGCCACCACCATAGGTGATGAGGACACGGGCATCGGCGGGCAGCTGCTCACGCAGCTGGGCGATCTGGCCCTTGCCAAACAGGACCTTGGTCGGGGTATGCAGGGTAAAGTTGTTCATCGGTATCACCTTCTCTGACAGCTGTGCGGCAGGGCCGCGAAATCATGATTGCATTTTTCTCCTGAACAGCCATACCATCAAGGTCACATCCTGCTTTTTTATTGCCTATTTCTGCAAGCGCACCAATTTAAAGAACAAGGGGCTCCATGCCTGACCGTTACACCGACCTGGCCACCAGGCTGACTCGCCACGTCACCGCTCCCGGCATCACCTCCTCCCCGGTGGAGCAGGTGAACCTCATCTATACCACCGAGTACCATGGCCGCACCCCGGTGCTCTACCAGCCGCGGATGATAGTGATCCTGCAGGGGCACAAAGTGGGTTATCTGGCGGATCAGGTGTTTCGCTACGACCCCAACCATTATCTGCTGATGACCCTGCCGCTGCCCTGCGAGTGCGAATGCTTCGCCTCCCCCGAGCAACCCCTCATCGGCTTCACCCTCGAAATCAATCTGGTCACCCTGCAGGAGCTGCTGCTGGAGCTGGGTGATGCCCTGCCAGCGCCAGCCCCGCAGAAGAGCGGCGTGCACTCGGTGCCCATGTCGGAGGCCATGTTCTGCGCTGCCGAACGGCTGATCGATCTGATGGACAACCCCCTCCACGCCAGGGTGCTGGGACCACAGACGGTGCGGGAGATGCTGTTCTATGCTCTTGGCGAGGGAGGTGGCCCGGCCCTGCAGGCGCTGGCCAACCGTCACAACCATGTGGGTCAGATCGCCCGGGTGCTGCGTATGATAGAGCAACGTTTCGCCGACAACCTGACCATGGAAGAGCTGGCGCGGGAGGTGAACATGAGCGTGTCTGCCTTCCACCACCACTTCAAGGCGGTCACCTCTACCTCACCGCTGCAGTACATCAAGTCGTTTCGCCTGCACAAGGCGCGCCTGATGATGCTGCATGACGGCGTCAAGGCGGGGGCGGCGGCTGCCCGGGTCGGTTACGAGAGCAACTCCCAGTTCAGCCGGGAGTTCAAACGCTTTTTCGGCAGTACGCCGACGGATCAGGCTTCCCGCTTCCGGGAAGGCCAGCTGCGTATCATCGAAGGATAATAAAGAGAGGGACTACCCATGCGTTCACTGCTTTGTCTGCTTGCCACCTTGCTGCTAACGGCCTGCACCGGCCTTGCCGACGGCATTCGTCCGGTCACCGGCTTCCAGCTCGACCGCTATCTTGGCACCTGGTACGAAATCGCCCGCCTCGATCACGGCTTCGAGCGAGGGCTGGAGCAGGTAAGCGCCACCTACAGCCTGCGGGACGATGGCGGCGTCAGGGTGATCAACCGCGGCAAGCAGAGTGATGGCAGCTGGCGCGAGGCACAGGGCAAGGCCTACTTCGTCGATCGGCCGGATGAGGCCCGGCTCAAGGTGAGCTTCTTCGGGCCCTTCTATGGCGGCTACAACGTCATCGATCTCGACCCCGACTACCAGCTCTCCCTGGTGACAAGCTACAACCACGACTACCTCTGGATCCTCGCCCGCTCCCCCAATCCGCCCAAGGAGAAGGTGGCTGCGCTGGTCGCCAAGGCCAAGGGGCTGGGCTTTGCCACCGACCAGCTGATCTGGGTCAGGCAGATCCCCTGAATCGTCAGGATCAACAAGGGCAGCCCGCAGGCTGCCCTTTTTCATGAAAATAACCGGGAGGTCAGAGCCGGAAGCGGCCTATCTCCTGCTCCAGCCGCTCGGTCAGTGCCTTGAGTTCGGCCGCCTGGGCTGCCTCTGCACCTGCCTGCTCGGCCAGCTCCTGGGAGACATGGCGAATGTTCTCGGTGTTGCGACTGATCTCGCTGGTGACCGAGGTCTGCTCTTCGGCCGCCGCTGCGATCTGGGTCGCCATGTCGCTGATGGAGCCGATCGCCTCGTTGATCCGGGCCAGGCTGTGGTTAGCGGACTCGGCATCCTCCACGCTGGTGCCCGCCAGCTGGCGGCTGGTCTCCATGCCGTCGACCGCCCGGCGGGTAGTCTGCTGCAGGGTCTCGATCATCTGCTGGATCTCGGCGGTAGAGTCGTGGGTGCGGCGTGACAGCACCCGCACTTCGTCCGCCACTACCGCAAAGCCGCGGCCCTGTTCGCCAGCCCGGGCCGCTTCGATGGCGGCGTTGAGCGCCAGCAGATTGGTCTGCTCGGCGATCCCGCTGATGGTCGCCAGAATGCCGCTGATCTTCTGGGCATGGGAATCCAGCTCGTGGATGATCTGGCTGGCATCGGCCACTTCATCTGCGAGCCCGGTTATGCTGCGCTGGCTCTGGCCCACCTGGGATTGACCGGCGACGGCCAGCTGCACCGCTTCTCCGGCGGTAGTGGCCGCAAACTCGGCATTGCCGGCGATCTCCTGGGTGGCGGAGGCCATCTCGGTCACTGCGGTGGCCACCATGACGATCTCGTCCTGCTGCTGGCGTACCCGTTGACTACGGGCATGGGCGCCGGCGGCCTGGGTGCGGGACTGGCCAGCCAGCTCCAGGGTGACGTCCCGCAGCCGGCTGACGATGCCGTGCAAGCGGGCCACAAACTGGTTGAAGCTTTCGGCAAGCTGGCCCACCTCATCCTGACTGCGGGTCTTGATATGAACGGTGAGATCCCCCTCGCCATGGGCGATGTCGTGCAAGGCGTTTGCCACCCGGCCCAGATCCGCAAACAGATATTTGAACAGGGCGGTCAGCAGGGTGCTGAACAGCAGCAACAACACCAGGGTCAACCCCATCAGTTGCCACAACAGGGTGGTGAGCGGCGCTTCCAGCACGTCGCGGTACATCACCATGGCGAGCAACCAGTCGGTGCCGGGCACTGGCTGCACCGCCAGTAATACATCACGACCATCTATGTTGGCGGCATGCAGCTCGCTGTTTTCACGTCCCCACTGCTGGAAGGTGGCGGCCGACAGATCAGGCGCCAGTTCGGAGACCTGCTTGAGCGCCAGCTTCTTGTTCGGGTGGCCAACAATCAGGCCGCTGTTGTCGAGCAGCATGGCGTAGCCTTCCCCCTGCACCTGCATCGCCAGCACTTCATCGATCAGCTTGTCGAGCGCCAGATTTGCCCCCACAGCCCCCACCAGCTCACCCTGATGACGAACCGGCTCGGAGAGGGTCACCACCAGCTTCTGCATGGTGACGCTGACATAGGGGGCCGTGATGATGAGGTGGCCTGCCTTGACCGCATCCTGATACCAGGGGCGCTCGCGAGGGTCATAGTTGCCGGTATTGAGCGAGGGATCCTGGCGGGTCATCACCCCCTGCTCCGA
This sequence comes from Aeromonas sp. S18(2024), assembly GCF_041402525.1. Lineage (NCBI taxonomy): Bacteria > Pseudomonadati > Pseudomonadota > Gammaproteobacteria > Aeromonadales > Aeromonadaceae > Aeromonas > Aeromonas sp. S18(2024). Next base: position 100,166 of record NZ_JBGLQV010000009.1, on the reverse strand, counting down.
ACCGAAATAGGTGAGCCCGAAGCCCCCCGAGGTGAAGGCCTGCTTCAGGTGAGGTACCAGTTCGGCCTGAGGATTGTCGGCGATCAGGCTGACCAGGGCGTGCACCACATTCTTGCGGTCCGCCATCCAGTCACCGATGGCCACCGAATAGGCGTGACCATAGTTGACCGCTTCGCTCTGGATGGCGTTCATGGTCCGGGATTTGAGGGTGTGAAATGCCACCACACCGAGCAGTGATGCCATCAGCAGCACCACGCCAAGGCTGGTTGCCAGCAATTTGCCGCGCAAAGAGAGTGTCATGACTACGAATCCTTGTTGTTGTATCGGACAGGGAAAAGGCCCTACTCATTTGTGGTTATCGGCGGCGAGATGAACAGACTTTAGTGAATCTGTATATTTTCACATCCATCAACAACACAAGGCGCTATCGGTGAGAAAAGAGACAAAATTCCATGCTGACAAGCAGAGGTATGCCGCCAGATTGATGACAGCGACGCAGAGGGCAAATGGGGTCAGAAAGTGCGAATAAGGAAGGTGCAGAAATGCGAAAGGCCAGCTCAATGAGCTGGCCATTTCTGAAAATGGCAGGGGCGGCAGGACTCGAACCCGCAACCATCGGTTTTGGAGACCGCTGTTCTACCAATTGGAACTACGCCCCTGCAACAAACGAGGCGTAGTATACAAAGTGGAGATCAAAGGTAAAGGCTTTTTTCACACTTTCGCTGCGATTGCACAAATCCCGAACAAGTCGCGGTGATTTGCGCAGCAATGCGGGATAACTTGCTGTATTTGCAGCCTCATCAGGGTAGGAATAGGCCATAAATGGGGGTAGGGTAAAGTGTGGAACAGGGAGGTTGTCCATGCTCAATTACCGATTGCTCCAGCAACTGGCGCCGCTTAACTTCAGGGATGAAAGCAAAACGGAGTCGCTGTCCGATTATCTCGCCCGGGTAGCCCCGCTGGTGCCCTTTATTCCGGAAAATGTGCTTTCTCAGTGGATTTATCGCCATTGGCGCGGTTTTGAGTCCAACTGGAGCTTTATCGATCTCGCCAACTACCGCTTCGAGTGTGAACGCTGGCCCACCGAGCGCCTGATCACCCAAGTCGATTCCCGTCATATGGAGGTGATCGAACGCTGGGGCGAGATGCTGCAAAACAATCGTTACGTGCGTCGCTCCTGGCTAGGTGACTACATGCTGGGCCATGGCACCTGGCCCGAACCCATCATAGTGCTGATCCCGGGGGAAGAGGATCACCACCCGAGTGGACAACCGCTGCCAGGTCCCTGCTGTCTGCTGGAGGGACACCACAGACTCGGTTATCTGCGCGCAATGGCCCGTGACAGCGAGCCATTGCAAAGCGAACACCAGGTGTGGGTTTGTCGGCAACTTCACGACACATAAACGTTTTTCAACACCAAAAAGGCATCTGAAATAAAATTTTGACAAATAAAAAACCAGCCCTATAATCTGTCCGGTTTTGAAAAAGGTCGGGACATAAGATGCCGTTTTTATTGCAAACAACAGCCTTGCAAACGGGTGGAACACACCAGTGCGGCCCCGTTGTTTCCGGTTTCCGACCCAAAGATCTCCCGTTATTTTTTGAAAAAAGCCCCTGTTTCAGGGGCTTTTTTTTGTGCCTGAAAAACCTTCATTGATGCCAAAGGGAATGCAGACGATGACCAATCCACTCTATAAGAAACATGTCATCTCCATCTCGGACCTGACCCGGCCCGAAATGGAACTGGTAGTCGAAACCGCACAACGGTTGAAGGCTGAACCCAACACCAGCCTGTTGCAAAACAAGCTGGTCGCCAGCTGCTTCTTCGAAGCGTCAACCCGTACCCGCCTCTCGTTCGAGACCGCAGTCCAGCGCCTGGGCGGCAACATCATCGGCTTTGCCGACGGTGGCAACACCAGCGCCAAGAAGGGCGAGACCCTGGCCGACTCCATCAAGATCATCGGCTCCTACAGCGATGCGGTAGTGATGCGCCACCCGAAGGAAGGCGCAGCTCGCCTCGCCTCCGAGTTCTCTCGCGTGCCGGTCATCAATGGCGGTGATGGTTCCAACCAGCATCCGACCCAGACCCTGCTCGACCTCTTCTCCATCCGCGAGACCCAGGGCAAGCTGGACGGCCTCAACGTCGCCTTCGTCGGTGACCTGAAATATGGCCGCACCGTGCACTCCCTGGCTCAGGCCCTGAGCCTGTTCAACTGCCGTTTCTTCTTCATCTCCCCGGAAGCGCTGGCGATGCCGGACTACATCTGCGAGGAGCTGGAAGAGAAAGGCATCCAGTTCAGCGTCCACGAGACCATGGAAGAGGTGATGCCTGAGCTGGACATCCTCTACATGACCCGCGTCCAGAAAGAGCGCTTCGACGAGACCGAATACAAGCACATGGCCGCCAAGTTCGTGCTGGAAGTGGCCACCCTGGAAGGGGCCAAGCCCACCATGAAGATCCTGCACCCCCTGCCCCGCGTCGACGAGATCGATGTGGCGGTCGACAAGACTCCCCACGCCTACTACTTCGAGCAGGCGGAAAACGGGGTCTATGCACGCCAGGCTCTGCTGGCACTGGTACTGAACGAAACTGTCTGAGGGGAACATCATGTCTGAGAAGAACCAACTGCAAGTCGAAGCCATCCGTCACGGCTCCGTCATCGACCACGTCCCCGCCGGCCAGGGCATCAAGATCCTCAAGCTGTTCCAGCTGGTGGAGACCCAGGAGCGGATCACCGTCGGCTTCAACCTGAAATCCGGCGCGCTGGGCAAGAAAGACCTCATCAAGATCGAGAACACCCGCCTGACCGAACAGCAGGCCAACCAGCTGGCGCTGTTCGCCCCCAAGGCGACCGTCAATATCATCGAAGACTTCAACGTGGTGAAGAAGCACCAGCTGGAACTGCCCGAGTTCATCGCCGGCGTGTTCCACTGCCCCAACTCCAACTGCATCTCCCACAACGAGCCGGTGGACAGCTACTTCCGGGTACGCGAGGTAAAAGGCGTGGTCCGGATGAAGTGCAAGTACTGCGAGAAATCCTTCACCCAGGATATCGTCAGCGAGCGTTATTGATATCTGAATGGGCCCTACGGGGCCCATTTTTGAACCCTGTCACATCACCAGATTCCCAGTCAGTTATAATTTGCCATCCAAAGATGGTTATCCCAGCTCATTCCCTGCCAGCATCATGATTGCCAGTATTTTTTGCTGCTAACCAGCGAATATGGCAGATATCGAGCACTTGTTTCCTGTCATCGTCAAAGGAAGTTGCCGTGGTCAAAACACTCAGCCGCCCCGTTGCCCAGGAGCCCGAACTGGCCCAGCTGGATGCCTGTCGCCAGATCATCGGCCAGCACTGTTACAGCACTCAGGAAGAGATCCGTCGCGAGCTGTCGGAGCGCGGCTTCGCCGATATCAGCCAGTCCACCATCTCCCGCCTGCTGCGCCGTCTCGGCGTCGCCAAGGCGCAAAATGCCAACGGCAAGAAGGTCTACACCCTGGTGGACGAACAGCTGGAACCGGCCGGCAGCACTCGCTCCATCCACGAGATGGTGCGCGCCGTGGTGCACAACCAGCAGATGGTGCTGATCCATACCACCCCGGGCGCCGCCACCGTGGTGGCCCGTCTGCTGGATCGCAATGCCAATCCGGAGATCATGGGCGCCGTCGCGGGCAACGACGTGGTATTGGTCGCCCCCCGCCATATCAGCCGCACCCGCCAGGCCCATGCCGCCGTGGTACGCACCCTGGAACAGGCGCGCTAGGCCCCTCCCCCGCATTAAGCGAGGCGACCCCGGGGTCGCCTTTTTATTTCCTGCTTGTCGCCGGGAGCTCACTTCTGTTTCACTTGCCCCTCCCCTTATGACCCAGGCGATAGAACCACAGCCGCCTGTTGCACATATAAAAAAACGGGAGCCTGCAGGCTCCCGTTTGAATATAGAAAGAGGGTGGTCAGATCAGGGTACCCACGCTCAGGCAGACCACGATCAGTATGGTCAGGATGCCGAGCAGCGGTGCCACCCACTTCAGCCAGCGCACATACGGCACCTTGGCGATAGCCAGGCCACCCATGACCACGGCAGAGGTCGGGGTTACCAGATTCACCAGACCGGAGGCGGACTGATAGGCAGTCACTACCAGGTCGCGGCCCACGTTGGCGAAGTCGGCCAGCGGCGCCATGATCGGCATGGTCAGCACAGCCAGACCGGAAGAGGACGGCACCAGGAAGGAGAGCACCACTTCCAGCGCGAACATCACGTTGATGAACACCACGGTGGAGAGACCGGTCACGATCCCTTCTGCGCTGTTCAGGATGGTGTGGGTGATCATGCCGTTGTCCATCACCACCACGATACCACGGGCGATACCGATGATGAGGGCCACACCGAGCAGGTCGCGGGCACCGTCAATAAAGTTGGAGGTCAGCTCTTCCTCGCTCATGCGGGAGATGAGGCCCACGATGATGGCGGAAGCCAGGAACACACCGGAAATCTCGGCCATCCACCAGCCCAGTACGGCCACACCGTAGATCATCACGGCGAAGGCGGCGACGAAGATACCGAGCACGATTTTGCGGGTAGTGGTGAACTCCAGCATCTCGTCACTCTTGTTGCCGAGGAAGTGGGCACGGTTCTCTTCCCACTTGTCAGCCACCAGGGACTTGCTTGGATCGTTGCGCACCATCTTGGCGTAACGCATCACGTAGGCAACGCAGATCAGCCAGCCGGCGATCAGCATGGCCACGCGCAGCCAGATACCGTCGGTGAAGGAGATGCCAGCGGCGTTGGCGGCGATAACGGTAGCAAACGGGTTGATGGTGGAGCCCAGGGTACCGATACCGGCACCGAGCAGCACGGTAGCGGCGGCGACGACCGGGTCAAAACGGGCGGCCATCATCACCGGTACCAGCAGTGTGTAGAACGGCAGGGACTCTTCCGCCATGCCGTAGATGGTGCCCCCTGCGGCGAACAGCGCCATCAGGATGGGGATCATCCACTCTTCGCGGCCGCGCAGGCGATCGGTGACACGCTCGATACCGGCGTCGATGGCGCCAGTCTTGGTCACTATGCCGAGAAAGCCACCGATGATCAGGATGAAGAGGGAGACGTCGATAGCGCCTGCCTCATAGGTATCGTGGTTGTAGAGACCATCGATAGGGGCCAGCAGCACGTCGACGATCCCCTGGGGATTGCTCTCAACTTGCTTGTAGGTACCCGCCACCGGCACTTCCTTGCCGAGGGCTTCGTTCATGGTCATCTCGTATTTGCCGGCAGGCACTACCCAGCTCAGGGCGGCTACCAGGGCGATCAGCACAAACAGTATCGTGTAGGCTGACGGGAACTTGAATTTGGTCATGGTCCAGCTTCCTTCTGTGGTGTGGTATCCATGCTGGCTGCGGGTTGTAGGGTTAGAGGTATTGTTCCGCTGTCACATGGTCGAAAAGCCGGGGGTCACCCCCCGGCACCACTACTGCGACCTTAGTCGCCCAGCGTAGCAACCATCACTGCCTTGATGGTGTGCATCCGGTTTTCGGCCTCGTCGAACACGATGCTGTGCTCGGATTCGAACACGTCCTCGGTCACTTCCAGGCCTTTCATGCCATATTTGTCAGCCACTTCCTTGCCCATGGTGGTTTCATCGTTGTGGAACGCCGGCAGGCAGTGCATGAACTTCACATCCGGGTTCTTGGTGGCGTTGATGACGTCCATGTTGACCTGATACGGAGTCATCAGTTTCACGCGCTGATCCCAAGCTTCTTTCGCTTCACCCATGGATACCCAGACGTCGGTGTAAAGGAAGTCGGCACCCAGCACGCCCTCTTTCACATCTTCGGTCAGGTGGATACGGGCACCGGTCTCTTCGGCGATCTGGCGGCACTGGGCAACCAGCTCTTCTTCCGGCCAGAAGGCTTTCGGAGCAACCAGGCGGATGTCCATGCCCATCTTGGCAGCACCGACCATCAGGGAGTTACCCATGTTGTTGCGGGCATCACCCAGGTAGGCGAACTTGATTTGATCCAGACGCTTGCCCTTGCCGTGCTCCAGCATGGTCATGAAGTCGGCCAGGATCTGGGTCGGGTGGAACTCGTTGGTCAGGCCGTTCCATACCGGTACACCGGCATAGGCACCCAGCTCTTCCACGATTTCCTGGCCGTAGCCACGGTATTCGATACCGTCATACATGCGGCCCAGTACACGGGCGGTGTCCTTCATGGACTCCTTGTGACCGATCTGGGAACCGCTCGGGCCAAGGTAGGAAACCTGGGCACCCTGGTCGAAGGCCGCCACTTCAAAGGCACAACGGGTACGGGTAGAGGTTTTTTCGAAGATCAGGGCGATGTTTTTGCCGACCAAGTGCTTGCGCTCGTAGCCACCGTATTTGGCTTTTTTCAGGTCGATGGCCAGGTCGATCATGTACTGGATTTCGCGCGGGGTGAAGTCCAGCAGTTTCAGGAAGTTACGGTTACGCAGATTAAAAGCCATGATGAGTTCTCTCTATATTTATTCAGACCAAGTAGGGCAGTGTTATTGACTACGCATTCACGGTGCGAGTGGCGACGATATTGGTACCGGCTTCACCCTTGAGGATGGCCAGGCCATCTTCCAGAGAACCGATCCCGACCATGCCACCGGTCGCTTTGACAAATTCACAGGACGCTTCGATCTTCGGCCCCATGGAACCGGCATCGAACTTGACCCCTGCCAGCTCGTCCGGGCTGGTGACCCGCAGCGGGTGCTGGGTCGGCTTGCCCCAATCCAGATAGACGGCATCGGCATCGGTCAGGATCAGCAGGGCGTCGGCCTTGATCTGCTTGGCCAGGTAGGCGGCAGACATGTCCTTGTCGATGACGGCCTCGATGCCGGTCAGGGTCTGACCGTTCCAGGTCACCGGAATACCACCACCACCGGTACAGATGATGAGGTGGCCCTGGGCGATCAGGGTTTCGATGGCATCGCCTTCCACGATCCGCTGGGGCAGCGGGGACGGCACCACGCGGCGGAAGAACTTGCCGTCAGCCTTGACCACCCAGTGCTTCTCTTCGGCCAGGGTGCGGGCTTCGGCTTCTTCATAGACGGGGCCGATAAATTTGGTCGGATTGGCGAACGCCGGATCCTGCGGGTCTACCTGCACCTGGGTCAGCAGGGCGGTGACGTTGCGGCTCGGCATCAGGTTCTTCAGCTCCTGGATCAGCATGTAGCCGATCATGCCCTGGGACTCGGCGCCCAGCACATCCAGGGGATAGGGAGAAACCTTGGTATAGGCGCTGTTTTGCAGGGCGAGCAGGCCGACTTGCGGGCCGTTGCCGTGCACCAGCACTACGTTGTACTCCTCGGCGATGCGAGCGATGGTCTTGGCGGCAGTTGCAATATTCTTGCGCTGGATGTCGGCTTCAAGCGGCTCACCACGACGGAGCAGTGCATTACCACCCAGAGCGACGACGACAGTTGGTTTTTTCATAGTGGTTGATCTCGTGTGCTTGTCTGTGTGGCGCCAGCCTCTGCCGGCGCCACGCCGTATCATCAGATGCTGTCGCGTTCCATCGGGCAGCTCATGCAGCGGGCGCCGCCGCGGCCACGGCCCAGTTCTTCACCCGGGATGGGCAGAACTGTGATGCCGGCTTTGTCGTACTTCTCGTTGGTGTAGGTGTTGCGCTCGTAACCCACGACCACGCCAGGACGTACGGTCAGTACGTTGTTGGCATCGTTCCACTGCTCGCGCTCGGCCTCGAAGCTGTCGCCACCTGTGGTGATGAGCTTGAGCTGATCCACACCCAGGGCCTTCTCGATGGCGGTGACGAAGTAACCCTCCTCTTTGATGTTCATGCCGGTAGCACCACCCGGAGTCAGGCTCCAGCAGTTCACATCTTTACGGATGACTTCCGGATAGACGGAGAAGGTGTCGATATCCATGTGGGTCATGACGGTATCCAGGTGCATGCAGCTGCGGTGTTTCGGCAGTTCCATGGCGATGACCTGTTTGGCCTGACCGTGCTTGAACAGGTTGCGGGCCAGGTGCTCAACCCCTTGCGGAGTGGTGCGCTCGGACATGCCGATGAGCACGGAGCCGCGGCCGATGACCAGTACGTCACCCCCTTCGATGGTGGAGTTGTCGTAGTCACGCTCCTCGTCACCGAAGTACTTGATGAAGTCCTGACCGGCGAACATGGGGTGCCAGCGGTAGATGGCCTTCACATGGTTGGTTTCGCGGCGACGAGCCGGTTTGGCCATCGGGTTGATGGAGACGCCACCATAGACCCAGCAGGAGGTGTCACGGGTAAAGAGATGGTTGGGCAGCGGCTCGATGATGAAATCGGTCGGTGCGTGCATGCCGACTACCATGTTGACGCCACTGTAAGGCATCTCGGAGTAAGTCAGGCCACCGGAAAGAATGCGGGCCAGCTCACGGTGCGGCATGTCAGCCAGGAAGCAGCGCACGTCGTTGGCAAAAGAAGTGCCGAGGCGATAGTCGGAGACCTGGTTTTGCAGCAGCCAGGCTTTGGCTTCTGGCACATCCAGGGTTTCAGCCAGCAGATTGGTCAGCAGGAAAACTTCGACATTCTGATCGCGCAGCACCTGAGCGAATTTGTCGTGCTCCTGACCGGCGCGTTCAACAGACAAGACGTCATCAAACAGCAGGTCCTGGCAGTTGGAGGGGGTCAGACGCTTCAGACTGAGGTTGGGGCGGTGCAACATGACACGGCGCAGTTGGCCAACTTCAGAACCTACATAAAATTTGCTCATGATTATATTCCGTTTAGCAGTGGTCCATGCGAGTGATTGAATAGATTCCTTCTATTCATGCTCGTGGCTAAGGCGGGATATTCTTTATGTAGGGTATTCGGCTTGTGTTCTATCCTGCCTTTGCCTTTCGAGAGCGAGGTTAGACCTGCCAATGAAGTTAAACTTAGACATTGATCACATTCACTCAGAACTGAATAAATTCACGAAGAGATCTTTGACTGGGGTAGCAGAAATGGCATTTCCCCATTCAGACAACATGAATAGATAGCTAAAAAAACGCCTCTAAATTTCATAAATGAATCTATTTGATTCAACCACTCCCTCTCTAAAGGGGTAATCAAAAACAATTAAATTGTTATATTTCAATAAATTAACTTCATCATTAGTTTTGATGTGAATTTTGCATTCACTTTTATGAATAATTCACTGCTTTTATTCCGCCATCGAGAGAAATAAATAGTCATATTTCAAATTCTCACTGCATAAATCTTTTCTTGCTCCAGATCATGGCATTGTCGTCACGCCCCATGAGCCTTGCCTCATATCCTCCTCCTGATGCCCGTCTTGCCCCATGAATATGCACACAGCCAGCATCTTGCCAATCAACCATTCATCCTACGACAAAGGGACCAGTTCGGCACTTTTTTCATTAATTGAATTTATTCATCCTCCTTGCGCCACTCCAAACCTCGGCTTAACTCAAAAAGTGATTTAGATCACATATAAACGGTATTAACAAGGAGTCGTTATGAAGATGAAATCCTTACTGCTGCTCGCCAGCCTGTTGCTGCCCGTGGTACCGGGTATCAGTCATGCGGAGGGAGCCCCAGCCATGCCCATGGTGGTCTGCCAGGTCGATCAAGCTCCCCAGATGCTGGTGCCCGAGTATGTCTGCCGCTGGCAAGGTGGCATCCAGCGTTACTAGCCCGCTGCGCGAGAGGAGCCATCTCCTCTCGCCTTGTCTTGAAGAAAGCCCCTCCTATACTCAAAACAGCTGTGTCATCAGGGAAAGGGGCGCGACAATGATCCTGCTGGTTGGTGGAGAGAAGGGAGGCAGCGGCAAGAGTTGCCTGGCACAAAATCTGGCTGTCTATCTCAGGACCCAGTTTCAGGGGGAAGTACTACTGGTCGACTGCGACCCGCAGCGCACCACCTCCGACTGGATCCAGGAGCGCAATGACAATCCCGACCTGCCCCAAATCAATTGCGTGCAGCTGTATGGCAATATCCGCAACGATCTCATTAGCCTGAAGAATCGCTACGACTACGTCATCGTCGATTGTGGCGGCCAGGATAACCGGGCATTACGCTCCACCATGGCAGTCGCTACCCATGCCCTGATCCCCCTTCGCCCCAAACGCCGCGATCTCAAGACCCTGCCGCATATGGAAGATCTCATTACGACCTGCAAAATGGTCAATCCGACCCTCAATGCGGCCGTGGTGCTGACCCAGTGCCCCGCCCTGCCCAACCAGGCAAAGCGTATTCTGGAGGCAAAGGAGGTCTGTGCATCGTTTGGCGTCGATGTACTCAATGCCATTACTTATGGCCGCAATGTCTACGACGACAGCGAGGAGAAGGGGCTCTCGGTAATGGAGATAGAGCCGGATGGCAAATCCGCCGAGGAGATCCGGACCATCGCCAAAGAATTTCTGACATTGGGAGTGTGATATGGGCCTTGCCGACCTGAAGAAAAAGCACCAGTTGCATCACCAGAAGAAATTTACCGTCGACGAGTTCATTGAGGACGCGGAGTTCTATGCCAAGGGGAAACCCAAGGTGGTCAGCTTGGAACTGAGCCTGCACAGGGATGAGGCTCTCTCGGCGTTGGCGTTCATCGAACGCGGCGACCATCTGAAGCCCAGCTATAAAAAGGCTACCTTCTCCATGAGTACGGCGGCCATCAGCGAGCTGGGCAGCCTGACACAACAGGATGGCATGAACAAATCTCTGTTGCTGCGCCTTTTCACCCACTACTTCGCCTCCCTTAGCCCTGAGGAGCGCCAGACCATCTATGAGCGACTGAACCAGCAACTTTAATACCCTCTTTCACCTCGCCATTACCTATGGCATCCCTCCTGACTTCATTCCTGGCAAGCCCCCTATCCGGTTGCACCAGCAACCAACCACTGCATGTAAGAGATCTGCCATACAAGCCGTAAGCAAATGCCGTAAAAGTTCCTCGAAATAATCGGAAAAGTCGATCCTAAAAAATGACAACAACACACTTAATTCATTGTTTTTATACAAAAAATAAAAACATTAGCACTTTCTTAAATTAGCAAAATAAAAACGTTTTTCACCCTGGCGTTGTACGCAACCGGAAAATCCTTATAGTTACTCATGCACGGACGCAATGAAGTCGGTCAGGAAGACTGGCTGCCAGGGTTGGGCAAATGGACTCACCACAGGATGTGGTAAAGGACACCTCCCGGGATGGAGAAAGTGCGGCGAGAAAGGATGACTCGTCAGGCCAAGATGGCTAAAGGACACCCCAAAGGATTGGGAAGGGGAAACCTAAAGGAAGAGGTAAACAGTCAGGGATTGCAGGGAGCAACTTCGTTCAAGGATCTGAGCGATACGACTACCGGGGGCGACACAAGTCGCCCCCATCTTTTTATCTGCGTTTTCCGCTCACCCCATATCGAGCGTGTTTCCCAGTCGCAAATACACAACGGGCGCCAAAATGGCGCCCGTTGTGTATTGTCAGATCACCCGCGAAAACTGCTGTTGGCGCGCCTTGTTACGCAAGTAGACATCGAAACACATGCAAATGTTGCGAATGAGCAGATGCCCCGTGGACGAAACTTCCAAGCCTTCATCGGTCATACGAACCAGGCCATCGTCGACAAAGGTCTGCAACAGCTTGAGGTCATCAGCGAAGTATTCTTTGAAAACCAGACCATGCTCTTGCTCTACCGCAGCAAAGTTCAGACGAAAATCGCAGATCAGCCGCTTGATCACCTCACGGCGGATCAGGTCATCCCGATTGAGCGAGCATCCCTTCCACTGGGCATGGCCCAGCTCGTTCACTTGGGCGTAATAGGCCTTGAGCTCTTTCTGGTTCTGGGAATAGGCATCGCCGATCATACTGATGGATGAAACCCCCAACCCCAACAGATCACAGTCCCCCTGGGTGGTATAGCCCTGGAAGTTGCGGTGCAGCTTGCCTTCACGCTGGGCCACAGCCAGCTCGTCATCAGGTTTGGCAAAGTGATCCATGCCGATAAACTGGTAACCCCGCCCGGTCAGGAAGGCGATGGTGTCCTGCAGCATGGCCAACTTCTCTTGTGGCGCAGGCATATCCTCTTCTTTCAGCTTGCGCTGGGCAGCAAAACGGCTTGGCAGATGCGCATAATTGAAGATGGAGAGACGCGCAGGATCCGTTTTGAGCACTTCTTCCAGGGTGTGATGGAAGCTGCCCTGATCCTGATGTGGCAGACCATAGATAAGGTCGAGGTTGGTAGAACGAAAACCGAGTTCACGCGCCCGCTCCAGCATGGCGCGAATAAAGTCGTTATCCTGTTCGCGATTGACGGCTAGCTGCACATCCTTGTTGAAGTCCTGCACACCCAGGCTGATGCGGTTGAAACCAACCTCCCGCAGTACATCCAGCATGGTGAGTTCGATCTCGCGGGGGTCGACCTCGATGCTGAACTCTCCCTGTTCGGCAAACCGGAAGTGTTCGCGCAACATGCCCATCAAACGACGGGTTTGGGGCTCGTTCAGATAGGTTGGTGTACCACCGCCCCAATGCAGTTGGGTCACCAGACGATGTTTGAACAGGGGGGCCTGCGCCTTGATCTCTTGCTCAAGGTGATCAAGGTATTCATCGGCCTTGTGCTGGTGGCGAGTGATCACCTTGTTGCAACCGCAGTAATAGCAAAGCTTGTGGCAGAAAGGGATGTGCACGTAGAGCGACAGATTGCGCTCGGGATACTGACTGGCGGCCTGGACAAAATCGCCGTAACCAAAGCTCTCATTGAACTCCAGCGCGGTAGGATAGGAGGTATATCTCGGGCCACTGTAGTTGTATTTTTCGATCAGGGCCTGATCCCACACAATCTGTTCTGCTTGCACGCTCGCTTCCTCTCTTCTTGTTATTGATGGCTCACTGACTCAACTGCAGATCTTTCAACTGGGCGACATCCTTGAGGAGCTGGGTTTCCAGCTCGGCTTCATAGCCACTGCGTTCAAGATCCAGCTTCATCACTTCGTTGCGTTTGAGCGCACGGCGTGCCTCGTGAGTCGGCATCTCTTTCACCTTCTCGTAGAGGCCATAAAGGCCCGGGAATTCAGCAGCAAAAGCGCGTCCTTCCTTGATCTGCAAGGCATCCAGCAGATTGGTCAGGCGAATAGCCCCTTCGGAATAATCACACTGTCCTTCCAACACGGCGTGGGCGATCACTCGCACGCTATCCAAGATCCGCTCGTTACGCGCATTGATCGCCTGTAACTGCATCTCTTGCTGCCGTTTCAGCCGGGCCAACAGCATGCCGGCATAAATCGCCAGACCTGACAAAATCAGGCCGCCCAACAGGGCGGCCAGCATCCATCCACTCATCACTTCTTCTTCGGTTCGGGTTGATAATCAACCTGGGTGAAACGATCCCACAGCTCCTCTTCAGAGGCCGGCTGCTGAGGTTCATCGTATTCAGCTTCCTCATCGGCGAAGGAGAACTCCTCTTCATCATCGTCGTTGTCGATGATGCCAAGTTCATCCATCAGCTCCTGATAACGATCAACACGCTGATCGACCCAGGCCTGCTCGGCGGCATCCAGCGTCTCACCGGCATCGAGACGATCCAGCAGGGCATTCAGACGATCATCATTCTCGATGGCCGCCAGTTCCTGCTCCGGAGTCATCGCCAGCTTCTTCTCTTTCACCGGCTTGGATGCTGCCGCCTTGATGCTCTTCTCTTCAACAATCAGAGCAATCGGCTTGCGAGAGCCGATACGGGGATCTTTTGCCTGTTTGGCGCCGGATTTTTTGCCTTGCTGTTCGACCTGCTGGCGAGAGCCCGCCTTCAGCCCCTTACGTTTGGCAGCCCGTTTACGCTCACGACCTTCCTGAGCACTGGCTTCTGATTCTTTGCGCTTGCCAGTAGGCTTGCGAGTGGGTTGTTTGGCAGACATGAATGGCTAACTCCGAAAATAACTTGGTTTGAACCCTATCCGGGGTGGTGTCACCCGGCGGGACACGATACGGGGAGCAGTGAGGCTGGAACAAGAGCAGGAACCCGCACCAATCCGGCCTTTTCAGGCCACTGAACACCGCAGGATCGGTATCCTCTGGGCATATTGCTGGCATTTTGACACAGAATGGCGGGCTGGGTTAATGACCCAACAGAAAAAAGGCAGCCGAAGCTGCCTTGATATGTGTATGCGAACACCTCCCGAAATGGCAAGACCGCGTATTTCATCCGTCCGTAACGGCAAATGATCACATCATATCCGGGTAGGGTCTTCCTGACCTTGTTATTGAGTCGTCCTGAATGTGCGTGTGCTTGCTTGACCCACGCCGACAACATCCTGTTATCGCGAAGGAGAATGCGCATCCCGCCCCCCCATCCCGCTCCGGAGATGGTCACCATCCTGATCCTTCAATCCCTTGCCGACTCCAAAGAGCCCATGGCGTCCACCATGCCTGACATCCTGTTGTCACTGCGTCCTGCAATGAGCCTTTCGGAGAAATCCTTTGCATTAATGGTATCAACACCATAAAGCGGCTCAATCACTCAGGGATCAATTCTATGCATCATAAAAGTGCATTTTCAATTTAACTACATGATTAATTGGGGCTATTTGAAAAGACACAGAGATATTTGAGCCTTGGCCGACCCGATAAATGGAAGATCTCTTACAAACAACAAGGACTATTACGAGAATGGAAAGGTGAAAGCAAAAACAACGGGGAACAGAAGCTCCCCGTTATGCAACTCTATGGTGAGATCGTTTAATCAGTGCAGTCCGGCAATATACTTGGACAACACATCGATATCTTGATCGGTCAGTTTCTTGGCCACATCGCGCATCATGCCATTCGGATCGTTATCCCGAGTGCCAGCACGGAACTTGGTCAACTGATCCTTGATGTAGGCCGGATGCTGCCCGGACAGATTCGGATACTTGGCCTGCTCGACTCCGGAACCACGCGGACCATGACAGGCGGTACAGGCAGCCAAACCACGACTCAAGTCGCCTCCCATATAGAGAGCCTTGCCTGCTTCGACGACATCGTCAGGGACGGCGATCGGCGTCACCTTCTGGCTGGAGAAATAAGCCGCCAGGTCATCCATGTCCTGTTCAGACAAAGGCAATGCCATCGGCCCCATCACGGGCGCGACCCGACCAGTTTGGCCGGAAGCGGCTGCCTTGAGTTCAATCAACTGCTTTTTGATATATGATGCGTGCTGACCAGCAATTTTGGGGTACATATCAACCAGGCTGTTTCCGTCCGGTCCATGACAAGCCGCACAAACGGCAGCCTTGGTCTGTCCCGCAGCGGCATCGCCTGTGGCTTGTGCCATCCCCGTTACGCCAACCATCAGAGCAAGAGTAATGACTAGGTTCTTCATGGCGTTCCAACTTTTCGTTATTAGGCTTCCAGATCCCATGCCGCTGAAGGCATGTTAAAATAAACGCGTTTAAGCGACGCCATTTTACACTATTTTACAAAAAAGTAACTCCATAACCCTCTATCTCCATAGGGAATTTACGTTGGATACACAAATTCTGAATTTCAATAAGGTGCATTTTGTGACCAGCGCACCCGACATCCGCCACCTGCCAAATGATGGGGGTGTCGAGATCGCGTTTGCAGGCCGTTCCAATGCCGGCAAGTCATCTGCTTTGAACACCTTGACCAAACACAAGAACCTGGCTCGGACCAGTAAGACCCCAGGTCGTACCCAGCTCATTAATCTGTTCGAACTGGAACCGGGCAAACGCTTGGTCGACCTGCCAGGCTATGGTTATGCCCAAGTTCCGCTGGAAATGAAGCTCAAGTGGCAAAAGTCACTGGCAGAGTATCTGCAGCGTCGTGAGTCATTGAAAGGACTGGTGATCCTGATGGACATTCGCCACCCGCTCAAAGACACCGATATGAATATGCTGGAGTGGAGTACTCACCGCGAGTTGCCGGTAATGCTGCTGCTGACCAAGGCGGACAAATTGAGCCCGGGCCCCCGCAACAATCAGGTGATCAAGGTACGTCAAGCTGTTGCCAGCCTGGGTCCGCAGATCCAGGTGGAAGCCTTCTCGTCACTCAGCAATATCGGCGTAGAAAAGCTGGCGAAGACCCTGACCGACTGGTATTTGGCTGATGCGGATGAAGGTCTCGTCGATGCCGACGAACAGGAGTCTAGCGAGGAGTAATCCGCTCCTCGTCTTTCCTTGCAATTGGCGGAGATCCCCCTCCGCTGATTGAAAGGGTTTCAGATTGATATTTTCTCTCCATTCTTTCTCCCCATCCCCACCCCTTACCCGCATCAAACAGATTCATTCTTAATTATCAGATAGATAGAGATTTAATTTTCACGGAGAATTAACCTTTCAAAATCCTGATATCGTTTTCACGCTGGTGCGTGCAAGAAGTAATAAAATCACCTAAAAAGACAATACTGTAATTTAATTACATTACACGTATGAGATGGGATAAAAATGAGGCCGAATGACTATGCTGTCACCCGGCCTGAAACAAGAAGTTCAAAAAATTGGGAAGAAGCTGATTCTTGAGAACCACGACGATAGGTATTTCCTCAAGAAGCACCTCATTCTAACAAATGCACAGGTAAATTAAAGCATTTACTCTAAATGCTGCGCATAAAAAAACACCCCGACGAGAATCTCATCGGGGCTGCTATTCAGCCACATTCAATTACGTGAAATAAAAGGTCTGAAAGATAGAACATCTTACCTCTGTACCCTACGCCGAGAATCGTACAACAAAGCAGCAAAAAGTGAAAGTAATTTATGTAATTAAATTCCAAACTCAAGATTGAACAAAAAATCTTTATTTTTCATTTAGATAAAAAAATCCCCAGTACGAATACCGGGGAGTTATAAAGGTGACTAGCTAGCACTTCCTCAACTATCTAGTTAGTCCACGGCGGGCCATAGAAGTTCCGACGCGAAGAAAAAAAACCTGAAAAAATCAAAGGTAGATGGCACCATCTTCGCCAAACTCTTGTTCTTCAATGAGTTTTTCCGCTATATCCTCAATGTCAAAGCGCACACTTTCGAATGCCCGCACTATGTCACCTTCCTTCGTCAGTACAAGCCCGGTCATTTTCTCCAGTCTGCGGCGGCTGATGTAGCAATTGATCAGCGCACCCATCTGCTGGGCTGGGAAGTGCACCCGCTGCTCTTGAGCTTGCCACTCCATCAAGTCGGGAAAAAGAATACCTTGGTTCATAGAATCCCCAGATTACGCTTCAGCTCTCTCAATACTTGTTTAGTACCTGGCCGGATGCCACGCCACACGGTGAACGCCTCTGCGGCTTGCTCCACCAGCATGCCTAGTCCGTCCATGGCATGACGGGCCCCCTGCTGCCTGGCCCAGGTGATGAAAGGCGTGTCCGTAGCACCATACATCATGTCATAGATGGCGATATCAGCATGGATCAGGGCAGGCGACAGCGGAGGCAACTCACCTTGCAAACTGGCAGAGGTTGAATTGATGACAAGATCGAAAGATCCGCTCAGCTGTTCATAAGTTTGCGCCGTTACCGCGCCCAAATCACTAAACTCGGCAGCCAGCTGTTCGGCTCTGGCGTGAGTACGGTTGGCAATCACCAGTTCGCCTGGTTGTTCTGCCAATAACGGTGCCAAGGCCCCACGAGCCGCGCCACCGGCACCCAGCAACAAGATCCGGCAACCAGCCAGAGACACCCCATGGGATTTCAGGTCGGCTACCAGGCCGGCGCCGTCGGTATTGTCTCCAAGCAACACACCATCGTCGGTCAGCTTGATGGTATTGACTGCCCCAGCCCGCTTGGCCCTGGGGCTCAGTTGATTCACCAATGCGAACGCCTGCTCTTTAAATGGCACCGTGACGTTGCACCCCTTGCCCCCCTGGGCAAAAAAATCGTGCAAAGCAGCAGCAAATTGATCGACGGCAGGCTCGGCCAGCCCGTACTCCAACTCTTGTTGAGTCTGTCTGGCAAACAAGGTGTGGATGAAGGGAGATTTGCTATGGCGCACCGGGTGGCCAAAAACCAGATAATGATCCATCAAAGCATTCCAGCAGAGAGCGATGTCCCGATTTAACGGGTTTTCCTTCTCAGGGACAAGCCGAATCTCGGCAACAGAAAGGGGCCGCAAGCGGCCCCTTTTGTCACAGCCACTCTCGAGGCGTGAGGTAATCGCTGTAGAGCAGGGCCTCCGGGCTACCAGCAGCAGGCTGCCAGTCATACTCCCAGCGCGCCAGAGGCGGCATCGACATCAGGATGGATTCGGTGCGCCCTCCTGTCTGCAGCCCGAACAAGGTGCCACGGTCATAAACCAGGTTGAACTCTACATAGCGGCCACGGCGGTAGAGCTGGAATTCTCGCTCCCGCTCACCATAGGACAAGGCCTTGCGTCGCTCGACAATCGGCAGATAAGCCTCGAGATAGCCTCGGCCCACCGCCTGCATGAAGGCGAAACAATCGGCAAATGGCCAACGGTTCAAGTCATCGAAGAATAGTCCCCCTACCCCACGCGTCTCGTTGCGATGCTTGAGATAGAAATAGCGGTCACACCACGCCTTGAACTCGGGGTAAATCTCCTCGCCAAAGGGCTGGCAAAGATCATGGGATATCTGATGCCAGTGCCGCACATCCTCTTCGAACGGGTAAAACGGCGTCAGATCGAAACCGCCCCCGAACCACCAGATGGGTTCTTCACCCTCTTTCTCGGCAATGAAAAACCGGACATTGGCATGACTGGTCGGTACATAGGGGTTGTGCGGGTGGATCACCAGCGACACCCCCATGGCTTCGAACCGGCGCCCCGCCAACTCGGGACGATGGGCTGTCGCCGATGCCGGCATCGCATCACCATAAACGTGGGAGAAGTTGACCCCACCCTGCTCAATGACGGCGCCATGGCGCAGCACCCGGGTACGGCCACCGCCGCCCCCCTCGCGCAACCAGGCATCCTCAACAAAGTGTCCAGTGCCATCGGCCTGTTCCAGACCACGACAGATTTCGTCCTGTAGCTGCAACAGGAAGGCCTTGACCTTGGCCACATCCGGTTTGCTCATCTTGTCTCCAGTGAGGCAGGATCTGTTCGCCCTGTCCTTGTTATTGTGCGATTGTGGCGCCCTCGACGCCCGTCATAGCCAAGCCAGGTTCACCACCCGGGTCAGGAAGCCCGGATGATGGCGCCGGTTCTGGCATCCTTGATTTCTGATGGATTCGCCTGACCACCAACTTCTCCGGGTAGAATATAGGCCAGCTGACTGGCCAGCAATTCTCCGATATCCGCCACCCGGCGGGCAGGCTCCTCACCGGTCAGGTTGGCACTGGTAGAGACCAGCGGCTTGCCAAAAGCACGGCACAGGGCCTGCACCTGAGGATGCGCCGTCACCCGAACAGCCAGAGTATTGAACTGGCCAGTCAACCATGAAGGGGTATTTGGTTTGGCGGGCATGATCCAGGTAAAGGGGCCAGGCCAGCTCTCTTCAACCCGTTGACGCTGTTCATCGCTCAGCTGATCCAGGTCGATATAATCCTGCAACTGCGCCAGCTCGGCTGCGATCAGGATAAGGCCCTTCTCCACCGGACGTTGCTTGATGGCCAGCAAGCGCTGGACCGCCGGCTCGGAATCAGGATCACAACCCAGACCAAATACGGCCTCGGTGGCATAGGCAATCACCCCTTCCTGGCGAAGGGCGGCAACGGCGAGTTCAAATTCGTTGGACATAACACATGCGGCAGTCGGGCTGCCACCTCATCATTGGGTTGAACCTGTTACATGACCGCCACCGCTGTGATCGTACTTTCCGGAGAGGAAAATAGCGCTCAATCGGATAACAGCCACATCATTTAATCTACGTTGAGTCGTACTTGCAGTGCGGCATCCCTGGCTACCGTCTCCTCGACCTTGAGCTGGCGTTTGGCACACCCTTGGCTGCCCACGCATCATCCCTCACCACCAGCATCTGAGCAACCAGCTCTTTGAGTAAACCGCTATCGATGGGAACACCAATCATGGAACGGGCGCGATGCTAGCAATGGCCTGTCTGATGAACAGTCCAGCCAATGGCACATTATTGAGAACTGGCAGCCACGGGCCTCTAGGTCGGTCACCGACTGGGAGATGACTGGCAAAGTACGGAGATGACACTGACTGCAGCCTTGATCTCAAACGAGTTGAGCTTATCGAGAGCAGTCTGTATTACGGGAAAGGTTGGATCAGAACCCATTGATACGTTAATGAAAGGCTATGTATGGCAGGTATTACACTAACCTAAGGAATTGAATTTACTAGCAATGCCGCAACTTGGTTGTGCAGCTGACTTATAACCGCTCACTTTGATGGCCACATTTCTTCTGCGGGCACACCCAGCGCAACGCCCCCCTCACTTTTTTCTCCACCATAATGCCCCAACCACACTCGGGACATGGCATGGGGATGGGTTTGTCGTTCACCACATATTTGCAATGGGGGTAAGCATCACAGGAGTAAAACTGCTTGCCATAGCGGGAGGTTCGGCTCACCAGATGCCCCTTGACACAATCAGGACACAGGATCTGGGTGTCATCGCTTTCCTGCAGGGATTCGATATGCTGGCAGGCCGGATACTGGGTGCATCCCACAAACAAGCCATAACGCCCCTTTTTGATCGCCAGGGGATGACCACAATCCGGGCAGGCCGAACCTTCGAGCACTTTCTCTATGTCGCGACCGGATGGCGTCAGGGAGCGGATATAGTCGCAGGAAGGGTAGGCGGAGCAGCCAAGAAACAAGCCATGTTTGCCCTGACGGATCACCAGCTCGGCGCCACATTGCGGGCAGGGCTCGCGCTCGAACGCATGCTCATGGGCAGAGAAGAGGTGGTGATCGATTTTTGACATGTGCCGCGCCTTGAAATCCAGATGCTCCAGATTCTACCAGCGCGGCGGCGGACTGTCAGTGGATGACGCCGTCTGACTCGTCAAACACCAGCTCTTCCATCTGCTGATAGGCATTTTCACTACCGGGAACGTTGAACAGCACCATCATGACCACCCATTTCAGGTCATCCAGCTCGATATCCGGCTTGTCCAGCTCGAGCAGGCGCTCGATGCAGATTTCACGGGTTTCGGCATTCAGTACCTGAGCCTGCTCCAGGAAGAGCAGGAAGCCACGACATTCCGTGCTGAGGCGAGCCAGCTCTTGCGGGGCGTAGATACGCATCGAGCCTTGCGCGCTGGCGGAGACGTACACCTCCCGCTCGCTATCATGCAGATTGGCCAGCCGCTCCAGCCAGCTGAGCGCTTTTTCGATCTCGTCTTTGTCGAAACCGGCACGGCTCAACTCGTCGGTGAGCTCGTCCTGTTCCACCATCACATCTGCATCGCTGTGGATGTAGGTCTCGAAAAGGTACATCAATACATCAAACATGATTCGCCCTCCTCGTTCTGACGTATCCACCGGCTACCGCCATCACTGCCCCGGCCAGTTCCAGCTCCACCAACTTGCCCAGTACCACTTCGACAGGGAGCTGAGTCCGTTCGGCGACGGTATCCACGCTCGTGGTCTCATAACCTACGTTATCCAACAAATCGGCATAAGGCAATTCGCTATTAATCTGTGGCGCAGGAGCCACTCGTTGCCTTTGCCAAGATCCCATCAACATGGGCAGCTCTTCCACTATATCGGCCGCATTCAGCACAAGTTTGGCACCTTGTTGAATTAATCTGTTGCAGCCCGTCGCTTGTTCATTTTGAGGGGCACCGGGAACCGCAAAAACCTCGCGCCCCTGCTCAAGCGCATAACGAGCGGTGATCAGCGAGCCACTCTGCTCGGTCGCCTCCACCACCAGAGTCCCCAAAGAGAGGCCGCTGATAATACGATTGCGACGGGGAAAATGCTCGGCAAGCGGCCCCTTGTCCGGCGCAAACTCGGAGACAAGCAAACCACCACGCTCCAGGATACTAACCGCCAGTCCCTGATGACGCTTGGGATAGATGCAGTCAAGGCCGGAGCCCAATACGGCAAGTGTGACACCGCCACCCGTCAAGGCCTGCTGATGACAGATGCCATCGATCCCCAGCGCCAGTCCTGAGGTTATCGCCAGCCCGCACGCTACCAGCTCGGCACACAGACGCGCAGCATTGTCTTTGCCGGCATAGGTAGGATGACGGGTGCCGACCATGGCCAGCTGCGGCAACACCAGGGCTGACAAATCACCACGACAATAGAGCAACAAGGGGGCCGCCGGGATTTCACCCAGCAAAGCCGGGTAGGCCGGATGATCACGAGGAACAAGATGATTACCGGGATCACAGGCCCACCTCAGCCCCCCTTCAACAACCGGTGATGGCCATCTTAACTGTCTGATCTGCTCGGAAGAGAGCCCCATGCCATGCAGACTGGCTTCATCGCTCTCAAACAATGTCAGGATGTCGCCACCCACCCGTTCCAGCAAACGAGAAGCCGTCACAGGGCCGATCCCCGTGACGGCTTCCAATGTCAGCCAGAGGGCCAGCCGCCCGTCGGGATAGTTCACCTCAGAAATGGGTAACCTGATAACCCGAACTCACCATGTCGTTGCTCTGCATGATGAGACCGTAACTCAGCTTGTCATACACCTTGAACAACATGACTCTGGCAATGGCTTCAGAAGGCAGAGCCGCTTTGCGGTTGTTGCTGTGAAACACCTTGTCATAGACAGATGACAGCTCTCTGTACTGCACCTTGCCACTCTTGGTCACCAAGCCGGCACCCGGGCGACGTATGTCCAGCACATCCCCTGCCGACAACAGATCCCGGCTTCCCTTGTTGATCAGCACCACGTCAAATTTGCCACCACCACGGGTCTTGTTGGGCAAGTCGATAACATAGCCCGGAGTAATGGTCGGCGCCGCCTTCGGCATAAATACCGCTGGCAAATTCTCCTGCTCGGGCAACACCATCACCTTGTCACCCTGCATGACTTCACGCTGGTTATGGGTCAGGGTTGCCTCGGTCCTGTTGCCATCCAGGCGGGCCACGGCACGGATCGTGCCAGCAAAAATCGCTTCCTGGCCAAGCAATTCACCCGTGTCGCGATCCTTGTAGATGACGCCGGGATGATAGATGCCATAATTCTGGCCCGGTACCAGATCTCCTTGCACGTAGAGGGTATCCCCCTCCAGCATGCCAATATGTTTCTTGTCCGACCCCAGCACATAAGGCAGGCTCTTCTGCTGGCGAGTGTCCGCCAGAATATGATCGGTTTGCAGGAAGGGGCCTATCTCGCTGATGGGCAGCGTGGGAATCGGGTTGGCCTTGTTCTCGTAACGGCTCTTGGGGCTGAGACGGATGACCTGCTTGCCCCCCTGCGTCGCTTTGCCCAAGCGTGGTTCGCCATTGACCCAGCTCAGGTGCAGCACATCACCGGGGTAGATCCAGTGCGGATTGGCAATCTGCGGATTGATGTTCCAGAGACGGGGCCAGAGCCAGGGCTCGGCCAGATACTTGCCGGAGATATCCCACAGGGTGTCTCCTTTCTGCACCACATAGCTCTCGGGGTAGCCTGCTTTCAGCTTCAGCTGATCGGCCAGAATGCCCTGACTCACGGTGGCCAGCAGGCAGGCAAAGATGGTTTGCTTCAGATACATAACACTCCCTGTTACTTCTGCGCGCAAAGTGTTGCTGTTTTTTGTCGGCGTAAATGACTAGAATTACGCCAATATTGACTGCATTTATACGAAACTAAAGAAAAAACTATGGCCATTCTAGATGTATTGCGTTTCCCCGATGAGCGTCTGCGTACAATCGCAGCCCCTGTCGAGACCTTTACACCCGAGTTACAACAGATTGTAGATGATATGTTCGAAACCATGTACGCGGAGGAAGGCATTGGCCTGGCCGCGACTCAGGTCGACATTCATCAGCGCATCATAGTGATCGATGTCTCTGAAAACCGTGAACATCCTCTGGTATTGATCAACCCGGAGATAATTGCGCAGAGTGGCAGCACTGGTATCGAAGAAGGCTGTCTCTCCGTCCCGGGCAGCCGGGCTCTGGTTCCCCGTTTCGAACAGGTCAAGATCCGGGCTTTGGATCGTCACGGCAAGCCCTTTGAACTGGAGGCCGACGATCTGCTCGCCATCTGCATCCAGCATGAGATGGATCATCTCATGGGCAAACTCTTTGTGGATTACTTGTCGCCGCTCAAGCGCCAGCGCATCCGCCAGAAGCTGGAAAAAATGGCCCGAGAAGATCGCAAAGCCCTTTGAGGATCTGCTGCATTGAATAAGTTGAAACTGATTTTTGCCGGTACTCCCGACTTCGCCGCCCGTCACCTGGCGGCGTTGTTGTCTTCCGACCATGAGGTCGTCGCCGTTTACACCCAGCCGGACAAGCCGGCCGGCCGCGGCCAGAAACTCACCGCCAGCCCGGTCAAGGAACTGGCCCTCGCCCATAATCTGCCGGTCTACCAGCCCGCCTCCCTGCGCAACGAAGAGGCGCAGGCTGAACTGGCGTCACTGGGCGCCGATCTGATGGTCGTGGTGGCCTATGGCCTGATCTTGCCCAAGGCCGTGCTCGATACCCCGCATCTGGGTTGCATCAATGTGCATGGCTCCCTGCTGCCGCGCTGGCGTGGTGCTGCTCCTATTCAGCGTGCCATCTGGGCTGGCGATGCCGAGACCGGCGTGACCATCATGCAAATGGATGTGGGGCTGGATACCGGCGCCATGATCCGCAAGGTGAGCTGCCCCATCGCAGCCGACGAAACCTCCACCAGCCTCTATGACAAGCTGGCAGAGCTGGGCCCGCAGGCACTGGTCGACACCGTCGATGCCATGGCTGCCGGCAACACGACTACCGAGCCGCAGGACGATGCCCTGGCCAACTATGCCCAGAAGCTCTCCAAGGAAGAGGCCCGCATCGACTGGACGATGGACGCCGTCGCTATCGAGCGCTGCATCCGCGCCTTCAATCCCTGGCCCATCAGTTGGTGCGAGGTCGCCGGCCAGACCATCAAGGTGTGGCAGGCCGAGGTCATTGAGCACGAACACGGCCAGAGTGCCGGCACCCTGCTCAAGGCCGACAAGCAGGGGATCGATATCGCCACCGGCAAGGGTGTGCTGCGCCTGCTGACCCTGCAACCGCCCGGCAAGAAAGCCATGTCCGTCACGGATCTGCTCAACTCTCGCCGCGACTGGTTTGAACCCGGCACGCAATTGAATTGAAACAAGCGGGGCCCAGGCCCCGACTTGCGCATCTAAGGTTATCATATGAAAACACGTGCACAGGCCGCTCTCGTCATTCAACAGGTGCTGGATCAGGGCCAGTCCCTCTCAGCCGTACTGCCTGCTGCTCAAGAGAAGGTTGCGCCTCGCGATCGCGCCCTCCTGCAAGAACTCTGCTACGGCACCCTGCGCTGGCTGCCCCGCCTCGATGCGGCGGTCGGCGAGATGATGGACAAACCGCTCAAAAACAAGAGCCGCATCTTTCACTACCTGATCCTGGTCGGCCTCTACCAGCTTATCTACACCCGCATCCCGGCCCACGCCGCCGTGGCCGAGACCGTCAATGCCGTCAAGCTGCTCAAGGGATCTTCCTTGCGCGGCCTCATCAACGGCGTGCTGCGCAACTTCCAGCGCAGCGCCGAAGTCATTCTGCTGCGCATCGACCGCGTCCCCAGTATTCGCCTCGGTCATCCCGAGTGGCTCACCAAGCGCCTGCGTCAGGCCTATCCCGACGAGTGGGAATTCATCATGGAGGCCAACAACCTGCGCCCTCCCATGTGGATCCGCAACAACGGCCAGCGCCAGAGCCGCGACCAGATGCTGGCGCGCATGGCCGAAGCCGGCATCAATGCGGTAGCTGGTGAAGAGGGTAAGGATTGCATCCTGCTGGAACGCCCCTGCGACGTGGCGAAGCTACCCGGTTTCGAGGTGGGTGACTGCTCGGTACAGGATGGCGCGGCCCAACAGGCCGCCGCCCTGCTCGACCCGCAGCCGGGTGAGTGGGTGCTGGATGCCTGTGCCGCCCCTGGCGGCAAGACAGCACACCTGCTGGAGCGCCAACCCAAGCTGGCAGGCGTTGTCGCGGTAGATGCCGACGAACACCGCCTGACTCGAGTACGGGAAAACCTGGAGCGCATCGGCCTCACCGCCCAAGTGATCCACGGCGATGCCAGCGCGCCGGAACAGTGGTGGCCAGAGGGGCAGTTTGATCGCATCCTGCTGGATGCCCCCTGCTCCGCGACCGGCGTCATCCGCCGTCACCCCGACATCAAGTGGCTGCGCCGGGATCAGGACATCCGTGAGCTGGCTGAGCTGCAGCGCCGCATCCTCAACGCACTCTGGGCAAAGCTGAAGAGCGGCGGTACCCTGCTCTACGCAACTTGCTCCGTACTGCCGGAGGAGAATCGCGAACAGATCCGCGCCTTCCTGGCGGCAACGCCGGATGCCACCCTGGTGCCACTGCACGCAGAGGACACGCCGGAGTGCCCGGGGCGTCAGTTCCTGCCGGGCGAGGCCGAGATGGACGGCTTCTACTATGCCAAGCTGATCAAGCAGTGAGCCCGGCATGTCCGGCATCATTCGGGAGTCCCGCCTGGCCTGTGCTGGCGGCCCCTTTTACCGCACCAACGTGAGTAAACGGTCCGTATGAAGATCATCATTTTGGGCGCCGGCCAGGTCGGCGGCACCCTGGCCGAGAACCTGGCCGGGGAGAACAACGACATCACCATCGTTGATACCGACAGCGAGCGGCTGCGCGAGTTGCAGGACAAGTTCGATCTGCGGGTGGTCAATGGCCACGGCGCCCACCCCAAGGTGCTGCGCGAGGCTGGGGCCCAGGATGCCGACATGCTGGTAGCCGTCACCAACAGCGACGAAACCAACATGATCGCCTGCCAGGTGGCCTACTCCCTGTTCAACACGCCGAACAAGGTGGCGCGGATCCGCTCGCCGGCCTATCTGACCGAGCGGGATCGTCTGTTCTTGCCGGAATCCGTGCCGGTGGATCACCTGATCGCCCCCGAGCAACTGGTGACCGACTATGTGCGGCGCCTCATCGAATATCCGGGGGCTCTGCAGGTAGTGGATTTCGCCGGTGGCCGGGTCGGCCTGGTGGCGGTCAAGGCCTACTACGGCGGCCCGTTGGTGGGCAATGCCCTCTCCACCCTGCGTGAACACATGCCCAACATCGAGACCCGGGTGGCGGCCATCTTCCGTCAGGGACGCCCCATCCGCCCGCAAGGCACCACCATCATAGAAGCGGATGACGAGGTCTTCTTCGTCGCCGCCGCCGGCCATATCCGTGCCGTGATGTCGGAGCTGCAGAGACTCGAGAGCCCCTACCGGCGCATCATGATCGTCGGGGGCGGCAATATCGGCGCCGGCCTCGCTCGCCAGCTGGAGAAGCGCTATAGCGTCAAGCTGATCGAGCGCAACCTGAAGCGGGCCGAGCAACTCTCCGAGTTGCTGGAGAACACCATCGTCTTCTGCGGCGATGCGGCGGATCAGGAGCTGCTGGCGGAGGAGCACATCGACCAGATCGATGTCTTCATCGCGGTGACCAACGAGGACGAGGCCAACATCATGTCGGCCCTGCTCGCCAAGAAGATGGGCGCCAAGAAGACCATGGTGTTGATCCAGCGCGGCGCCTACGTGGATCTGGTGCAGGGTGGCTCCATCGACATCGCCATCTCGCCCCAGCAGGCCACCATTTCGGCCCTGCTGACCCACGTGCGACGGGCCGATATCGCCAACGTCTACAGCCTGCGCCGCGGTGCCGCCGAGGCCATCGAGGCTATCGCCCACGGCGACGAAAACACCTCCAAGGTGGTGGGCAAGACGGTGGGCGAGCTCAAGCTGCCGCCCGGCACCACTATCGGTGCCGTGGTTCGGGGGGATGAAGTACTGATCGCCCACGACCGCACGCAGATCCAGCAAGATGACCATGTGGTCATGTTCCTGGTGGACAAGAAGTACATTCCGGAAGTGGAGCGGCTGTTCCAGCCAAGCCCCTTCTTCCTGTAACGTTCAAATGCGTACAGACAGCCAAATCCGACCCGGCCTGCTCCCTCCAAGGGAATGGTCCGGGTCTTTTTTTAATCAACGACCAGGTTATCCGGCATGATCAAGCTGCGACCTATCATCTTCACCCTCGGACTGGTGCTCTCCAAGCTGGCGCTCTTCATGTGGCTGCCCACCCTGCTGGCACTGCTGACCGGCTCCGAAGGCTTCGTCGAATTTCTCAAGTCGGTGCTCATCACCCATGGCGCCGCCCTGCTCTGCCTCCACTATGGCCGCAAGGCGGAGTTTCACCTCGGGGTGCGGGAGATGTTTCTGCTCACCACCTCGGTCTGGGTGGTGGCCTGCGTCTTCGGTGCCTTGCCGTTCGTTTTCATCACTCACATCACGTTTGCTGACGCCTACTTCGAAACCATGTCGGGAGTGACCACCACCGGCTCCACCGTGCTCTCCGGGCTCGACAACATGGCCCACAGCATCCTGTTGTGGCGATCCATCCTGCAGTGGCTCGGCGGGGTCGGTTTCATCGTGATGGCGGTAGCAGTACTACCCTACCTCAACGTCGGTGGCATGAAGCTGTTCCAGACCGAAAGCTCGGATTGGTCCGACAAGAGCGCTCCGCGCGCCAAAACGGTGGCCAACAATATCGTCGTGGTCTATCTGGTGCTCTCCATGCTCTGCTTCATGGCCTACTGGGCGAGCGGCATGACCATGTTTGAGGCGGTCAATCACGCCATGACTACCCTGAGTACCGGCGGCTACTCCACTTCTGACCAATCCATGTCCCACTTCTCCCCCTCTGCCCACTGGATCGGTACCGTCTTCATGTTCCTGGGCGGCCTGCCCTTCCTGCTTTATGTGCAGAGCCTCAATCACAGGGACTACAGCCTGTTCAAGGATGCCCAGGTGCGGGGCTTCTTCTGGCTGGTGGTTTGGGTCACCCTCATCATGACCCTCTACCTGTGGCAACGGGACGTATTCGATTTCTGGGACGCCCTGCGCATCAGCAGCTTCAATATCGTCTCTGTACTCACCACCACGGGTTACGGCCTCGGCGACTTCGGCACCTGGGGGCCGCTCACCAGCATTCTCTTCATCGTGCTGCTGGCGCTGGGGGCCTGCTCCGGCTCGACGGCGGGGGGGCTGAAGATATTCCGTATTCAGGTTGCCTTCGCCCTGTTCAAGAAGCAGATGCGCCAGCTGATGCACCCCTCCGCCGTGTTCCCACAGAAATACAACGGCCGCACCGTCAATGACGCCATCATCCGCTCCATGATCTCCTTCGTGCTGGCCTACTTCGCCATCATACTGGTGATCGCGGCCCTGCTCGGCGCCATCGGGCTGGATCCGCTCACCTCCATCTCCAGCGCCATCACGGCGGTGGCCAACGTAGGCCCCGGGATGGGACCTGTGGTCGGTCCCAGCACCAACTTCGCCAGCCTGCCCGATTCGGCCAAGTGGTTGATGTCGTTCGGCATGCTGTTGGGACGCCTCGAGATCCTGACCGTCGCCGTGCTCTTCTTCCCCTCGTTCTGGCGCCAGTAAACGCTACCGACGAGTCAATGAAAAAGCCGCGAGTCTCACGACCCGCGGCTTTTGTATATCCGCTGCCCCTATCTCGCCATCAGTAATGCATGGGTTGAACAGCGCAGTGCCAGACAATAAAAACGGGCCCAAACCAGAGGTTTGGGCCCGCTTGCCTGCATGGAGTGGCCATGGCCACTCAACGCATCATATCAACCACGACCGGCGCGCTTGCGATCCAGCTCGGTCAGCAACTTCTTGCGAATGCGGATGCTCTTCGGAGTCACTTCTACCAGTTCGTCGTTGTCGATGAACTCGAGGGCCTGTTCCAGAGACATGCGGATCGGCGGAGTCAGTACCTGGGCTTCGTCGGTACCAGAGGCACGCATGTTGGTCAGCTGTTTGCCCTTCAGGCAGTTGACGGTCAGGTCGTTGGAGCGAGAGTGGATACCGATCACCTGGCCTTCGTACACTTCGGTCGCGTGACCGATGAACAGACGACCACGGTCCTGCAGACCGAACAGGGCGTAGGTCAGGGCCTTGCCGGTTGCGTTGGAGATCAGCACGCCGTTCTGACGCTCACCGATGTTGCCACCCTTGTGCGGACCGTAGTGGTCGAAGGTGTGGTACAGCAGACCGGTACCTGAGGTCAGGGTCATGAACTCGGTCTGGAAGCCGATCAGGCCACGGCTCGGGATCATGAAGTCGAGGCGAACACGGCCCTTGCCATCCGGGGTCATGTTGGTCATTTCGCCTTTACGCAGACCCAGTTGCTCCATGACGGAACCCTGGTGCGCTTCTTCCACGTCCACGGTGACGGTTTCGAACGGTTCTTGCAGTTCGCCATCGACGGTGCGCAGGATAACTTCCGGACGGGATACCGCCAGCTCGTAGCCTTCGCGACGCATGTTTTCGATCAGGATGGAGAGGTGCAGCTCACCACGACCGGATACGCGGAACTTGTCCGGATCATCGGTCTCTTCCACGCGCAGGGCCACGTTGTGGACCAGCTCCTGGTTCAGACGCTCCAGGATGTTGCGGGAGGTGACGAACTTGCCTTCTTTACCGGCGAACGGCGAGGTGTTGACCTGGAAGGTCATGTTCACGGTCGGCTCGTCAACGGAGAGCGGCGGCAGCGCTTCAACGGCACCGGTGTCGCAGATGGTGTCGGAGATCTTCAGCTCGCCCAGACCGGTGATGGCGATGATGTCGCCCGCTTGCGCGTCGGTCACTTCGGTACGGGACAGACCCAGGTAACCCAGCACCTGGCCAACCTTGCCATTGCGGGTCTTGCCATCGGCGCCAACCACGGTCACCTGCTGGTTGGTCTTGACGCGACCGCGGGTGATGCGGCCGATACCGATAACACCCACGTAGGAGTTGTAGTCCAACTGGGAGATTTGCATCTGGAATGCGCCGTTGGTGTCAGCTTTCGGAGCTTCCACGTTATCGACGATGGCCTGGAACAGGGGTTCCATGTTCTCGGACGGAGTGTCCAGATCCATGGTGGCCCAACCGTTCAGTGCAGAGGCGTAAACAACTTTGAAGTCCAGCTGCTCGTCAGTGGCACCCAGGTTGTCGAACAGGTCGAATACCTGATCCATTACCCAGTCAGGACGGGCACCCGGACGGTCAACCTTGTTGATCACCACGATCGGCTTCAGACCCTGGGCGAATGCCTTCTGGGTCACGAAGCGGGTTTGCGGCATAGGGCCGTCTACCGCGTCAACCAGCAGCAGCACGGAGTCAACCATGGAAAGTACGCGCTCAACTTCACCACCGAAGTCGGCGTGACCCGGGGTATCCACGATGTTGATGCGGTAGTCGTTCCAGCGGATCGCAGTGTTCTTGGCGAGAATGGTGATGCCACGTTCCCGTTCCAGATCATTGGAGTCCATGATCCGTTCCTGACCTTCCGTGGAGCGGTCCAGGGTACCGGACTGCTGCAGCAGCTTGTCCACCAGCGTGGTTTTGCCGTGGTCAACGTGCGCAATAATCGCAATATTGCGTAAATTATCTAACATTCTCGCCTCAATACACCGGGTAAAATTGGGCGCTAATTGTACTCTCGCCTTTGTGATCTGCCTAGCAGAATTGCAGTACATTCGCGCACATCAACGGATCTGGATCATAGACCCGTCCCACAAAGCCTGCTTGGGCGTCTCGTGACTCCGTTATTGCGCACCATTTCAGTGCACCAAAACGATCCAGTGGCGCACTAATTTGATGCATTCCGACGCGAAAGCGCCTACTTTTGGGGAGCCATCCTGCCGGGACTGCCCTGAAATCAAGCTGTCACAAACTTGGCACGATACTGGCTTATGTGAATACGACGACGCATTCACCCAAAAGAGTTTTAACACCGGAGGTTACTTAGCATGTCAGCCCAGAACGTTTTGGCCCTGATCCAGGAACACGAAGTCAAGTTTGTTGATCTGCGCTTTACCGACACCAAGGGTAAAGAGCAGCACGTATCCATCCCTGCTCATCAGGTTGATGAAGATTTCTTCGAAGACGGCAAGATGTTTGATGGTTCTTCCATCGGCGGCTGGAAGGGCATCAACGAGTCCGACATGGTACTGATGCCGGACCCGGCCTCCGCCAAACTGGATCCCTTCACCGAAGAGACCACTCTGAACATCGTCTGTGACGTGCTGGAACCTGCCACCATGCAAGGCTATGACCGCGATCCGCGCTCCATCGCCAAGCGTGCAGAAGATTTCCTGAAGTCCAGCGGCATCGCCGACACCGTGCTGTTCGGGCCGGAGCCGGAATTCTTCATGTTCGACAACATCACCTTCTCCAACACCATGGGCCACAGCTTCGTGAAGATCGAATCCGAAGAAGCTGCCTGGAACTCCGGTACCAACTACGAGCACGGCAACAAGGGTCACCGTCCTTTCGTCAAGGGTGGTTACTTCCCGGTTGCCCCGGTTGACTCCTCCCAGGACATCCGTGCTGCCATGTGTCTGGTGCTAGAAGAGATGGGCCAGGTTGTTGAAGCTCACCACCACGAAGTGGCCACTGCCGGTCAGAACGAGATCGCGACCCGCTTCAACACCCTTACCCTGAAGGCTGACGAAGTACAGGTACTGAAGTACGTGATCCACAACGTGGCCCACGCCTACAACAAGACCGTCACCTTCATGCCGAAACCCATGTTCGGTGACAACGGCTCCGGCATGCACTGCCACCAGTCCCTGGCCAAGAATGGCGTCAACCTGTTCGCCGGCGACCTGTACGGCGGTCTGTCCGAAATGGCGCTGCACTACATCGGCGGCATCATCAAGCACGCCAAGGCCATCAACGCCTTCGCCAACCCGACCACCAACTCTTACAAGCGTCTGGTGCCGGGCTTTGAAGCCCCGGTCATGCTGGCCTACTCCGCCCGCAACCGCTCAGCGTCCATCCGTATCCCGGTGGTACCGAGCCCGAAAGCCCGTCGTATCGAAGTGCGCTTCCCGGACCCGGCTGCCAACCCGTACCTGGCGTTTGCAGCCCAACTGATGGCCGGTCTGGACGGTATCATCAACAAGATCCATCCGGGCGATGCCATGGACAAAAACCTGTACGACCTGCCGCCGGAAGAAGCCGCAGAAGTGCCGACCGTAGCCGGTTCTCTGGACGAAGCCCTGGCAGCCCTGAACAGCGATCGCGAGTTCCTGACCCGTGGTGGCGTGTTCAGCGACGACTTCATCGACTCCTACCTGGAGCTGAAGCAGCAGGACGTTGACCGCGTACGCATGACCCCGCACCCGCTGGAGTTCGAGCTGTACTATTCCGTCTAAACCCGGACAGTCTGCCCGTTTAAATCCGGCCAGCTTGCCTAATCGTGACAAAACCCGCCATCTGGCGGGTTTTTTCTCTGATAGGATTAAGCAAAATACCGTCAAGGAGAGATGGATGAACAGAAGCTACATCGCATGGACGCTCACCCTGTTGCTGATCACTGCCGGTGCCGAGGCCGCCAAGGTTTATTCCTGGGTTGATGGCAATGGCGTGACCCACTACACGGATGCCCCGCCCCCCGGCAAGAAGGCCCGGGAGGTCGATCTGCGCACGGCCCCCCTCATCGGCAGTTCGCCCCGTTCGGTGCAGGTGGAGAACTTCAATGCCCTGACCGGCGCCGATGCCAAGAAAGAACAGGAGGCCGCCAAGCTGGTCATCGAGCTGCTCTCCCCCGAACAAGGCAGCACCCTGCGCGACAACACCGGCAACATAGTGTTTCAGGGACAGATCACCCCCCAGCCGCCGACGCAATATGACGTACGCCTGAAACTTGATGGCAAGGCCGCTCCCATCGTCAGCAACAGCCTGGCGATCCGGGTTGAAAACCTCGATCGCGGCGCCCACGAGGCACAACTAGAGCTGCTCGCCAAAGACGGTACGATCCTTGCTAAATCAACCCCAGTCACCTTTTACCTGCATAGAGCGAGTGTGGCTGCGGCTCCCAAACCCACCCCGAAGGCCAATCAGGGGTGATATAGCGCACCGATGCGGGTAAACTCAATGCACCATATCGGTGCATTACAGGTGCAAAGCACCGTTTTAGGGAGAAACCTGTGCCAACCCGCTCGGATAGTGCCAAGACACTCTTGGATAATCTGCTGACCGCCGTGATCCTCATGGATGAGCGGCTCTGCATTCAATTCGTCAACCCGGCGGCCGAACAGCTGCTCTCCCTCAGTGAACGGCGACTGATCGGCATCGAACTGCCCCACCTGCTGGAACATATCTCCCTCGATCTGCAGCGGCTCAAGCATTGCCTCATCTCGGGGCAGGGCTTCACTGATAGCGAAGTCACCCTGGTGGTGGAAGGGGAGCCCCGCCTGGTGGAGCTCAGCGCCACCCCCATGGCCGATCACGAGCAGCGACTCCTGGTGGTGGAGCTGCGCAAGATCGATCAGCAGAAGAAGATTAGCCAGGAACAGCAGCAACACGCCCAGCAGCAGGCGGCCAAGGAGCTGGTTCGCGGCCTGGCCCACGAGATCAAGAACCCCCTCGGCGGTCTGCGCGGCGCGGCTCAACTACTGCAAAAGGAGCTGCCAGACCCTTCCTTGCGCGAGTACACCGGCATCATCATCGAGCAAGCAGACCGGCTGCGGGTACTGGTCGATCGCCTGCTCGGCCCCCAGCGTCCCGGTCGCCACCAGATGCACAATGTCCACTCGGTGCTGGAGCAGGTGCGCCGCCTGGTGGAGCTGGAGTTGCCCCCCTCGGTACGCATCGAGCGAGATTACGATCCCAGCATTCCCGAGTTCGAGATGGAGCCGGACCAGCTGCAGCAGGCGTTTCTCAACATGGTGCGCAACGCCGCCGAAGCCATCGGCGATCAGACCGGCCTTATTCGCATCAAGACCCGCACCGCCTTCCAGATCACCATCCACGGCCAGCGTTACCGGCTGGCGGCGGAGATCAAGATCATCGACAACGGCCCCGGCATTCCCGATGCCATCCGCGACACCCTGTTTTATCCCATGATCACCGGCAAGGAGGGGGGCACCGGGCTCGGTCTCTCCATCGCCCAGAACCTGATCGATCAGCACAAGGGACGCATCGACTGCATCAGCTGGCCGGGCCATACCGAATTCACCATCTTTCTACCGCTTCGCAAGTAAGGGACCACCATGACCGCCAAAGTGTGGATCGTCGATGACGACAGTTCTATCCGCTGGGTGCTGGAGCGCACCCTCGGCAGCGAAGGCTTCACCTGCGAGAGTTTCGCCGATGGCGAAGCCCTGCTCCATGCCCTGGAGCTGCGCTCCCCCGACGTGATCCTCTCCGATATCCGGATGCCCGGGATCGACGGCCTGAGCCTGTTGGAGCAGATCCACCGCCGTCAGGCCGACCTGCCCATCATCATCATGACCGCTCACTCGGATCTCGACAGCGCGGTCAACGCCTACCAGCGCGGCGCCTTCGAATACCTGCCCAAGCCGTTCGACATCGACGAGGCCGTGGCCCTGGTACGGCGCGCCGAGAATCACCTCAAGGAGCAGCGCACCAAGCGCAAGGCGCGCCAGCAGGAGGCCAGCAGCACCCCGGAGATCATCGGCGAGGCGCCGGCGATGCAGGAGGTGTTCCGCGCCATCGGCCGCCTGTCGCGCTCCAGCATCTCGGTGCTCATCAACGGCCAGAGCGGCACCGGCAAGGAGCTGGTCGCCCATGCCCTGCACAAGCACAGCCCGCGCGCCCACAAGAATTTCATCGCCCTCAACATGGCGGCCATCCCGAAAGATCTCATCGAATCCGAACTGTTCGGCCACGAGAAGGGGGCCTTCACCGGCGCCAACAACATCCGTCACGGCCGCTTCGAGCAGGCCGACGGCGGCACTCTGTTTCTCGACGAGATAGGCGACATGCCCCTTGATGTGCAGACCCGATTGCTGCGGGTGCTGGCGGATGGCCAGTTCTACCGGGTCGGTGGCCACCAGCCGGTGCAGGTAGATGTGCGGATCATCGCCGCCACCCACCAGAACCTGGAGAAGCGGGTCGCCGACGGCGAGTTTCGTGAAGACCTGTTCCACCGCCTCAACGTCATCCGTATCCATATTCCGGCCCTCAAGGAGCGCCGCGAGGATATCCCCCAGCTGGCCCGCCACTTCCTGCTGCGCGCTGCCAAGGAGCTGAACGTAGAAGCCAAGAGCCTGCATCCGGATACCCAGACCTACATCAGCCGCCTGCCCTGGCCGGGTAACGTCCGTCAGCTGGAGAACGTCTGCCGCTGGCTCACCGTGATGGCCTCCGGACAGGAGGTGCTGGTAAGCGACCTGCCCACCGAGCTGCTCACCCCCATCACCAGCACCGCCGAGCCGGGTCAGCCGGCCCTGTCCGGCGGCTGGCAACAGCAGTTGCAGGAGTGGGTGGCCGCCAAGCTGGCGCTGGGGGAGATCGACATCCTGGCGGATGCCATGCCCCAGTTCGAACGGATCATGCTGGAGACGGCGCTGGAACATACCCACGGCCACAAGCAGGAGGCCGCCCGCCTGCTCGGCTGGGGTCGCAACACTCTGACCCGCAAGCTGAAAGAGCTAGACCTCTCCTGAGTCCAGAGGAAAAACGATTCCCATCACGCCTTGGTAAATCATTGCGCAACAAGAGCCCCGTTTGATTTCAAACGGGGTATCTTTTTTGAAAGCCCCCCCTAGAATGGCAGGCTTTCAACCCCGACTCGAAGAAGGCGATATCATGATTGACAGATCTCTCCCCCTGACCGACCTGCACCGCCATCTGGACGGCAACATCCGCCCGCAGA
This sequence comes from Aeromonas sp. S18(2024), assembly GCF_041402525.1. NCBI lineage: Bacteria > Pseudomonadati > Pseudomonadota > Gammaproteobacteria > Aeromonadales > Aeromonadaceae > Aeromonas > Aeromonas sp. S18(2024). The sequence continues at coordinate 63,479 of NZ_JBGLQV010000009.1, read as the reverse complement.
CCATCCTCGAGCTGGGACGTCAGCACAATATCCGGCTGCCTGCCGATGAACTGGAGGCGTTGCGCCCCCACGTCCAGATCGTCGAGAACGAGCCAAGCCTGGTCGCTTTCCTGAAGAAGCTGGACTGGGGCGTGGCCGTGCTGGCCGACTATGACGCCTGTCGCCGGGTCGCCTACGAGAACGTGGAAGATCTGCTGCGCGCCGGCATCGATTATGCCGAGCTGCGCTTCAGCCCCGCCTACATGGCGATGGCCCACAAGCTGCACCCGCAAGGAGTGGTGGAAGCCGTCATCGACGGCGTGGCCGCCGGCAGCCGCGATTTCGGCATCAAGACCAACCTCATCGGCATCATGAGCCGCACCTTCGGCACCGAACAGTGCCGCAGCGAGCTGGAAGCCTGCCTGGCCCATCGCGACCAGCTGGTCGCCATCGATCTGGCCGGCGACGAGCTGGGTTTCCCGGGCGAGCTGTTTACCGATCACTTCCGCCAGGTGCGGGATGCCGGCATGCGCGTTACCGTGCACGCCGGTGAGGCCGCCGGCCCCGAGAGCATGTGGCAAGCCATTCGCGAGCTGGGTGCCGAGCGTATCGGCCACGGCGTCAAGGCAATTCAGGATCCGGCCCTGATGGCCTATCTGGCCGAGCACCGCATCGGCATCGAGTCCTGCCTCACCTCCAACATTCAAACCACCACGGTTGCGAGCCTGACCGAACACCCGATCCGCCAGTTCCTGGCTGCCGGCGTGCTGGTCTGCCTCAACACCGACGATCCGGCGGTGGAAGGCATAGATCTGCCCTATGAATACGAGGTAGCCGCCCCGGCCGCCGGCATGACGGCGAGCGAGATCCGCACCGCCCAGCAAAATGGCCTGACCCTGGCCTTCCTGAGCGATGCCGAAAAAGCCGAGCTGAGTGCCCGCGCCGCCAGTCGCTGATTAGCTGCCCATTTAAATAAAAACGGCCCACTGAAGTGGGCCGTTTTTATTTGGCTATGACAACTCATAGTTTCAAAAACATCGTGTTCTCCACAAATTCAATATCGACAACATGAGATATCTGGGCCGAGTTTGGCATAAGGGGAAACATAGCCATGGGAAAGAATCTGGATATATTCGGCAAGGCTCTACGAGATCACTACCTGAATCAAGGTAATGAGATGCTACAAATTAATATTGAAGGACAAGAATCATACCGTCTCCCATTATCGATATTTTTTCGACCGGCAGATTACTATGCCATTGATCGTTTAGCCTTGTCCCTGTGTTCCGGACGTATTTTAGATATAGGTGCGGGGGCAGGTGAACACTCGCTATTCCTGCAAAAGCATCGCCGTGATGTGACCGCGTTGGACATATCACCATTGGCTTGTGAAGTGATGCGGTGGAGAGGGGTCAATAGGGTCATCAACGCGGACATCTTTTCCGCCCGTTTCGATGCAGAATTCGATACATGGTTGCTTTTGGGCCGTAGCATAGGCGCTGTGGGGGGCCTTCCCATGCTCTCTTGCTTTCTCTCTCTTGCCCATCAATATCTGTCGGCAAATGGCCGGCTCATTCTGAACTCGACCAACGGCACAACCAACCTGACGACAATACGCAAACTCTCTTTTGAATATAACGGCGAAACTGATGAAACCGTCAGCTGGCTGGATATCGATCAGGAGACATTGCGCCACCAGAGCGAAATATATGGCTTCTCAACTGAAATACTTCATAAGGAGGACGATGGTAATTACTTGGCTATTTTGAAAAAACAGCCATGACTATTTCCCCTGGTAATGAAGACGCTGGCAAGCCATCGCGTATGATTCCCCTCCCCCGGAGTGCATAGCGCTCATGGTTGGGCTTGGCTAACGCCGAAGAAAGTGAGCGATTAATCCCGCGCCTGGTCGCGCTCCAGCGCCCGCTCCACCAGCGGCTCGGGCAGGGTCTTGGTTACCTCCACCCCCAGCTCGCGAAAACGCTCGGCCTGGGCGATCAGGTTACCACGGCCATTGACCAGCCGCCCCATCGCCTTGTCATAGCTCTCCTGCGCCTTGTGCAGGCTGCCGCCCATCTGCTGCATCTCTTCGACAAACAACCGCAGCTTCTCGTAGAGGCGCCCCGCGCGCTCGGCGATATGACGGGCATTCTGGTTCTGCCGCTCGTAGCGCCACAGATTTTCGATGGTGCGCAGCGCCACCATCAGGTTGGTGGGGCTCACCAGCAGTATGTTGTTGTCGAGCCCGTAGCGCACCAGCGAGGGATCCGCGTCGAGGGCGGTGAGAAAGGCGGGCTCCACCGCCACAAACATCAGCACATAGTCGAGGGTACGCACCCCGGGCAGCTGCTGATAATCCTTGCGGCCCAGTTCGCGGATATGGTTGCGCACCGAGGCGACATGCTCCTTGAGGGCGACCGATTTCTCCAGCTCGTCGTCGCTGTTGTACCAGCGTTCGTAAGCGGTCAGCGACACCTTGGCATCGATGATGATGTCTTTTTCCTGCGGCAGGTGGACGATGACGTCTGGCTGATAGCGCTTGCCCTTGTCCACCTCGATATTGACCTGGGTGTGGTACTCGTGCCCTTCGCGCAGGCCGCATTCGCTCAGGATGCGGGCCAGCACCACCTCGCCCCAGTTACCCTGCTGCTTGCTGTCCCCCTTGAGGGCGCGGGTCAGGGCCGCCGCCTCTTCGGTCATGCGAGCGTTGAGCTCGGCGAGACGCTCCAGCTCGAACTTGAGGCTGTGACGCTGGGCCGTCTCCTGGGCGTGGGTTTCCCCTACCTGACGACGAAATCCCTCGAGCTGCTCTTTCAGCGGTGTCAGCAGCAGATCGAGACTGTTCTGATTCAGTTCGCGGAAGTTGCCCGAGTTTTGCTCGAAGATGCGGTTGGCGAGATTTTCGAACTGCTGGCTGAGGCGCTGCTCCGCTTCCTGCTGCAACTGCAGCTTCTCGGCGGCAGCCAGCCGCTCGCTGCGCAGGGTCGCCTCGGCATCCTTGAGACGGGCGGTGAGCTTGATCAGCAGGGTCTGCTGCTGATCCAGCTTCTGCTGGCCCAGCATCCGCTCATCCTGCAGCTCGTCGAAACGATCCTGCAGCGCCTGATAACGCTCCTGAGCCAGCAACAGCTCCCTGGCCTGGGCGGCACTGACACGGCGTCCGGCCAGCCAGCCAATCCCCAGGGCCAGCACGGCGGCAGACAGCAGGATCCCCCAGAGCCCGGGCTCGATCATTTGCGACTCCGTTGACGCAGAAAGAGTTCAAGATAGCGGTTGGCCAGCAACCAGATCACCACATAGAGGAGATAGGCGGCCAGCACCACCCACTTGTGCATGTTGACGCCGGTATCAAGCTCGACAAACTCGATACCCTTGATGCGACAGTAGATCCACATCAGCAGAGGAAAAACATACAGCAGGGAGGCACGCCAGAGAAATAACCACATATGTTTTCATTCAGTCACGCAAAAAGACCCGCCTAGCTTACACAAGGGCAACCGCCCTTGCGATCCTGACGGCCGCGATTCTCTGGCTTGCGTCCATAAACTCCGATAAAATTAACCCCTAATAGGTATTAGGGGTGGGCATGACTCATTATTTCCTCCGTTGGCTGACACAAGGTTGGCAGGCTTCCCGCGCACCCGCCGTAGTGTGCCAGGAAGCACGCCCGCCATGGGCTATCGAGGAATCCCAGTATCTTTCCCTCTGTACCCGCTGCGGTGAGTGCTTCAAGGCATGCCCGCGCGGCCTGCTCAAACCCGCCTCCCAGGAAAAATATCAAGGCAGCCCGATCGCCGGCACCCCGGTGCTGGATCTCGAATGCGGCCAGTGCAGCTACTGTGGCAGTTGCGCCAGAGCCTGCCCCACCGGCGCCCTCGACCTGCAGCTGGGACGCCAGGTGCAAACCCGGGTCCAGATCGACGAGGCCAGCTGCCAGGCCCGTCAGGGCTTCTACTGCCTGCTGTGTGAAGATGCCTGCCCCCAGCAGGCGATCAAGGCCACCGCCGATGGTGTCAGCGTCAACATGGAGGCGTGCGACGGCTGTGGCGCCTGCGGACTGGCCTGCCTGCACGGTGCCATCACCCTGATCCGCCAGCCGGGCAACCGCTGATACGAAAAAGGAGCCAACAAGGGCCCCTCTTATGTCTTGTGCGTTCCCGTTTCGGATCACGCCATCGCCAGGATGGACTCCTGTTCTATGCCCAGCAGGTGGCACAGACGGGTGGGATCGCGTACCGCATCGGCCAGGGTGTATTCACCCAGCACTTCCAGGAAGGCGTTCATGGCGCGACGCAGGATCCCCTGAATGCGGCAGCCGCCGGAGAGGCGGCAGTTCTCGCGCTTGCAGTCGACCGGGCAGAGCACATGCTCCATGTCCATCACTACGTCCCGCAGATTGATGGATACCGCCGCACGGCCAAGGCGGATGCCACCATGCTTGCCACGTACCGTCTCTATGTACCCCTTGATCCCGAGCTGGTGCACTATCTTGACCACGTGGTTGCGGGAGATACCGAAGGTGTCGGCAACTTCGGTGATGGTCGACAGGCGGTCGCTCGGCTGGACGGCCAGGAAGGTCAGGGTACGCAGGGCATAGTCGGTAAATCGTGTCAGTTGCATGGTCGCACTTGCCTCTTACTACAAGCCAGAAATCAGGACGACAACATTGAGCTAAGAGGCAGGAGACAACCGCGTCGCCTGTGCGGGCCTGTCTCTTAATCTGAGTTGCGGAATGACAGGTTAAGAGCAGCACCACCGGGTGTCGATGAAGATGCACATAAATCGACACTTTCTTTGATTGATCGCAAACTTGCCGGGTTATCCCGGCGTTTGGTGGCATTATGGCGGGGAAATTTCCAGAACTTGGCACACTGCCAGCTCTCGCGTTCGCCCCTTGTCAGGGAAACTTCAGTGGGGCTGTTTCAGCCATTTCTTGAGGGCAAGGGAAGGGATGGAGCTCTCGGAAGCGACCGCAAAGGCGCCCCAGTCCACCGCGCACTGCAGAGCCTCCTCGATTGCCATGCCCCGCGCCAACCCGTGGATCAGGCCGCCGGCGAAGGCATCCCCCGCCCCCGTGGTATCGACCACGGAGACAGGCCGCGCCGCCACCCGGATCTGCTCCTCGTCATGAATGGCCACGGCGCCGGCCTTGCCTTCCGTCAGCACCAGCCACTCCAGCTGCTCACCGGCCAGCTGGCGGGCATGTTGCCAGGGGTCCCCCACCTCCCCGAGATCGGAGCGAGAGGCGATCAGCACGTGACAGGGGCGGCGCACCTGCCCGCCCTTGGGGTACTGGGCTACCACGAAGCTCTTGCCGAGCATCTGGCGCATATAACCCACCATGGCAGTGCCCGGATAGTTCACATAGAGGCAGTCCACCCCCTCCAGCGGCATGTCGCCGGGCAGATCCGGGCGCCGGGGGCGCCTGAGGATGGTGCGCTCGCCGGTGGCATCCACCAGGATCAGCAGTTCGCCGGTCTCGCCCCCGAAGCGCTCCACGTGGCTGCAATCCAGCCCGTAACCGGCCGCCTGTTCCAGCAGCCAGTCCCCCGTCTCGTCCAGTCCGATGCGGGAGGCGATAGTCACCTCATGACCGGCCCAGACCAGCCCGATGCCGGTGTTGGCGGCGCCGCCACCCAGCCTGCGCCCCTGATCCACATATTGCAGACGGGCACCGGCCACCAGGGGTTCGGAGAGGGAGAGCACATGATCACAGTTGAGATTGGCAAGCAGCAGAATCCGGGACATAGCGACCTCTAACGACGAGTCTGAAAACGACACTGGCAGCATCCGGAGTAGAACTCAGCCAGCCGGGCGCTGCAACCGGCAGAGGGGCATGAACCGATCTGGATCACCGAATCAATAGATGGGCAGCTCCACCCCGGCCATCAGCTCATCGATGCGCGCCTGGGTCGGCTGCTGCATCACATTCTGGATCACCTCCTTGGTGAGGTGGGGCGAGAAGGAGCTGATGAAGTCATACATGTAATTCTGCAAGAGGATGCTCTTGCTGAAACAGATCTGCGCCGGGCAGGGTTTGAACAGGTGTTCCAGATTGATGGAGACCAGCCCGGGGCTGTCGGTATCGTTGGCCACCAGCGACGAGATGATGCCGATGCCAAAGCCCAGCTCCACGTAACGCTTGATCACCCCCGCATCCATCACCGTCATGTAGTAGCTAGGCGCAAGGCCTGCGGCCTGAAACGCGTCATCCTGCACCTGGCGGCCGGTTGCGCCACTCTCGTAGCTGAGGATGGGGTACTGGCAGAGCTGCTCCAGGGTCGGCTTCTTCACCCTGGCCAGCGGATGATCCTGCGGTACCACCAGGGAGAGGGTCCAGAGGTAGGCCGGCAGGGCGATGAGCTCCTTGTCGAAGCCAATCTCGTGAGCCACGATGGAAAAATCCGAATACCCCTTGCTGATCTGCTCCTTGCTGGCCGACATCACGGGATGGAGGTGGAACGAGATCTTGGGGTACTTCTTGGTGAAATAGGTGACCGACTTGGGCAACAGGTAGCGGGCAATGGTGTGGGTGGTGTGAATATTGAGGGTGCCCACGGTCGGATCCAGATACTCCCGGGAGATCGCCTTGATCTTGCTCTCTATGTTGAGCATCGCCTCGGCACACTTGATGATCTCCTCCCCGACCGGGGTGATACGGTGCAGGTGCTTGCCACGGCGCTCGAAGATCCGCACGCCCAGCTCGCTCTCCAGCAGGCCGATCTGCTTGCTGACCCCGGGCTGGCTGGTATAGAGCGCATCCGACGCCACCGAGACATTGAGGTTATGGTCCCGAATCGCGATCAAGTACTTCAATTGCTGTAGTTTCAAGGCTTCACCCTCTCAGGCTGGCGCGGCGTTCAAGCCAGACAAACTGGCCGCCACAAAGGGCGGCCAGTGTATCATTCATGGCCGACATCGCAGCGCTTGATCCTTCATTTTGCTACAAAATCTAGCACTCCAAGGGGGTGGCTGACAAACCGGCCTCAGGCTTCGCCAGGCTGCACCGGCAAGATCCCCAGAAACTGCAACAACCACTGCATCATGGTGGCGGAATCCACTTCCCCCTCCAGCGAGGAGAGGCTGCGTTGATAGCGTTCATCGGGCAGCAAACCGCGCCGGCGCTCGATCAGCGCCCGGTTGTACTCCACCGAAAATTCCGGATGCCCCTGGATGGCGACGATATGATCACCCTGCAAAAACATGAAATTGGGACAAAAGTCGTTGCCCGCCAGCCGGGTGGCTCCGGGGGGCAGCAGCGCGACCTGATCCTGGTGGCTAGCCAGGATGCGGATCTGCTCGCGCGCCGGCGCCATCCAGGGCGCATCGGCCAGCATGGGATGGACCGAGACCCCCAGCCCCCACCCCTTGGTAGACTTCACCACTTCCCCCCCCAACGCCTGGGCGATCACCTGATGGCCGAAACAAACGCCGGCCAATTTGACGTCGGCGTCGTGAGCACGACGGATCCAGTCGCGTAGTGCCTGGATCCAGGGAACATCGCTGTAAGCATCGTGGCGGGATCCCGTGATGAGCCAGGCATCGCACTCGCGCAGATCCTCCGGCAATTCGCCGTCGAGGGCCGACCAGACCCGAAATTCCAGTTCAGGCGCCAGCGGCTGGAATCCTTTGATAAACATCTCGGAGTAAACGGGGCCAAAACGATCCACCAGATCGGGATCCAGCCGGTCACAATCAAGAATACCCAATCGCATCTGTTATTCCTTTACAAAGTTGCCCCCGCAGATCCATGACCTGCGGGGGCAAAGAGTGAGTCCATGGCCGTGGGGCAGAAAGTCACTTCATGGTCGGCATGGAGAATTCGGCGCCGCTGCGCAGACTCTGGGGCCAGCGTGCCGTCACCGTCTTCATCCGGGTATAGAAGCGCACCCCATCCGGTCCGTGCATGTTGAGCGGTCCGAAGATGGACCGCTTCCAGCCGCCAAAGCTGTGAAATGCCATGGGCACGGGGATGGGAACGTTCACCCCTACCATACCGACCTGCACCCGCGCCGTGAAGTCCCGCGCCGTATCGCCGTCACAAGTGAAGATGGCGGTGCCATTGCCGTACTCGTGCTCGTTGATGAGCTTGAGCGCCGTCTCGTAATCGGGAACCCGCACGATGGAGAGCACGGGGCCGAAAATCTCCTCCCGATAGATGCGCATCTCCGGGCTCACCCGATCGAACAGGCAGCCACCGATGAAGTAGCCCTCTTCATGTTGCAAGCCACGACCATCGACCCGCAGTTGAGCCCCTTCGGCCACCCCCTGATCCACATAACCGCGCACCTTGGCCAGATGCTCGCGGCTGATGAGGGGGCCCATTTCGTTCTCTTGTGCCTGCCCCAGCCCCGGGCCGACCCGCAGTTTCTCCACCAGCGGCGCGAGGCGTGCCACCAGCGCATCGGCGGTTTCATCCCCTACCACCACGGCTACCGAGATGGCCATACAGCGCTCCCCGGCCGCCCCGTAGGCTGCCCCCATCAGGGCGGAAACTGCCTGCTCGAGGTCTGCATCCGGCATCACCACCATGTGGTTCTTGGCGCCGCCCAGCGCCTGCACCCGCTTGCCGTGGGCCGAAGCGGTCGAGTAGATGTACTCGGCGATGGGGGTGGAGCCGACAAACGACACGGCGCCGACTCTCGGATCGGTCAGCAGCACGTCCACCACCTCCTTGTCGCCGTTCACCACGTTGACCACGCCATCCGGCAGGCCGGCCTCCTTGAGCAACTCGGCCATGCGCAGGGAGAGGGACGGATCCTTCTCGGACGGTTTGAGGATAAAGGTATTGCCGCAGGCAATGGCCACCGGGAACATCCACAGCGGCACCATGGCCGGGAAGTTGAACGGCGTGATGCCGGCGCACACCCCGACCGGTTGCATCATGGAGTAGCTGTCCACTCCGCGCCCCACGTTGAGGGAGTGCTCCCCCTTGAGCAGATGGGGAATGCCGCAGGCGAACTCCACTACCTCCAGTCCCCGGGTCAGCTCGCCCTGAGCATCGGAGAAGACCTTGCCGTGCTCGCGGCTGATGAGCTCCGCCAGCTCGTCCCTGTGTTGCTCCATCAGCTCCTTGAAGCGAAACAGCACCCGCGCCCGCACCAGCGGCGGGGTCTGCGACCAGTCAGAAAAGGCCTGCTGGGCCACAGCGATGGCCTCCTGGCACTCCGCCGCGTTCGACAGCCCCACGCTTCCCTGCTGCTTGCCACAGGCCGGATTGAAGATGGCCCCCTGGCGTTCGCTGCGACTCTCCTGACGTACGCCGTTGATAAAATTGCTGACCCTGTATGTCATGTATCCTCCGTGATGGGTAATGGCTGGGTGCACCCGACCTGCTCAAGGCCCCGCCGAAGCGGGGCCATTGGCTGGATCAGGGCTGGGCCTGCAGGACATCCTGCAGCAGGGTAAAGAGATCGTCGATCTGGCTGCGCTCTATGATGAGGGGCGGCGACAGGGCGATGATGTCGCCGGTGACCCGGATCAGGGCCCCCTTCTCGAAGCAGCGCACAAACACCTCGTAGGCACGCTTGCCCGGCGCATCGGGCATGGATTCGAGCTCGATACCCGCCACCAGACCATAGTTGCGCACATCCTTCACGTGCTTGCAGCCCTTGAGCGAATGAGCCGCCTCCTCCCAGTAGCCCGCCAGATCGGCGGCGCGGCTGAGCAGGTTTTCGTTGCGATAGATCTCGAGGGTCGCCAGGCCCGCGGCCGCAGCCACCGGATGACCCGAGTAGGTATAGCCGTGGAACAGCTCGATGGCCCCCTTGCCCGCCGCCATCATGTCGTCATAGATGTGGCTCTGTACCAGCACGGCCCCCATGGGGATGGCGCCGTTGGTGAGCCCCTTGGCACAGGTGATCATGTCGGGGATAACGTCGAACTCCTGGGCGGCAAACGGGGAGCCGAGACGACCGAAGCCAGTGATCACCTCGTCGAAGATCAGCAGGATGCCGTGTTTGGTGCAGATCTCCCGCAGCCGCTTGAGGTAGCCCTTGGGCGGCATGATGACCCCTGTACTGCCGGCGATGGGCTCGACGATCACCGCCGCTATATTGCTGGCGTCATGCAAAAAGACGATCTTCTCCAACTCGTCGGCCAAGGTGACATCCTCGTCAGGCAGTCCCTTGGTGAAGGCGTTTTGGGCGATGTTGAGGGTGTGGGGCAGATGATCCACCCCGGTCAGCAGGGAGCCGAACCATTTGCGGTTGCCGGGAATGCCGCCCACCGAGATGCCGCCAAAGCCGACGCCATGGTAGCCACGCTCGCGGCCGATGAGCCGGGTGCGGGTCCCCTGACCCCGGGCACGCTGCCAGGCCAGCGCGATTTTCAGCGCCGTATCGACGGATTCGGACCCCGAGTTGGTATAGAAGACGTGACCGAATCCCTTGGGGGCTATCTCCACCAGCCGGTTGGCCAGCTCGAACGGCAGGGGGTGGCCCATCTGGAACGTGGGAGCAAAATCGAGGTGGGAAATCTGCTGGGAGACCGCCTCGGCGATCTCGCGGCGACCATGACCCGCGTTGCAACACCAGAGCCCGGCCGTGCCATCCAGTATCTTGCGGCCATCCTCTGAGTGATAATACATCCCCTCTGCCGACTTCAGAATGCGCGGCGCCGCCTTGAACTGCTGGTTGGCGGTGAACGGCATCCAGAAGGCGGACATGTCGGAGGGGGTATTGATGTCGCTGATCGGTTTCATGGTCACCTCATCCTTAAGGTGTTTAGCAACTATCGGCTATCGCCTATTAAATTAAACACCTGAATTCCTAAAAAAGGGCTCATTATTGCCCTGTCCGGTGTCACCCCGGCTAGATGGCATGAGCAGGGTGGTATAAGATATTTAACACAAATTTAATAATAGTAAACAGCAAGGAGTGTCTATCGATGGATATCGGTCACCGTCTCAAGGCGGTTCGCACCAAGGCCGCCCTCTCCCAGCGGGAGCTGGCCAAACGTTCGGGCGTGACCAACGGCTTCATCTCCCAGATCGAGAAGAATCAGGTAAGTCCCTCCGTCGCCTCCCTGCGCAAGGTGCTGGAAGGCATTCCCATGTCCCTGGCCAGCTTCTTCACCGACGAGACAGAAATGGACTCCGAGGTGGTCTTTCGCGCCGATGAGATGCCGGATCTCGGCACTCATCCCATCAGCTACCGCCTGGTGGGCCACAGCCGTGCCAACCGCGCCATCGGCATGCTGCAGGAGATACTGCCGCCGGGCGCCGACACCGGTGACGACATGCTGAGCCACGAAGGGGAAGAGTGCGGCATCATCATCCGCGGCGAAGTCGAGGTCACGGTGGGCGAGCAGATCTACCTGCTGGCGGCCGGGGATGGCTACTACTTCGATAGCCGCACCCCGCACCGGTTTCGCAACGTGGGCGAACAGGAGTGCGTGCTGATCTCGGCCAACACCCCCGCCAGCTTCTAAACGACGGTACCCCCTCGGCAGGGAACAGTGTTTAAGGAATTGTTACAAGATTGATTTACAAGTGGCGGGTTGTTTAGCATATTGATACGCGGGAACTGACTTAAGACCGGTTCAAGGAGTGAACATGAGTGACCTGACCCTGGCCCAGTGGCAACACAAGGCCGCCCACCTGACCCTGCCCTCGCAAGCCTTCATCGACGGCAGCTACCGGGACGCCATCAATGGCGCCACCTTTGACTGCATCAATCCGGCCAACGGCCAGCTGCTGACCAAGGTTGCAGCCTGCGACGCCGCCGACGCCGAACTGGCGGTGCAGGCTGCCCGCACCGCCTTCAATGATAAGCGCTGGAGCGGCCTGTCACCGAAACAGCGCAAGCAGATCCTGCAGCGTTTCGCCGAGCTGATGCGCCTCAATCTGGTGGAACTGGCCCTGCTGGAGTCGCTGGACATGGGCAAGCCCATCGGTGATGCCATGGGTTACGACGCCCCTGCCGCCGCCAACTGCATCGCCTGGAACGCCGAGGCCATCGACAAGATCTACGATCAGGTCGCCCCGGTGGAGGAGTCCGCGCTGGCACTGGTGACCCGCGAGGCCCTCGGCGTCGTGGCCGCCATCGTGCCCTGGAACTTCCCGCTGGTGATGGCCTGCTGGAAGCTGGGTCCGGCGCTGGCTACCGGCAACTCGGTGATCCTGAAACCCTCCGAAAAATCCCCCCTCACCGCCCTGCGCATCGCGGGTATTGCCAAAGAGGCGGGCATTCCGGACGGGGTCTTCAACGTACTGCCGGGCTTTGGCCACACGGTAGGCGAGGCGCTGGCCATGCACATGGACGTGGACTGCATAACCTTCACCGGCTCCACCAAAATCGGCAAGCATCTGGTGGAGTGTTCCGGCAAGTCCAACCTCAAGCGCGCCTTTATGGAGTGCGGCGGCAAGAGCCCCAACATCATACTGGCGGACGCGCCGGATCTGGACGCCGCCGCCCGAAGCGCCGCCGGCGCCATCTTCTACAACCAGGGCGAGGTGTGCACCGCCGCCTCCCGCCTGCTGGTGCAAAACAGCATCAAGCCGCAATTCATGGAGCGACTGCTGGCCCACGCCCGGGAGTGGATCTCCGCCAACCCCCTCGACCCCACCACCCGCATCGGTGCCATGGTGGACGACATCCAGATGGCGCAGGTGCTGCGCTATATCGATATCGGCCAGCAAGAGGGGGCCAAACTACTGCTGGGAGGCAAGCGCACCAACGAGGAGAGCGGCGGCTTCTACATCGAGCCCACCATCTTCGACGAGGTGACCCCAGAGATGCGCATCTTCCGCGAGGAGATCTTCGGCCCTGTGCTGGCGGTGACCGGCTTCGATACCCTGGAGGAGGCGATCGCCCTTGGCAACGACACCGACTACGGCCTGGCCGCGGCGATCTGGACGGCGGATCTCAACAAGGCGGTCAAGGGCTCCCGCGCCCTGCGCGCAGGCACTGTGTTCGTCAACAACTGGGATGGCGGCGACATGACAATGCCGTTTGGCGGCTTCAAGCAGTCCGGCAACGGGCGCGACAAGTCATTGCATGCGCTGGAGAAATATACCGAGCTGAAAAGTACCTGGATCCAGCTGGAATAATCGCAGAAACAGCTTCCATCTTCGCAAAAGGGGGTTAAAACCCCCTTTTTCATTTTTCCCCTTTCATCGCACGTCTCAATCGATATAATTATCAAACAGGCAAGTCGTTAAATATTAAGATAAAAATGTTATTTTTTCTGGGAAGTGTACTGTTTCTGGTGATCGGCCTACCCCTGCTGTTTTTCGCACTGGGGCATGGTGAAGCCTACGTGACCTGGGGCCCCTGGATCTCGGCCATCGCCCTGATGCTGTGGCTGCTGCGGGACGTCGACAAGATCCGGCGCGGTGGCCGCTAGACGGTAAAACATATCGTCACCATCCATCTTTCCCCATTTATTCGCTTCTGTCCCTCCTAAAGGATCGCTACACTGGTTTTTTGCGATGCGTTCTCGCATCCGACTCTCCAGTGAAGGTTATCCGCATGCAGCAACAAATTCAGCGCCAAGGCGTCATCTACGCCTTGTGCGCCTACACCCTTTGGGGCCTGGCCCCCATCTACTTCAAGACGATTTCGGCCGTACCGGCCGCCGAGATCCTGACCCACCGCATGATCTGGTCCTGCGCCCTGCTGCTGGTGCTGACCCTGCTCGGCCGCCAGTGGCACAAGGTACAGGCAGTGCTGCGCCAGCCCAAAGTGTTGCTCACCCTGGCCTTCACCTCGGTGACCGTTGGCGGCAACTGGCTGCTGTTCATCTGGGCCATCAACAACGGCCACATGCTGGATGCCAGCCTCGGCTACTACATCAACCCCTTGTTCAACGTGCTGCTCGGCATGCTGTTCCTGAGCGAGAGGCTGCGTCGCCTGCAGTGGTGGGCGGTCGGGCTAGCGGCGATCGGCGTCGCCATCCAGATCATCGCGTTCGGCTCCCTGCCCTGGATCGCCCTGGTGCTGGCGGCGAGCTTCGCCATCTACGGCCTCATTCGCAAGAAACTGGCCCTCGACGCCCTCACCGGCCTCTTGATCGAGACCCTGATCATGCTGCCCCCGGCCGCCTTCTATCTGTGGGGTATTGCCGACAGCCCCACCAGCCATATGACCGAAAACAGCTGGCACCTGAATCTGCTGCTGATCGCCGCCGGCGTAGTCACCACGGCCCCCCTGCTCTGCTTCACCGCCGCCGCGACCCGGCTCAAGCTCTCCACCCTGGGCTTCTTCCAGTACATAGGGCCGAGCCTGATGTTCATCCTGGCGGTCACCCTGTACGGCGAGGCGCTGGCGCTGGACAAGATGGTCACCTTCGCCTTCATCTGGAGCGCCCTGGTGCTGTTCAGTCTGGACGGGCTGCGCAGCGGCAGCCGCCGGCCGGTGACACAGCAGGATTGACGGTATGGCTCGTCGCGCTGCAATAATCTACAAGCCTTGAGCCGGCTTTCAGGTTATCAATAGACGATGAGCACACCCCACTCCCGCATCCACTACTGGCAATCCCGGCTGCTGCCGGGGGTTGAACTCTCCCACTCCCACCACAGGGAGTTCAGCTATGGCCGCCATGTTCACCTCGACTATCACATCGGTCTGGTGCAGCAGGGCGGCCAGAAATTCATCCACAAGGGCAGCAGCCACAACCTGGTGCGCGGCGAGCTCTCCACCGTCAATCCGGACGAGATGCACGACGGCCTGAGCCTGCTGCCGGAAGGGTACGAGGTGCGGGTGTTCGCCATCGCCCCCGAACAACTGGCCATCTGGCTGCCGGACAGCCCTGAACCCTTCTTCGACAAGGGACTGCAGAGCCGCCCCGACCTCTATCTGGGTTTCGCCCGCCTGCACATGTATCTGGGCGAGGCTCCCGAACCTGACGGTCTGCTGGCGGAGAGCCAGCTGCTGGCCCTGCTCGGCGAGCTGCTGCATCTCGCCCCCGAACGCCACGCCCTGGCCGATACCCAGCTCAGATACCTGCGCGACCATCTGCTGGCCCAGCTCGACGAGCGCCACAGCCTGGAGGATCTGGCCGCCCTGTTCGGGCTGGATCGCTTCGCCTTCCTGCGCCAGTTCAAGAAGAAGACTGGCATGACCCCCTACGCCTGGCTCAAGCGACTGCGGCTGGAGCGAAGCAAGCGCCTGCTCGGCAGCGGCCTGCCGGTGAGCGAGGTGGCGCTCGCGGTCGGCTTCTTCGATCAGAGCCACTTTCACCACGGGTTCCGGCAGGCCTTCGGCCTCACCCCCGCCGAATATCGCCAGCAGATGCGCCCCGTCTCAGTCGTACCGGACTGATGACGGCCACTGGCACGGACTGATCCGCGGCGATCGGTGCAATCTTTTACAATCAAACCGGCCTCGCCTCCTTCATCCTGTGACCTCATCATGCCGTTGAGGTTATGCCCATGTTTACCAGCCTGTTTCTGACCATAGGTCTCATCCATCTCGTTGCCCTGGCGAGCCCGGGCCCCGACTTCGCGCTGATCCTGCGCACCAGCCTGCACAGGCCCACCGCCCTTGGCGCGGCGCTGGGCATCGCGCTCGCCATCTTGCTGCACGCCACCCTGAGCCTGACCGGCATCAGCTTGCTGATCGCCGAACATCACTGGTTGTTCATGGCAGTGAAGATGGTCGGCGCCCTCTATCTGGGTTGGCTCGGCTGGGGGGCGCTGATGGCCGCCTGGCAAGGGTCAGGTGAGCAGGCTTTCAAGGCCGGTGGCGAGCGCGCCGGCTGGCGCAAGGGGGTGCAGAGCGGCCTGGCCACCAACTTGCTCAATCCCAAGGCGCTGTTGTTCTTCATGGGGCTACTGGCGGCCATGGTGACGCCCCAGGTGGATGGCCTGACCCGGGGACTGCTGGTGCTGGAGCTGTTCCTGCTCTCCCTGGTCTGGTTTGGGGTGCTGGCCTGGAGCCTCTCCACCGAGCGGGCCCAGCGCCTGCTCGGCCGGGTTCAGCGCCCCCTCAACCTGGTGACCGGCCTGCTGTTTGGCGCCGTCAGCCTCTCCATCCTGGGTGGCATGCTGGGCGAACTCTCCCGCGCCTTCTCCTGATCAGTGAAGCGTCGCCCCCTGTCGTGCTGGCCCCTGTTGTGCACCATGTCGGCAGACTAGCCCCACTCTGCTGTTCACCCTGTGAGCAAGCCGCACAGTAAATTGATCTGGATGGGGTTTTCATTTCACTTTCGACGCGAAGAGCCAATCAGAGCTGGTCCCGTTTGTCGTGGAGGAATAGGATGCTCGGCTATCTTCCATGACACACAGGAAACAACATCATGAATCGAAAATGGTCGCTCCCCATCGTGGCAATCGCGGGGGGAGCGTTACTCTGGCTAGGCAACACCTTTGGTATGAAATGGGCTCTGATGGCCCTGATTGGATTCGGTTTCGGCTTTACTCTCTCCTTCAGCCGCTTCGGCATCGTCTTCGGTTGGCGTGAAATGCTGACCAAACGCAACAGCTACTATGTGCGGGTTCACCTGCTCACCATCGCCATCGAAATTCTGCTGTTCACCTGCTTCCTCTCCTTTAGTCACGCCCTGTTTGGCGATGCCATGGTGGGCAACGTGATGGCCATCGGCATTCCCTTCATCGTCGGCGCCTTCCTGTTCGGCATCGGCATGCAGCTGGCGGGCGTCTGCGCCACCGGCACCCTTTACTGCTGCGGCGAGGGGCAACCCCGCTTCTGGCTGGTGCTGCTCTGCTACGGCATCGGCACCCTCATCAGCAACCAGTTCCGCCCCGAGCTGGAGGCCACCTTCTCCAGTCAGGTCGTGTTGGCCAAGGATCTGACCGGCAACCTCTGGAGCGGCATGCTGCTCAACCTGGCGCTGGTCGCCGTGCTGTTCCTGCTGTTTCGCAAGAGCGAGCAGAAGCACACCGGCGAGATCAAGCCCATCTTCAGCGGCGGCAACCTGTTCTGGCGTGACGGTCGTTTCACCGTGCTGACCGGCGGCATCCTCATCGCCCTGCTCAACTCCAGCGTGGTCGCCCTGCATGGCTCGGCCTGGACCATCACCGGTGCCGTCTATGACATGGCGCTGCGCGGCGCCTCCCTGTTCGGCCTGTTCGAGGGGAACCCGAAACTGGCCCAGCCGCTGTTTCTCAACCCCATGGTCGGCATGTTCTGGCTCGGGATCCTGGGGGCCATGTTGGCGCGCTGCATCAGCGGTGGCGGCAACTTCGCCCCGATCCGCCTCGGCAACAGCATGGCGGCCATTCTCGGCGGCCTGCTGATGGGCATGGGGGCCATGTACAGCGCCTGCAACCTGGGCGGCTTCTTCGATGGCACCGCCTCCGGCAGCCTGCACGGCTGGGTCTGGATGCTGATGGCCCTCGCCGGCAGCCTGATCGGCATCCGCCTGCGGCCGCTGTTCGGGCTCTGATCTGCCACACGAAACACCATAAAAAAACGGGAGGCCAGGCCTCCCGTTGTCATCTCTGCGGCGGTTACTGTGCCGGCTGGGAGACCCCTTCCAGATGGATTTCTACCCGGCGATCCGGCGCCAGACAGGCGATCAGCTGCTGCCGGGACTGGCTGGCACAGCTGTCACCGGTCACCGGATTGGCCTTGCCACGCCCCTCGACCCGCACCTTGTCGGCATACAGACCCTTGCTGACCAGATAGTTGGCCACGCTTCTTGCGCGCTGTTCGGAGAGAGAGAGGTTGTAGGTGTCGGAACCGATGCGATCCGTATAGCCCACCACGGTGGCCTCCCCGTCTTTGGGATTGGCCGCCACTATCTGGCTGAACAGGTTGTCCAGTGCCTGGTTGGCTTCCGGCTTCAGGGTTGCCTTGTTGAACTCGAACAATACGTCAGAGCTCAGGCTGAAGGTCTTGGGCGCCACCACGGGCACGGGTTCGGCAACCACGGGGGCCGGTGCCGGCGCGGCGACCGTATCGCCGACCTGACCGAAGCGATAGAGCATGCCGACGGAGAGCAGGCCGTTGTCCAGCTCGATGCCGGACTCATCCAGCGAGGTCTTGCCAAGCGGCGTGGTGTACTGGTACTCGAGGCGGGCGGCCCAATCCTTGTCGATGGCGTATTCGATACCCAGCGCCCCGACAAAGGCGGCACCGTGATACTTGTTACCCTTGCTCGAACCGGAAACTGAATTGCTCCCATCGCTGATCCAGGCATCGAGTGAACTCTCGGTCCAGGCATAGGCGCCCCCCAGACGGCCATAGATATCCAGCGCCGAGGTGGCCGGGAAGCCAATCTTCATGGTGGCCTGCAGCATCTGGGCCTTGGCTTCACCTTCCAGTCCGGCATTGATGCCATTGCCAGAGTAGTGCTGATCCACCTTGTACTTGCCAAGCCAGTCGTAGCCAAATTCGAACGCCACATTCTGGTTCAGCTGATAGCCGGCAAAGGCGCCAAGGCCAAGTTCGTTCCCCTTCTCGTTGGCATCCACCGCATCCAGTACATCCTTGACCTGCTGGTCATAATCCACACCATAGAAATTGGACCAACCGGCCTTGCCACCGACATACCAGGTGTTGTCCTGAGCGGCAGCCTGTACCGCCCCCGTTGCCAGCAAACCACTGACCAGAACGGCAAGCATCGATTTTTTCATTTTTAGCCTCTGCAATAAGTCGTTATGGGCGCCTGAGTGCGCACTCTCCCTGTGTGAAGCCGTCAGGCGGCCTCGCCGCCACTCAGGGTATCCCATCCCGAAGAAGCCTCAAATGACCAGCAAGTCAGGAGTGTGAACTTGGCTGCATTATCGCCGCATCGTCAACCAAAATGGCCTGTGCCAGCGCACGAGCCTGCTCCAGCGCCGGCGGCTGCTGATAGCTGTGCGCCATCACTATGGCCCCCTCCAGCAGCAGGCAAAGCCCGGTGGCCTGCGCCAGATTGCAGTCGAGCCGGTGCATCACCCAGTTCAGCAGCGCCTGCTTGTGGGCCACCACCAGCTTGCGCACCGGATGGCGCGGGTCGGCAAACTCGGCGCTGGCGTTGATGAAGTTGCAGCCATAGAAATCGCTGCGGCCGAACCACTCCCCGAAGCCGTCGAACAGCGCCTGCAAGCGAGCCTCGCGCCCCGTTAGCCCGGCCAGCCTCTGGTCGAGCAGGGCGAAGAACTCCCGGTCACGGGAGATCAGCACCTCCTCGATCAGCGCGTCCTTGGTGGGAAAGTGGCGATAGAGGGTGCGCTTGGTGCTGCCTGCTTCGGCCCAGATGCGATCCACACCGGTGGCATGAAAGCCATGGCGGTTGAACAGGCGATAGGCCGTCTCCACCAGTTGCTGACGCTTTTCACTCATGATTGCCTCTTGAAGTACACCGATCTGTCTACCTAATGTGCCTAATCACGACTGACAAACCAAGAGGGAACTGCAATGACAAGATGGTATGGCTCGCTATGGGCGGGAAGCGGGGCGGCGTTGGCGATCGGCCTGTTGGGCTGGATGAACCTCAGCTGGCATGCGGCGCTGGTGATGGCGCCTTTCGGGGCAAGCTGCGTGCTGCTGTTTTCACTGCCCCACAGCCCTCTCGCTCGCCCGAAGAACGTGCTGGGTGGCCACCTGCTGGCGGCTTGTGTCGGCCTGGCCGTCTCCTGGCTGCCGTTGCCGGTGGAGCTGCAGATGGCATTGGGGGTGGGGCTGGCCATCGCCCTGATGCAACAACTGGATATCATCCACCCTCCGGCGGGCGCCAACCCCCTGCTGATCCTGATGACGGGACTGGACCTGCCCTTCCTGTGGCAGACTGTGCTGCCCGGCACCCTGCTGCTGATGGCGCTGGCCTACGGTTTTCAGTGGCTCAGGCGGCCTGGCCCGCAAACATCCTGAATGAAAAAGGGAGGCTGACGCCTCCCTCTGTTTTGCTCTGCCGTCAGCTAGCCAGAAACAGCCGGTAGGCGGGGTCGTCGCTCACCTCTTTCCAGCCGTAGCCAATCTCGTGCAGATAGTCGTGGAAAGACGCCACGTCCTCGTCCGGCAGCTCGAAGGCACAGAGCACCCGGCCGTAGTCGGCGCCGTGGTTGCGGTAGTGGAACAGGCTGATGTTCCAGCGACAGCCGAGGGTCTCGAGAAAGCGCATCAGGGCGCCCGGCTGCTCCGGAAACTTGAAGCTGTAGAGACGTTCACCGAGGGGCCGGGCCGGGCGGCCACCAATCATGTAGCGCACGTGGTTCTTGGCCAGCTCGCTCTCGGTCATGTTGACCACCGGATAGCCGTTACCGCCGAGCTGATCGATGATCTGCCCCAGCTCCTCATCTCCGCCGCTGAGGCGCACCGAGACGAACAGCGAGGCCTGCTCCGCATCGGCGTAGCGGTAGTTGAACTCGGTCACCATGCGGGGCCCAAGCTGACGGCAGAAGTCGAGGAAGGCCCCCTTGCGCTCGGGGATGGTCACCGCCAGCATGCCCTCGCGCTTCTCGCCAATCTCGCAGCGCTCGGAGACATAGCGCAGGCTATGGAAGTTGACGTTGGCGCCGGACAGAATGGCCGCCATCCGGCCACCCTTCACCTGCTCTCGCTCGCTGTAGGCCTTGAGGCCCGCCAGCGACAGGGCCCCCGACGGCTCGGCGATGGCGCGGCAGTCGTCGAAGATGTCTTTCAGCGCGGCGCAGATCTGGTCGTTGGAGACGGTCACCACCTCGTCCAGATACTGGTTGCACAGGCGAAAGGTCTCCTCGCCGATGCGCTTGACCGCCACCCCGTCGGCAAACAGCGAGACCCGCTCCAGATTGACCGGCTCGCCGGCCGCCAGCGCGGCCTTGAGGCAGGCGGAACCCTCCGCCTCCACTCCGATCACCTTCACATCCGGCAGCAACTGCTTGATGTAAACCGCCACCCCGGCGGCCAGCCCGCCGCCGCCCACCGGCACGAAGACGTGGGTGAGATGGGTATCCTGCTCCAGCAGCTCCTTGCCGATGGTGCCCTGCCCGGCTATCACCTCGACGTCGTCAAACGGCGGGATCAGGGTGTAGCCCTCAAGCTCGGCCAGGCGACGGCTCTCGCCGTAGGCCTCGTCGAAGCTGTTGCCAAACAGCATGACGTTGCCGCCCTGACGGCGCACCGCGTCGATCTTGATGTCCGGCGTGGTCTTGGGCATCACGATGATCGCCTTGATGCCGAGCCTGGCGGCCGACAGGGCCACCCCCTGGGCGTGGTTGCCGGCAGAGGCGGCGATGACGCCGCGCTCCTTCTGCTCCTGGGTCAGGGTGGCAATCTTGTGGTAGGCGCCGCGCAGTTTGAAGGAGTGGACCGGTTGCAGGTCCTCCCGCTTCAGACTGACGTGATTGCCGAGCCGCTCGGAGAGTTTCTTCAGGGTTTGCAAAGGGGTAACCCGCGCCGCCTCGTAGACGGGGGAAAGCAACACCTTGCGTAGATAATCCGCCGCAGAGACCATGACTTATTCCCCCAGCATCGAGCGATTGCGCCACATCAACCCCTTGTCGGCGCAAAGACCGACCAGCCGGGTCGACTGCTCATAATTCATATTGGAATTCATCTTTATTCCCCCAACAGGGTGCGATCACGCACCGCGCCTTTATCTGCGCTGGTGGCGAACATGGCGTAGGCGCGCAGGGCAAAGGAGACCTGACGCTGCCGATCGAGCGGCTTCCAGCCGCGCGCCTCGACGGCGACGCGGCGGGCGGCCAGCACGCTGTCGGCCACTTCCAGCACCATGCTGCGAGCCGGGATGTCGATGTTGATGATGTCGCCATCCTCCACCAGACCTATGGTGCCGCCGGAGGCCGCCTCCGGCGAAACATGGCCGATGGAGAGACCCGAGGTGCCGCCGGAGAAGCGGCCGTCGGTGATAAGCGCACACGCCTTGCCCAGGCCCATGGATTTCAGATAGGTGGTGGGGTAGAGCATCTCCTGCATGCCGGGGCCCCCTTTCGGGCCCTCGTAGCGGATCACCACCACTTCACCCGCTTTCACTGTGCCGTCCAGAATGCCGGCGACCGCCGTGTCCTGGCTCTCGAATACCCGGGCCGGGCCACGGAAGGTGAGGTTCTCCTCGTCCACCCCGGCGGTCTTGACGATGGCACCGTTCAGCGCCAGGTTGCCGGCCAGCACGGCCAGACCGCCCTCCAGGCTGTAGGCGTTGTCCAGCGAGCGGATGCAGCCCTCGGCGCGGTCCAGATCCAGCTCCGGCCAGCGGCAATCCTGGCTGAACGCCTTGGTGGTACGGATGCCGGCCGGGCCGGCGCGATAGAAGTCCACCACCTCCTGACTCGGCTGGCGGCTGACGTCATACTCGGCCAGCAGCTCCACCAGCGAGGTGCCCAGCACGTTGCGGGCGTCGCCGTGCACCAGACCCGCTTTTTCCAGCTGGCCCAGGATGGCGATGACGCCGCCGGCGCGGTGCACGTCTTCCATGTGGTATTTCTGGGTGGAGGGCGCCACCTTGCACAGCTGCGGCACCTTGCGCGACATGCGGTCGATGTCGGCCATGGTGAAGTCGACACCCGCCTCCTGGGCCGCCGCCAGCAGGTGCAGCACAGTATTGGTGGAGCCGCCCATGGCGATGTCGAGCGCCATGGCATTCTCGAACGCCGCCTTGGTGGCGATGTTGCGCGGCAGGGCACTCGCATCATCTTGTTCATACCAGCGCTTGGCCAGAGTGACGATGCGCTGGCCCGCCAGCTTGAACAACTGCTCACGGTCTGCGTGGGTCGCCAGCAGCGAGCCGTTGCCCGGCTGGGAGAGGCCCAGCGCCTCGGTCAGGCAGTTCATGGAGTTGGCGGTGAACATGCCGGAGCAGGAACCGCAGGTGGGGCAGGCACTGCGCTCCACCTGCTCGCTCTGGGCATCGGAGACCTTGGGGTCGGCGCCCTGTATCATGGCGTCCACCAGATCCAGCTTGATGATCTGATCGGAGAGCTTGGTCTTGCCCGCTTCCATCGGGCCGCCGGAGACGAAGATCACCGGGATGTTGATGCGCAGGGCGGCCATCAGCATCCCCGGGGTGATCTTGTCGCAGTTGGAGATGCAGACCATGGCATCGGCACAGTGGGCGTTGACCATGTACTCCACCGAGTCGGCGATAAGCTCGCGCGACGGCAGGGAGTAGAGCATGCCGCCGTGGCCCATGGCGATGCCGTCATCCACGGCGATGGTGTTGAACTCCTTGGCAACGCCGCCGGCGGCTTCGATCTCACGGGCCACCAGCTGACCCAGATCCTTGAGGTGAACGTGGCCCGGTACGAACTGGGTAAAGGAGTTGACCACGGCGATGATGGGCTTGCCGAAATCCTGATCGGTCATGCCGGTGGCACGCCAGAGGGCGCGGGCCCCGGCCATGTTACGTCCGTGGGTGGTGGTGGCGGATCTCAACTTCGGCATTGTCTCTACTCCCTGAATGCCCAGCGGGCTCATTATCTTTGGAAATGAAAAAGTGACTCTCGGATCGGGAATCGATCCTGGTGAGGGCACAGCGCAGTGCCCTGACCGGAAGCGACTCGGGGAGGCGTATCGCCTCCCCGCGCTCGTCAGTCAGCCACCGGGGTCAACCAGCCCCACTTGTCTTCGGTCTTGCCGTTGAACAGGCCGAAGAAGGCGTTCTGCAGCTGCTCGGTCACCGGGCCGCGGCAACCGGCGCCCACCTTCATGCGATCGACGGAGCGCACCGGGGTCACCTCGGCCGCCGTGCCGGTCATGAAGATCTCGTCTGCGACGTAGAGCGCCTCGCGAGGCAGCGCCTGCTCGCGCACCTCGTAACCCAGATCCCGCGCCAGCGTCATGATGGTGTCACGGGTGATGCCGGGCAGGATGGCGGCGGTGGCGGGCGGGGTAAACAGCACGCCGTTCTTCACCAGGAACAGGTTCTCCCCCGCCCCTTCGCTCAGGTAACCGTTCACGTCCAGCGCCAACCCTTCGGCAAAGCCGTTCCGCTTGGCCTCGCGACTGATCAGCTGGGAGGACAAATAGTTGCCACCCGCCTTGGCACCGGTGGGAATAGTGTTGGGGGCGAGCCGGTTCCAGGAGGTGACGCACACATCCACCCCGTTCTTCAGCCCCTCTTCACCGAGATAGGCGCCCCAGGGCAGGGCGGCCACGATCAGCTCGGCCTTGGCATCCAGCGGCGGATGCAACCCCAGGCCCACGTTACCGATGAAAGCCAGCGGGCGCAGATAGCCGCTCTTGAGATCGTTCTCGCGCACCACGGTGCGGCAGGCTTCATTCACTTCGGCCTCGCTGTAGGGCAGATCCATCCAGTAGATCTTGGCGGAGTCGAACAGGCGGCGGGTGTGCTCCTGCAGGCGGAAGATGCAGGTGCCTCTCGGGGTATCGTAGGCTCGTACTCCTTCGAAGACCGAGGAACCATAGTGCAGGGCATGGCTCATGACGTGCACCTGGGCATCTTGCCAGGGGATCATTTTGCCGTTGAACCAGATATATTGCGGCTGGGATTGGGAAGGCTGTGACATTGGCTTGGCTCCTTAAGCGCTGATCCGGGGTTGCTGTTCCAGTGCATCGACCCGGGAAACGTCCACCAGCTTGACCAACTGGCTCCATAACTGCTGGATGGGACGCACCGACTCGACAGTAACCGTGATCCGCAGCTGTTGGCAATCCTGCTCCATGTTAAGGGCGCAGAGGTTGAAACCGCGGTGGCGCACCACCCGCAGCACCCGCTCCATCACTTCGGGTCTGGGCTGGGCGTGGATGTGCAGAGTGTGCTGGTTGTGCTGGTTCATGGGCGTTGCTCCATCATCTTGTGGTTGGCGACTCCTGGCGGTACCAGGGGCCAGACATTTTCTTCCTCTGAAATGGCCACATGCAGCAGATAGGCGGTGTCGCTCGCCAGCAGGCGGTCCAGTGCCGGGGCTATCTCCTCCTTGCATGTGATGGTCTCGCCCGGAATGCCAAAGGCGGCGGCCAGGGCGACGAAGTCGGGGTTGTCGGAGAGGATGGTCTCGCTGTAACGGCCGTCGAAGAACAGCTCCTGCCACTGGCGCACCATGCCGAGGCGCTGGTTGTCCAGCAGCACCATCTTCACCTTGAGCTGGGCGCGGCGGATGGTGCCGAGCTCCTGCACGTTCATCATGAAGGAGCCGTCGCCGCTCACCAGCACCACCTCGTCCTCGGGGCGCGACATCTTGGCGCCGATGGCGGCGGGCAGGCCGAAGCCCATGGTGCCGAGACCGGCGCTGGAGAGGTGGTTGCGCGGGCTGGTGAAGCGCATGTGCTGGGCCACCCACATCTGGTGCTGGCCCACGTCGCAGGCGACCACGCTGCTCTCCGGCAACTTGGCAGAGAGCTGCTTGAGCAGGGCCGGAGCATAGATGGCCTGACCCGGATGGTCGTAACGAAACGCATATTCGCGGGCCATGGCGGCGCAGTGGGCACGCCAGGGCTCGATGCTGAGTGATTGCCCAAGCGCCGGCAGCACCCGCTTGAGATCCGCAGTGATGCCCACCTCGGCGGCGCGGCGCTTGCCAAACTCGGCGGCGTCTACGTCCAGATGGATCACCTTGGCCTCGGGGGCGAACTCCTCCAGCTTGCCGGTCACCCGATCATCGAAACGGGCACCCACCACCAGCAGCAGGTCGCACTGCTGCACCGCATAGTTGGCGGCCTTGGTGCCGTGCATGCCGAGCATGCCGAGATAAACGGGGCTGTCGGGGTCGAGCGCACCTATCCCCTTGAGGGTGGTGACCGCAGGCATGCCGGTGGCGGCGGCAAAGTCGCGCATCTGCTGCTCGGCATTGGCCATCCCCACCCCGCCGCCGACGTAGAGCACCGGGCGCTCGGCGGCGGCCAGCAGGGTGCGAGCGGCCGTCAGCTCGGCCGGATTGAGATGCTCGGGCTCCGCCACCGCAAACAGCGGACTCTGGGCCGGCACCTCGGCCAGTTGCACGTCCTTGGGCAGGTCGATCAGTACGGGGCCGGGGCGCCCCTCGCTGGCGATGGCGAAGGCCTCAGCGATGACCTGAGGCAAATCCGCCACGTCCGTCACCATAAAGGAGTGCTTGGTGCAGGAGAGGGACATTCCGAGCACGTCCACTTCCTGAAACGCATCTGTGCCTACAGCGGCGCAGGGCACCTGACCGCTGATGGCCACCAGCGGTACCGAGTCGAGTAGTGCCTCGGCCAGACCGGTCACCAGGTTGGTGGCGCCGGGGCCGGAGGTGGCGATGCAGACCCCCACCTGACCAGAGGCTCGAGCGTAACCCACCGCCGCCATGGCGGCACCCTGCTCGTGGCGGCAGAGCTGGTGCGCCAGACCGCCGTCATACAGGGCATCGTAGACCGGCATGATGGCCCCGCCTGGGTAACCAAACACCTGGGTCACACCCTGTTTCTTGAGAGCCTGTACCAAAAACTGCGCGCCGTTCATCTGGAAAATCCTGTCCTTTGGTCGAAAAAAAACCCCCGGGCCGTGAGGCTCGGGGGTCGCTTGTTTCGTTCTGTCCGGTGGTGGGTCTATCCCTTGTTCCGTGCAGCTAAACGAGCCCCGAGCGGTGAGATAATAATCACCACTAGGACCACAATAATGCTGACGAAACGGGAGGCCATGTTCATAGTTACAACCGGAAATCCTGTGAAATTGGGGCGGTTTATGCCGCGAATGGCTATTAGAACTAGCACGGTGATTTTTATTGGGCAAGCGTTTTTTTAGATGACAACCCTCTGATTTTGGCTATTTAGCAGCCGACGAATTGGGATAAAAAACCATCAAATAGCAGTTAACCAGAACATATACCAACTCAAGGACGAGATTTATGTCATTAGCTGTGGTTTATAGCCGTGCCAGCTTAGGTGTCGCGGCCCCGCAAGTCACGGTGGAGGTACACCTCTCCAACGGCCTGCCCGCCTTCAACATGGTGGGATTGCCGGAAACCTCGGTGAAGGAGTCGCGGGATCGGGTGCGCAGCGCCCTGCTCAACGGCAATTTCGAGTTTCCGTCCAAGCACATCACGGTCAATCTGGCTCCCGCCGATCTGCCCAAGGAGGGGGGCCGTTTCGATCTGGCTATCGCCATCGGCATTCTCGCGGCTTCCAAGCAGATACCAGCAAAATACCTGCTTGATCACGAATTTTTAGGCGAATTGGCCCTGACCGGCGAGATCCGCCCCGTGCTCGGGGTGCTGCCCGCCGTACTCGCCTGCCGGGATGCCGGACGCACCCTGCTGGTTCCGCGGGAGAACGGCCCCGAGGCCTCGCTGATCCAGGACGCCGAGGTGCGCACCGCCCACCAGCTGCTGGCCGTCACCGCCTGGCTGGCGGGCCAGTACGAGCTGCCGCTGCCGGATCCCCAGAGCACGGAGAGCCTGCCCGACGTGCCGGACCTGCAGGACGTGATCGGCCAGTCCCAGGCCAAGCGGGCGCTGGAGATCGCTGCCGCCGGCAGCCACAACCTGCTGTTCATTGGCCCGCCCGGTACCGGCAAGAGCATGCTGGCCAGCCGCCTGCCCGGCATTCTGCCGCCGCTGAGCGAGCAGGAGGCGCAGCAGACCGCCGCCATCCACTCCATCGGCGGCCTCACCCCGCGCGCCGGCCACTGGCACCACAGGCCCTATCGAACGCCCCACCACAGCGCCTCGGCGGTGGCACTGGTGGGCGGTGGCAGTCACCCGCGTCCCGGCGAAATATCCCTGGCCCACAACGGGGTGCTGTTCCTCGACGAGCTGCCTGAGTTCGAACGCAAGGTGCTCGATTCCCTGCGCGAGCCGCTGGAGACGGGCCACATCACCATCAGCCGGGCCGCCCGTCAGGTGGACTTTCCCGCCCGTTTCCAGCTGGTCGGCGCCATGAACCCCAGCCCCTGTGGCCACTATGGCGACGGTCAGACCCGCTCCAGCCCGGATCAGATCCTGCGCTATCTGGGCAAGCTCTCCGGCCCCTTCCTCGACCGCTTCGACCTGACGGTGGAGGTGCCGCTCTTGCCCAAGGGGAGCCTGACCGGCAAGGCGGAGCGGGGGGAGTCGAGCCAGCAGATCCGCGAGCGGGTGCTGGCGGCGCGCGAGCGCATGCTGAGTCGCAATGGCAAGCTCAACAACCTGCTTGATAGCCGTGAAATCGAAGACATTTGCCGATTATCGCCACAGGATGCCGAATTTTTGGAGAACGCCATCCAGAAGCTCGGGCTCAGCATCCGGGCCTGGCACCGCATCCTGCGGGTGTCGCGCACCATCGCCGATCTGGCGGGGCAGCCCGTCATCGGCAAGGAGCACCTGATCGAGGCGCTCGGCTATCGTGCCATGGACCGCCTGCTCTCCAGGCTGCGCAGCGGCTGAGCTGAGCTGAGCTGAGGAAGCGTCTCACCAAAGGCCTGTCCGTGGTCTTGGGAAGCGTCGGCTGATATTATGGCCACAGATCTGACCACTTGATGCGTCGCTACAGACTGCAAGACGGACCCGAATCATGCCCAACAAGCTGATAGAGCGACTGCGCGGCAGCCTCTCCACCCTGCTCTACTTTTTCAATACCCTGTTCTGGTTTATCCCCGTGCTCTCCCTGGGTCTGCTCAAGCTGTTGCTGCCCGTCAGGGGCTGGCGAACCTTCTGCAACTGGTTGCTGGATGGCTGTGCCGGCTGCTGGATCGGTTTCAACAACCTGATCCAGAAAACCATCATCAAAACCCCTTTCGATGTGGTCGGAGTGGACAAAGGGCGCCGGAATGAGTGGTATATGGTGATTGCCAACCATCAATCCTGGGTCGACATACTGGTACTGCAGCGGGTTTTTAATCAAAAAATCCCCTTCCTGAAGTTCTTCCTCAAGAAAGAGCTGATTTGGGTACCTTTTCTCGGTCTGGCCTGGTGGGCACTCGATTTCCCCTTCATGCGGCGATATTCCAGAAAATTTCTGGAAAAGAACCCCCATTTGAAGGGAAAAGACATTGAAACGACGCGTAAAGCCTGTGCCAGATTCCGCCACATTCCGGTGAGTGTGATGAATTTTGTCGAAGGCACCCGTTTCACCCCGACCAAGCATCAGAAGCAGGAGTCACCCTACCGGCACCTGCTCCATCCAAGGGCGGGTGGCATCGCCTTTACCCTGGCAGCCATGGGTGATCAGTTGCATCAACTGGTGGATGTGACCATCGCCTATCCGGACGGCATTCCCAGCTACTGGGATTTCATGTGCGGTCGGGTCGGGGAGATCAAGGTCCAGATCCGCTATTTGCCGATCGACCGCAAGCTGGTGGGGGACTACTTCAATGACCCCGACTTCCAACAAGAGTTTCAACAGTGGCTGAACGGGATCTGGCGCGAGAAAGACCAGACCCTTAACCAGCTGCTGGCAACCAAGGCGCAGTAAACACCCATGTTATCCCTGCTTCCCGGCCCGCTGGTGCTGCTCATCAGCGCCGGCCTGACCATTCTTTTTACTGCCTTGTGCGCCAGCCTGATCCTGCTGGTTTCGCTGGCCAAACTGCTGCTGCCCGTGCCGGCCTTTGGCCGCGCCTGCAGCCGGCTCAACAACCGCTTCATGCGCCTGTGGCTCGGCTGCAACGCCCTGGTGATCCGCCTCACCACCCGCATCGACTGGCAGGTCGAGGATGACACCCGGCTGCGCAAGGATGGCTGGTATCTCATCATCAGTAACCACATGAGCTGGGCCGACATCGTGGTGCTGGGCCATCTGTTCCGGGACAGGCTGCCGGTACCCAAGTTCTTCATGAAGCACGAGCTCATCTACATCCCGCTGCTGGGGCTCGCTTGCTGGGGGCTGGATATGCCCTTTATGCGCCGCTACTCACGGGAGTTCTTGCTGCGCAACCCGCATCTGCGGGGCAAGGATATCGAGACCACCCGCAACGCCTGCGAGCAGTTTCGCCACATCCCCACCACCGTCATCAACTTCGTGGAGGGGACCCGCTTCACCGAGGCGAAGCGCGATGCCTCCCGCTCCCGATACCAGCATCTGATGCCGCCCAAGGCGGCAGGGCTGGCCTTCACCCTGGCGGCCATGGGGGAGCAGTTCGACAGCCTGATCAACGTCACCATCAGCTATCCGGACAACGTCGAAACTCCCTTCAAGGACTTTCTGATGGGGCGGATGAAGCGGATCCGGGTGCGGATCGAGGAGCAGCCGATCGATGAGGCACTGATCGGCGATTACTTCAACGACAAGCAGTTCAAGCGCGGCTTCCAGGAGTGGCTGAACCAGCGCTGGCAGGAGAAGGACGCCGTGCTGGCTCAGTGGCAGGAAGATGATATGACAACCGGGTCCCGTCAGGTTGCCGACAAGGCGAGCGCCGAGGCCAGCTCAGACAGCTGAGCCTCGCTGAACACGGCGATGCCGTGGCGGCGCAACAGGGCAGTGGTCATGCCCTCGCCCGCCACGGATTGCCCCTCGAAGCGGCCGTTGTAGATGCGGCCGCTGCCGCAGGAGGGGCTCCCCTCCTTGAGCAGGGCGAAGCGAATCCCCTGCTGCTGACAAGTCTCCAGCGCCAGCACGGCGCCGCGCGCAAACTCCGCCGTCACATCCAGCCCGCTTTCGGTCACCACAAGCTCCCCCTGCCGCTCGGCAGGTGGGCGCGGGGTCGGCAGGCCGCCCGCCACCTCGGGACAGAAGGCCAGCACCCGCCCCTCGGCCCCCAGCGTCTGCAGCCAGTCGCTGACGATCCCCTTGCTCTGGCCGTCGTAACGCACTGGCTGACCCAGCAAGCAAGCGCTCACCAGTACCTTGTGCACGCCTGCGCCGCTCATGCTTCCGCTCCGTGCATCACCTGATCGAACATGACGCAGCAGGGACTCTCCAGCCGGTAGAGGATGGCCGGACGCTGCTTGCCGGTCCGTTTGCGGCCGGTGTCCGTCAGTATCTCGGCGCGATGGATCCGCTTGCGAAACGCCGCCGTGTTCATGGGGGTCTGCAGGATGATCTCGAAGGCGCGCTGCACCTCGGAGAGGGTGAATTCCGTCCCCAGCAGTTGCAGCGGCAGTGTGCTGTAGCGGCTCTTGATCCGCAGCCGCTCCAGCCCTCTGGCGATGAGTTGGGGATGATCGAAGGCGAGGCTGAGGCCGGGCAGGGCCGAGAGCGGGTGCCAGCAGCCGCGTGTCACTTCGACATCGGGCTCGGCCAGACAGAGATAAACGAGCGTGGTGGACCAGCCACGGGGATCCCGCTCCAGATTGCCGAGGGTGCAGACCTGCTCGCTGTAGCAATGGCCCAGCCCCCATTCAGCCAGCAGACGGCACAGGGCGGCGTCCAGATCCCGGTCCCGCGTCTCGTCGATGCGCAGGGCAGGCAGTTGCCAGCAGTGGGCGAAGGGGGGGCGATCGCGGGTCTCCAGCAGCAGTTCCAGCCGCTCGTCACGCAGTCGCAACACCACCATATCCAGACTCATTCTCAACATGTCGATCGCCCTGCTCGCCTTCCATTAATGTTTGGTAGATAATATCACACGAATAATATGTACAGGAGCCACTCATGGGAATCATCGCCAGCCTGGATATTGATGCGCAGAAGGGTTTCACTCCCCTCTGCCCGAATGAACTGCCCGTCGCAGGGGGGGATGATATTGTGGCTGCGCTCAACGCCCAGGCCGCTCTCGCCTCGCTACGCATCGGCAGCAAGGACGCCCACCCCGCCAATGCAGACTGGGCGGTCTCCGATCCCGCTGGCATGCTGCTGCCACTGGATTTGCCCAACGCCGACCTCACCTGGCCGGTGCACTGCGTGCCGGGCACCCGCGGCTTCGAGCTGCTCGACGGCCTGCCGGCCCCGGTCAATTATGACTTCTTCGTCTGGAAGGGGGTCGAGCCGGATCTGCATCCCTATGGCACCTGTTTTCACGATTTGGCGGAGCGGCGCAGCACAGGGCTCATCGAATTCCTGCAAGCCCGCGGGGTCGAGACCCTGCTGGTCGGCGGCCTGGCCACCGACTACTGCGTCAAGACCAGCGTGCTGCAACTGCGCCGCGCCGGTTTCCGGGTGATCGTCCACCTCGATGCCTGCCGTGGCATCGCCGCCGGGACGGTTGCCAGCGCCTGCACCCAGATGATCGAGGCTGGCGCCGAACTGGCCCAGACCTTGACCGATGTACAACGCCTGCTGGACGCCTGATATGTCCCCGACCCTCATGGGTCTGCCCGACAGCGGCGTCTGCAAACTACCTATGCAGCAGGGGTGGGCCATGTGGCTCACCGGCCTGCGGGGATACTGATATGCTGCCCATACTCAACAGCCTGCTCGACACCGATGCCTACAAGCTGCATATGCAGCAGGCGGTGTTCCATCGCTATCCGGATGCCGAGGTGGTGGCCGAATTCCACAGCCGCAACGAAGAAGACCTGTTGCCCATGATGGGCCAGATCGAGGAGCAGCTGCGCCTGGCCGGCTCCCTGCGGCTGACCCGACCCGAGCTCGACTTCCTGGCCGAGCGCCCCTTCTTCACCACCGATTATCTCGATCACCTGCGCCGCAAGCCGCTGGATGCCTCCCTGCTCAAGGTGTTCGAGCAGGATGGCCGCATCAATGTGCGGGTCGAAGGCACCTGGCAGGACGTGATCCTGTGGGAGATCCCGGTGCTCGCCATCATCAGCGAGATGCGCAACCGCTTCCGCTATCCCCAGTTTGGTGTCAGCCAGGCGCTGGAGCGGCTCGACCAGAAGATCGACAAGCTGGAGCGGGATCTCAGCCCGGAAGAGATGAAGGAGTTCAACCTCATCGACTTCGGCACCCGTCGCCGCTTCTCCCACGCGGTACAGGATGCCGTGGTGGGCCGCCTCAAGGAGCGCCTGCCGGCGTTTCGCGGCACCAGCAACTACCAGCTGGCCCAGAAATACCGGCTACCGGCGGTGGGCACCCAGGCCCACGAGTGGTTCCAGGCCCACCAGCAGCTCGGCTTCCCGCTTGAGCACAGCCAGCGCGCCGCCCTCACCAGCTGGCTGGACGAGTTTACCGACCATCTGGGGATCGCCCTGACCGACTGCATCACCATGGATGCCTTCCTGCGCGACTTCGACTTCGAGCTGGCCAGCCGCTATCAGGGGCTGCGCCACGACTCCGGCGACCCCGTGGTGTGGGGCGAGAAGGCCATCAGCCACTACCAGCGGCTCGGCATCGACCCGACCGAGAAGACCCTGGTCTTCTCCGACGGTCTCAATCTCGACAAGGCGGTGCAGCTGATGCGCCACTTCCGCGGTCGTATCAACACCAGCTTCGGCATCGGCACCAAGCTCACCTGCGATCTGCCCGGGGTCACCCCGATGAACATCGTCTTCAAGCTGATGGAGTGCAACGGTGGCCCGGTCGCCAAGATCTCCGACAGTCCGGGCAAGACTCTGTGCCGGGATGCGGACTTCATCCGCAACCTCAAGCAGGCCTTCCACGTCGGGGTGTAGCCCCTATTTTTGCGGGGAGCATCTTGCGCCCGGGGCCACAGGCCCCCTACCATGACCCCCCCTGATAAGGTCCGACTCGTGTCGGGCCTTTCTATTACTCGAACGACAGACCACAAAGGAATGCACCATGACCCGTAAATGGATACTCGCCCTCACCACCTTGTTCGCCAGCCTGAGCGCCGTCGCCGCCGAGCCGCTGCGGGTCTCCGCCATCCCGGACGAAGCCCCCACCGAGCTGCAGCGCAAGTTTGCTCCGCTGGGTGACTACCTGGCCGAGAAGACGGGCCGTGAAGTAGTGTTCGTGCCGGTCAACGACTACGCCGCCGTGGTCGAGGCGCTGGCCGCCGGCAAGCTGGACATGGCCTGGCTCGGTGGCTTCACCTATGTGCAGGCCCACCGCCGTGCCGACAAGGTGGTGCCCCTGGTGCAGCGCCAGGAAGATGCCCAGTTCACCTCCAAGTTCATCGCCAATGCCGACAGCGGCATCAAGACCCTGGCCGACACCAAGGGCAAAGATTTCGCGTTCGGCTCCCCCTCCTCCACCTCGGGTCACCTGATGCCGCGCCACTTCCTGGCCGAACAGGGCATCAACCCGGAGCGTGACTTCGCCCACGTCGCCTTCTCCGGCGCCCACGACGCCACCGTCGCCTGGGTCGCTTCCGGCAAGGTGCCGGCTGGCGCGCTCAACGCTTCCGTGTGGGAGAAACTGGTGGAAGAGGGCAAGGTCGACACCGCCAAGGTCAAGGTGATCTGGACCACCCCCACCTACTTTGACTACAACTGGACCGTGCGCGGCGATCTGGATCCGGCCCTGCAAGAGAAGATCAAGCAGGCCTTCCTCAGCCTGGATCCGGCGGTACCCGCCCAGGCCGAGATCCTCAAGCTGCAACGCGCCAGCCGCTTCATCGAGACCAAGCCCGAGAACTACCTGGGCATCGAAGCCGCCGCAACCCAGGCCGGCCTGCTGAAGTGATCGCCGTCGCGCTGGACGGGGAAGGATTGCGGCTCGGCCAGAGCCGCATCCTGCAGCCGTTTCGCCTGCAGATAGCGGCGGGCGAGTGCGTGGCCGTCATAGGGCCAAGCGGCGCGGGCAAGACCAGCCTGCTGCGGCTGATCGGCACCGAGCTGCGCGGCGAAGGCAGGCTCGCCCTCTGGGAGCAGGATCCCTGGACCCTCTCTACCCGGGACCGCCAGCGGCTGCGCAGCAGGATCGGCATGGTCTGGCAGCAGCCTCCGCTGCCTGCTTCCCAGAAGGTAGTGACCGCAGTGCTGGCCGGTCGGCTCGGCCAGTGGTCCCTCGGCCGTTCCTTACTATCCCTGTTGCGTCCCTGCGACCCCGAAGGCGCGCGGACCGAGCTGGCCCGTCTCGGCCTTGCCGACAAGTGGCGGCAACGCTGCGGCGAGCTCTCCGGTGGCCAGTTACAGCGGGTCGGCATCGCCCGGGTGCTCTATCAACAGCCGGATCTGGTCCTGGCGGACGAACCCGTCTCCGCCCTCGATCCCGTGCTCGCCCAGAGCAGCCTGGATGCCCTGCTGGCCCAGGCTCGTGCCCGGGGCAGCACCCTTGTCGCCAACCTGCATGCGGTCGAGCTGGCGCTCGGCCGTTTCCCACGCATCATCGGCCTGCGCGAGGGACGGGTGCAGTTCGATTGCCCGGCGGCAGCCGTCACTCCGGCCATGCTGACCGACCTCTACGCCGGTGATAACGAGGCGGCGGCGTGTTCAATTTGACTAGCCGCTGGCGCCATCCCCTGCCCTGGCTGTTGCTGCTGATTGGCTACAGCCTGTGGCAACAGGCCGACGGTTGGCTCGGCCTGTTCGACGGCCAGAGCTGGCGGCAGATGGGCAACTTCCTCGCCACCAGCTGGCCACCCCGCGTCGATCGGGACTTTCTCGCCCTGACCCTGACCGCGACCCTGGAGAGCCTGGCCGTCGCGACCCTGGGGCTGGCGGGTGCCCTGCTGCTCGGCGTGCCGTTCGCCCTGCTCGGCTCCCGCGCCCTGTCGCTGGCCGAACTGGGCCCGGTTCCCAGCCCGCTGCGCGGCGCCTTGCGGGCCCTCTCGCGCCTTGTCGCCATCGTGCTGCGCAGCCTGCCCGAGCTCATCTGGGCGCTGCTGTTCGTGCGCCTGTCGGGGCTCGGGCCGCTCGCCGCCATCCTGGCCATCGCCGTCAGCTACGGCGGCATGCTGGCCAAGGTCTACAACGAGATCATGGAGAGCGGTGCCCTGCAACCGGCCCGCGCCCTGCTGCTCGGCGGCAGCGGCCGGCTGCAGGCACTCTGCTATGGCGTGCTGCCTGCGGTGCGCCAGGAGCTGCTCTCCTACACCGTCTATCGCTGGGAGTGCGCCCTGCGCGCCTCCGTCATCATGGGCTTCGTCGGCGCCGGCGGGCTCGGTCAGCAGCTCGAGCTCTCCTTGCGCATGTTTGCCGGTGGCGAGGTGGTGACCCTGCTACTGGC
Organism: Aeromonas sp. S18(2024); assembly: GCF_041402525.1. NCBI lineage: Bacteria > Pseudomonadati > Pseudomonadota > Gammaproteobacteria > Aeromonadales > Aeromonadaceae > Aeromonas > Aeromonas sp. S18(2024). The sequence goes on along the minus strand of NZ_JBGLQV010000009.1, from coordinate 27,816 downwards.
CTTCATCCTGCTGGTGACCCTGGCGGATGGCCTCAGCGCCTGGCTGCGCCATAGCCGCTCCCCCGGCCTGCTATTGCTGATCTGCCTGGGGCTGGCCGCTGCCCTCGCCCTGTACCAGCTCGACTGGCGCATGCTGAGCTTCTCCCTGAGCGGGCTGGGTTCCTTCGTGGGGGAGTTTTTGCGACCGGACTGGTCATGGCCCTTCCTCAAGACTGTGGCCAGCGGCCTGCTCGATACGGTGCAGATGGCGCTGTTGAGTACCCTCTTCAGCGCCCTGCTGGCCCTGCCGCTTGCCTGTCTCGCCCGCCACTGCTGGCCGCTGCGCCTGCTGTTCAACCTGCTGCGCTCCGTACCCGAGCTCATCTTCGCCAGCCTGCTGGTGATCGCGGTCGGACTGGGCCCGGTGGCGGGCATACTGGCGCTGACCCTGCACACCACGGGGGTGCTGGCGCGGCTGTTCGTGGAGACCCTGGAGAACGCGGATCCCGCCCCCCGCCTCGCCCTGCAGCTGAGCGGGGCCGGGCCCATTGCCAGCTTCTGGTATGGGCTGTTTCCGCTGGTGACGCGCCAGTGGCTGGCTTACAGCCTTTATCGCGGCGAGATGAACCTGAGGGCCGCCACCATACTCGGCGTAGTCGGTGCCGGCGGCCTGGGGCAGCAGCTCTATGTATCGTTGAGCCTGTTTCGCTACGATCAGACCGCCACCCTGCTGCTGGCCATACTGTTGCTGGTCTGGCTGGCGGAGGCCATCAGCCGCCGCACCCGCTTGCCGCGCCCGGCCCCCACCCAGCGGGATTGCCAGATCTGACGCAGGCTCCTGATAAACAAAAAGCCCGCCGGTTTGCACCGGCGGGCTTTTTTCATCGGGTCACTCTGGATCAGTCTTTCTTGGCCAACAGGAATTTCACCAGCTGGTTGAACTGCTCCTGGGAAGTAATGGATTCGATTTTCACCATGTACTTGCCGTTGACCAGGAAGGCCGGCACACCGCGAATGTTGTAGCTCTCGGTGTTGCGGTCAAACTGGGAAACCATGCCGGAGACGGCGAAGCTGTCGACGGCACCGTCAAACTCTTCGGCCGGCACGCCGTTGTCCACGAAGATCTGTTTCACGTCATCGCGGCTCATCGGCGGTTTGCGCTGGGTATGGATCTTGTTGAAGATGGCCGGAGTCAGCTTGCCTTCAACGTTCAGCAGGGTCGCCAGCGCGTAGGCACGCTGCATCTCCGGGCCCATTTCACGGCCCAGGAAGGCAACCGGGTTCTTCTTGAGGGGAACGCCCTGTGGCAGATCCTGCTTCAGCTGTTCCACGATCGGTTCGAAGGTCGAGCAGTGCGGGCAGTAGTAGGAGAAGAACTCCAACACTTCCGGCTGGGCGGTGCCAGTCTGCTTGACCACGTCATAGTTAACGCCTTCCTTGAATTCGGGGGCGGCGTGAACCATGGGCATCATCAGCATGGCAGCGAGGAAAAATAGGATTTTTTTCATGATGTTTCCTGTTAAGGGATCACTGTGAGGCACGCCCGGCGAACCGAAGCAGTGCCAAGCCTATTGCGTCCCCCCTTCGCCGTCAATGGCAAAGAAGTGACCAGGGATCCCTCCTCCCGCGCTCGTCACCAGCCGGGTTGCGCCCCGATCACCAACCCGGCGTCAGAGTCAGGGGCGGCGCCTTGAGCGCCTCCAGCTGGTCGTGCAGGGTTGCGATCTGCTGACGCCAGTAGTGCTCGGTATTGAACCAGGGGAAGTGGCGGGGGAAGGCGGGGTCCTCCCAGCGCCGCGCCAGCCAGGCCATGTAGTGGACGATGCGCATGGCCCGCAGCGGTTCGATGAGCGTCAGCTCGCGCGGATCAAACTCCATGAACTCCTCGTAACCCGCCAGCAGGGTATCGAGCTGGACCAGCTGCTCGTGGCGCTCGCCGCTCAGCATCATCCAGAGATCCTGGATGGCGGGACCGGTGCGGCAATCATCGAGATCGACGAACAGGGGGCCATCGCGCCACAGGATGTTACCCGGGTGGCAGTCGCCGTGCAGGGAGATGTGGGAGACATCCAGGCTCATGGCATCGCCCACATGCTTGATCAGCTCGTCGAGCACGCCGAAGAACTGTTTGGCCAGCCCGCTCGGCAACCACTCGCCGGCCGCCAGCAGCTGCCGCGGCTCGTGCAACATGCTCTCCACATCCAGCCGGACGCGATGGTGAAACGGCTTGCTGGCACCAATCTGGTGGATGCGGCCAAGGTAGCGCCCCACCCACTCCAGCTGATCCAGGTTGTCCACCTCGAACTGGCGGCCACCAACGCTCTGCCAGATGGCGAAGGGGTAGCCCTGATGCTCCAGCAGGGTCTCCCCCGCGAAGGAGAGAGGCGCGGCGACCGGGATCTCCGCCTCGGCCAGACGGGCGGCGAACTCGTGCTCCTCCAGGATCTGGGCCCGGCTCCAGCGGCCGGGGCGGTAGAACTTCACCACATAGCGACGACGATCCTCGTCCTGAAACTGATAGACCCGGTTCTCGTAGCTGTTGAGTTCGATAAGGCCGGAGTCGAGCCGCAGACCGCTGAGATCCAGCGCATCCATGATGAGGTCGGGTGTGAGATCGGAATAGTTGAAACGCATGTCATCCACCATGAGAAAGGGGCGCCGTAGCGCCCCATTCTATCACCACTCGTTGAGATGGATGCCTGAACCGGGCAACCACTTTGATGAGTGCTGACTGCCGCCCCTGCCGTTATAGCCGGCTGATAAACTTGCTGGCCTGACGCAGGGTGCCCTTGCTGTCATCGTCGGCGGCACCTTCGCGTTTGAGCACGAACTGGATGTCCAGCGCCGGCCGCTTCAGGTTGTAGGGGTCGACCGCCAGACTCACCGGCAGGGTATAGATCTCGCCCGCCTTCAGGGTCACCTCGCGCGGGCCGAACCATTCGTGCTCCGGCAGCCCCTCCACGTCCAGCTGATAGGTCTGGGATTGCAGGGTCTTGTTGAGGATCTTGAGGGTATAGGTGTTCTCGATGAGCCCTTCGCTGTTCTCGCGGAACAGCTGGTTGCGATCCCGCAGGATATCGAGCCCCATCGGCATGATGGACATGGCGTTGTAGACGAACACCCCCAACATGATGGCCATCACCAGGCCGTAACCAATCAGCTTGGGCCGCGCCACATGGGTGGAGTCGTTGGCCAGCTTATGCTCGGTGGTGTAGCTGATGAGCCCCTTCGGATAGCCCATCCGCTCCATGGTCTGATCGCAGGCGTCGACGCAGGCGCCACAGTTGATGCACTCGTACTGCAGGCCGTCACGAATGTCGATGCCGGTCGGACAGACCTGCACGCACAGATCGCAATCGATGCAGTCCCCCAGCCCCAGCGCCTTGTGATCCGCCTTGCGGGCACGGGCACCGCGGGTCTCGCCGCGCTTGGTGTCATAGCCGACGATGAAGGTGTCCTTGTCGAACATGGCGGACTGGAAGCGGGCATAGGGGCACATGTGGATACACATGATGGCGCGCATCCAGCCAGCGTTGCCGTAGGTGCAGATGGTGAAGAAGATCACCCAGAACATCACCCAGCCCCCCGCCTGCAGGGTCAGAACATCGGGAACCAGCTTGGTCACATCCTGGAAGTAGGCGACGAAGGTAAGGCCGGTCGCCAGCGAGATGAGCAGCCAGGCCAGGTGCTTGGCCCCCTTGCGGGCCAGCTTCTCGCCGCTCCAGGGCGCCGCATCCAGCTTGCGCCGCTTGTTGGCAGGCCCCTCCAGCTTCTCTTCAAACCAGATGAACATGAAGGTCCAGACCGTCTGCGGGCAGAGATAACCACACCAGACCCGGCCGAGGAAGGTAGTCACGAAGAAGAGCGCGAAGGCCGCGATCATGAAGATCCAGGCGAGCAGGGTCAGGTCCTGCGGCCAGATGGTGGCACCGAAGATGTGGAACTGCTGGTGAGCGAGATCGAACAGTATCGCCTGGCGCCCCTCGTAACGCAGCCAGGGCAGCAGCACGAACAGGGCGACGAAGAACCACCCCATTCCCTTGCGCACCCGCTGCCAGTACCCGGTCTGGGCCCGGACATAGATGCGGTTGCCGGGGTTGAATCTGTCGTCGCTGGCTTTGAACGTGTTGGGGTTGAAAGTCCCGGTTACGCTCTTGTCGGTGACATCCTTGATATCGATTTTTTCATGATCGGCCATTGCAAGACATCGCTCCCTTATTTGTTATGGAGCGGATTATATCTTAAACAACCTGCTAATTGTGTGGATTAGATGTATCTAATATTGGCGATCGATCGCAAATTTCGGTAACAAAAAAGGCGTTTCGCCCATTGACGAAACGCCTTCAAAGAGATTCCACTGAAACCAGGCCAGGTGTCCAGCACACCGCCCGGGGTCACTTGATGCCGCGTGCCTTGAGCAGGGCTTCCTTGAAATCCGGCACATGATCCTTGGCCAGACCGGGGATCATCGCCTGCTTGTCGGATTCCCGCATCTTGAGGTGATAGATCAGCATGTCGTCGGTCAGCTCGGACAAGGGACCTTCAAATCCCGCTTCTTTGGCCAGTTTGGCAACAAACTGCACCAGGCTGAGATCCTGTTCCTTGATCCAGGCAGGCTGCAACAACTCCAGCAGCTCTTCGATACGATGACATTGCATAGACAACCTCTTCAATCTGTCACGTTAAACTCAGGCAACCTTACCCATCAAGGCCACTTCGATTCGATCCCGCCCATTATGCTTGGCCTGATAGAGGGCCGCATCCGCTTTTTGGATCAAATCGGCGATTTTCATGCTGTTGTCCGGGATCAGGGTAGCCACGCCAAAGCTGCAGGTGACCCGGCTCGAGACCAGGGATTTCTGGTGGGGAATGCCTAATTCCTTGAGTGCGGTGCGTATCCTGTCCGCCACCTGCAGTGCCCCCTGCATGCCGGTACAGGGCAGCAGCAGGGCAAACTCTTCGCCCCCATAACGGGCCGCCAGATCATCTTCCCGCCGCTCGACCCCGGCCAGCAGTCTGCCAACCTGCTGCAGGCAGTCATCGCCCAGCTGGTGACCATAGAAGTCATTGAACTGTTTGAAATAATCCACATCCAGCAGGACCAGCGAGAGCGGCGCCCTGGCACGATGACAGCGGCGCCACGCCCGCTCGAGACAGTCATCGAGATGGGCACGATTGGCAATACCGGTCAGCCCGTCTAGGCGGGAGGTGAGGCGCAGATGCTCCGATACCGCCTTCAATTCGGCCACCAGATCGGCGTTGGAGAAACGGTGATAGAGGGAGGCGACCTGATCCCGGCGCAGGCGGCGCAGCAGTGTCGGCAGAAAGACGAACAGGTAGCCGGCCAGCATGGTGGAGACAATCCGCTCCTGCTCGTTGCCGACTCCAAGCTCGAACAGCATGGCAAGCCCCAGCGGCAGCACGGCGCCATAAACGATGCGGCGAGAGCCAAACAGCATGATGGCACTGCCGGTGAGGATCAGGCTGGTCAGCATCATCATGGCGGCACGATAGGTATCCGGCAGCTTGTCCATGTAGAGCAGCACGCCAAGGGCCCAGATGATGGAGGTGACGGTCACCCCGATGAACATCTCCCGCTCCAGGACAGGCACCGCAGTCTGCTGCAACGCGGGCTGGCGCCAGCGCAGATGCCAATAGCGGAACAGCAGCAACAGGAACACAGCAGCCAACCAGCCCAGCGCCTCACTGACGGGCAGATAGTCATGAAACAGCAGACTCCAGCCAAACGCCAGCAGGCCCAGACAGGGAAGACTGAACAAGGCGTGAGTATAAAGCTGAACCATGATGGCCTGCTTCACCTGGTGTGTCACACTCTGGGTCAACTGAGTACTCCTGTACAAGAGCCGAACAGTCTACCACCCCCTCCAGTGAGCAACAATAAAGCGCCTTTTATTAAGAAGTTAGTCAACTTTGCCGCAGCCGGATGCCGACCCAAAAGAGGGAGGCAAGCCGTTCACAAACGACCTGCCTCCCTCTTTTTTCCATCATGACGCCGGCGTCTGCCGGGCCGGATTTCAGCCTTTTTCCAGCTCGTCAAGAATCGGGCATTCGGGATTTTCATCCCCGTGACAGCAACCGACCAGCCCCTCGAGGGAGCTGAGCATGGCCTGCAGACCGGCAATGCGGGCACGCAGATCGACGATCTTCTCCTGGGCCAGCTTCTTCACCTGGGCACTGGATCTGTGCTCATCCCGATAGAGCGCCAGCAGCTCCTGACACTCTTCCAGATTGAACCCGGTCTCCCGTGCCCGCTTGACGAAACGCAGCTCCCGCAGCGATCCCTCGGTATAGCTGCGATAGCCGTTGTCGCTGCGGATCGGCGCCGAAATCAGGCCGATGCTTTCGTAGTAACGGATGGTCTTGGCGGTCAGCCCAGTGGCTTTGGCTACCTTGCTGATGTTCATGGATGACTCCTTACATGTCTGTTCGAGTGCCAGCATGGTTGCCCGCCTTGGGCTGCCAGCGTTTCAATAACAGGGAATTGCTCAATACCGTGATGCTGCTCAGGGCCATGGCCGCCCCCGCCAGCTCGGGGCTGAGGTAGCCCAGCGCCGCCAGCGGAATACCGATGATGTTGAACACGAAGGCCCAGAACAGATTCTGCTGTATGGTGCGCCAGGTGGCCGCCGAGATGTCGATGGCATCGGCTACCAGCCGCGGGTCAGATCGCATGAGAGTAATGGCGGCGGTCTCCATCGCCACGTCGGAGCCGGAGCCCATGGCGATCCCCACATCGGCGGCGGCCAGTGCGGGGGCATCGTTCACCCCGTCCCCCACCATGGCCACCAGCCCGCGGGTTTGCGCCCGCAACGCCTCTACCTTATCCACCTTGCCGGCCGGCAGCACGGAGTCGAACGCCCCGTCCAGCCCCAGCTTGGCTGCGATATGAGCCACCGGCGCCGGCGCATCGCCGCTCACCAGCCAGCTGGCGATGCCGCGCTGGCGCAAGGTGGCGATGGCGGCCGGGCTCTCCGGTCGCAGGGTATCGGCCAGGGCGGCGATGCCCACCGCCACTCCATCGATGGCGACCCAGACCCGGGTTGCCCCGTCAGCGGGCTGTTCATCCTGCTGCGGCTGTGCAATGCCAAGCTGGGTCAACAGGCTGGTGTTGCCAATGGCGACCGTATGGCCCGTCACCTGACCCATGATGCCAGCGCCAACCCGCACCTCCACCGCTTCCGGTTGGGGCAACACGGCGTCCTGACCGACCGCCTCGCGCATGGCTTGCGCCAGCGGGTGCTCGCTCGCCTGCTGCAGGGCGGCGGCCAGGCGCAGTTGCTCGTCGCTGCCACTCCAGCTCGCCAGCACAGGTCGGCCCTGAGTGAGAGTGCCGGTCTTGTCGAAGATGAGCGCCTTGATGGCGTGTGCCTTTTGCAGGGTGTCCACATCTTTTATCAGAATGCCGTGGCGCGCTGCCACCCCGGTGCCGGTCACGATGGCCGCCGGCGTGGCCAGGCCCAGGGCGCAGGGGCAGGCAATCACCAACACGGCCACCGCGGCCAGCAGCGCCTGACCGAAGTCACCGCTGTAGGCATACCAGGCCAGCAGGGTAAACAGGGCGATGGCCATCACTACCGGCACGAACACGGCGGAAACCTTGTCCACCAGTTGTTGCAGCGGCGCCTTGCCCATCTGGGCGTTTTCCACCAGGGCGATAATCTTGCTGAGGCTGGAGTCCTCCCCCACGGTCGTGGCTTCGATCTCCAGCACCCCTGAGCGGTTGATGGCCCCACCCAGCACGCTCTCTCCCAAGCCCCGCGGCACCGGCAGGCTCTCGCCAGTGAGGATCGACTCATCCAGCTCGCTCTCGCCGCTCAGGATCCTGCCGTCCACCGGTACCCGCTCACCCACCAGCACCCGCAGCCGATCGCCGCGCAGCACCTCGTCGATGGCCACGCTCTGCCAGCTCTCGCCACGCCAGACGGTGGCGGTTTCCGGCCGCAGCGCCATCAGTTCGCGAATGGCGGACTGGGTACTGCGTCTGGCCCGGGCCTCCAGCAACTTGCCGAGGGAGATCAGGGTGATGATGATGGCGCTCGCCTCGAAATAGAGCTGGCCGCTGGCGGTCATCCCCAGGGTCAGCAGCAGATAGAGGCTGTAGAAGTAGGCCGCGCTGGTACCAGTCGCCACCAGCACGTCCATGTTGGCGGAGCGGTTCTTGATGGCGAGCCAGGCGCCACGATAGAAGCGTCTGCCTACCCAGAACTGCACCGGGGTGGCGAGCACCAGCTCCAGCCAGGCGGGCAGATGCCAGGGCAGCAGACCGGCCATTGAGAACATACCCACCAACAGCGGCAGGGTCAGCAGCGCCGAGACGATGACCCGGGTCTGCGCCTGACGGGCACTGGCGGCCTCCTGCGCTTCCCGCTCCAGCAACTGCTGGCGGCGGCCACTGGCGGAGCCCTGCGCCAGCTGGGCACCAAAGCCGAGGGCTTCGATCTGCTCGCGCAATGCGGCGGGGGTCTGCATCCCGGGCACCAGGGTGATGCGGGCCTGTTCGATGGAGAAATTGACCTCGGCCGAGAGTACGCCGGGCAGGGCCGTCAGCATCCGTTCGAGGCGGGCCGAACAGCCGGCACAGGTCATGCCGCTGATCTGGAAGGTGAAGGATTCACTGCCGTAGTCGTAACCCTGCCCCTTGATGCTCTCCAGTACCGCAGGCAGCCGGCCCGGCTCGTCCAGCTCGATGGCAGCCTGCTCCAGCGCAAAGTTGACGGAAGCCGTCACCCCTTCAAGCTGATTAAGGGCGGCGGAGATGCGGCTGGCACAATTGGCACAGCTCATGCCTGTGATTGGCAGCTGCAGATGGATGGGTAATTGAATATGAGTGGTCATCTTGTTCCTCCCCGGAACCAATCGGCCAAAATGGCGCCGATGACCAAACCCTAACCTTTACTGTAAGGGTAAACTCAAGTCACATGCTCCACTTTTTGCAGATGAAAAAACGGCGCCCGTTTGCTACCCAGGAGCAAACGGGCGCCACATTCAGCTATTGCGCGGGATGAACGGCAGCTCAGATGCCGTACTGGGCGCGATAGGCTTTCATGGCAGTCAGTTGCGTAGCCAGCTCCGGCTGCTCTACCTGCTTCTCTTCCAGCTTTTCTTCCAAATAAGCGATCAGATCGCTCATCTGGATGATGGCGATGATGTGGGCACCGTAGTCACGCTCCACCTCCTGAATGGCGGAGAGCTCGCCCTTGCCCTTCTCCTGACGGTCCAGCGCGATCAGCACGCCAGCCAGGGAGGCACCGTTAGCCTGGATCAGGTCCATGGATTCGCGAATGGCGGTACCGGCGGTGATGACGTCATCCACCAGCATGATGCGCCCCTTGAGCGGGCAGCCCACCAGATTGCCGCCCTCGCCGTGATCCTTGGCCTCCTTGCGGTTGAAGCACCAGGGCACGTCCACGTCGTGCTGCTCCACCAGCTGCACCGCAGTGGCGGAGGCGATGGGGATCCCCTTGTAGGCCGGGCCAAACAGCACATCGAACTCGATGCCCGCATCCATCAGGGCGGCGGCGTAGAAGCGGCCGAGGCGGGCCAGATCGCGGCCACTGTTGAACAGGCCTGCGTTGAAGAAGTAGGGGCTCTTGCGACCGGATTTCAGGGTAAATTCACCGAATTTGAGGACCTGTTTCTCCAGGGCGAACTCGATAAATTGACGCTGGTAGGCTTTCATTCTGGCTCCTTGCTTGGCTTGCGTATGTGGGGGTAAGTCTCGGGTATAAAAAACGCGGCCAATGCCGCGTTTTTCAAAACAAAAATCAGGAGAGCGACTGCTTCTGCAGCGCGATAATCTCTTCGATGCCGCCCTTGGCGAGCGCCAGCATGGCCAGCAACTCCTCATGGGTGAATGGCTCGGCCTCCGCAGTGCCCTGCACCTCGATGATGCGACCATCCTCGGTCATTACCACGTTCATGTCGGTCTCGGCGGCGGAATCTTCGATGTACTCCAGATCGCAGATGGCTTCCCCTTCGAACATGCCGACGGAGACGGCGGCGATCATCTGTTTGAGCGGGCTCTGCTTGATCAGCCCCTTCTCCACCATCCAGTTCAGGGCATCCACCAGCGCCACGCAGGCACCGGTAATGGCAGCAGTGCGGGTGCCGCCATCGGCCTGCAGCACGTCACAGTCCACCGTGATGGTGTGCTCGCCGAGCGCGGTCAGATCCACGGCGGCGCGCAGGGAGCGGGCGATCAGACGGGAGATCTCCAGGGTGCGGCCACTCTGCTTGCCGGAGGCGGCTTCGCGGTTCATCCGGGAGTGGGTGGAGCGCGGCAGCATACCGTACTCGGCGGTCACCCAGCCCTGGCCCTTGCCCTTCAGGAAGCGCGGCACGCTGGTGTCGACGCTGGCGGTGCAGAGCACGCGGGTATTACCGAACTCCACCAGCACCGAGCCTTCCGCATGCTTGGTGAAATGACGGGTGATGGTAACCGGGCGAACTTGCGCGGCGGTGCGATCGCTGGGACGTGGCATGGGACGGACCTCTGGGCTGGCTGAATTGGCGCAGGAGTATAAGTGATCCTGCCCCAAATATCAGCCGCTAAAACCAAGGCAGCGGCTGACGGCACCAGCCTGGCTGGGTATACTGCCCCCACACTTCATCAAGCCCGGAACAATCAATGATTCACAGCATGACCGCCTACGCCCGCAAGGAATTCAAGGGCGACTGGGGCACAGCCGTTTGGGAAATTCGTTCGGTCAACCAGCGCTATCTGGAAACCTACATTCGCCTGCCGGAACAACTGCGCAGCCTGGAGCCGGTACTGCGTGAGCGTTTCCGCGCCAAGCTGCAGCGTGGCAAAGTGGAGTGCAACCTGCGTTTCGAGGCCGCTCAGGCCGCCGCCAGCCAGCTTCATATCAATGAAGAGCTGGCCAAACTCATCATCGACAGCGCCAGCTGGGTCATGAAAGAAGCGGGTCAGGGCCAGCTCAACCCGGTCGACGTGCTGCGCTGGCCGGGCGTGATGGCCGCCGCCGAGCAGGACATGGATGCGGTCGCCACCGAACTGATGGGCGGTTTCGACCTGACCCTGGACGACTTCCTCGCCTCCCGCGCCAGTGAAGGGGCCAACCTCAAGGCACTGATCGAGCAGCGTCTGGCCGGCATCCAGGTGGAAGTGACCAAGGTGCGCGCCCACCTGCCGCAGATCATCGAGTGGCAGCGCCAAAAGCTCACCGACCGGCTGGCCGAAGCCAAAGTCGAGCTGGATCCGGCCCGCATCGAGCAGGAGATCGTGCTGCTGGCCCAGAAGATCGACGTGGCCGAAGAGCTGGATCGTCTGGAGATGCACATCAGCGAGACCAACAAGATCATGAAGAAGGGTGGCGCCTGTGGCCGTCGTCTCGACTTCATGATGCAGGAGTTCAACCGCGAATCGAACACCCTCGGCTCCAAGTCCATCAACGCCGAAGTGACCCAGTCCGCCGTCGAGCTGAAGGTCCTCATCGAGCAGATGCGCGAGCAGATCCAGAACATCGAGTGATGCTTCGCAAGGCGAGCCTGTCGCCGCAGTAATCGATTGAAAGAGCCCTTGAATTTCAAGGGCTTTTTATTTGTCCGGCCAGCGCGGCCCAAGAGCAAGCTCCTGGCGGCCTCCCCCTAGCCTATCGGCCGGGTCAGGGCCGGTTGCTGGGGGGCGCCGAGCCGCTCGGCCAGATAGTCCACCAGCAGCCGCACCTTGGGCGAGAGGTGGCGGTTGTGGGGATAGAGGGCCCAGATCCCCTCCGCCGGCGCCCGCAGCTCGGGCAGCAGCTCGATAAGCTCGCCGCAGGTCAGATGGTCACTGACGTAGTAGTCCGGCAGCTGAATGATGCCGATCCCCTTGAGCGCCGCATCGAGCAGGGCGTGGCCGCTGTTGCACTGCAGCAGGCCGTGCACCCGCACACTGTGGGAACGGCCATCCAGAGTGAAGTACCACTCGTCGCTGTTGCCCACCAGACAGGTGTGACGGGCAAGCTCCGAGAGACTGTTGGGCATGCCGTGGCGGGCGGTGTAGGCGGGCGAGGCACAGACATAGGGCACCCGCTGCGCCAGCTTGCGCGCCACCAGGCTGGAGTCCTTGAGGTGGCCGAGCCGCAGTGCCAGATCGTAACCCTCGTGCACCAGGTCCAGCAGCTGGTTGGTTAGGTTGAGGGTCACCTCCAGCTGGGGGTAGCGCACCATGAAGTCGTTCACCAGGGGGGCGACCCGGCTCTCGCCGTAGGAGACGGGGGCCGTGATGCGCAGGGAACCCTGTGGCACAGCCTGATGGCGCCCCACCGCCAGCTCCGCCTCGTAGAGGTTGTCGAGCAGCTGGCGACAGTGACGGTAGTAGATCTCGCCGAGCTCGGTGAGTCGCACCTGACGGGTGGTGCGCAGCAGCAGCTTGGCCTGCAGCCTATCTTCCAGCTGCGCCACCTGGCGGCTGACCTGAGCCACCGACACCCCTAGCTTGCGAGCGGCCGGGGTAAAGCCCCCCTGCTCCGCCACGCTGACAAATTCACAGATCCCTTCCCAGCCGAACATTATTACCTATGTGTAAAAGTGATTTGATATTTCGCCTTATTATCACCAAATCGGCGGAAAACTACACTGGATGTCCGAACCCAATTCCGTTCACCCTGCTCAACCATAAGGACATCATTCATGGCACAGGTTCAAAGCATCAAGTGTAAGGCCGCCATCGCCTGGGGCCCGGGCCAGCCCCTCTCCATCGAAGAAGTCGAGGTCATGCCGCCCCAGGCTGGCGAGGTACGGGTGCGCATTGTAGCTACCGGCGTCTGCCACACCGACGCCTTCACCCTCTCAGGTGAAGATCCGGAAGGGGTCTTCCCCTGCATCCTAGGTCACGAGGGGGGCGGCATCGTCGAGTCGGTCGGTGAGGGCGTCACCAGCGTCAAGGTGGGGGATCACGTGATCCCGCTCTACACCCCCGAGTGCGGCGAGTGCAAGTTCTGCAAATCCGGCAAAACCAACCTGTGCCAGAAGATCCGCGCCACCCAGGGCAAGGGGCTGATGCCGGACGGCACCACCCGCTTCTCCAAGGATGGCCAGCCCATCTATCACTACATGGGCACCTCCACCTTCAGCGAATACACTGTGCTGCCCGAGATCTCCATCGCCAAGGTGGACCCGGCCGCCCCGCTGGAAGAGGTCTGCCTGCTCGGCTGCGGCGTCACCACCGGCATCGGCGCCGTGATGAACACCGCCAAGGTCAAGGAAGGCGAGAGCGTCGCCATCTTCGGGCTGGGCGGCATCGGCCTCTCCGCCGTGATCGGCGCCCGCCTGGCCAAGGCCGGCCGCATCATCGCCATCGATATCAACGAGAGCAAGTTCGAGCTGGCCCGCAAGCTGGGGGCCACCGACTGCATCAACCCGAACGACTTCGACAAGCCGATTCAGGAAGTGATCGTCGAGATGACCGACGGTGGCGTCGACTTCTCGTTCGAGTGCATCGGCAACGTCAAGGTGATGCGCGCGGCGCTGGAGTGCTGCCACAAGGGTTGGGGCGAATCCGTCATCATCGGCGTGGCCGGTGCGGGCCAGGAGATCAGCACCCGTCCGTTCCAGCTGGTCACCGGCCGGGTCTGGCGCGGCAGCGCCTTCGGCGGCGTGCGCGGTCGCAGCGAACTGCCGAGCTACGTGCAGCGCTACATGCAGGGTGAGTTCAAGCTGGACGACTTCATCACCCACACCATGGGGCTTGAGCAGATCAACGAGGCGTTCGATCTGATGCACGAAGGCAAGAGCATCCGCACCGTCATCCACTACTGATCCCATGAGAGCCCCGCCCATCGATGCATGGGCGGGGCGAGGAGTCCTTCGATGAATCTGGACATTATCAGCAGCAACAAGAGCTTCGATGGCTGGCACAAGCGCTACCGCCACAGCTCCACCGTGCTCGGCTGCGACATGCAGTTTGCCATCTATCTGCCACCCCAGGCCCTCACCGGCCAGAAGGTGCCCGTGCTCTACTGGCTCTCCGGCCTCACCTGCACCGATGAAAACTTTATGCAGAAGGCGGGCGCTCAGCGCATCGCCGCCGAGCTCGGCATCGCCCTGGTGGCCCCGGATACCAGCCCCCGCGGCGAAGGGGTAGCGGACGATCCCGGTTATGACCTCGGCATGGGTGCCGGTTTCTACGTCAATGCCAGCCAGACCCCCTGGCGCGATCACTACCAGATGTACGACTACGTCACCCGCGAGCTGCCCGAGCTCATCGAGACCCACTTCCCGGTCTCGACCCGGCGCGCCATCAGCGGCCACTCCATGGGCGGCCACGGGGCGCTCATCGCCGCCCTGCGCGAGCCTGGCCGCTACCACTCTGTATCGGCCTTCAGCCCCATCAGCCATCCGAGCCGCTGCCCCTGGGGCCAGAAGGCGCTCGGCGCCTACCTCGGCAACAACCCCCTGCTGTGGCAGGAGTGGGATACCTGCCTGCTGCTGCGCAATGAGCCGGTCAAGCCACTGCCGACCCGGGTCGATGTCGGACTGGACGATCCCTTCCTGGCCGAGCAGCTGCATATCGATGCCCTGGCCGATGCCGCCGCCGGCAAGGGGTGGCCGCTGGAGCTGAACCGCCACCCCGGCTACGACCACAGCTACTACTTCGTGGCGAGCTTTATCGAGGCGCACCTGCGCTTCCATGCCCGCCATCTGGGTGAACCGGCCCAGGAGTGACGACTCGCCCCGCCGTGATTCGGCGGCACTGATACACAAGGAACGAGAAACAAGGATGCATCTCTTCACCACATTGCTGGCCATGCCGGATCAATTTGAGCAGCTGCTGGCACAAGTTCCAGCCGACCATCTGGACTGGGAGCCTGCCAACTGGGCTGGCATCCCCTCCGAGCGCTTCAGCGCCCGGGGCCACCTCTGCCACCTGCTGGACATCGAAACCCTGGGCTATCAGATACGCTTTCGCCGCACTTTGGAGGAGAGCCTGCCCGAGCTGGCTTCACTGGATGGCTATCAACTGGCACAAGACAACCAGTACCGGCAGCAGGATCCCGCCGTGCAACTGGCACGCTTTCGCACCGCCCGCAGCGAGACGGTCGACTGGCTTAAGGCCCTGCCCTCCCCGGCCTGGCAGCGGCGCGCCCGGTATGGCGGCTATGGCGAGGTAACCCTGGATGGCCTGGTTCGCCTGCTCGTCAGCCATGACCACCAGCATCTCGCCGGCATGCAGTGGCTGCTGATGCGCCTGAATGCGGATCTGCGTCTCGCAATCCCGCTCGCTTGAGGCTGCAGACCCCGGCAACCCGACATGACAAAAGGCCCCGCAGGGGCCTTTTGTCATCTGTCATCACACCGGGCAACTGCCCTGCCGACTCACGGCGCCGGAACCCACGAGGCTGACGACCCGTGCAAGTTTTTGGTTGCCGCGCCGGTCTGTTGAGCCAATAGTGATACTTTGTGCCCACAGAGCTCGCCAGCGCGGTAATGGATTTACCACCGCCTTGTCAGTCTTCACTGCCAACAAGGAGTCAAAGCGTGACCCAAGCCAGCCCCCTGTTTTCCACCGATGTCGATCTGCCCGCGCCAACCCGTACTCCGCTGCTGACCGGCAGCGATCCCGAGCACAAGCGCCGCGAGCTGCTCGCCTACTTCTGCCAGACCTTCGATCTCTACGACTCCCTGTTCGACTGCCTAGCCGACGAGCGCGCCTGGTTCAACAAGGCGATCCCTCTGCGCCACCCGCTCATCTTCTACTACGGCCACACCGCCGCCTTCTTCATCAACAAGCTGCTGGCGGCCCGTCTCATCGAGAGCAGGCTCGACGCCCGCATCGAGGCCATGGTCGCCATCGGGGTGGACGAGATGAGCTGGGACGATCTCGACGAGACCCACTACGACTGGCCCGCCATCAGCGAGCTGCGCACCTATCGCGCCCGCGTGCGGGCCCTGGTGGTCGACTTTATCGAGAAGATGCCGCTCGAACTGCCCATCGACTGGCAGAGCCCGGCCTGGGTCATCCTGATGGGGATAGAACACGAGCGCATCCACCTCGAGACCTCCAGCGTGCTGATCCGCCAGCTGCCGCTAGCCTGGGTGCGCAGCCAGCCCCAGTGGCCGGTCTGCGCCGAGGCGCGCCATCGGCGTAACGAGGTGCCCGCCAACACCCTGCTGTCGGTGGCCGGCGGTCAGGTGAAACTCGGCAAGCAAGATGCCACCTACGGCTGGGACAACGAATATGGCGAGCGCCACATCGAGCTGGCCCCCTTCCAGGCCAGCCGCATGCTGGTGAGCAACGCAGAATATTTCGACTTCGTGCAGGCGGGGGGTTATGACACGCAAACCTGGTGGGATGAGGAGGGTTGGGGCTGGTGCCAGTATGCCAGGGCCCGCATGCCCACCTTCTGGGTCGGCAACCCGGCCAACCCCGGCCAACTGCAACTGCGGTTGATGACCGAGCTGGTCGCCATGCCGTGGGACTGGCCGGTGGAGGTCAACCAGCTGGAGGCCGCCGCCTTCTGCCGCTGGAAAGCGGCTCAGACCGGGCTGCCCATCCAGCTACCGAGCGAGGCGGAGTGGATGCTGCTGCGCGAGCGGGTACCTGAGGATCAGCCGGACTGGGTGGAGGCCCCCGGCAATATCAATCTCGCCCGCTTCGCTTCCTCCTGTCCGGTGGATGCCTGCCCGCAGGGCAACTTTTTCGATCTGGTGGGCAACGTCTGGCAGTGGACCGGCACCGCCATCGACGGCTTCGAGGGGTTCAAGGTGCACCCCCTCTACGACGACTTCTCCACCCCCACCTTCGATGGCAAGCACACCCTGATCAAGGGCGGCAGCTGGATCAGCACCGGCAACGAGGCACTCAAGTCATCCCGCTACGCCTTTCGTCGCCACTTCTTCCAGCATGCGGGCTTCCGCTATCTGGCCTCCCGTTATCAGGAACCCGTCATCGTGAACCCTTACGAAACAGACACCCTCGTCGCGCAATACCTCGACTTCCAGTACGGGCCGACCCGTTTCGGAGTAGCCAACTACGCCAAGACTCTGGCCGATCTGGCCAGTGACCTATGCAGCAACCACCAACGGGCGCTCGATATCGGCTGCGCCACCGGCCGCGCCAGCTTCGAGCTGGCCCGCCACTTCCAGCATGTAGACGGGGTGGACTACTCGGCCCGCTTCATCGACGTGGCACTGGCGCTCGCCAGCCAGGACAGCTTCCGCTACGCCATGCCGCTGGAGGGGGATCTGGTGGAGTATTGCGAGGCGCGGCTCTCCAGCCACGATCTGGGCCGCGAGCAGGTGGAACGCATCCACTTCAGCCAGGGGGATGCCTGCAACCTCAAGCCCAAATATGACCACTACGATCTGGTGCTCGCCTCCAACCTGATCGACCGGCTGCGGGAACCCGCCCGTTTCCTGCGGGATATTGCTCCCAGGCTGCGCAGTGGCGGCCTGCTGGTGCTCACCAGCCCCTACACCTGGTTGACGGAGTACACCCCCAAGGCCAACTGGCTCGGCGGCATCCGCGAAAACGGCGAGGCGCTCACCACTTATCAGGCGCTGCAGCGCCTGTTGACGGTGGAGTTCGAGGAGCATATTCCGCCGCAGGAGGTGCCCTTCGTCATCCGCGAGACCGCCCGCAAGCACCAGCACACGGTGGCCCAGCTCACCGTCTGGCGCAAACGCTGACGCGGCGACAAACGAAAAGGGAGGCCAACTGGCCTCCCTCTCTTTTGCACTGCCAGAATGGCTTATCCCGCCTGATGTGAGACCCGGGACTCGGCGCCCTGCTCGTGGTAGCGACGGGCCAGCACGGCACAGACCATCAGCTGGATCTGGTGGAAGATCATCAGCGGCAGCACCATGATCCCGACGCTGGCAGCCGGGAACATGACGTTGGCCATGGGCACCCCATTAGCCAGGCTCTTCTTGGAACCGCAGAAGACAATGGTAATCTCGTCCGCCTTGTTGAAACCGAGGCGGCGGCTGATCCAGACGTTCCAGCCCAGCACCAACGCCAGCAGCACACAGCTCAGCAGCACGATACTGGCCAGATCGTACCAACCTACTTGATGCCATATCCCCTGCACCACCGCCTCGCTGAAGGCCACATAAACCACCAGCAGGATGGAGCTCTGGTCCAGCTTGCCGATGAGCGGCCGGTGGCTGTCGACCCAGCGACCGATGAGCGGGCGCGACAGGTGGCCCACCACGAACGGCAGCATCAGCTGCACCATGATGGCCTGGATCGAGTGCCAGGTGTCGATCCCCTCCCCCTGAACCTGGATCATCAGCCCCACCAGCACGGGGGAGAGGAAGATGCCGAGGATGCTGGAGGCCGAGGCGCTGCACACCGCCGCCGCCACATTGCCGCCGGCCATGGAGGTGAAGGCGATGGCCGATTGCACGGTGGCGGGCAGGGCGCAAAGGTAAAGGAAGCCGAGGTAGATGGCCGGGCTCAGCCAGTGGGGCACCAGCGGCGTGAGCAGCAGTCCCAGCAGCGGGAACAGCAGGAAGGTGCTGAGCATCACCACCAGGTGCAGCCGCCAGTGACCCAGCCCCGCCAGCAGATTCTGGCGCGACAGCTTGGCGCCATGCATGAAAAAGAGCAGCGCCACCGCCAGCTTGGTCAGCCAACCAAACCAGACGGCCACCTGCCCCTCGCAGGGGAAGAAGGAGGCCAGGGCGACCACCAGGATCAGCACAGAGGTAAAGGGATCCAGACGCACGAACCGTCTCCGGCAAAGAGGCAAACCGTCACCATAGGGTGAGCGGGCGCCAGGGTGGCAAAAAACACAGCAGGAGGTGTTTGACACCTCCTGCTGCAACGAGTCCCCAGCTTACCCCGATCACTTGCCGGCGCAAAGCCGCACCGTGACCGGCCTTGTCAGGGGTTATCCCCTCGCACGGGCATGGTTCAAGGTTGGCGGGCCAGATTGACGCCGTCAGCGGACTTGCCGGCCGCCAGTTTGCTCGCCTGGCGCTTCTCGAAGCGGGAGATCCACCAATAGGCCAGCGCCGAGAAGACAGCCGTCATGAAGACGTTGATGAAGAAGGCGCGCACCAGATCCACCCCGGTCGGGAAGGCGGAGGCACTCATGCTCACCACGAAGATGGCGATCAGCACCGACACCACCGCCATGCCGAACTTGCGCGATCCCATGCGGAACTCGCGGGGAGTGTCGTCATGTTTCCAGCGGAACACGAAGTAGGCCACCATGATGAAAATCGGCGGCAGCATGGCGGTACCGGCGGTGAGATTGATGGCGGTGTTCATCATCTGCTGCACCGATTCGGAGCCGAAGCCGTTGACCACCAGCATCGCGAACACGAAGACGAACTGCCACCAAGCGGCGCGCACCGGCACCCCGTGCTGGTTGAGCTCGGTGGTCTTCTCGCCATAGACCCCCTTGGGGATCTCGGAGAAGTGGATCTTCACCGGGGCCGAGGTCCACATCATCATGGAACCGAACATGGCGATGAACAGCACGACACCGACGAAGCGGCCCACCAGGGTCTCGGAGATCTGGAAGTACTGGGCCATGCCGGTGAAGATCTCCACCATGCCGCCGGCATAGGTGAGGCTCTCGCGCGGCACGAACACGTTCACCAAAAGGGAACCGAGGGCATACATGGCACCGATCACGATACCTGCGCTGATGATCACCTTGATGAAGGACTTCTGGCCGCCCTTCACGTCATTGAGATAGGCCGCCGCCGTCTCGGCGCCACCGGCCGCCTGGAAGATCCAGCACATGATACCGAGGGTTGCCCAGTTGACGGTGGGGGTCATGGCCTCCAGGGTGATGGGCTGGGCCGGCACATGGTCACCGCCGAGCGCCATCAGGGCCCCCAGCACATAGATAGCGAACAGGGCAAACACGCCGTAGGCCACTATCTCGGCAATCTTACCGAGCCAGCTCGCCCCCTTGGTGGAGATGTGGGTCGCCGCCGCAAACAGTACGATGGAGATGACTGAGGTGACCATGGGGGAGAAGCTGTACTCGTACCCCAGCATGGCGTAGGAGGCGTAGGCGATGACGTTGGGCAGCAAGGAGACGAACCAGAACAGGTTCACGAACCAGTAGAGAAACGAGCCCAGATAGGCCATCCGGGTACCGAGCGGCTTTTTCAACCAGTCATACATCCCCGACTCGGAGTTTTTGTTGGCCGAGACGAACTCGGCGATGATGAAAACAAACGGGATGAAGTAGACGATGGTCGCCAGCAGGAAGATGGGGGCGGAGCTCAACCCCAACTCGATGTTGTTGTTGACGATGTTGCGCACGTTGAACACGGCGGCAAAGGTCATCGACAACAGGGCAAACTTGCCTATGGTACCGCGTACGGATTCAGACATGATGTCCTCCAATGGAATCGCGCCTCCTCTGTGAGGCGCTGATGACTCTGAATGTGTTCGGCAAGGGTCTGTCGGCCCCGCCCTTTACTCTCTTGTTATGGTCAAACTGGCCGTCTGTGGCTGCCTTGCGGCAAGCCGGCGCGCAGTGGTCGCGCCGGCGCCGTCAATCACTCACACAATCGGGGTACCCGGCGCCATCGGCACCCGGGGCTGCAGCAGCACGCTCTGGCTCTCGTCCGGCGTCTCGGCGCAGAGCAACATGCATTCGGAGCGCTCTCCGCGCATCTTGGTGGGCTTGAGGTTGGTCAGCACCACCACCTGGCTGCCCAGCAGCTCAGCTTCGCTGTAGTAGGGCACCAGGCTGGTGACGGTCTGCAGGGGGCGCTCGCCACCGACATCGATCTGGACGATATAGAGTTTGTCGGCGCCTGGGTGGCGCACCACCTCCAGCACCTTGCCCACCTTCATCTCGACTCGCTTGAATTCGGCAAACTCGATCACCTCGCTCATTGTGTTCCTCCTTTTCTTGTTGGGTTTAACGGGGTACGGGTGGCCATCGGCCACCCGCTTTGCTTGTGTTGGCCCCTCGGGCCTGTCTGTTCAGGGACGCGGCTCATGACGCCTGGAGCGACACCTGCGCGGTCGGCTGGGCCTCTTTGGCGCGCGCTTCATCGCTCAGGGAGGCTTCGTATTTGTTGTATTTCCACCAGGCAAAGCCGAGGAAAATCACAATCCCGCCGACGTTGTAGAAGATGATGGTCATGATGTCGGCGCCGGTCGGGAAAGTGGAGGCCAGGAAGCCCACCGAGAAGATGGCGATCAGCACGGAGACCACGGCGATGCCGGTGGTGCGCGAGCCCATCTTGAAGTCCCGCGGCAGGTGATCCAGCTTGAGGCGCAGATTCAGGTAGGCCAGCATGATGAACAGGGGCGGCAGCATGGAAGCGGCGGCGGTCATGTTGATCACGGTATTCATCAGATCTTGCGCGGTGTTGGAGCCCAGAGTCGGGATCACCATCAGCGGCAGTACGATGAGGTACTGGATCCAGGCCGCACGAGCCGGCACGCCGTTCTCGTTCAGCTCGACCGTCTTCTTGCCGAAGATGCCGGCCGGGATCTCGGAGAAGAAGATCTTCACCGGAGTGGCAGTCCACATCAGCAGGGAGCCGAACATGGCGGTGAAGGAGACCAGACCCACGAAGCGGTTCACCAGGATTTCAGGCAGACCGAAGTAGGAGGCCAGCCCCTCGAACACCTGCACCGAGCCGCCGGTGTATTTCAGGGTATCGCTCGGGACAAACACGTTGATCAGCAGGGAGGCGATGGAGTAGAGCACGCCGATGAAGATGCCGGCGACGATGATCACCTTCACAAAGGATTTGGAGCCGCCCTTGACGTCGTTGACGTAGACCGCCACCGACTCGGCGCCACCGGCCGCCATAAAGATCCAGGTAGTAATACCCAGGAAGGCCCAGCTGAAATCGGGAACCATGGCTTCCACCGTGATGGGGTCGGCCGGCTGCACGCCGCCGATCAGGGCCGCGCCCGCCAGCAGAATGTAGGAGAGTGTCAGCAGCAGCATCAGGGACGAGGTCACCGAGGTGATGGGGCCCAGCATCTTGGCGCCGTTGGTAGAGACATAGGTGGCAAAGGCGAACAGGATCATGCTCAGGCCCGTGGTGGCCAGCGGAGTGAGGATGTACTCGTAACCCAGGAAGGCGTAAGAGGCGTAGGCGATGACCCGCGGCAGCAAGGATGTGAAGAAGAAGAGGTTCACGAACCAGTAGGTGTAGGCGGAGATGAAGGCCCAGCGACCGCCGAGGGAACTCTTCACCCAGGCATAAACCCCCGCTTCGGAGTTCTTATTCAGTGACACAAATTCCGCAATGATCAGGCAAAACGGAATGAAGTAAAAAATGGTGGCCAGAAAGAACATCGGGGCTGACGCCAGACCGATCTCGATGTTGTTGTTGATGACGTTGTTGAAACTGAATACCGCCGCAAAGGTGAGCGACAGCAAACCGAACTTGCCTATCGTATTCCGTTTGGAATCAGACATGGTGCATCTCCAGACCTGTAGTAGTTGTCTGCGAAAGGGCGGGGCCTGAGCTGTAGGGTGAGCCCCGCGCCTTCCGGCTTTTTATCAGTACAAAATCAGCGGCTTGTTATTTGTTTTTGAAGTAGCCGCCTTCGACGGTGACCTTGATGATCACCTTGCGCACCGGGCCGTCGCCTGCGAAGCGGTAGGCCTCATCGTTCTCGAAGATCACCACCTGGCCGTTGCCCACCTTCTGGCGCTCGCGCACCTCGCCGGCCAGCCACTCGCGGTCTGTGGTGTCGTCGTAAGCCTGTTCGACCCGCAGCTCATTCTTGGCAGCCCACTCCACCGTCTCTTCCCCTTCCAGGTAGTAGTGGACGTCGAAGTAACGACGTTGCCCCTCGAACAATGAGGTGGCCGGGCTGGCCCCCTCCTGCAAGCGGTAGGTGAGGGAGTCACCGATGGAGTGGCAGATCCCCGGCTTGAGGTTGCCAACGTTGTTGATGGCCTCCACGCAGCGGCCCCACTTCTTGCCCTCCCGGTAGATGTTTTTGAACAGGGTCAGGTTGTCCAGGGTGATCATGCGAGGTTCCTCCCGCCGTTGATGGTGAGATCGAGCCCGGCCAGCGCAGCCGGATTGAGGTTGCCACGGGCGATGGGCAGCAGGGTCAGGCCGAAGCTGAACGGCTCGAAGCGTACCCGCCAGGAGTCCAGCACCTCGGAGCCCCAGGAGTTGGAGCCGAGCCCAAGTACCTTGTGATCCAGATTGAGGGTGAGATAGCCACTCGGTTCCAGCTCATTGATGTGCTGCGCCGCGTGGATATGCTCCCAGCTGTAGGGCCAGACGCTCAGGTTGATGGGGGCATCGGGCCGCACGTAGAGACCGGCACCGTGACGGTTGGTCAGGGTTGCCCAGCGCACCTGCTGACGGTTGCCGTTGTCCTGCGGGAAGGGGTAGTGCTCCCACATCTCGCCCACCGTGCTCTGGAAGCAGTCGATCCAGTTGCTCTGGCGGCTGTCCAGATAGTTCTCGCCCGGGCCCATGCCGTAGTAGTGCACCCGGTCGAGATCCTGACGAATACCCAGCTCGAAACCGATCTTGGGAATAATGTCGTCATAACCGCCGTAGGGCTGGCCGGAAAGGGCCACGTGCAGCTGGCCGTTCGGGCTCAGGGTGTAGACGTAGCGGCAACGCATGCCGAAGTCGAACACCGGCGGCGCGATCAGGCTCTCCACCGTCACCTCGACCGCGTCACCGAGCTGGCGCCAACTCAAGCCACGGAAGTGCTCCTGCATGATCTGCAGGTGGTTCGGGTGCCACAGGCTCTCGTACTCCTGCTTGTGGTTGTCGATCATCGGTTTGAAGAAGGTGAGGCGCGGCGCCCGCTCGATGAGCTCGATGCCATCCTGCTGCCAGCTCACCAGCTTGCCGTCGAGGCGCGAGAAGCGCAGGGCAAAGCCGCTACCGTTCAAGGTCAGCGCGAGCCGCTCGTCGGCGATCTGCAACGGTGTGGCGTTAGGGTTGGCAAAAGGCTGCAGTTGGCGAGTCGACTCTTTGAGCTGGAACTGGTACTGGCCCAGCTCGTGCTCCGCCGCACTGTAGTGAGTGGCGGTGGCCTTGATGACTCGCAGTTGGACGAAGGTTTCCCGCCCATCGAGGGTCGGCAGCGCCAGTTGCAACTCTGTGGTGGCGCCGGGGGCAATACCTTCCACCCGCAGCTGCTGGCTCGCCAGCAGTTCGCCTTCCGCCTTCACCTCGACCAGCAGGCGGATGTCGTCCAGATTGGAGAACCAGTAGCGGTTTTCCAGCTCAAGCTTGCCGCTCGCCAGATCCTGCGCTCGCACCTTGACCGGGCAGAGCACCTGCTTGTATTCGCGCAGGCCAGGCCCCGGGGTCTGATCCGGGTAGATGAGACCATCCATGCAGAAGTTGTAGTTGTTGGGATAGTCGCCGTAGTCTCCGCCGTACTTGTAGACGGGGCGCCCCTGCTCGTCCTGATCCAGGATGCCGTGATCGCACCACTCCCAGATGTAATGGCCCTGAATATGGGGGTGGCGGTCGAACACCTGCTGATATTCGCTGAGGCCACCCGGGCCGTTGCCCATGGCGTGGGCGTATTCGCAGAGGATGCGCGGCTTGGTCATAGGGAACTCGCCGAAGCAGTTCATCTGGGAGACGCGCGAATACATGGTGCTTACCACATCCACCACCTCGGCGTCGCGATCCTCTTCGTAGTGAACCAAACGGGTCTGGTCGATCGCCTTGCAGCGCTGGTACATGGCCCTGATGTTGCAGCCGTAGCCGGACTCGTTGCCGAGCGACCAGATGATGATGGAGGGGTGGTTCTTCTGGGCGTGAACGTGGCGTTCGATGCGATCCACGAACACAGGCTCCCAGAAAGGATCGTCGGTGATGCGGCTGAGATCGCCGACGTTGGCAAAGCCGTGAGTCTCCACGTCAGTCTCCGCCATCACGAACAGACCGTACTGGTCGCACAGCTCGTAGAAGCGCGGATCGTTCGGGTAGTGGGCGGTGCGCACCGAGTTGAGGTTGTGCTGCTTCATCAGCACGATATCGCGCTCCACCCGGTCCATGCCGACCGCGCGGCTCTTGAGGTGGTCGTTGTCGTGACGGTTCACCCCGTGCAGCTTGAGATAACGACCGTTGACGTAGAAGAGGCCATCCTTGATCTTGATCTCACGCACCCCGACCCGCTGCGGGATCACCTCCAGCAGCTCCCCCTGACCGTTGTAGAGGGAGAGCATCAGCTGATAGAGGTAGGGATCTTCGGCGCTCCACAGATGGGGGTTGGCCATATCCAGCGTGAAACGGCAATCACACTTGCCGTCGATGGCGAGATGGTCGAGAGAGCCGCTGGCGATCTCGCTGCCCTGATCCAGCAGTGACCAGACCAGACGGTGATCCTTGGCCGACTCGCCCAGGTTTTCGAGCTGGATATCACAGCTCAGGGTGGCGCTCTGGTTGTCGTCAGCCAGCGCAGTCTGGATGAAGAAGTCCTGCACATGGACCGCCGGTTTGCCCACCAGGTAGACGTCGCGGAAGATACCCGCCATCCACCACATGTCCTGATCTTCGATGTAGGTGGAGTCGGCCCACTGCATCACCCGCACCGAGAGCAGGTTCTCGCCGGTTTTGGCATAGGCGCTGATGTCGAATTCGGCGGTGAGGCGGCTCCCCTTGCTGAAGCCAACGTAGTGGCCGTTTACATAGACCTCAAAGTAGGTCTCCACCCCGTCAAACTTGATGATCACCTGCTCGCCGTCCCAGGCCGGGCTCAGCACGAAGCTGCGCTGATAGGCGCCGGTGGGGTTGTTGGTCGGCACGAAGGGCACGTCGATGGGGAAGGGAAAACCTTCGTCGGTGTACTGCAGCTGGCCATGCCTTTCCATCTGCCACATGTTGGGCACGGTGATCTGGCCCCACTCGCTCATGAGGCTGTGATAGAAGGCCTCCGGCACCTGCAGGGGGTGGTCGAAGTAGTGGAACTGCCACTGGCCGCTCAAGGAGAGGAAACGGCGGCTCAGCTCGCGCTGCATGGTGGCCGCCAGCGCGTGGTCGGCATAAGAGAAGAAGTAGGCGCGCGGGGCCAGCCTGTTTTCACCAACGAAGTGGACGTTTTCCCAGTTATTCACATGTCCTCCCGGAACAAGACAACATAGACTGGGTAAACTTTAGATAAACATTTACTAAATATCAGTTTGAGATCGGTAAAGTTTTAACCCGATCACACAGAAGAGTCTGTTTTGTGAGCGAGATCAGATGTGGCGGAGAAAGGATGAACTAGTCCATCCGAATGGCATGGATGTTGATATGAAAATCAAGGGAATGAACTATATCTCTATAAAACAGAGATATGAATCATCCTTAAATGGAGAAAGATCTGAAGGGATCGATGTTGTCGCGCCATAAGGGTATGACGCGACTAAAACAAAAATATATTTTACTAAAATTAGCGTGTTGTACCACGCAGGGTCAACCGGCTCGGCACCAACACCCGCAATGGAATATCCCGCTCGTCACGCAGCCGCTCAACCAGCAGGTTGACCCCCTGGGACCCCATCAGCTCGGAGTGAATGCGCACCGTGGAGAGGGGTGGGAAGGTGAACTTGGCGGTCGGGATATC
Source organism: Aeromonas sp. S18(2024) (assembly GCF_041402525.1). Classification (NCBI taxonomy): domain Bacteria; kingdom Pseudomonadati; phylum Pseudomonadota; class Gammaproteobacteria; order Aeromonadales; family Aeromonadaceae; genus Aeromonas; species Aeromonas sp. S18(2024). The sequence continues at coordinate 1,331 of NZ_JBGLQV010000009.1, read as the reverse complement.
GTTGACGCTGATAAGCTCGATCTGCTGGGGAATGGCCAACCCCTTCTCGTGAATGGCCCGCAACACGCCGATGGCAATGGAGTCGGAGGCCACGAACAGCGCTTTGGGCCAATCCCCGGCCAGCATCTCCTTCGCCAGCCGATAGCCGGAGGCACTGGAGAAATCCCCACGATGGAGATCGCCCTCTTGCACGACCCCCAACCGCTGACCGTAATCGAGAAAGGCGAGCTCGCGCAGATCCGGGCTATCGTCCTGGCCCCCGATATAGCCGATGCGCTTGTGCCCCTGCGCGATGAAGTAGTCAACGACCTGCTGGCTGATCAGGGCCAGATCCACGTCGACCGAGTCAAACTCCCCTTGGGAGCGACAATCGATGAAGACCAGTTGGCTTGAGCACTGCTGCAACTGAGCCAGGCGCTCGGGAGTGAGACTTCCCACTACAAGGATGCCATCTACAGCGGTCAGATCGCGTCCTGCAGCACAGTTGTAGAGATGGGTCAGCTCGATGTTAAGGCGGGCACTCTGGGTCTCGATGCCGTAGCGTATGGCCAGATAATAGGGGTCGTTGACTTCTGTACTCTGGGGATAGGCATAGACCACCAGGAAGTGCAGCTTGCTCTTGTGGACGCCCTTGCGGGCGCTGCTGGTCTTGTACTCCAGCCGCTCGGCAATCTCGAAGATCCGCTGCTTGGTCTCTTCCTTGACGCTCAGGCTGGGATCCTCGTTCAATACCCGGGATACCGTAGCGAGAGAGACTCCCGCCTCCTGTGCAATTTCCTTCAACGTGGCCATCAATACCTCTCTGGCAGCATCAACTGTTAATCGACAACGGCTAAAGAGTAACGAGCAATTCTTTGATAGCCCAGCATTTTTACTAAAATGTTGGTGGCGGATTGTGATTTTTGCGAACCGGAAATGCAAAAAGGCCTCCCGAATGGGAGGCCTCTTCTGAATAGGTGCCTGACAGTGTCCTACTCTCGCATGGCGAATGCCACACTACCATCGGCGCTACCGCGTTTCACTTCTGAGTTCGGCATGGGATCAGGTGGTTCCACGGCGCTATTGCCGTCAGGCAAAAGCTTTTAAAACTAACTTGAAAATGGTGCTGATACCCAGAATCGAACTGGGGACCTCATCCTTACCAAGGATGCGCTCTACCGACTGAGCCATATCAGCACACTAACCGGTAAAGACCACGCTCACCGCGTAATCTAAAATTGGGTGCCTGGCAGTGTCCTACTCTCGCATGGCGAATGCCACACTACCATCGGCGCTACCGCGTTTCACTTCTGAGTTCGGCATGGGTTCAGGTGGTTCCACGGCGCTATGGC